>CALXOF010000003.1 GCA_944389945.1 uncultured Kiritimatiellota bacterium | reverse complement strand
GATAAAGGGGCGTTTTTGTGTAGGGGAGATTCCCGAAACACTGTTTCGGAAATCTGCCACAATTGAAGATACGCAGGAGATTCAGGAGGTACAGGAGATTCAGGAGCGCCCTTGCGGGCGAGGGAGGAGGTGCTGTATAGGGCGGCGGCAGGGGCGACGAAGACTGGCTTCTAAACTTCTACCAAATGACAGGTCTGGAGGATGGCGTATTGAGATGGGGATGAATGGGTTGTTGGGGATTTAGGGGAGGCGAATGACAGGTCTTTGGCAAGGGTGCAGTGTGTGATTGTTAAGCATACGCACGCTGATTGATCTTTGACAACTGAATATTATGGTAAGGGGCGTTAATGCCCCCTCCCCCCGGGAAATGAGGGGTGAGTTGCGAAGGGGTCAGGCCTTCTAAGCCTTTAAGCTTCCAAAGTTCTTGGGGTGTGATTGGGTGGCTTGCGCGGAGGGGGCGGTTTTGGTATCTTAAGAATGATGATGATAGCTTTTCGGGAGAGTATGGCGTGACGACGAATGATGAGTATGCGTTGCAGATTCTGCAGGAAACGGGTCATTTGACGGCTGACCAGGTGGCGGAGGCGTTGGGCGCTGACCGCCGGGAGGGTCAGACGGCGCTGGATTGGCTGGTGGAGCAGGGGGCCGTCTCGGAAGAGGATGTGCTGGGGACGCTGGCTGAGCAGTTTGGCATGCCGTTTGCTTCGATTGACGGGGACGATGTGGACCCGGAGGCGGTGAAGCTGTTGGATGCTGAGACGGCGCGGAAGTATAACGCGGTGCCGTTGCAGGATGACGGCGATTCTGTGATGGTGGCGATTTGCGACCCGGCGAACTATGACGCGCAGGACGCGATTCGGTACCGTCTGAATGGGAAGAACGCGGATTTCGTGGTGGTGACGTCGGGGGACGTGAAGCGGTTGATGGATAAGCTGTATCCGCTGACGTTTGACCCGAATGCGACGGACACGGGCGAGGGCTTGGTGTCGCAGCGCAAGGAGATGGAGGTGGATGAGAGCGGCGAGGGGGATGCGCCGGTTATCCGCTTGGTGAGCTTGATTCTGATGGACGCGTGCAAGATGAAGGCGTCCGATATTCATTTGGAGCCGATGGAGAAGCGGTTCCGGGTGCGTTTCCGCATCGATGGTGCGTTGCGTGAGATGGATCCGCCGCCGAAGCGTTTGCAGGGGGCGATCCTCTCGCGCGTGAAGCTGATGGCGAACATGGACCTCTCGGAGCGGCGTATCCCGCAGGACGGTCGTATCCAGGTGAAGATGGGCGACCGCGAGCTGGATTTGCGTGTGAGCACGGTGCCGACGAACTTCGGTGAGTCCATCGTCATGCGTATCTTGGATAAGCAGAATCTGGCGCTGGGTTTGCCGCAGCTGGGCTTTTTGTCGGACGACCAGGCGAAGTTCGAGCGGCTGATTGGCTTGCCTGACGGCGTGATTCTGGTGACGGGCCCGACGGGTTCCGGTAAGACGACGACGCTTTACGCGTGCTTGGGTCAGATCAACCGGCCGGACAAGAAGTTGATCACGGTTGAGGATCCGGTGGAATATCAGATGAGCGGCATCAACCAGGTGCAGGTGAATCGCGCGGTGGGGTTGGACTTCTCGGCGGCCCTGCGCTCCATCTTGCGTCAGGCGCCGAACATCGTGATGATCGGCGAAATCCGTGACCATGAGACGGCGGAAATCGCGATGGAAGCGGCGTTGACGGGTCACTTGGTGTTCTCGACCCTGCACACGAACGATGCGCCGAGCGCGGTGACGCGTTTGTGCGATATCGGCATCAAGCCGTTCTTGGTGGCGTCGGCGTTGCGGGCGGCGATGGCTCAGCGTCTGGTGCGCGCGATTTGTGAGAAGTGCCGCGAGGAGCATATCCCCACGGAGCACGAGCGGAAGCTGTTGGGCTCGATGTCGAAGAATATCGACAGCATGAAGATGTTCAAGGGCAAGGGCTGCCCGGTGTGCAACGGCACGGGCTACAAGGGCCGAAAGGGCATCTTCGAGATTTTCACCGTGGACGACACGGTGCAGCGCATGATTTTCGACCGCGTGCCGACGACCACGTTGCGTACTCGTGTCCGTGAGATGGGTATGCGGACGCTCCGTGAGGACGGCATGTTGAAGGTCGCCAGCGGCATGACGACCCTGGAGGAGGTCCTCCGCGCGACCATGGGCGACGAGAATTAAAGGAGTTTGGCGATGGATAAGACGGTTTACGAGCTGGCCCCGGAGGCCACCACTGAAATCACGATGCAGGATTTGATGCAGGCGACCGTGGATGAGGGCGCCTCCGACCTTCACATCCGTGTGGGGGGGCCGCCCTACCTGCGTTGCTCCGGGTCGTTGGAGCCGCTGGACGTGCCGCCGTTGACGCAGGCCGACGTGGCTAAGCTGGCCCTGGAGATCTCCAACGAGGAGCAAATCGCCGAGGTGGAGAAGAATGGCGGTGCGGACTTCGGTCTGTACTTCTCTGAGGCCGCGCGCTTCCGTGTGTCGGTCTTTAAGGAGCGCCACAACTACGGTCTGGTGCTTCGTCAGATTCCTTCCACCATCCTCACGTTGGAGCAGCTGGGCCTGCCCGAGGCCGTGCATGAATTGCTCTACAAGCCGCGTGGCCTCATCCTCGTGACGGGCCCGACGGGTTCCGGTAAGTCCACCACCCTCGCCTCGATGCTGAACATCATCAACGAGGACCGCGACTGCCACATCATCACCATCGAAGACCCGATCGAGTTCTACCACTACTCCAAGAAGTCCATCGTCACCCAGCGTGAGGTCGGCGCGGACGTGCCGAGCTTCGCCGAGGCCATCCGCCGCGCGTTGCGTCAAGACCCCGACGTGATTCTGGTGGGCGAAATGCGCGACCTCGAGACGATCGGCGCGGCCATCACGGCGGCCGAAACGGGCCACTTGGTCTTCGGTACGCTGCACACCACCGGCGCGGCCTCGACCGTCGACCGTATCATCGACTCCTTCCCGACGAACCAGCAGGAGCAGGTGCGCACGCAGCTCTCGATGTCGCTGGTGGCCGTGATTTCGCAGGTGCTGTTGCCTCGCGCGGACAAGGGCGGTAAGGGACGCTGCGCGGCGTTCGAGATCATGATGTCCACCCCCTCCATCCGGTCTCGTATCCGCGACAACAAGACCTTCCAGATTACCTCCGACATCCAGACCGGCGCCAAGTTTGGCATGATCTCGCTGGACGACTCGCTCCTCCGCCTCTACTCCGAGGGGAAGATTTCCTACGAAGACCTCGTCACCAAGGCCCAGGACCCCGAGACCACCGTCCAGAAACTCCGCGAAATGCAAGGGGAATAACCCGCCATGGCAGACACCCTCCAGCTCCCGCCCCTCGTCGCGCTCGTCCTCGAGAACGGCTTCATCGACGATGCCCAGGCCCAAGAGCTTGTCCGCCAGCACATTGAGAGCGGCAAGCCCTACAAGGAACTCATCCTCGACCTGGACGTCCTCAGCGAGGAAGACCTCCTCTCCCTCATGGCTGGCAGCCAGGGCACCGACGTCGTCGACCTCTCCGACTTCACCTTTGACGACACGCTGAAGAACCTCGTCCCCGTGGCCAGCGTGCGGATGCACTCCATCGTGCCCGTCGAGGCCGAGAGCGACCACGTCACCTTCGCCACCGCGGACCTCGTCGAGACCGACGTCATCGACGAGCTCACCTTCCTTCTCTCCCGCGAAATCCGCTTCGTCTTCGCCTCCGAGGCGCAGATCAAGGCCGCCATCGACGAGAATTTCTCGGGTGGCGACGCCTCCGACGCGCTCATCGAGGAACTTCCCGAGTTTGACGCCAATTCCGCCGACGAGAAGGGCATCGAGAGCGCCGCCGCCTCCGCCCCCGTCATCCGCTTCGTCAACCTCGTCCTCTATCAGGCCATCACCGACCGCGCCTCCGATATTCACATCGAGCCCTTCGAGAAGGACTTCAAGATTCGTTACCGCGTGGACGGCGCGCTCTACGAGATGAACCCGCCGCCGCTCAGTATGGCGCTCCCCATCATCTCGCGTATCAAGGTCCTCTCCAACCTCAACATTGCTGAGCGCCGTGTGCCGCAGGACGGCCGTATCGCCCTCACCGTCGCCGGCCGCCAGGTTGACCTCCGTGTCTCCTGCCTGCCCACCGTTCACGGCGAGTCCGTGGTGCTCCGTGTCCTCGACCGCTCCGCCGTGTCGCTCGACCTCGAGAACATCGGCCTGCCCGAGGACATCTACGACGGCATCACCCTCGACATCGAGAAGCCCAACGGCATCTTCATCGTCACGGGCCCGACGGGTTCCGGTAAGACGACCACGCTGTATTCCTGCCTCCGCTATATTAATAAGGTAGACGTCAAGATCCTCACCGCGGAAGAGCCGGTCGAATACGACATCGAGGGACTCGTCCAGGTGCCGATCAATCCGCAGCAGGGCAACACCTTCGCCAAGGTCCTCCGCGCCTTCCTCCGTCAAGACCCCGACATCATCATGGTCGGCGAAATCCGTGACCTCGAGACCGCCGAAATCGCCATTCAGGCCGCCCTTACCGGCCACTTCGTCTTTTCCACCCTCCACACCAACGACGCCGCCGGCGCCGTCACGCGTCTGGTGGATATGAACGTTGCGCCGTACCTCATCTCCTCCACCCTCCAGGCCGTCTTGGCCCAACGCCTCGTGCGTACCTGTTGCCAGAACTGCAAGACCTTCTACGACCCCGACGATGATGCCATCGGCCGCCTGGGCCTTACCCGCGCCGACATTGGTAATCGCCAGTTTGCCTTCGGCAAGGGCTGCAAGGTCTGCAATGCCACCGGCTACAAGGGGCGAAAGGGCGTCTTCGAGTACCTTCGCATGTCCAACCCTATCCGCGACATGATCAACAACCGCGAGCCCACCCTCGTCCTCCGCGAAAAGGCCCGCGAGCTGGGCATGCGCACCATGCGCGAAGACGCCATCCGCAACGTCCTCGACGGCTACACCACCGTCGACGAAGTCCTCCGCTACACGTAAGGGCGCGCCGCGCCCTTACGTGAGAGAACGGAGGACGGGAGGGGCGGCGTCGCCGCCCCAGAGAACGGAGAACAGTGAACAGAACGCCCCTACGGGGCGACAAAGAGAGCAATGGGTAGGGTGGCCAAGCTTTCAAGCTCCTTGTGTTTAGCCGGCGGAAGCCGGCCCCTAATCGGCTTCAATCGGCGAAATCGGCGGTTCCCCTTCCTCTGGCAGCCCTTCGTGTTTCCTCGTGGTCCTTCGTGATGAACCTCAAACGTCTCTTCTCCTCCCATCGCTCTATCCGTCGCCCCGCTAGGGGCGCCCCCGTTTTCCGTTTTCCGTCCTCCGTTCTCCTGTTTCTCTTCCCCCTCCTGGCCTTCTCTCAAGGCGGCTCCTTTAGAATCCAGACCGAATCCCAGATTCCTTTGACCATTGCGCAAGAGGCCGAGAACGCCATCGACAAAGGGCAACGTTGGCTTGCCGCTCAGCCCCCGCCCCCCGAGGTCCCCGCCCGGATTCTCCGCCGTTACGCCCTCGCCCCCGCCGGCCAGCCCTTCACCCTTCAGCGTTGCGACCTCACGCCGCTCGAGCAGGCCATGCCGCCCCCCACACCGCCCAACACCCTCACCAACCTCACTGCCGCTCTCACCCTCAAGCCCACCCCCGAGGCCCTCTTCGCCCTCCAGCGCGACCTCCCCGACGCCAATCCGCCCCTCGACTGGCGCCAACGCCTCACCCTCTCCCTCATCGATTCCCAGCAAACCTCTGCCCAAGGCGGCCATTGGGGCGATGCCGAATCCACCGCCTGGGCCCTCCTCACCCTCCGCGCCCTCCTCAACGCCTCCCCACCCATCGTTGTGGAGTAAGGGCGGCGTTGCCTGAGGCGCTTTTCGAGAAGCGACAGAACCGCAAGGGATGGGGATAGGGAGTGAGGCCCGAAGGGCCGAACGGTGAAGTGCCCAGGCCCTTGCGTTCTTTTGTGTCTTTGTGGGAACTCCGCTTGGCTTATTGCCGGAAGGCTGCGATGGCGGCGCGGAGGTCGGAGACGGTGTGTAGATCCATCAGGCGGCCGCGGAGGGCGTTGGCGCCGGGGAGGCCCTTGAAGTAGCGGAAGAGGTGTTTGCGGAAGGTGAGGACGGTGGCCTCTTCGGGGGTGAGGCGGGAGAAGGTTTGGGCTAGGGCGCGGTAGCGCAGCTCGAGGTCGAGGTGACGTTCGGCCAGGTCGCAGGGGTCGCCCTTGGAGAAGCTGAAGACGCAGGGATTTTCGAGCGCGGCGCGGGCGATGAGCAGGGCGCGGACACCGGTGGCGGCCATGGCCTCGGCGCTCGGTCGGTCGACGATGGAGCCGTTGCCGAAGACGGGCAGATCGCTGGCGGCCTCGACGGCCTGTCGGAGGAGGTCGAGGTGGACGGTGCCGGCGTGGCCTTGCGAGGTGAAGCGGGCGTGGAGGGTGACCGCGGCGACACCGCTTTCGCGGGCGATATGGATGACTTCACGCCAGACGGGGGCACCGGGGTGGGGACCCAGACGCGTCTTGAAGGTGACGGGCAGGCGGACGGCGCGGACGACGACCTCGAGGATTTTGCCCAGGCGCGGGAGGTCTTTGAGGAGCGCGGAGCCGGCGCCTTGGGCCGTGATGCGGGGGACGGGACAGCCGGCGTTGAGGTCGATGCCTTGGAAGCGGCCGAGGGCCTCAACGCGTTTGGCGGCCTCGGCGAGGCGGTCGGGCTCGGGGCCATAGAGGTGCGCCCAGACGTTGCGTTCCTCGGGGAAGGTCTCTAGCAGGAAGAGGGTCTTTGGCGAGGCGCGGCAGATGCCCTCGGCGTTGACCATCTCGGTGTAGGTGCGGGCGGCGCCGCACGCCTCGCAGAGTACGCGCATGGGTGGCGAGGTGAACTCGGCCATGGGCGCCAGGAAGAGGGGGAGGGGAGGGGTGGCCTCGGCCGCCCCGGAGAACGGAAAACGGAGAACAGAGAACGGAGCGCCCCTGCGGGGCGACGGAGTGGCCGCCGCTTCGGGGTGGACAGTGCTCGGGTTCTCGGCGGGGTCCGTCATCGGCGGCGGAGCCAGTCGAAGGTGCCGCGCGAGGGGCGTTCGGGCTCGGGTTCAGGTTCCGGCTCGGGTTCCGGCGGCATTTGCGCGGAGAGGGCGGGGATGGTGCGCTCGAGTTCCTCGATGCGGCGGAGGAGCTGCTCTTGGATACGGGCGTTTTCGCCGTGTTCCTCCTCGCGGGCGGCGCGTTCGCGGGCCAGGGCCTGGACGGTCTCGCGCAGCTTCTCGTCGAGCTTGAGGGAATCGAGGGTCTGCCGCTGGGCCTGGGTGAGCTGGGCGCGGAGCTGAATCTCGCTACCTTCGAGCGCGACCAGGCGTTTCTGCAGGTCGGTCTCGCGGGCGCGGCCCTCTTCCAGGGCCTTTTCGAGCGCGGCGACGCGGGCCTCGTGCTCCCGGCGCGCGGAGGGACTCTGGGGCGGGGCCACGGTGGCGCGGGCGGCGCCGGGGGCCTCGCCGACAATGCGACGGATCTCGGCGATGCGCTCGGCGAAGGCGGCGGCGCGGCGGCGGGACAGCGACCGGAGTTGCTCCAGGAAACGCTCCTCTTCCTCCTGCGCGCGGCGGAGGGTGTCGGCCTCGCGGTCGAGGAGTTCGGCCAGGGCGCCGGTGGGGGGCGCGGGCTCTTGGGCGGCCGCGTCCTGCGCGGTCTCCAGGGCCTTCTCCAGGGTCTCGATACGCTGCTTGAGCGTCTGCTCACGGTCTGCGGCGGCCTCGGCGGCCTCCTGCGCGGCGGCCTGCAGGTGGTCGCGTTCCAGGCGGATGGCGGCGAGTTCCTGCGCCAGGGCCTGGGCGTTGGGTTTGTCGCCGATTTCGAGCTCGCCTTGTCGGGCCTCGGCCTCGCGGCGGAGCTCCTCGATGCGACGGTCCTTCTGGCGCAACTCACGCTCCAGGAGCACCAAACGCTGGCGAGTCTCCTCGAGTTCCTGCGACGGCTGGGGTTGCTCCACGGCCAGCGGCAACTCCGCGGAGACGGGAGCCTTGCCGGGGTCCTGCGTCAGCGTGGCGCCCTGCGGGAAACGTCCCTCGGCCAAGAGGCGCTCGGCGGCGGCCTTCGCCACGGGGCCATAGGGCGCGTGCTCCGGCGCGACGATATACCACGTCATCGCCAAGTCCGGCAGGGTCTCTGCGGGGGCCCACGTCTCGCCGTCTGCCGAGAGGTCGAAACCCGGGAGGATGAGGCCCTGCGCCGCCCATTGCACCAAAAGCGCGGTGGGGACGTTCGCGTTGCGCATCGCCCCGGAGGGGTCGCGCAGGGACCAACGCCGCGTGTCGCCGTCGGCCATTAGCGGCGGCCTCCCGCGCGGCGGACGGCCTCGGCGGCCTCCTCGCGCACGCCGAAGACCTCATCGTCGGCCTCCAGGGTGCGGAGCATGGCGGCGCGGAGGCGCTCGCGCATCAATTCCAGGTCGGCCTGAGCGTTGACCAGGGCGGCCTTGGCCACCACCAGTTCGCGCTCCCAACGTTGCTTCACCTCGGCCAGCTCAGCCTTCAGGCGTGCATTCTCTTCCCGCAATGCGGTCACTTCGTCCATGTCTCTCTCCTTTAGAAAGCGCTCTTTTCGCCGAGCGGTGCGGTTCGGACCAAGCCGATTTCCTGTTTCAGGGTGGCGTCGCCCTTC
Source organism: uncultured Kiritimatiellota bacterium (assembly GCA_944389945.1). Lineage (GTDB taxonomy): Bacteria > Verrucomicrobiota > Kiritimatiellia > RFP12 > DVOR01 > Spyradenecus. The sequence goes on along the minus strand of CALXOF010000003.1, from coordinate 185,062 downwards.
GCCAGAGCCTCCGCCAACGTGAGAGCCTGGCCCTTGCGCTTGGCGTCGCCGGCCTCGTTGTAAAGTTTTGCGGCCATGAGGGCGGCCTCGGCGTTGTGCGTCTCGTTGGCGCAACGGGCCGCCTCGTTCGCGGCCGCGAGCAGACGCCCGGAATCATACAGGCCGCGCACGCCCAGGCGCCAACGCGCCACCGTGTCGTCATGGAGCGCCGCCTGCCCCTGCTGAAGATCGGCGCGCAACAGATTATAACGCGTGCGCAGGGGCTGCGGCCAATCCGCCGTCTCCATATCATAGAGCCAATCTGCGGCAAACTCCGGCGACAGCGCCTCGGCCAACGTCAGCTCCGCGTCCGCGCGCGTTGCCACATCCCATTCCTTACACTGCTCGGCCCACGCCATCAAGAAACGGCGCAGTTCTCCATGGCGCGCGTTCTCCGCCAACGCCATGCGCAGCTCCAGCGTCCGCCGCCACAACTTTCCTTGCGGCACATACAGTGCGTCCGCCTGTTCAATGATTGCCCGCGTCTGTTGGAAATCGCCCGCCGCAAAGGCCGTCATTGCCTGCCCCCGCAGACGCGCATCCTCCCGGACGTCGGAGTTCTGTACGCATCCGCACAGCGCCAACGCGCCGCAAGCCACCAACAAAAGACTTCTCTTCATCGTTCTCAACCTTTCTGCCTTAGTATAGCACAAAGGGGGGCGGCGTTGCCGTTCCGTTCTCCAATCTTTAGGGCGCGTCAGCGCCCATATTCAGTTGTCAAAGATCAAATCGGTGTGCGGATTCTTAGTAATCGCACGCCGCACCCTTGCCAAAGACCTGTCATTCGATTCCTCTAAATCAACACTAACGCCATTGCCTATTGCAAGATACGCCATTTCCCAGACCTGTCATTTGGAAAGGTTGAAAGCTTGGTTCTTCACAGCAGTCTCGCCCATCGCGCGCTCCGTTCACCGTTTCCCGTTCTCCGTTCTCCCTCGCTTCTGACGTGGCCTTCAAGCGAGGAATTGCGGCAAATTAAAAAAAAGCGCTTGCATTTCGGATTTGGGTGTGGTATCTTATGGGGACTTTCTGATGGAAAGCGCATACACGCCGCCTGTCAGGAAGGCACGGGCACCCCGTGTGAGGGTGCGTTTGTGCCTACGTAGCTCAGTAGGTAGAGCACTTCCTTGGTAAGGAAGAGGTCGCCGGTTCGATTCCGTTCGTAGGCTCCATATCAAACACCCCACTTCTGTTCACAGGAGCAACACAAAATGGCCAAAGAGAACTTTGAGCGCGGCGATAAGGTCCACGTGAACGTGGGCACCATCGGCCACGTCGACCACGGCAAGACCACCCTGACCGCCGCCATCACCCACGTGCAGGCCCTGAAGGGTCTCTCCGGCGAAGTCAAGTACGATGAAGTCGCCAAGGCTTCCGAATCCGCCGGCCGTCGCGATGCCAAGAAGATCGTTACCATCGCCACCGCGCACGTCGAGTACTGCACCCCCACCCGTCACTACGCGCACGTTGACTGCCCCGGCCACGCCGACTACGTCAAGAACATGATCACCGGCGCCGCCCAGATGGATGCCGCCATCCTCCTCGTCGCGGCTGACACCGGCGTCATGCCCCAGACCCGTGAGCATGTCCTGCTCGCCCGTCAGGTCGGCGTGCCCAAAATCATCGTTTTCCTCAACAAGATCGACCTCGTTGACGATCCTGAGCTCCTCGACCTCGTCGAGATGGAAGTGACCGAGCTTCTTGACAAGTACGGTTACGAGGGCTCCCCCATCGTCCGTGGTTGCGCCTATCCCGCCACCCAGGCCCAGAGCGCCGATGACCCCGCTTGCGAGTGCATCAACCAGCTCATGGACACCCTGGACACCTACATCCCCGACCCCGTCCGCCTGACCGACCAGGCCTTCCTGATGCCGATCGAAGACGTCTTCTCCATCGAAGGCCGCGGCACCGTGGTTACCGGCCGTGTCGAGCGTGGCACCATCAAGGTTGGTGAAGAAGTCGAGATCGTCGGCCTCAAGCCCACCCAGAAGACCACCGTGACCGGCGTCGAGATGTTCCGCAAGCTCCTCGACCAGGGCCAGGCCGGCGACAACATCGGTTGCCTGCTCCGCGGCACCAAGAAGGAAGAGGTCGAGCGCGGCATGGTTCTCGCCAAGCCCGGCTCCATCACCCCCCACACCGACTTCGTTGGTCAGGTCTACGTCCTCACCAAGGAAGAAGGCGGCCGCCACACCCCGTTCTTCAAGGGCTATCGTCCCCAGTTCTACATCCGCACCACGGACGTCACCGGCGACATCACCCTTCCTGACGGCGTCGAGATGGTCATGCCTGGCGACAACGTCGAGATCACCGTTCAGCTGATCGCCCCCGTCGCCCTCGAAGAGAAGATGCGCTTCGCTATCCGCGAAGGTGGCCGCACCGTCGGCGCCGGCACCGTCTCCAAGATCATCAAGTAAAGGCTTTTCTCTTGTGAACAGCGCCCCGGGGCGGGGCCACCGCCCCGGGGATTTTTCACCCCAGAGAACAGTCACCGAAGGAGGCAACACAGATGCCCCGCGAACTCGCCATCCTGGCCTGCACTGAGTGCAAGCGCCGCAATTACACCACCACCCGCAACAAGAAGACGCAGACCGAGCGCGTTGAGCTCATGAAGTTCTGCCCCTTCGAGCGCAAGCGCACGCTGCACCGCGAGACCAAGTAAACCCTTTAAAAGGAAGCCGCGACACAGGGTGTTAGTTCAATGGCAGAGCAGCAGTCTCCAAAACTGCCTATGGGGGTTCGAATCCCTCACACCCTGCCACTCCAGCGGCAAACGCCATGATCCAGAAGATTCGACAGTTTTTCGCCGACGTTGCCCTTGAAGGCAAGCGCATCAATTGGCCCGAGCGCCGCGAGCTGGTCGAATCCTCCCTCGTGGTGATCGTTTTCATTGTTATCCTGGCCGTCGTCATCCTGGTGTGCGACACGATCCTCGAGAAAGTGCTCCACCTCATCCTTGGCTGATTGGCCCACCATCGGACGCGCGCAAATGGCAGACCTCCCCAAGCAATGGTATGTGCTCCAGACCCTCACCGGCCAGGAGCAGAAAGCGCAGCGTCACATCGTCGCACAGGCCCGCGCCAATGGCCTCTGCGACTATTTCGCCATCCCCGTTGAGCCCGCCCCCAAAGAAGTGCTCAACGACTTCGACGTCGTCGTCCCCACCGAGAAGGTTGTCGAAATCAAGGATGGCAAGAAGCGCACCATCACCCGCCGCATCTGCCCCGGCTACGTCATCGTCCGCATGGCGCTCTATTCGGACGACGCGCACAAGCACATCAATCAAGAGCTCTGGGAGTTCATCCTGAACATCCCCGGCGTCACCGGCTTCGCGGGCTGCAAGCGCGGCACCGCCCAAAAGCCCCGCCCCATCACCGACGCCGAAGCCGCCAACCTCCTCCACCGCGTCGCCGCTGAAGAGGTCCAGAAGCCCAGGCTCAAAGTCAATTTCCAGGTCGGAGAGACCGTTCGTGTCAATGAAGGCCCCTTCATGAACTTCAATGGCACGATTGAAAACATCGATCCTGACAGCGGGCGCCTGCAGATTTCCGTCTCGATTTTCGGACGCATCGCCCCCGTCACGCTCGAATATTGGCAGGTCGAACGCATCACCGAACATCCGGAAGGCGTCTGATTCCCCGCCGATAGCCGTGCGTCGTCAACGGCCGTGCGCTTGCACCGGAAAGGATCCCGGGAGCGCGGCATAAGACAAAGGACCACGAAATGGCCAAGAAAGTCACCGGGATGATCAAGCTCCAGATTCCCGCCGGAGCCGCCAATCCCGCCCCGCCCGTGGGCCCCGCCCTGGGCTCTCACGGCGTTAACATCATGGCGTTCTGCAAAGAGTTCAACGCCAAGACCCAGGACAAGGGCGGCATGGTGATCCCCGTCGTCATCACCGTCTACGCCGACCGCTCCTTCTCCTTCATCCTCAAGAGCCCGCCCGCCGCGGCCCTCATCAAGAAGTACGCCAACCTCCCCAAGGGCTCCGGCAAGCCCAACACCGAGAAGGTCGGCAAGATCACCCGCGCCCAGATCGCCGAAATCGTCAAGATCAAGGCCGAGGACCTCAACGCCGCCGACCCCGAGGCCGCCGCGCGCATGATCGAGGGCACCGCCCGCCAGATGGGCGTGGACGTCGTTGACTGAGGAGAAGCCCCATGGCCAAGCATAGCAAGAAATACCAAGACGCCCTCAAGGCCGCCCCCAAGGCCGCCGTCTCCCTCGAGGAAGCCGTCGCTTTCATCAAGGCCCACCCCGGCGCCAAGTTCGACGAAACCGTCGACGTCGGCATCCGCCTCGGCGCTGACCCCACCAAGAGCGACCAGGCCGTCCGCGGCGTCGTTCATCTGCCCCACGGCACCGGTAAGCACGTCCGCGTCGTCGTCTTCGCCGCCGGCGAGCAGGCCGACGCCGCCAAGGCCGCCGGCGCCGATGCCGCCGGTCTCGACGATCTCCTCGAGCGCGTCAAGGGCGGTTGGACCGACTTCGATGTCGCCATCGCCACCCCCGATGCCATGAAGCAGGTCCGCACCGTCGCCCGCGTCCTCGGTCCCCGTGGCCTCATGCCTAACCCCAAGACCGGCACCGTCACCGACGACGTCGTCTCCGCCATCAAGGCCGCCCAGGCCGGTAAGGTCGACTTCCGCATGGATCGCACCGGCAACCTCTGCGTCCCCGCCGGCAAGCTCAGCTTCGAGGCCTCCAAGCTCGTCGACAACATTCGCGCCATCATCGACGCCGTCGAGCACGAGCGCCCCGCCGCCGCCAAGGGCCTCTTCATCCGCAGCTGCACCATCAGCCCCACCATGGGCGTCGGCGTGCGCGTCATCGTCAAGGAGTGATTTCACCATGTCCAATCAGAAGAAACGCCCCGAAGTCGTCGCCATCTACAACGAAGTCGCCGACTTCCTCACCGGCAAGGAATTCGCCTTCCTGCTGAACTTCGGCGGCCTCACCGTCGCCCAGATTGGCGACCTCCGCCGCCAGCTCCTCGACAAGGGCGCCCGCATGATGGTGATCAAGAACACCTTCATCGCCAAGGTCCTCGCCGAGCGCGGCATCCAGTTCCCCGAAGGCGTCCTCAGCGGCCCCACCGCCGTCATCGCCGGCCAGGGTGACATCGCCGATGCCGCCAAGACCGTCGTCGACTTCGTCAAGAAGAACGAGAAGGCCTCCATTAAGGCCGGCCTCATGGGCGACACCGCCATCACCGAGGCCCAGGTCAACACCCTCTCCGAACTCATCTCCCTCGCCGCCCAGCAGGCCCGCCTCCTCGGCACCCTGCAGGCCCCCGCCTCCAAGATGGCCCGCGTCCTCCAGGCAAAGGTCGACAAGGAAGGCGAAGGCAACGGCGACAACACCCCTGCGGCCTAAGCGCCGTGTCGTAAAACCGCCCCGCGCCTCCCGCACGGGGCACCCCCCTCCCGGGGCAAGACCCCGGGCGGTTACACCAAAAGGAACAGAACAATGACCCAGGAAGAAATCATCGACGCCCTCTCCGGCATGACCGTGCTGCAGATCGCTGACCTCGTCAAGGCCCTCGAAGAGAAGTGGGGCGTTTCCGCCGCCGCTCCCGTCGCCGTCGCCGCCGCCGGTGCCGCCGCCGCTCCCGCCGAAGAGAAGACCGAGTTCGACGTCATCCTCGCCGAAGCCGGCGCCAACAAGATCGCCGTCATCAAGGAAGTCCGCACCATCACCGGTCTCGGCCTCAAGGACGCCAAGGACCTCGTCGAAGGCGCCCCCAAGCCCGTCAAGCAGGGTGTCGACAAGGACGAAGCCGCCAAGATCAAGGAAGCCCTCGAGAAGGCCGGCGCCAAGGTCGAGGTCAAGTAAGACCCCGCCATTTGGCAACCAACAAAAAGCCCTGGGCCCACGCCCGGGGCTTTTTTGTTAGATTAGCTAGGCGGCCTTGCCGCCGACTGACTGCCAGAATAGGGAACCGCAGATTTCGCAGATTTGGAGCAGATTAAGGGCGTGCTACCGCACGCAGGACTGCCAGTTTGTTTTGAGAATTGGGCGGCTTATTCGTCGCGCGCTTGCCGCGCGCTCTGTTCTCTGTAGCCGTGGAAGGTTTGGCGCTTCGCGCCTGCACGCTCCGTTCTCTGTTCTCTGGGCGCTGAAGCGCCCTTCCGTTCTCTAGGGCGCGGTAGCGCCCCTTCCGAGACCCTATAGTGGTCCGAGGTCAACCACTATAGTGGTCGGAGGTGAGACCCTATAGTGGTCGGGGTCGAAACCCTTAAGGGTCCGCAAAGCACCCTTTGGAAGTGTGGAAGCTTGGGTGCTTGCCCATTTGGTCGCGGCTTATCCATCGCGCGTTTACGCGCGCTCCTGAATCTCCTGAATCTCCTGAATCTCCTGTATCTCCTGAAGGCACCGCAGTGGGAGCGTGAAGTCGGCGGACTCACCCGTCGCGCGCTTGCCGCGCGCTCTGTTCTCTGTTCTCTGTTCTCTGTTCTCTGTTCTCTGTTCTCTGTTCTCCGGGGGCGCAAGCCACCCCCACGAAAAGCATTGCAGAGTGAGGAGTAGGGTGGTAATATATACCTGTTCACCTGATTGGAATCCTAAAAGGAGACGTTTATGTCCAACCTGTCCAAATCCGCGTTTCTCTGCCTTGGTGCACTGTTGGCGGTTGCGCCGACGCAGGCTCAAGAGGTGGCCGCGCCTGTCGCGCCGGCTCCTGCGCCCGTGGCCGCGCCTGCCACCAACCCCGTCCAAGACCTGATTGATGGCTACATCAACGGTGTGACCAACATCAAGCGCGACCAGACCGGCGCCATCAAGTCCGTCGTCGTCGTTGCCCGCACGGACATCCCCGGTGGGTTGCCCAGCGCGATGGCTGAGCGCCAGGCGAGCCGCAGTGCGCAGGTGCGTGCCCAGGCCGCCTTCCGCGAGTGGCTCAACTCCGAAGTCGCAATGGCTTACAACGAGAAGAACGAACTCACCATCTACACCGAGGGCTCTGCGGAAGGCGAGACCGGTGCGGCCAACGCCCAGATCAAGTCCTCCGGCAAGACCGTCACCAAGGAAGAGTTCGCCATGCGTGTCGAGGGCTTCGTCCGCGGCCTCCAGACCATCGGTTCGGGCGTCAACGACCGCAACCAGTTCGTGGCGGTTTACGGCTGGAATGCCGCCACCACCCGTGCGCTGGATGGCGTGGAGGCGCTGATGCGCCCCGCCAATGCGCGCCAGCAGGGGCGCCTGGGTCAGCAGGGGCCCCTCCTGGATTCCCAGCGCCAGCAGGAGCAGCAGGGCAATCTGCGCCCCGTGCAGCGCGGAAGCTCCATCACGGATGATGCCGCGGACTTCTTCTGAGGTCCATGCGCCAGCGTTTGCGCTCGGCTTCGCCACGCTCCTGCCGCGCTTTCTTGCGGCAGGAGCGTATCCCTTTTGTCCAGCCCGAGACACCAGATGGGCCACGCCTCACGTGTAACCCATCGTAGAAACGGAGGTAGAACATGAAGCGAATGCAAGCGCTGAGCACGCTCTGTTTGGCCGCTGCGCTGATGGCCGTGTTGCAGGGGTGCGCCAGCACCGCTCAAGCGGACGCGCAGTCCGTTGCCATGGCAGAGGACGTGGAGCGCGTCCCTGTGCCCTTTGTCCAGCCCGAGGAGATTGACCTTTCCCAAGACGCGAAGGCCGCCTCCGTGCAACGAAAGGGCTATCGCTTCAAGACCCCGATTGAGGCGACCGTGACGGTGGAACGGCGCGCGGATGGCTGGCTCCTCATGCGCGTGTCGCAAGAGCGTGTCAAAGGTTTGCCACCCGCGTTGGCCGAGCGCCGCGACATGCAGAACGCGCAACGCATGGCTTTGCGGGCTGCCGCGCTCTATGTGGGCTTGGGGCCGAACCTGGTGGCAAATGTGATGGGGTTCCATACCATCTCGGTGGAGATGGATGGCAACAAGATGCGGACGCTTTGGTCCCTCGAGAGTATCGAGCCCCTGACGAGCCCCTCTGCCACGCCGTGAACCCCGCGGAAGCCACACACTAAGCATAGTCTACTGTCGAAATGGAGGGCGCGTGAGGCGGATTAAGTGGGCAGTGGCGTTCTCTTTGGCCGTTGGTCTTTTGTAGTGGAAGCGGTAAGCGCTTGAAATGAACCCTTTGAGAAGGAGGAAACGATGAATCTGATGAAAGTATCGCTGATGGGTCTCTGCTTGGTGGCAGGGATGACCGCATGGGCGCAGAATGATGCCGGTCTGCAAGATCTTGCGGACTTGCTGGGGGGCGGCCGCCCGACGGATAGCGTTGAGGTGGCTGAAGAGGCCCCGGCATCTGCCCCGGCTCAGACCACCCCGACTCAGGAGGTCACGCAATCTCGGGCCAAGAGCGAAAGGTTTTCCGTGGGTGCCTCCTCCGGCGGCTCCGTCGGCGCGGGCCTGCCGGCCAATATGGCCGTTGGTGCCGCGCGGACCAAGACCGCGACGCCCCGTAAGCCGGCCGGCGATCCCAACATCCGCGAGGTCATCGGCAAGGGCTATGGTGCCACGCGTCAGGAGGCCCTCACCAATGCCTGCCGCGATGCCATCGAGTTTGCCGTTGGTCTCTTCGTCGATTCCGAGACGCTGGTGGACAACTTCGAGCTGAAGAAGGACGAAATCCTCACCCAGAGCAACGGCTACATCGCCCCTGACGGCATCAAGATTATGTGGGAGGGCCCGACCTCGCGTGGCCACTGCATCCAAATCAAGGCCAAGGTGAAGATGCAGGAGGTCACCCACAGTCTGCGCGACATCGCCCCCGTCTCCACCTCCGATGCCTCGCCGCTGGCCGGGGTGCTTGCCACCGCCACCTCCAAGCAGTCGCGCGACGAACGGGCTGCCGCCCTGATTGCGCGTGAACTGGATGGTTTCGACCCCATCCGCCAGCTCTATGGCATCCGCCTGGTCAATGAGGCCGGCACGCAAAATCCCACCCTCGTCACCGACAAAAATGGCGACCCGAAGATTGAGAATGGCCTCTACACCGTGCGCTATCTCTATGAGATTTATCCCCTCACCGATGTCTACTTCGATGTCTTCGTCCCACGCTTCGACCAGTTGCTCAGCCAAATCTCCCTGCGTCGGCCCCGCACCATCTTCATGAAGGCTAAGCGCGAGAGGTCTCACTATATTGACAATGTGAATGAAGATAGCTTCCCTTATGACAACTATTCAACAGGGAATTTCCCAGGCGTCATGCGACAGGGAAGTTATTATGAGATTGACTATAGAGACGAGGTAAAAGAGAATGGTGTGATTCAGGGTAAAAAGAACGAGGGCGTGGTGCTCTCCATTGTCACGATGATGAATTCCTCCCTCTCAGCCATCACGGCAAAGGATTATTTCTTGGCACCAAAGGTTGTGGATGCCTATCTTGCTTGGGAAGATGCCTATTATGCTTACAATCCTAGGCATTGCATTGAGTATTTTGTGCAGGTTCAGGATGGGCAGGGAAATATGCTAGCACAAAGTGCCTTTAGTGTACCCACGAGTGCGATTTTGTTGGGATCGAGTATGGGGAGAGGTGGTTATGCTGACCGAGCGGCCCGCGTGGAGTGGCTACCGTTGCTGAAATGGCCGGAATCAAACTTTACTAGCTTGTATAGCACGACCCTGCGGAGCTATGTGGACGTGCAGTTGACCGCGGAGGACATGGCGAACGCGCGCAACGTTTCCATCGGCTTGATGGAATGGGCGCAGTAAGTTCCCGGAAACCGACAGAGACGCAAGGGCTAGGCACGGTGAAGTGCCCGGCCCCTTGCGCTTCTTTTGCGTTTTCGAGGGAAGCCGTTCTCCGGGGGGCGCGTTAGCGCCCCTTATGCTATACTGTGGGCAAGGAGCTGAGCTATGGAAGAAGAGAAGATTGCGCAGGGGACCTATGACTTCCGCGTTATGCGGGAGGATGGATACCGTTATGTAGACAAGACCGCGTTGCTCTATCCGCTCGTGACGCGCGGACGGGATTCCTTTTTCTTCATCTCTCGTCCCCGGCGCTTCGGCAAGTCGCTCATGCTTTCCACGCTGGAGTGTCTCTTCCGCGGTGAGCGCGAACTCTTCAAGGGTCTGGCCATCGATCAGATGGACTATGACTGGACCCCTTACCCCGTCCTACATTTCAACTTCGGTACGATGGATGTGACGACGCTCGAGGGGTTCAAGCAACAATTTGTGGAGCGTATCGCGCGTTCGATTGGGAGCGCAGGGGGCATCTATAATCCTGCGGTCACTCCGGCCACCAACTTTGCCGACGCCATCCAAAAGCTCGCCAAGGATTGGGGCAAACCCGTGGTCATCCTCATCGATGAGTACGACGCGCCCGTCGGCCATGCGCTGAACGACATCGCCAAGGCCACGGCCATCCGCGCCGAGCTTTCCGCCTTCTATGGCGAGATCAAGAACAACGTCGGCAACATCCGCTTCATGATGATGACCGGCGTGACGCGTTTCACCCAACTCTCCGTCTTTTCGGCCCTCAACAACCTCACCGACCTGACGATGGACGATCGCTATGCCACGCTTCTTGGTTACACCGACGAGGAGCTGGAGGCCAACTTCAGCAAGACGCTACACCGCCACGCTGAGGTCATGGGGCTCTCTTATGAGGACTACCGCGAGCAGCTCCGTTGGTGGTACAACGGTTACCGTTTCGCCCGCTGGAACACGACCAAGGTCTACAATCCCTTCGCCATCGGCCAAACCCTCGGCGCCTGTAACCCCGAGTTCATCGGTACCTGGAGCCGTTCCGGCCAAACCTCCGTCGTCTTTAACTACTTCACGAACAATCAACTTGTCGAGTTGGACTACGAGCATATCGAAGGTATATCAGAGGAAGATTTGGACGTCTGCGGGTTGGAGAACATCCGTCCCATCGCCATGCTTTACCAAGGCGGCTATCTGACCATTAAGGAATACCGCCGGTCACGCTTCACCCTCGGCATCCCGGACGAGGAGGTCCGCCGCGCGCTTAACTCCCTGCTCGTCCAAAAGTTCGCCGGGACTCCAAGTGATCGTTACCGCAATCTTACCTGCCAAGCTTTGGAAGAGGCCGACTTCTCTACCTTCTTCGGTTACCTCTCCGACCTCTACGCCCATCTGAGTTATGGTCCCAAAGAGAACAGCGTGCAGGAATTCTCCTTCCAGCGCATCCTCTACGTCCTGCTGACCTCCGATGGGTCCTTCCGCGTCACCGCCGAGGACCGGCAGTCCCACGGCCGCGCAGATTTGGTCGCCGAGACCCCAGAACGTGTCTTTGTCTTTGAGCTCAAGGTCGACGGCACGCCCCAAGAGGCCCTCGACCAAATCAAGGAAAAGGGCTACGCCGAACCCTACTGCCACAGCGGCAAGGAGGTCTACCTCATCGGCCTCTCCTTCGATGGCGAAACCCGCCGCCTCACCGGCACCGCCGCCGAGCCGCTTGCCTAAGGCGGCCCGTCTCCACGAAGACACGGGCGCTCCGGCGGAGCGCCCCTTATGCTATACTGTGGGCAAGGAGCTGAGCTATGGAAGAAGAGAAGATTGCGCAGGGGACCTATGACTTCCGCGTTATGCGGGAGAAGGGCTATCGCTACGTGGATAAGACGGCGTTGCTCTATCCGCTTGTCACGCGGGATGGCGATGGTTTCTTCTTCATCTCGCGTCCGCGGCGTTTCGGCAAGTCGCTGATGCTCTCTACGCTGGAGTGTCTCTTCCGCGGTGAGCGTGAGCTCTTCAAGGGTCTCGCCATCGATCAGATGGACTATGACTGGACCCCTTACCCCGTCCTACACTTCTCCTTCGCCGGTATCAAGACTGAGACATTGGAAGCATTCAAGGTGGACTTCCGGCGTTGCGTCAAGAAAGTTTTGGTCGAAGCCGGATGTCAGTGGAATGATGCGGATTTTCCTGGCGCCAACTTCGACCAAGCCATCACCGATCTTGCCAAAAAGGCCGGTAAACCCGTGGTCATCCTCATTGATGAGTATGACGCGCCCGTCGGTCACGCGCTGGCCGACATCCCACTCGCTACGGCTATTCGTACCGAGCTCTCAAACTTTTACATACAAATCAAAGAGAATGTCGGCGATATTCGTTTCATGATGATGACCGGCGTGACGCGTTTCACCCAGCTCTCCGTCTTCTCCGCGCTCAATAATCTCACCGACCTGACGTTGGATGAGCGCTATGCCACGCTTCTTGGCTACACCGATGAGGAGTTGGAGGCCAACTTTGGCAAGACGTTGCACCGCCACGCCGAGGTCATGGGACTTGCTTACGAAGATTACCGCGAGAAACTTCGCTGGTGGTTCAACGGTTACCGTTTCTCTCCGGATTGCGAGGATAAAGTCTACAACCCTTATGCCATTGGCCAAACGCTTGGCGCATTGAAGCGTCGCTTCGTTGGCACGTGGATTCGCTCTGGCACGACCTCCGCCGTTGTCAACTACTTCACGAACAACCAACTCGCCGAGAAGGACTACGAAAACGTTGAGGATGTTTCAGAGGAGGATTTGGACGTCTGTGGACTGGAGGACATCCGTCCCATCGCCATGCTCTACCAAAGCGGCTACCTCACCATTAAAGATTTCCAAGATGGAGTCTTCACCCTCGGCATTCCGGACGAAGAGGTTCGTCGAGCTTTCAACTCTCAGCTCGTCCAAAAGTTCACCGAGAAAAAGGATGATCAGTATCGCAACGCCACCTGCCGTGCCTTGAAGCAGGCCGACTTCGATACCTTCTTCGGTAATCTTTCCGACCTCTATGCACACCTCACCTATGGCTCAACCGAGAAACGCGTGCAGGAATTCTCCTTCCAGCGTATTCTCTACGTCCTGCTGACCTCTAGCGGCTTCTTCCGCGTCACCGCCGAAGATCGGCAGTCCCACGGTCGCGCAGACCTCGTCGCCGAGACGCCCGAACGCATCTTCGTGTTTGAGTTGAAAGTCGACGGCACGCCCCAAGAGGCCCTCGACCAAATCAAGGAGAAGGGCTACGCCGAGCCCTACCGCCACAGCGGCAAGGGGGTTCACCTCATCGGCCTCTCCTTCGACGGCGCGACCCGCCGCCTCACCGGCACCGCCGCCGAGCCGCTTGCCTAAGGCGGCCCGTCTCCACGAATACACGAAGGAACGCAAGGGCCTGGGCACTTCACCGTTCGCTCCTTCGGGACTCACTACCGTGCCCATCCCTTGCGCTTCTCTTGTTTTCTTGGAAGCGCACGGAGGCGGCGCAGGATGGGGTGGCGTTGCCGCCCAGCTGATTGGCTTTGAAGGCGGCGCGGTAGGACATATAGGACAGATAGGACATATAGGACGGGGCGGCTGACGCCGCTTTGCACAGCGACTTGTCCGTCGCGCGCTTGACGCGCGCTCTGTTCTCTGTAGCCGTGGAAGGTTTGGCGTTTCGCGCCTGCACGCTCCGTTCACCGTTCTCCGGGGTGGCGCAAGCCGCCCCTAAAAAAGGGCTTGACGGCGGGGACGGAAAGGCGTATTATAGGTGCCATCATGAATCGTTACTTTAGCTTTGGCTTTTACTTTGGACCGCGCGCCGCTCGGCCCTCCCGGTGATTGCCAAGGCAAAGCAAAGGGATTTCCGAACGGCCGCGCTCCCCAAAAGGGTGTGCGGCTTTTCGTCAAAAAAGGAAGACTACGATGATTATCATCATGAAACCCACGGCCACCCAGGCCGACGTGCAGACCATCTGCGACTGGATCACCTCGCTTCGATACCAGCCTCGCGTGACCACGGGCTCCGATCAGACCATCATCGCCTGCATCGGTAGCGAAATCAATCCGCAGACCGTCGAGCAGCTGGAAGCGCTCCCCACCGTCCAGGAAATCATTCACGTGAGCAAAAAATACAAGCTGGTCTCCCGCGACTTCAAGCACGAGGACACCATCGTCGATATTAAAGGCACCAAGATTGGTGGCGGGAACATCCCCGTCCTCGCCGGCCCCTGCGCCGTCGAGAGCTACGACCAGTTCCACGCCGTGGTGGCGGACCTGGTGGCGCTGGGCATCACCGTCATCCGCGCGATGGTCTACAAGCCCCGCACCTCGACCTACGACTTCCAGGGCCTGAAGGAAGAGGGCATCCGCGTCCTCCGCGAGGTGAAGCACGACTTCCCGCAGATCGCCTACATCACCGAGGTCCCCGGCCCCAACCAGATCGAGGCCCTCATGGACGTGACCGACGTCTTCCAGGTGGGCGCGCGCAACTCCCAGAACTACGACCTGCTCGAGCGCCTGGGCAAGGCCGGCAAGCCCGTCATCCTCAAGCGCGGCCTCGCCGGCACCGTCGAGGAGTGGCTCCAGAGCGCCGAGTACCTCATGGCCAACGGCTGCAAGGACGTCATCCTCTGCGAGCGCGGCATCCGCACCTACGAGACCATCACCCGCAACTGCCTGGACCTCGGCGCCCTGGCCGCGACCAAGCGCTTGACCCACCTGCCCATCGTGGCCGACCCCTCGCACGGCGGCGGCAAGTTGGAACTCGTGGTGCCCCTGTCGCGCGCCGCTCTCGGTGCCGGCTGCGACGGTCTCCTGGTCGAGACGCACCCCGACCCGAAGCACGCCTTCTCCGACGCCGCCCAGCAGATCCCCTCCGCCCAGTTCGGCGAGTATCTCCAGGCCATCAAGCCGTGGCTTGACCTGGCCCAGGCCGCCCGCCGCGCTTGAGCGCGGCGCGCTCAAGCGCTCCAGCTGATTGGCTGATTAGCTGATTGGCTGATTGGGGCGCCCTGGCGGGCGACGGACAACGTCCCCGCCACCTCAATCAGCCAGTCGGCCCCTCCGGCTGAGGCCACCTGTTGGATAAGCCGCACGGAGAGTGGCCCGTCGCCCCGCAGGGGCGCTCTGTAGCCGTGGAAGGTTTGGCGCTTCGCGCCTGCACGCTCCGTTCTCTGTTCTCTGTTCTCTGGGGTGCCGCAGGCACCCCCACCAAGGAGACGACCATGACGCTCTATTATCTCGGTCCCGAGGAGACCTTCTCCCACCGCGCCGCCACCCGCATGGCCAAGCCCGGCGAGACCCTCACCCCTTGCGCCGACTTCCGTGAGGTCTTCCGCAAGACCGCCGCCGACCCGGATGCCGCCGCCGTCGTCCCCTTCGAGAACACCACCCAGGGCAACGTCACCGAGGTGATGGACCTGCTGGCCGCCACGCCCACGCTGCGGGCCGTCGCCTGCCGTGCCGTCCCCGTCCACCAGCACCTCCTCTCCAAAGACCTCACCACCCCCATCGCCCGCATCCTCTCCAAGGCCGAGGCCCTCGCCCAGTGCCGCGCCACCCTCGCGCGTATCTATCCCGGCGTCCCGCTGGTGCCCGTCTCCTCCACGGCCGAGGCCGCGCGCCTGGCCGCCTGCGACCCCGCCTCCGCGGCCGTCGCCGGCGAGACCACCGCCAAGCGCTACGGCCTCGTCCTCCGCCGCCCCGACGTGCAGGACGCCACCGGCAACACCACGCGTTTCTTCCGCCTCGAGACCCACCGCCCCGAAGACGCCCACGGCGGCCCCGCCGACCTGCCGCCCACCCACGCCCTCCTTTACGCCACCATCGACGACCGCCCCGGCTCCCTCCTCGAGCTCCTCACCCCCCTGCGCGGCATCGACCTCACCCTCATCCAGTCCCGCCCCATCCCCGGCGAGAAGTGGAAATACGCCTTCTTCCTGGAGCTCCTCATCGGTGCCAGCAGCCAGCCCCTCGCCGCCGTCCTCGGCGCGCTCAAGGCCGTCGCCCGCGAGGTCCGTCTCCTCGGCTCCTATTCCATCACCACCCAGTCCACCGTCCCCGACGACGCCGGCACCACGGCCCTCTCCTCCCTCCGCGCCATGATCGCGGACATCGATTCCTCGCTCCTCACCGCCTTCGCCGCGCGCTCCCGCTTCCGCCTCAACCCCGGCCTCTACGCCCACGCCGAGGCCATCGACATCGACACCCTCGCCAAGGCCTTCGCCCACGGCGACGCCACCACCCAGACCCGCGCCCTCCGCCGCTTCTACCTCACCACCGTCGTCCCCTATCTCGCCCTCCCCGGCGACGACCCCGAGCCCCGCGAGGCCCTCCACGCCGACTCCGACGCCATCGCCGCCCTCGCGCGCCGCTTCCGCTTCGCCGCCCGCGTCATCGCTCGCAAACGCGTCGAGCAGGCCCCCTCCCTCCGCGCCGCCGCCGAAACCGGCGACCCCGCCAAGGTCGAGGCCGCCCTCCTCAACGAAGCCGTCGAGCAACGCGTCCTCGAGCGCGCCCAGACCTACGCTCTCCGCGAAGGCCTCACCGAGCAGCACGCCAAGCAACTCTCCTGGCTCTACCGCGACTATCTCCTCCCCGTCTCCCGCCTCATCCAGGTCCACCTCGTCCTCGACCAGTAGGCGCTCCAGAGGAGCGCCCTGCTGATTAGCTGATTGGCTGATTGGATGGCGGCTTGTCCGTCGCGCGCTTGCGCGCGCTCCGTTCTCTGTTCACTGTGGCCGTGGAAGGTTTGTCCCTTCGGTCCTGCACGCTCTGTTCTCTGGGCGCCAACGGCGCCCCCCGTTCTCCAGGGCGCCAGGGGCGCCCTTATGTTATACTATGGGCAAGGAGTTCGGCATGGTAGAAAAAGAAGAGAAGATTGCGCAAGGGACCTATGACTTCCGCAATATGCGGAAGGATGGCTATCGCTATGTGGACAAGACCGCATTGTTCTATCCGCTCGTCACGCGTGGGATGGACTCCTTCTTCTTCATCTCGCGTCCGCGGCGTTT
The DNA here is from genome assembly GCA_944389945.1 of uncultured Kiritimatiellota bacterium. Classification (GTDB taxonomy): domain Bacteria; phylum Verrucomicrobiota; class Kiritimatiellia; order RFP12; family DVOR01; genus Spyradenecus. Next base: position 168,325 of record CALXOF010000003.1, on the reverse strand, counting down.
TGGCAAGTCGCTCATGCTTTCCACCTTGGAGTGTCTCTTCCGCGGCCAGCGGGAACTCTTCAAGGGCCTGGCCATTGACAAGATGGATTACGATTGGGAATCTTACCCCATCCTGCACTTCAACTTCGGCACGATGGACGTGACGACGTTTGATGCCTTTCAGGCCGGCTTTGTGGCGCGTGTACGGCGTTCCTTAGAGGATGCCGAGTGCGATTATGACCCCACGCAAGCGCCGAATGATAACTTCGCCGATGCCATCAAGGCCCTTGCTCGGGAGCACGGCAAGCCCGTGGTTATTCTTATCGATGAGTACGACGCGCCCGTTGGTCACGCGCTGAATGACATCGCGAAGGCCACGGCCATCCGCGCCAAACTTTCCGCCTTTTACGGTGAAATCAAGAACAACGTCGGCAACATCCGCTTCATGATGATGACCGGTGTGACGAAGTTTACGCAGCTCTCGGTCTTTTCGGCCCTCAACAACCTCACCGACCTGACGATGGATGAGCGCTACGCCACGCTTCTCGGTTACACAGACGAGGAATTAGAGGCCAACTTCAGCAAGACGTTGCATCGCCACGCCGAGGTCATGGGCCTTTCCTACGAGGACTACCGCGAGAAACTCCGCTGGTGGTTCAACGGTTACCGTTTCTCTCCTGATTGTGAGGATAAAGTCTACAATCCCTTTGCAATTGGGCAAACCCTCGGCGCATTGAAGCGTCGCTTTGTCGGCACGTGGATTGCCACCGGCCAGACTTCCACCGTCTTCAATTACTTCACGAATAACCAACTCGCCGAGAAGAACTACGAAAACGTTGAGGGTGTCACCGCGGAGGATTTAGACGTTTGTGGACTGGAGAGTATCCGTCCCATCGCTATGCTTTACCAAGGCGGCTACCTCACCATCAAGGATTTCCGCGACCCTTACTTCACCCTCGGTTTCCCCGACGAAGAGGTTCGCCGTGCTTTCAACACCCAGCTCGTTCAAAAGTTCACCGGGAAGAACAACAACGACTACCGCAACCTCACCTGCTTGGCGCTGATGAAGGGCGATGTCGCGACCTTCCTCGGACGTCTCTCCGACCTCTACGCCCACCTCACCTACGGCCCCAAAGAGGATCGCGTGCAGGAGTTTTCTTTCCAGCGTATCCTTTATGTGTTGCTGACTTCTGATGGCTCCTTCCGCGTGACTGCCGAAGACCGGCAGTCCCAGGGTCGCGCCGACTTGGTCGCCGAGACGCCCGAACGCGTCTTTGTCTTCGAGCTCAAGGTCGACGGCACACCCCAAGAGGCCCTCGCCCAAATCAAGGAGAAGGGCTACGCCGAACCCTATCGCCACTCCGGCAAAGAGGTTCACCTCATCGGCCTCTCCTTTGATGGTCAAACCCGCACTCTCACCGGCACCGCCGCCGATCGTCTGATTGGCTGATTGCACAGCGGCTTCGCCGCCGGAAGTTTGGAAGCTTAGAGGTTTGGAGGCTTAGCTTTCTTGGTGGGGCTCCGCCCCACACCCCCTCAACTTTTCCGTCGCCCCGCAGGGGCGTTCTGTTCTCTGTTCACTGTGGCCGTGGAAGGTTTGTCCCTTCGGTCCTGCACGCTCTGTTCTCTGAGCGCCAACGGCGCCCCCCGTTCTTCAGGGCGCCAGGGGCGCCCTTATGTTATACTATGGGCAAGGAGTTCGCCATGGAAGAAGAAGAGAAGATCGCGCAAGGGACCTATGACTTCCGCAATATGCGGAAGGATGGCTATCGCTATGTGGACAAAACCGCATTGCTCTATCCGCTCGTCACGCGTGGGATGGACTCCTTCTTCTTCATCTCTCGTCCGCGGCGCTTCGGCAAGTCGCTGATGCTCTCGACGCTGGAGTGTCTCTTCCGCGGCCAGCGGGAACTCTTCAAGGGCCTGGCCATCGACAAGATGGATTACGATTGGGAATCTTACCCCATCCTGCACTTCAACTTCGGCACGATGGATGTGACGACGTTTGAGGCCTTTCAGTCCGGTTTTGTGGCGCGTGTACGGCGTTCCTTAGAGGATGCCGAGTGCGATTATGACCCCACGCAAGCGCCGAATGATAACTTCGCCGATGCCATCAAGGCCCTTGCTCGGGAGCACGGCAAGCCCGTGGTTATTCTTATCGATGAGTACGACGCGCCCGTTGGTCACGCGCTGAATGACATCGCGAAGGCCACGGCCATCCGCGCCAAACTTTCCGCCTTTTACGGTGAAATCAAGAACAACGTCGGCAACATCCGCTTCATGATGATGACCGGTGTGACGAAGTTTACGCAGCTCTCGGTCTTTTCGGCCCTCAACAACCTCACCGACCTGACGATGGATGAGCGCTACGCCACGCTTCTCGGTTACACAGACGAGGAATTAGAGGCCAACTTCAGCAAGACGTTGCATCGCCACGCCGAGGTCATGGGCCTTTCCTACGAGGACTACCGCGAGAAACTCCGCTGGTGGTTCAACGGTTACCGTTTCTCTCCTGATTGTGAGGATAAAGTCTACAATCCCTTTGCAATTGGGCAAACCCTCGGCGCATTGAAGCGTCGCTTTGTCGGCACGTGGATTGCCACCGGCCAGACTTCCACCGTCTTCAATTACTTCAAGAACAATCAACTCGCCGAGCAAGACTACGAGAACGTTGAGGATGTCTTTGAAGAAGACCTGGACGTTTGTGGATTGGAGAATATCCGCCCCATCGCCATGCTTTACCAAGGCGGCTACCTCACTATCAAAGATTTTCAAGATGGCGTCTTCACCCTCGGTATCCCGGATGAAGAGGTCCGTCGCGCCTTCAATGCTCAACTCGTTCAGCGGTTCGCTGAGAAGACGGACAATCACTACCTCAGCGCCACTTGCCGAGCCTTGAAACAAGCCAACTTCGACACCTTTTTCGGCAATCTCTCCGACCTCTACGCACATCTCACCTACGGTCCCAAAGAGAACAGCGTGCAGGAGTTCTCCTTCCAGCGTATCCTCTACGTTCTGCTGACCGCCAGCGGTTTCTTCCGCGTCACCGCCGAAGACCGGCAGTCCCAGGGCCGCGCCGACTTGGTCGCCGAGACGCCCGAACGCGTCTTTGTCTTCGAGCTCAAGGTCGACGGTACTCCGCAAGAGGCCCTCGCCCAAATCAAGGAGAAGGGCTACGCCGAACCCTATCGCCACTCCGGCAAAGAGGTTCACCTCATCGGCCTCTCCTTTGATGGTCAAACCCGCACTCTCACCGGCACCGCCGCCGATCGTCTGATTGGCTGATTGCACAGCGGCTTCGCCGCCGGAAGTTTGGAAGCTTAGAGGTTTGGAGGCTTAGCTTTCTTGGTGGGGCTCCGCCCCACACCCCCTCAACTTTTCCGTCGCCCCGCAGGGGCGTTCTGTTCTCTGTTCACTGTGGCCGTGGAAGGTTTGTCCCTTCGGTCCTGCACGCTCTGTTCTCTGAGCGCCAACGGCGCCCCCCGTTCTTCAGGGCGCCAGGGGCGCCCTTATGTTATACTATGGGCAAGGAGTTCGCCATGGAAGAAGAAGAGAAGATCGCGCAAGGGACCTATGACTTCCGCAATATGCGGAAGGATGGCTATCGCTATGTGGACAAGACGGCATTGCTCTATCCGCTCGTCACGCGTGGGATGGACTCCTTCTTCTTCATCTCGCGTCCGCGGCGTTTTGGCAAGTCGCTCATGCTCTCGACGCTGGAGTGTCTCTTCCGCGGCCAGCGGGAACTCTTCAAGGGCCTGGCCATCGACAAGATGGATTACGATTGGGAATCTTACCCCATCCTGCACTTCAACTTCGGCACGATGGATGTGACGACGTTTGAGGCCTTTCAGTCCGGTTTTGTGGCGCGTGTACGGCGTTCCTTAGAGGATGCCGAGTGCGATTATGACCCCACGCAAGCGCCGAATGATAACTTCGCCGATGCCATCAAGGCCCTTGCTCGGGAGCACGGCAAGCCCGTGGTTATTCTTATCGATGAGTACGACGCGCCCGTTGGTCACGCGCTGAATGACATCGCGAAGGCCACGGCCATCCGCGCCAAACTTTCCGCCTTTTACGGTGAAATCAAGAACAACGTCGGCAACATCCGCTTCATGATGATGACCGGTGTGACGAAGTTTACGCAGCTCTCGGTCTTTTCGGCCCTCAACAACCTCACCGACCTGACGATGGATGAGCGCTACGCCACGCTTCTCGGTTACACAGACGAGGAATTAGAGGCCAACTTCAGCAAGACGTTGCATCGCCACGCCGAGGTCATGGGCCTTTCCTACGAGGACTACCGCGAGAAACTCCGCTGGTGGTTCAACGGTTACCGTTTCTCTCCTGATTGTGAGGATAAAGTCTACAATCCCTTTGCAATTGGGCAAACCCTCGGCGCATTGAAGCGTCGCTTTGTCGGCACGTGGATTGCCACCGGCCAGACTTCCACCGTCTTCAATTACTTCAAGAACAATCAACTCGCCGAGCAAGACTACGAGAACGTTGAGGATGTCTTTGAAGAAGACCTGGACGTTTGTGGATTGGAGAATATCCGCCCCATCGCCATGCTTTACCAAGGCGGCTACCTCACTATCAAAGATTTTCAAGATGGCGTCTTCACCCTCGGTATCCCGGATGAAGAGGTCCGTCGCGCCTTCAATGCTCAACTCGTTCAGCGGTTCGCTGAGAAGACGGACAATCACTACCTCAGCGCCACTTGCCGAGCCTTGAAACAAGCCAACTTCGACACCTTTTTCGGCAATCTCTCCGACCTCTACGCACATCTCACCTACGGTCCCAAAGAGAACAGCGTGCAGGAGTTCTCCTTCCAGCGTATCCTCTACGTTCTGCTGACCGCCAGCGGTTTCTTCCGCGTCACCGTCGAAGACCGTCAGGCCCATGGCCGCGCCGATTTGGTCGCCGAGACCCCCGAACGCGTCTTCATTTTCGAGCTCAAGGTCGATGGCACGCCCCAAGAGGCTCTCGACCAAATCAAAGAAAAGGGTTACGCCGAGCCCTACCGCCACAGCGGCAAGGAGGTCCACCTTATCGGACTCTCCTTCGATGGTCAAACCCGCACCCTCACCGGCACCGCCGCCGATCGGCTGATTGGCTGATTGCACAGCGGCTTCGCCGCCGGAAGTTTGGAAGCTTAGAGGTTTGGAGGCTTAGCTTTCTTGGTGGGGCTCCGCCCCACACCCCCTCAACTTTTCCGTCGCCCCGCAGGGGCGTTCTGTTCTCTGTTCACTGTGGCCGTGGAAGGTTTGTCCCTTCGGTCCTGCACGCTCTGTTCTCTGAGCGCCAACGGCGCCCCCCGTTCTCCAGGGCGCCAGGGGCGCCCTTATGTTATACTATGGGCAAGGAGTTCGGCATGGTAGAAAAAGAAGAGAAGATTGCGCAAGGGACCTATGACTTCCGCAATATGCGGAAGGATGGCTATCGCTATGTGGACAAGACCGCATTGTTCTATCCGCTCGTCACGCGTGGGATGGACTCCTTCTTCTTCATCTCGCGTCCGCGGCGTTTTGGCAAGTCGCTCATGCTTTCCACCTTGGAATGCCTCTTCCGCGGTGAGCGCGAACTCTTCAAGGGCCTCGCCATCGACAAGATGGACTACGACTGGGAATCATATCCCGTCCTCCATTTCAACTTCGGCACGATGGATGTGACGACGCTCGAGGGCTTCAAACAACAATTTGTGGAGCGTATCGCGCGTTCAGTCGTGAGCGCGGGGGGAACTTACAATCCCGCAGTCACACCGGCCACCAACTTTTCCGATGCCATCCAAAAGCTCGCCAAGGAGCGTGGCAAACCCGTGGTTATTCTCATCGATGAGTACGACGCGCCCGTCGGTGCCGCGCTGAATGACATCGCGAAGGCCACGGCCATCCGCGCCAAACTTTCCGCCTTTTACGGCGAAATCAAAAACAATGTTGGCGACATCCGCTTCATGATGATGACCGGAGTCACGCGCTTCACCCAACTCTCCGTCTTTTCGGCCCTCAACAACCTCACCGACCTGACGATGGATGAGCGCTACGCCACGCTTCTCGGTTACACAGACGAGGAATTAGAGGCCAACTTCAGCAAGACGTTGCATCGCCACGCCGAGGTCATGGGCCTTTCCTACGAGGACTACCGCGAGAAACTCCGCTGGTGGTTCAACGGTTACCGTTTCTCTCCTGATTGTGAGGATAAAGTCTACAATCCCTTTGCAATTGGGCAAACCCTCGGCGCATTGAAGCGTCGCTTTGTCGGCACGTGGATTGCCACCGGCCAGACTTCCACCGTCTTCAATTACTTCACGAATAACCAACTCGCCGAGAAGAACTACGAAAACGTTGAGGGTGTCACCGCGGAGGATTTAGACGTTTGTGGACTGGAGAGTATCCGTCCCATCGCTATGCTTTACCAAGGCGGCTACCTCACCATCAAGGATTTCCGCGACCCTTACTTCACCCTCGGTTTCCCCGACGAAGAGGTTCGCCGTGCTTTCAACACCCAGCTCGTTCAAAAGTTCACCGGGAAGAACAACAACGACTACCGCAACCTCACCTGCTTGGCGCTGATGAAGGGCGATGTCGCAACCTTCCTCGGACGCCTCTCCGACCTCTACGCCCACCTCACCTACGGCCCCAAAGAGGATAGCATCCACGAGTTCTCCTATCAGCGCATCCTCTACGTCCTGCTGACTTCTGATGGCTCCTTCCGCGTGACTGCCGAGGACCGCCAAGCCAAAGGCCGCGCCGACTTGGTCGCCGAGACGCCCGAACGCGTCTTCGTCTTCGAGCTCAAGGTCGACGGCACACCCCAAGAGGCTCTCGCCCAAATCAAGGAGAAGGGTTACGCCGAACCCTATCGCCACTCCGGCAAAGAGGTTCACCTCATCGGCCTCTCCTTTGATGGTCAAACCCGCACTCTCACCGGCACCGCCGCCGATCGGCTGATTAGCTGATTGGATGGCGGCTTGTCCGTCGCGCGCTTGCGCGCGTTCTGTTCACTGTTTTCTGTGGCCGTGGAAGGTTTGTCCCTTCGGTCCTGCACGCTCTGTTTTCTGGGCGCCAACGGTGCCCTCCCGTTCTCCCTTCTCCAGGCCCCCCTTCACCCCCCTTTCTGAGACCCTATAGTGGTCCGAGGTCAACCACTATAGTGGTCGGAGGTGAGACCCTATAGTGGTCGGGGTCGAAACCCTTAAGGGTCCGCGGAGCGGGGTTGCCGGGGGGCGGTCTTGCCGGTTGCGCGCTCCGTTTTCTGTTCACTGGGGACGGTAACGCCGCCCCAAAGGGGTGGGGGAGAGAGGGTGCGAACTACTAACACTTCCCTAATAAATCTTTAACATTGACGGGAGGGGGGGCTTGTGGTATCCTATGCGCGCGTTTTCCTTGAGGAATAGTGTGTTGACAAGTTCCCGGGAAGAAGACAAGGAGTCCCTCGTATGAGCATTCGCAGCCTTACCTTCCAGGTGGTGGCCATGATGGCCATTCCCGCCTTCGCGGCGTATCACGAGCACACGGTCTATGACTTCACCTTCTCCTCCTTCGCGCGTGAAGGGGTTATCACCCTGCCCACCGAGGGCGAGGCCCGCGGCGAGGGTTACCATTTGGGCGAGGAGACCGAGACCCAAGAAGGGGCGACCACAATCCAGACGCCGGTCTTCGACCGTGCCATCGACGTGGGGCGGTTGGTCGACGAGGAGCACCTCACGGGTGACGCGACGGTGCGCCCTATCGCCTACATCCCGCAGGAGATCACCCTCACCTCCATCGCCATCGTCACCCCCGGCACCGTGGCACCGGAGACCCTGATCCTCACCCTCGAGGGCGGGAAGTCCCCCACCCTCACCCTCGACCGCACCAAGACACCCGAGGCCATCACCCTCCACGGCATGTGGCAGGGGCAGGGCGCCGTCGGCACCCGCAGCGGCTTCGTCCACACCTACACCGTCGCCTCGGGCGATACCATCACCCTGAACCCGGGGACCGAGCACTCCACCTTCACCGTCTCCTTCAAGTCCAACGACGAGCCCGGCCAGGCGCAGAACCGCACCGTCTACTGCGTGGATGGCCGCCCCTACCTCCGCATCGCCGGCAAGGCCGAGCTCCAGCATCACATCTTCAAGATTGACGCCGCGGTCAATGCCGACCACTCCAGCGTTCAATCCCTCAAGGAGCTCTTGGCCTCGGACACCGCGCATACCTTCGTGGACGACCCCAACACCGTCATCGTCGTGGAGTTCGAGGGGGAGGGCGGCGGCATCAGCCTGGACAAGGAAGTCCTGAAGTCCCCCATCGTCTTCGGTTCCTCCGTCACGCCCGACAAGGCGCACGTCCACTTCCCCGGCACGGTCAAACTCGAAAGCGCCCTCACCTTCCGCGACGGCGCCTCGCAGGGCGGCATCTCCATCTATGGCCCCACCGACACCGAGAACTACAAGGCCGCCCTCTGGAACCCCTCCGCCATGCTGCTCCGCTGCGACCTCACTCTGCGCACGGCCCTGCCGCCGCTCAAAGACAGCTGGTTCGCCACGCACTCCACCACCATTCCCGCCGGCCGCACCTTCCGCATCGAGCTGGAAGAGGAGGCGGACGCGAACGCCCTGCCGAACCTCTCCTTCGCCGCCGCGGACTCCGTCCTTGAGTTGGCCCTGGCCGGCAATTCCAAATCCTTGCCCACCAAGTATACCTATTTGATGGAGATGCAGTCCGGCACCCTTGTCTTCGACCAAGACGTGAGCCTGCCCTCCCTCACCCTCGGCGGCAAGGGGTTGGAGACCACGCTCATCCTGCGCGAAGGCCAAGAAGGCCAAGACCGCACCTATACCTTCGCCGGCTCCAGACAGTTGGCCGGCATCGTGACCCAGGGCGACGGCGTCACCCTCATCCAGGAGGGCGGCAAACTCACCCTGGGCGACGCCTCCACCGACTCCGCCCCCTTCGCGCTGGGCGCCGCCGACACCGCCATCGAGGTACGCGGCGGCACGATGACCTGCGCCACCGCCCTTGAGGCCGCGACCGAGGGCACCAACACCGCCATCACCGTCGCCGAGGGCGCCACCCTCCTGCTCAACGGCGGCCTCCCCGCGGGCGCGGCGGACACCACCGCCACGCTCGACCTCACCGTCGCCGGCACCCTCCAGCTCAACGAGGACCTCGCCATGACCCCCGCCCTGCGGCGGACGCTCACCCTCGCCGGCGGCACCATCGAATCCACCCGCTACTACCCGGACGTGGTCCACGTCACCTGCGGGGACGGCGGCACGTCGGACGGCGAGGGCCTGCTGGACATCGTGGGCGGCGGCACCCTCACGGGCCTCCTCGTCGTCGACGCCGCCGCCGGGCAGGGCGACCTTGCCCTTGGCGCGGACGCGACGCTGAAGACCCTGCGCGACTTCACGGGCACGGTCTCCGGCGAGGGGACCCTCGAGGCCATCGAGGGCGCCCTCGGCGATGTCACCCTCGGCGACACCTGGCTCGCCAACGCCACCGGCAAGAAGCTGGGCGACGTCCTCACCGGCTGGACCGAGGACGGCACCGACTATCACGGCGCGTCCGACTTCGCCGGCACCATCGGCTTCACCGCCGGCACCGCAGACGATCAGAAGAAGCTCGACTTCACGAACCTGGACGAGCTGACCTCCCTGGGCATGGCCTTCCGCATCAACAACCACCAGCACATCGTCATGCGTCTGGACCAGTACGCCGACGCCGTCATCCGCTGGCCCGACAACCCCGAAGGCATCACCCTCACCCTCATCGAGTCCGGCGCCTACGGCGGCGAGGCGGAGATTCCTGTCGTGCCCGCGGGCGTCACCTTCGCCTTCCAATACTATGATGCGGCGGGTCAGTTGCAGACGCGTCCCGAGGCGGACTACCAGCGCGAGCCCTCCGAGGACGGCGTCAGCGACGAACTGACCTGGGAGAACGCCGTCTTCACCGGCCAGGGCGCCTGGATCGACGTCGAGTTCGACGGCACCTCCGCCAACACCGGCTGGTTCAACCTCGGCAAGCAGAACGGTTGCCTCGTGGGCGTGGAGGGGCAGCCCGACTACGGGGCGGTCACGGCGAACGACGGGTTCTTTGTGGCGATGGGGCACCCCGTCTCCAAGGGCATGACCCTGGGCTACCGCCCCTACGTCGCGGAGAGCGCGCTGCCCTCCTTCCCGGAGGAATGGAGCCTGGCCGTGCGCATGACCGCGCCCTCGGCGGAGAACAAGTGCATCCTGGCCATCGGCAACAACTACGCCAACGCCACGGCCTCCACCTATTCCCTCGTTTTCGCCACGGGCGCGGTGGAGACGGACGGCACCACCGAGATTGTCCTCTGGAAGTTCGATGGCAAGGCTGACGGCGCGGCACAACCGGCGCAGGACTTGCCGGAGAAGGCCATCCATGAGCTCTTCCGCGTGAAGGTGGCCGACGCGCAGCGCGCCCCGCACGTCTTCTCCGTGGTCTGCGACGGCGCGACGCTCAACCTCTACATGGACGGCGCGTGGCTCAACGCCATCGACGTGCCCGCCCAGACGACCCTCTCCGGCGGCCTGCAGCTGGGCCAGCAGCTCGGCGGCTCGCGCGTCTCCGCCAGCGCCAGGAATCACGCCGGCGACGTGAACGTGCTCGACGGCGGCGCGGTGGACTACATCCGCTTCTACAAGGGAGCCTTCCCCGAGGTCGCGATGGTCGAGGTCGCCGACCGCACCCCCTACGTCCGAGAAAACCTCCGCTACGTCCGCTACGTCCCCATCGATACCGCCCCCGACGGCTTCACCAAGGAGATTCCCGCCGGCGGCGAGACCTGGCGGCAGGACGGCGCGTGGCAAGCGGAGACGTGGGACGCGGCCACGTCCACGTGGAAACCCACCGGCGAGGCCGTCGACGAGCCTGCCGAGGGCGCCTACCTCCGCCTCCTCGTCGACGAGGGCGACCACGCCCTGCAGGTCAACGTCGAGCGCCGTGTCGAGACCACGGAGAATGGCGAGACGACCAATGCGGGCTGTTACTTCTACTCCCCCAACCGCAACTACGCCGCCCTCGTCGTCGAGCCGCAGTCCGGCAATGCCGCCGCCGGCACCCTCCGCCTCGTCCCCTACGGCGTGAACCCCGCGGGCGCGGGCTTCGCGGACAAGACGGGCGATGCGCTGACCCAGGCCGTCGACGACGCCGTCCCCGGCAGCGCATGGTTTACCACGACCGCCGGCCTCTCCGACGCCAACAACACCGGCTTCCAATACGGCAAGCTCCGCTTCACCGGCGGCGCCTACGACCCCATCACCGACGGCGACCCCACCGCCACCAACTTCTACGGCTCCGCCTACCTCCTCGGCGGAACCACCGTCACCGTCTCCGGAGACTCCGTCCCGACCGATGATGACTGGAACGCCATCTATCGGCCCGGTGCGTCGGCGAGTGGGGTTTCCGGTTCGAGTGGCATCCGCACGGCCACCATTAGGCAGAACGTGACGCTGACCTACACGGCTAACCCCAACCAGGCCGTCCGCCTCATCTTCGATGGCGGCGTTAGCTACTTCTCCAAGTACGCCGACATGGTGGTCAACGCCGCCACTTCCGGCAAGCAGACCCGCACCGACACGTGGACGCGCACCATTGGATGGACGAGGTCTTGGGACTGGTATCATTATGTCTACACTTATAATGACACCTGGGACGGCCCGGCGACCGTTAGCACGGGCACGCCCACCGGCGAGCTGACGGAGCAGGCGCAGGTGAATACGCTTCAGGCGGTGGCGGGCATGGCGCTGACGCGCGGGGAGAGCGCCGAAGTGATGGATTGGCAGCTCACCGGCCCCGTCCTGGCCGAGGGCACGGTGAACGACGACACCGTCCGCGGCAACCCCAAAGCCGGGGAGGACCAGAAGTCCCTCGACGTGTGGACGGTTGGCTTCGGTTCGAACTCCACCTGGAAGTTCTTTGACGACACCCGCATCGAGGCGCACGGCGGCAAGGGCAACGCCAATGGCGCCCTTGGCGCGGGCCTGACCGGCGAGACGGCCCCCCGCGGCGGCCTCTTTGCCCGCGGCGTGCAGACCCCCGGCCGCCTCTACCTCGACTTCACTGCCACGGACGGCCCCGCGACGTATAAAGACACGCAGGTCTTCTCCGCGCAGGCGTGGTACCGCTACGGCTACGAGGGCAACAAGACCGCCTCCACGAATGCCAACATGGTGCCCGAACGGGCGTCGGGGACGGACTACGACCAGGCGGTGGCCTTCCAGATCCGCCTCTCTTCCACGGTCGGCAACGAGGTGACGCTGACCATCGACCGGATTCCCAAATCCCTCGTGCAGACCTTCTATGTGGAGGAAGAGGCCGGGGCGACGAAGGCGCTGACGCTGAAGCTGGAGCGCGACAAGGGGGTCGAGGCCCTGAAGGTCTGGAAATCCGTCGTTGCCGCCGCGCGGCTTGACGTCTCCAACAACAACACCGGCGTGGCCACGGCGACCTCGTGGGAGGGCAACGCGCTGAACCTGCGCCCCGCCGAGGGTATCCGCACGCCCGTCCACCGCGGCAACGCCACCCACGGCCACGGCGCCTTCATCGTCGGCGCCACGGAGGTGGATTGGGACTTCGGCTCAGCGAGCTCCGTGCCGCGCCTGGAGGTCATCCCCGGGGCCGAGCTCACCTTCACCGTGGGGCAGGACTTCCGCCGCCAAGACATCGGCGGCATCACGCTCGTCGCCCAGGGCAAGGCGGAGTCCACCTTCCCGGTGGAAGGGAGCGACGCCGGCCCCACCGACGCCGACCTGACCTCCGCGGCCTGGATCCACCACCGGAGCGCCGCGCCCTTCCTGGGGCAGGATGTCGAACTGGGCGAGGGCGCCATCTTCGGCTTCCACGCCGAGGCCGCCTCCTCCAACGCCGACGTTCAGAACGAGGGCGTCGTCCTGGCCGGCGAGCTCCGCCTCACCGGCAACGCCACCCTTCGCGCAGACTTCGAGTCCGCCTCGGGCGGGGCCGGCGCGGCGCGCCTCCCGCACTTTGTCGCCGCCGGCGGCATCCGCGCCACGAAGTCGGGCCTTACCCTGATCGTGGACGCGCCGACCCACCAGTCCGCGGATGGGCAAGGGGGCACCGGCGACTGGCATTGCCATACCGCCACCTTGACGGGCGAGGGGGGCTTCGGCCTGTGGAAGACCGGCCCCGGCACGGTCACCTTCTATGCCAACACGCCGCCCAGCGTCACCGGTAAGGTCACGGTGGAGGAGGGCACCCTCGCCGTCACCGCCGCCACCGACACGCCCATCGGCGCGAAGGGGCTCCATGTCAAGAAGGGCGCGACGCTCGCCGACAGCGGCCGCATGTCCGGCACCAGCCGCCGCGTCGCCCGCATCCCCGCGGGGCAGTTCCTCTCCGGCGGCGGCACCGTCAAGGGCATCCTCCGCCTGGAGTCCGGCGCCACCTACCGCGCCAAGCAGGGCGAGGCCCTCACCGCCGACGGCATCTCCGTCGATGCCTCGCTGGAGGCCGACATCACCATCGACCTGCCCGACGGGACGTCCGAAGGCGAGGCGGCCTACGAGGAGGGCACACCCTACCTCATCGCCAACCGCGAGGAGCGCGACGTCCGCCGCCGCCTCCTGCCCAAGAAGGGCGGCGAGTGGTGGGACGCCATCGCCTGGATCGACACGGGCGCCGCCACCGCCACCGCCACCGCCGCCACCACCTCCTACGCCGCGCGCCCGCCGCAATTCCCCGCCCCCACGGACTATGAGGGCTACAAGCCGGGGACGTCCGACGCGACCATCGGCGGCATCCTCGAGGATTCCCTTGTCTCGCAGTACCGGAACGCCGGCCATGCCTACGTCGGCGCCACCAGCGGCCGCACCCGCGCCGGCAACAAGAAGCTGAACAACGTCGAGCTGAGCGACGCGCTCCTCTGCTTCACCAACATCTCCGCCTTCGTCGACGACGCGGGCGCCGCGGACGGCCGGGTGTACGTCGACGGCACCAACTTCTATGTCGGCTACGAGTTCGGCATCAGCCGCCAGGCCCTCGTCACGATCGGCGACACCAAGTACGTGGTGCTCGAGGTCTCCGTCGAGAGCGTCTTCGATGACGGCGTCTCCTTCCCCGGCGTGGGCTTCAGCGAGGCCCAGAAGGCCTTCGAGGCCAACTTCAACGGCAAGACCGTCCTTTCCTTCAAGGTGCTTGACGCCCAGGGCATCGCCGAGCCGTTGGACGCCTCCATCCCCGTCGAGGCGGTCACCGGCATGGACGGCGCGACGCTTGCCGGCGCCGGCGCCGCCGCCACCCCCGGCAAGCGTTGGTTCCGCATCCCCCTCGCGGAGCTCCGCAAAGCCGCCCCTGACGGCAACATCCGCCTCCGCGCCTCGGCCACCAACAAGGTGGAACTGCCTGCGCAGAGCAGTGAGGCGCTGTGAGTTTTTAGATCACAGAGACTCACAGAGGGTTTCACAGAGGCTCACAGAGAAGGACTGCCGGGTTTTATCACAAAGAACACGAAGGACCAAGGGGCGCGTCAGCGCCCCTTGTCCTACCGCAGCGTGTTCAGGAGATGCAGGAGATTCAGGAGATGCAGGATGGCGGCTAGCGCCGCTCTGTACGACGGCTTGTTTGTCGCGTGCTTGTCGCGCGTTCTGTAGCCGTGGAAGGTTTGGCCCTTTGGGCCTGCACGCTCCGTTCTCTGGGGCGCCGCAGGTGCCCCTTCATTTAGACTCGCCAAAGAGGTGGGGGAAGTGGTATTCTAATATCAGTCGAAGCGGGCATGGTGCCCGGCGGAGACCCAACGAGGAAAATTATCATGGCTTACAAAATCACCGATAAGTGCGTCGCTTGCGGCACCTGCGCGGGTGAATGCCCCGTCGGCGCCATCTCTGCCGGCGATCCCACCTACGTCATCGACGCCGAGAAGTGCGTCAGCTGCGGCACCTGCGCTGGTGCTTGCCCGATGGAGGCCATCGTCGCGGAGTAACCGCGATGACGACCTTCGCAAAGGCCCGCGACCCCAGTTTTGGGGGTGTGGGCCCTTTTTTTGCTTTCTTTTGAGTGGGGGTGCGCGTGGAGGCGCAGACTGTCTTTTATCTCACGGACGCGGCCGAGGCGACGCCGGACTTCCTGCAAGAGCTGGAGTACGGTCTTTCGGACCTCTTTCAGGCCTTTTGCCGCGAACATTTCACCTTTGAAGACCCGCTAGATTATCCGGGCCTGCGGCTGGTGGCCGTGCGCACGCCGCAGGAGTTGGATGCCGCCCTCTTCGGCACGCAGGACGACCGCCACATCCTCTCCGAGGCCGGTTGCGGGTGCTGCCTCTTTCTGTTGGACGACGAGCTGGGCGGGCGGCCGCTCTTCGACCACGCCATCGATGGCCTCCCCATCCCCACCTGGTTTCTGACCTACTTTCCCGCCATCCCCAAGGTGCTCATCACGCGGCCCGGCCACGCCAAGCTCCACCTGCCCAGCCGCCGTTGGTCGCAGAAACCTTTCTCCGTGCTGGCCAACCCCATGCGCCACCGCGAACGCTTGGGGCACCTTTTCGCGGCCTTTTGGTTGCCGCGTTTCTGGGACGCTCTGCGGCAGTATGTTCGCCGCCGTGCCGGCACCGCCTGGCACACCCCGGGCCACAACAACGGCAACGCCTTCGAGCGTTCCCCCTTCCTCCACGGCTTCCACGACGCTTTCTCCTCCATGATCTTCCGCACGGATCTCTCCGTCTCGGTGGAATCGTTGGGAGACCTCTCCGACCCCGAAGGCCATTCGCCGCTCTCGCAAGCCCAACGCCTGGCCTCTGAAATCTTCGGCTCCGCGCAGAGTTGCTTCGTCACCAACGGCACCAGCACCTCCAACAAGGCCATGCTGATGACCCTTCTGCGGCCCGGCGAAGTGGTGCTCCTCGACCGTAATTGCCACAAGTCGGTGCACCACGCAGTGGTCATGGCCGGCGCCGTGCCGCGCTATCTGCCCGCCCGCTTCAACGCCCGACTCGGCGTCTGGGGGCCCGTGGACTTGGACGACCTGCGCGCCGAGCTCGACCGTGCCGCGGCTCTCCCTGAGGCCCGGCGCCCGAAGATGCTCGTCATCACCACCTGCACCTACGAAGGCATCCTCTATCCCGTCTGGGAAATCGGCCGCCTCTGCGAACAGGCCGGACTTCTCTTCTATGCCGACGAGGCCTGGGCGCCCTATCTCGCCTTCCATCCTTACTACACGCGCACCCTCGAGGGCGGCGCCGTCCGCCGCTACAACGCCGTCTCCGAAATAGGCGGCGCGCACCTCTCCGTGCAATCCACGCACAAAGCCCTGGCCGCCTTCTCGCAGGCCTCGATGATCCACGTCTCCAACCGCTTCAAGGCCCTGCTAGAGACCGACGCCTCCAAGCCCTTCCGCTGGCTCCGCCGCCGCTTCCACCTCCACGGCCACGGCTCCTACGAGAAGTTCTCGCACGACCTCCACGAGATGCTCCGCTACTGGCACTCCACCTCGCCGCACTATCCCACCCTCGCGACGCTCGACATCGCGGGCGTCCAGATGCGCCTGGAGGGCCTCCGCCTTATCGAAGAGCGTCTCCACTGGGTGGCCGACTTCCAGCAACGCGTCGCCACGCTCGTCGGACGCCCCATCCACGAATGTTTCGTGGGTCTGCGCGCCATCGTCGGCGACGACCCCAAATGGAAAGACCGCGGCTACTTCCACGATCCGCTGAAGATGATTCTCTCCTTTCGCGATCCCGCCTCCTGCGACGCCTTCCGCAAGTTGCTCCACCGCTCCCATATCCAGTGGGAAAAGTCCACCGCCGTCACCGTCCTCTTCCTGGTCACTGTCGGTACCGTGCGGGAACACTTTGAATACCTCTTCCGTTGCATTCGCCAGATGCGCGATGCCATCGGCCGCCCCGAACATCCGCCCGCCGATGCCGAGACCCTCGAAAGCGCCGTCGCCGGCCAGCCCGTCGTCCTTCCCCGTGATGCCGCCCTCTGCGATGGCGAGCTTGTTCCCCTCACGCAGAGCGAAGGGCGCATAGCCAGCCAGTTGCTTGTGCCCTATCCGCCCGGCATTCCGGTCTTCATCCCCGGTCTACGCATCACCCGCCCGATGATTCGCCTCATCCAAGACGTCATCGCCCGCTGCGGCACCGACGCCGTCCACGGCCTCTTCGTCCGCGGCAAACGCCCCTTCGTCGAAGTCCTCAACCGCGACGAAGAAGACCGCGTCCTCCGCCTCGACGATTGACGAGTGCCTTGCTTCGCAAGCGTGTCTTGGGAAAGAGGAGCCACAAAGACATGGGTGCTCCGGCGGAACATTCGGCTGATTAGCTGATTGGACTGTGCCCGATGTCTTCCGTTTTGCGCCTTGTCGATTCCCCGGCCCCACCCGACACCCCGCAGGAGCGTCTTGTTTTCCGTTCTCCAGGGTGGTGCGCCCAATAGAAACAATGAAACCAGTAGGGTTTCCACGCAAGACTTTCTTCGCGGGAAAACTTCCCAGGACAGTTGCTTGACAGGCAAGGGGAGGCGTGCTAGAGTATAAGCACTTTGGGTTTAAGCCCCGACGTGGTTGCCCCTTTCCGTGCCACGCCGTTCATAAGGAAAGGATTGGAGAACCAACCGTATGAAACTCACACCGTTCGCTTGCGCCGCGTTGGGCCTTATTGCCCTCACCGGCTGCACCTCCTACTACACCGAGCGTGGCGCCCAGCCGCTCGTCAACCCCGGCGCTCTTGCCGGCCCCGAATACCACACCGATTGGCAGGTCTCTGACAAGAAGGTCTCCGCCGAAGGTTCCGCCAAGGTCCTCTTCTGGGTCTTCACCAGCGGCGAGCCCAAGTACGCAGAGGTCCCCGGTTTCACCGCCGGCATTTTCCCCATTGACCGCGCCATCTACAAGGCTAAAGCCGCCGCCACCTATGAGGCTTGCGTCGCCAACAAGGCCGATGCCCTCCTCGGCGTGACCTATTCCTACAAGATCACCGACTACTTCTTCACCTCTGTCGTCGAGTGCCAGGTGCAGGGCTTCCCGGCCACCATCACGGGTGTCAAGATTTTGGAAGATCGCCCTGTCCTCATCGACAAGACCAAGGAGCTCATCCGCGTCAAGCCCTATGAGTCCATCCAGGATCTCTCCGGGACCCCGCGCATTGGCGTTTATGATTACCGTGGTGCCAAGACTTCTTCCGTCGGTGGCGCGGTCGCGTCCGACTATCCCTGGCCGTTCTCCATCTTCATGTGAACCTCAGGCGATTGCCAAAAGGGCCCTCGGCATCCCGCCGGGGGCTTTTTTGTGCCCTGTTACGGCGCCACAGTTGCGTCTTTGCGGTTCCCATTTTCCCCGGACATTATTGGCGGCGCAGTTACCCCTATGGATTTGCTATAGTATAAGGAAACGTTGAGGAGCAAGCGATGGACAAGCAGTCGATGGCGTTTCTGAAAGAGCTGGTGGCGTGCCGGGCCCCGAGCGGGTTCGAGCAGGACGGCCAGCGGGTGATGGCGCGGCGGTTGGCCGGCGCCGGGGTGGCGTGTGCCTTTGACGTGCATGGGAATTTGCATGCGGTGGTGAACGAGGGCGCGCCCGTGAAGGTGATGCTCGAGGCGCACTGCGATGAAATCGGCTTTTTGGTCTCTTATATCGATGACCAAGGCTTCCTCTATCTGATTCCGAACGGCGGGGTGACGATCCCCACGGTGGCGGGTGAGCGCGTGGTCATTCAGGGCCGCAATGGTCCCGTGAATGGCGTCTTCGGCGTGCGTCCGCCGCACCTGATGGGGCCGAAGGAGCGCGACAACGTGGCGCCGAAGGACTTGGCCGATGCGCCGGTGGACATTGGCGCGAGCTCGAAGGCCGAGGCCGAGAGTCTGGTGGCGCTAGGTGCGCCGGCGGTGGTGGACGCGGGGTGGCGTCCGCTCGCGGGCAGCCGCGTCTCGTGCCGGGGCTTTGACAATCGCATCGGCGCCTTCATCGCGACGGAGGTGGTGCGGCGTTTGGCCGAGGAGCCGTTGGCGCCGTTGAACGTGGCGTTGCACCTGGTGGGGAGCGTGCAGGAGGAGCTGGGGCTGATCGGCGGGCAGACGGCGGCCTATGCCGTGGCGCCGGACATCGGCATCTGTCTGGACGTGGGCTTCGCGACGGACGCGACGCCGGCCGATCGCCGGAAGATGGGCGATGTGCGCCTGGGCGGCGGCCCCATCCTGGGCGTCGGCCCGCTCTACAACCCCAAGCTCCGCACGATGCTCGAGGCGACCGCCCGCCTGGAGGAAATCCCCCTGCAGGCGCAGGTCCGTGCGCGGGCCGCTGGCAACAACGCCTATTCCATGCGCCTTCAGCGCGGCGGCGCGGCCGTCGCCCTCATCTCCATTCCTTTGCGCTATATGCATAGCCCCGTCGAGGTCGTTGACCTGGACGATGTGGAGCGCATCATCCGGCTGCTTTGCGCCTTCATCGGCGGCCTGCCGGCAAACCCTGATTTGACGCCTGAACTGTAAGCGGAGGACTCTCCCATGCATCCGAATCCTGACTCCCTCCCCGATATCACCAAAGATAACCGCGCGGTGCTCGCCATCAAGGCCGCACTCAAGGAAGACATCGGCTCCGGCGACGCCACGACCCTGGCGCTCGTGGGTCCCGACGTGATGGCCACCGGCGAAATCCAGGCCCGCGAAGAGTGCTGCGTGGCCGGTCTGAACGTGGCCCTCTTCACCTTGAGTCTGCTCGACCCCACGCTGACCAGCGAGATCCTCATCCCCAATGGCGCGGTGGCCCCCAAGGGCAGCGTGCTGGCGCGTTTCACGGGGCGTGCGCGGGCCATCCTCACCGGCGAACGCACGGCGCTCAACTTCATCCAGCGGATGTGCGGCACCGCCACGCTCACGCACCGTTTCGTCGAGGCCGTCAAGCCCTATGACTGCATGGTGCTGGACACCCGCAAGACCACGCCCTGCCTGCGCGTCTTCGAGAAGTTCGCGGTGCGCTGCGGCGGCGGTACGAACCACCGCTTCGGCCTCTACGACCGCATCCTGATGAAGGATAACCACCGCCATCTGTGGGCCGGTGGCGACCCCAACCGCCTGGACCTGGCCGTCGAGGCCGCGCGCAAGGCCTATCCTCTCCTCGCCGTTGAAATCGAGGTGGAGAGCAAGGCCGAGCTGGAGTCCGCCCTCCGCGCCGAGCCCGAGTGGATCATGCTCGACAATATGCCGCTGGACCTCATGCGCGAGTGCGTGCAGATCGTCCGCGCCTCCGGCAAGAAGACCAAGCTCGAGGCTTCTGGCGGCATCAACCTGCAGACCGCCAATGCCATCGCCGCCACCGGCGTGGACGCCTTGAGCGTGGGTGCCCTCACCCATTCCGCCCCGAGCGTCGACCTCGCCCTCGAGTGGAGCGCCATCTAATGCGCCTGCTCTGCGTGGACGTGGGAAACACGTCGACCACGCTCGGCCTCTATGAGGATGGGGCGGTGTCGCGTGTGTCGCGGGTGGCCGGCGGCGTGCTGGCCAATCCCGAGGCGTGCGCGGATTTGGCGCGCCTGGTGGCGCTGGGGGGCGTGGAGGGTGTCTCCATCGCCTCGGTGGTGCCGAAGGCCAACGCCAAGTGGCGTGCGCTCATCGAGGAGGCGTTGGGTTGCAAGCCGCGTTTCGTGACGCATGAGAGTCCGTTGGGCTTTGCGCTGGACTATCCGAACCCCGAACGTGTCGGTGCGGACCGTCTGGCCGACGCCGCGGGCGGGCTGGCGCGTTACGGCGCGCCGCTCATCGTGGTGGACTTCGGCACGGCGCTGAACTTCGAGGTGCTGGACGAACGCCCGGCCTATGTGGGCGGCGTCATCACACCCGGCCTGCCGCTCATGACTTCCTATCTCCACGAGAAGACGGCCCTCCTGCCGGAGGTCGCGCTCGGCGGCGAGACGCCCGAGATCGGCAAGAGCACCGAGGAGGCCATCGCCCTCGGCGCGCGCGTGGGTTATCGTGGCATCGTGCGCGAGCTGGTGGATCATCTGCAGCGTCCCTTCGGGGGACAGGCCAAGGTGGTCGCCACGGGCGGTTATGCCGGCTGGGTGCTTGACGGCGCGGGCCTGGACTACGCTATCGACCCCACGCTGACGCTCTTCGGGCTGGGCGTCATCTTCGAGAATGGGGGCGCGGACTGATATGGCCACGCTCCTCCTCGCCTTGCTCCATCTCTTCGCCCTCATCTTGGTGGTGCGGCTGACGTTGCCCGACCGCTTTGTGATGCTCAACCCCTATGCCGCCGCGACGGGCACGCTCCTGGCGCGGTTGCTCAACTTTGTCCGCGCCGGTATCCGTCTGCCGGACAAACCGCTCTGTGCGGTGCTGCTGGTCTTGTCCCTGGCGGCGTGTGCGGCGGCGTTGACGCGCGTGGGCGGGCCCTCGCTTATCGTTGGCGGCGCGGCGGTCGTCTCCTTCCCGGCCAAAGGTTTCCTGGGCTGGCTGGGGATCGCGGCGCTCGACTTCGTGGGCTTCTACCTCGCCCTGCTCGCGGGCATCTTCATGTTGCGCCTCTGGCACTTGGGGTGCCCCCTGCCGGGCTACGCCGGCGAACTGCTGATCCTGGCGGGGCGGCCTTTCACGGGCCTGCGGCTCCCCGCCCAGGCCGTCGTCCTCCTCGTGCTGGCGTTGCTCTACGTGGCCGTCGCCCTTGTCTGCGCCAATGGCGTGCAGTATCCCCTCTTCGAGATGGTGGAGCAGATGGGCGCGAATTTGCCCGGCGGTCAGACCATGCCGGACTTCTTGCAGGTCAATGCCTATCCGGCCTTCTTGCAGACGCTCCTCCTCGCCGGGCTGACGATGCTGAACGTCATCGGGCAAATCCGCGACTACATCTTCCTCTTCTGGCTTATCCTCGCTCTCGCCGCGCTGATGGGTGCCGCGCCCATGGCCTACTTCCTGCGCGACGTCCTGCGTCTGCTCTGCGGCCGTATCCCGCCCCTACGTCTGGGCCCGGTCGACCTCTCGCCGCTCGTGGCGGTGGCCGCGTTGGCCGTGGTGCACGGCGTTCTGGGAGGACTCTTCCTCCTCTTCATCGGACTCCTGGCCCATGTGGTGTGAGGCCTACAAGACAGGTTGCGCCCTGACCGTCAAGGTCACCCCTCGCGCCTCGCGGGACGCCGTCCTCGGCGCCGAGGAGGGTTGGCTCCGCGTCGCCCTTACCGCCCCGCCCGTCGACGGCAAGGCCAACGAGGCCGCCCGCCGCTTCCTCGCCGAGACACTCGACGTGCCGCGCAGCGAAGTGCGCCTCATCTCCGGCCAGACCGCCCGCCTCAAGCGCTTCGCCCTCCCCCTCTCCCCCGCCGAGGTGCAAGCCCGCCTCGGGAAGGGCGGTTGAGCCGCTCCTTTTGCTATACTGTGATGCGAGGAGGACGCAAGATGGAACCGAGAATCGCTCAAGACTCCGCCGACTTCCGCGAACTGCGGGAGAAGGGTTACATTTACGTGGACAAGACCGAGCAGCTCTATCGCTTGGCCAATGGGATTGATATCGGTGGGAAGCTCTTTTTCATCTCTCGCCCTCGGCGTTTTGGCAAGTCCCTCATGCTCTCCACGCTGGAGTGTCTCTTCCGTGGACAGCGTGACCTTTTCAAGGGCCTCGCCATCGACAAGTTGGATTACGACTGGGCGGAGTATCCCGTGTTGCACTTCAACTTCGGCACGATGAAGGTGGAGACCCTCGAGCTCTTCACGCAACAATTTGTGGAGCGAGTCTCCCGTTCGATTGAGGCCGCGGGAGAGATTTACAATCCCGCAGTCACTCCGGACACCAACTTTGCCGATGCCATCCAAAAGCTCGCCAAGGAGCGCGGCAAGCCGGTGGTCGTCTTGATTGACGAATACGATGCGCCCGTCGGTGCCGCGTTGGATGACATCGAAAAGGCTAAGGCCATCCGCGCCAAGCTCTCCGCCTTTTATGGCGAAATCAAGAACAACGCCGCGGCCATCCGCTTCATGATGATGACGGGCGTGACGAAGTTCACGCAGCTCTCCGTCTTCTCGGCGCTGAACAATCTCAACAACCTGACGCTGGACGACCGTTACGCCACCCTGTTGGGTTATACCGATGACGAGCTGACCACCTACTTCGAACCGGCGATGCGTCGCCACGCCGTGGTCATGGGCCTCTCCTACGAAGATTACCGCGAGAAGCTCCGTTGGTGGTACAATGGCTACCGTTTCGCCCGTTGGAACACGATCAAGGTCTACAACCCCTGTGCCATCGGCAAGACGCTCGGTGCGTGCACGCCCGAGTTCCTCGGTACATGGACGTCCACCGGTTTGACTTCCGTCGTCTTTCACTACTTCGCGAACAATCAGCTTGCCGAGAAGAACTACGAGCACATCGAAAGCGTATCGGAGGAAGATTTGGACATCTGTGAGTTGGAGAATATCCAGCCCACCGCCATGCTTTATCAAGGCGGTTATCTCACCATCAAGGACTACCGTCGCTCACGTTTCACCCTCGGCATCCCCGATGAGGAGGTCCGCCGAGCCTTCAACACCCAACTCGTCCGAAAGTTTGCCCAGAAGAAAGACAACGACTACCGTAATCTCCTCTGCGACTCCCTGTCGGAAGGCGATATCGACACCTTTCTCGGACGCCTCTCCGACCTTTACGCCCACCTCACCTACGGCCCAAAAGAGGAGCACGTGCAGGAGTTCTCCTTCCAACGTATCCTTTACGTCCTCTTGACCTCCGATGGATCCTTCCGCGTCACCGCCGAAGACCGCCAGGCCCAGGGCCGTGCAGACTTGGTCGCCGAGACCCCCGAACGCGTCTTCATCTTCGAACTTAAGGTCAACGGCACGCCCCAGGACGCCATCGCCCAAATCAAGGAAAAGGGTTACGCCGAGCCCTACCGCCACAGCGGCAAGGAAGTTCACCTCATCGGCCTCTCCTTCGATGGCGAAACCCGTCGCCTCACCGGCACCGTCTCCGAACCCCTCGCCTAAGGAATCCCCCGCCGAGGCGCAAGCCCGCCTCGCCCAACTGTGCTAGAATAGACCCCATGAAACGCATCGGCATCATCGGCTCAGGCCGCTTCGGCGAAGCCCTCGTCCAGGCCCTCTCGGCCCAAGGCGCGGAAGTCCTCCTCATGGACACCGACCGCCGCAAAATCCAAGAGCTCTCCGAATACGTCACCAAGGCCATCGAAGGCGACGCCACCAACATCCACGCCCTCGAAGAGGCCGGCTTCGCCTCCTGCGACACCGTCGTCGTCGCCATCGGCGAGAACGTCGAAGGTTCCATCATGGCCACCGTCAACTGCAAGGACCTCGGCGTCCGTACCGTCGTCGCCAAAGCCTCCACCGACGTTCACGGCCGCGTCCTCCGCCGCGTCGGCGCAGACGTCGTCATCTTCCCCAACCGCGACCGCGCCCAGCGCCTCGCCCGCAGCCTCCTCACCGTCAGCCAGGTCGACCTCTTCGAGATTGCCGACGGCCTCTGTGCCGCCGAAATCCAGACCCCCGACGCCCTCACCGACAAGACCCTCGCCGAGGCCGATGTCCGCCGTGCCTACGGCATCACCGTCCTCGCCATCCGCCGCTTGGACGACGCCGACCCCGCCGCTCCCCGCCGCCTTCTCATCCCGCAGGCCGACACCCCCATCCGCGGCGACGACCACCTCCTCGTCTGCGGCCCCTCCGACAAGATTGACGCCTTTGCCCAAGCCTGAAGGAACCCCATGGACTCCGACGACGTTGTCATCCGCCGCGCCACCCTCCAAGACGTGTTTGCCATCCACCGCCTCATCCAGAGCTACCCCCACGAGCTCATCCTCAGGCCCGTCAACAACATCGTCGAGAACATCGACCGCTTCACCGTCGCCGCCCGCGGCAACGAGCTCATCGCCTGCGCCGGCTGGCAGATCCTCCCCGAGATTGGCTGCCCCGAAGGCGCCACCGTCGAGCTTCAATCCGTCGCTGTCAGCAAAGTCTGGCGCGGCCGCGGCATTGGCAAACGCCTCATCCGCTTCGTCCTTCAGCGCATCGAAGGCTTCAAGCCCGCCCAAGCCCTTGTCCTCACCTTCGAACCCGGCTTCTTCGGGTCCCTTGGCTTCAAAGAAATCCCCAAGACCCAGATCATCCACAAGATTTACCGCGGGTGCATCTACTGCACCAAGCACACCAACCCCTTCACCTGCCCCGAAATCGCCATGGCCCTCCAGCTCCGCTGATTGGAGCTTGGAAGTTTAGCGGCTTGGGTTTCATAGTGCCCCACCTGTCGTCCGCAGGGGCGCTCCTGCATCTCCTGTATCTCCTAAAAGGGCGCACGCGGCTTCGCCGTTCACGCACAGCGACTCACCCGGCGCGCGCTTGCCACGCGCTCTGTGGCCGTGGAAGGTTTGCGGCTTTGCCGCTGCACGCTCCGTTCTCCGTTCTCTGGGTGGTAACGCCGCCCTCCCGTCCTCCGGGTGGCGCTAACCGCCCCTTTCTGGACCCTTAAGGGTTTCGGGTCGGACCACTATAGGGTCTCGCCCCCGACCACTATAGTGGTTGACCTCGGACCACTATAGGGTCTCAGAAAGGCCCCTTAAAGGCCCCCGGACAGCGCCCCATCCGTCGCCCCGCAGGGGCGCTCCTGCATCTCCTGTGCGGCTTTGGGCGGCGTGGTAGGACCTATAGGACATATAGGACCTATAGGACGGCGGCTGACGCCGCTTGCACAGCGGCCCCATCCGTCGCCCGCAAGGGCGCCCTCCTGCACCTCCTGTATCTCCTGCATCTCCTGACAGGGTCGTCCGTGGCGGCGTCAGCCGCCCCCCCTCCCCCAAAGCGTGGCGTGCGAAGCCCGCCACGCCCCTACAGGCCCCCGGGCCGGACGTGCGCGCTTTAGTAGAAGTTTGGAAGTTTAGAGGCTTGGAAGCTTGGCCTTTGCGGCTGTCGCCGCTTTGCACAACAGTTTCGCTTGTCGCCCCGCAGGGGCGCTCTGTTCTCCGTTCTCTGTTCTCCGTTCTCCGGGGCGCGTCAGCGCCCCTTGGTTCTTCGTGCTCTTCGTGTCAGCCCCGCAGGGCAAACCTGCCACATTCTCCCAGCGCTCCCGCCTGTCGCGCGCTTGCCGCGCGTTCCGTTCTCCGTGGCCGTGGAAGGTTTGTCCCTTCGGGCCTGCACGCTCCGTTTTCCGTTCTCCGGGGCGGCGCAAGCCGCCCCTAGATTTGCTATGCTATAGGTATGCGCAAATGGCTGACGATAGCAATTACTTTGTCTTTGAGTGCGGTGGCGTGGGGGACGCCGGACGCGGAGGGGGAGTCGCACTTCCGTTTCGGCCCCTTCTTTGAATGGCGGTCCGACGATGCGCTGGGGATGACGCGCTTCGCCATCCGCCCCTTCTACGCCTGGGAGCAGTCGACGCTGAACCCCGCGGACGAAGACATGGAAATCGCCTGGCCGCTGACCCACTTCAGTTGGCGCGGGGACGCGCGGCAGTGGCGCATCATCTGGAGCTTCTGGTGGGAACGCGACCGGACGGAGCACACCTCGCGGGACTACTCCTTCGCCATCCCGCCGTTGTGGGTGAATGGCCGGATGGACGAGACGGATAACTATTGGGGCCTCTTTCCGATTTGGGGCCGGATGCCGCGCGTCTTCCTCTTGGAAGATTTCCAATGGCGCCTCTTCCCGCTCTGGATGCGCTACCGCACGGGCGGCACGCAGGGCGTTTACCGCGACTACTTCCTCTGGCCCTTTTTCTCCCTGAAGTACGACGCCGACCGGACGCGTTGGGCCCTCTGGCCGCTCTATGGCACCAAGCGCGAGCGGGGGGTGGACTCGCGCTTCATCCTCTGGCCCTTCTGGAACGACCGCACCTTCACGGCGCCGAACCACCGCGGCTCGGCCTGGATGCTCTGGCCGCTCTGGGAAAGTGTGGACACGGACACCGAGTGGGGTGGGGGCTTCTTGTCGCCCTTCTTCCAATGGCGGCACACCTCCGACGGTGCCTTCCTCTTGCGCTGCCCCTGGCCGCTCTTTGAACGCTACTCCGACCCGCGCGAGAGCACCTGGAAGTCGTGGCGCTTCTGGGGCTCAACGACGCGTGGGTCGCGCGCGGGGTGGTGGTTCCTCCATCCCATTGTGGTGAGCGAACGCCAGCACACCGTCAATCGTTACACCTTCCACCGCCGCTTCTGGCCCTTCTATGTAGAGGAAGAGACCCACGGCTACGACGCGCAGGGCAACAGTCACCTGGAGTCGAGCCACTTCCGCATCTGGCCGCTCTTCTCCAGCGACTATACCGAAGAAGAGGGCCTGCGCCGTCGTTCGCTCATCCTCTTCCCCATCCGCGACGTGCCCGCCATCGAGCGCAACTGGTCGCCCTTCTGGACCTTCTACACCGCCACGCAGAAACCGGGCGAAAAGGAAGTGCTCCACGAACTCTTCTGGGGCCTCATCTGGTGGCACACCGAGGCCGAGCCGTCGGAGTCGGAGGCCCCCCCGCCCCCGCCGGACCCCGAGAAGCCCATCCCCCTCCTTGCCCCCCTCGCCCAGGAAACGTCTCCACAAAAACATCAAGGAACGCAAGGGCCTGGACACAAGGGGTGGCTTACGCCACCCCGGAGAACGGAGAACAGAGAACGGAGAACGGAGACGCCCCTGCGGGGCGACGGACAAAGCCTCGTCCAAGCCTCCAAGCCTCTAAACTTCCAAGCTTCCCTGGATCGTCCTGCGTGCGGTAGCACGCCCTTAATCTGCTTAAAATCTGCGAAATCTGTGGTTCCCAATGCCCTCGGCTTCGACCGGGGGGCGCACACCCAAGTTGGAGGTCTCGATGACAGTCTTGCATGAGCCGGTCGATGGGGCCGTACGGGCCTTCTTCGCCGCGGTCGGGCGCACGGCGCGCCTGGTCGGTGCGGCACTGGCGGGCTTTCCCGCGGTGCTGACGCGGCGGGATTGCCGGCACACCTTCGCGCGGCAACTCTTCATTGTAGGCATCGGCACGTTGGCCGTGGCCACCGTGGTCGCCCTCTTCACGGGGATGATTCTCAGCCTACAGCTGGGCATCGCCTTCCGTCAGCTCTCGTTGGAAGGGATGGTCTCCACCACCATGTCCTACGCCATGTTGCGCGAGATGGGCCCCTTCATGACGGGCATCATCCTGGCCGCCTGCGTGGGCAGCGCCATGGCCGCCCAGCTCGGCACCATGACCGTCAACGACGAGATCGCCGCGCTGGAGATGATGAGCGTGGACCCCGTGCGCTTCCTCGTGGTGCCGCGCCTCTGGGCTATGACGCTGATGGCGCCCATCCTCTCCTTCTATACGTGCATCCTCGCCTTCCTCGGCGGCGCCCTCGTCGGCTACACCCAGCTGAACATCCCCTTCATGCAGTTCATCCAGGGCGTGCTCGACGCCGCCGAGATCAAGGATCTCTACGTGGGCCTCATCAAGGCCGCCGTCTTCGGCATCCTCGTCAGCGGCATCTCCTGCTCCGTCGGCTTTGCCACCACCCAGGGTGCCGCGGGCGTCGGCGCCTCCACCCGCCGCGCGGTGATCTACTCCTTCCTCGCCATCCTCATCGGCGGCTACTTCATCACCAGGTGCTTCTATGTCCTCTGAGTCCGAACCCGCCGTCTCCTTCGAGGGCGTCGCCAAGAGCTTCGGCGCGCGCCGGGTGCTCGAGTGCCTGGATTTGACCGTCGCCCGCGGCGAGATTCTCGCCGTCATCGGCCCCTCCGGCACCGGCAAATCCGTCACCCTCCGCCTGGCCTCCGGGCAGCTCTTCCCCACCGCCGGCACCGTCCGCCTCCTGGGCGAAGACCTCTCCGCCCTGAGCGCCGCCGCCCTCTCCCGCCTCCGCCGCCGCGTCGGCTTCCTCTTCCAGAGCGGCGCCCTCCTCGGCTGGAAGACCCTCGCCGAGAACATCGCCCTCCCCCTCGTCGAACGTGACCGCCTGCCGCCCGCCGACATCGAGGCCCGCGTCCGCGCCGCCCTCGCCGAGGTCGACTTGGCCGACGCCGGCGACCTCTATCCCGCCGAGGTCTCCGGCGGCATGGTCAAGCGCGCCGCCTTCGCCCGCGCCATCATCGAAGACCCCGAAGTCCTCTTCTTCGACGAGCCCACCTCCGGCCTCGACCCCGTCATGTCGCGCACCGTTGATGGCCTCATCGCCCGCATCGGGCGCAACCGCAACGCCGCCTGCCTCGTCGTCACGCACGACCTCGCCGGCGCCCTCCGCTACGTCGACCGCGTCGCCTTTCTGAAGGGCGGCCGCTTCCTCCAAGTCGCCACCCCGCGCGAACTCCTCGCCCACCCGCACCCCGAGGTCCGCGCCTTCCTTGAAGCCCAAAGCCTGGAGTCCACCCCATGAGCGCAAAGTCCCAATCCCGTCTCCCCGACCTCCTCACCGGCCTCTTCGTCCTCGCCGTCGTCGCCCTGCTGGCCTTCTTCACCATCGTCATCAGCGGCGTCGACATCCTCCGTGGCCGACACGACGTCCTCCACGAGGCCCGCTTCGAGAACGTCGGCACCCTGCGCGAGCAAGACCCCGTCACCGTCCGCGGCATGAAGGTCGGCACCGTCCAATCCCTCACCCTCGAAAAGGACCACGTCCGCGTCGCCTTCACCATCGATGCCAACGTCCCCCTCCAGGCCGACGCCCACGCCGCCATCGACTCCACCTCCGTCCTCGGCGGCTCCGCCCTCGCCCTCGACCAAGGCGCCTCCCCAGACCCCCTCCCCCAGGGCGCCATCCTCCCCGGCCGCGCCCCTAACGACGTCATGGACGAGCTCGGCGAACTCCTCGCCGACCTCCGCCAATCCTTCGACCCCGCCGACGTCCGCACCCTCATCGTCAACCTCCGCGGCGCCTCCGCCAACCTCGCCGACATCACCGGCCGCATCCGCGCCGGCGAAGGCCTCCTCGGCCAACTCCTGGACGACAACGCCCCCCTCGCCACCGACCTCGAGGCCACCGTCGCCAACCTCCGCCAGGCCTCCGCCTCCCTCAGCGACCCCGACACCACCCTCGGCGCCCTCCTCGCCAAGGATTCCACCCTCGTCGCCGACCTCCAGACCACCGCCGCCAACCTCCGCGACGTCTCCCAGCGCCTCAACGAAGGCCAAGGCCTCCTCGGCAAACTCCTCGCCGAAGACGACCAGACCTACGAAGACCTCCAGGCCACCCTCGCCAACCTCAACGCCGCCACCGCCGCCCTCAACGACCCCGAAGCCCCCCTCGGCAAACTCCTCGGCGGCAACTCCACCCTCGTCGCCGACCTCGAAGCCACCGCCGCCAACCTCCGCGCCATCACCCAAAAGACCAACGACGGCCACGGCACCCTTGGCAAACTCGTCAACGACCCCACCATGGCCAACGAGACCGAAGCCACCATCAAAGACATCCGCCAGATTATCGACAATATGCGCGACACCGCCCCCATCACCTCCTTCACCTCCCTCTTCTTCGGAGGACTCTAAGGGGCGGCTCCGCCGCCCCGCTGATTGGCTGATTGGCTGATTGGGTGGGGCACTGACGCGCCCCGGAAGTTTGGAAGTTTAGAGGCTTGGAGGCTTGGCCTTTGCGGCTAACGCCGCTTGGCACAACGCTCTCGTCCGTCGCCCGCAAGGGCGCACTCCTGTATCTCCTGCATCTCCTGTGCGGTCTTGGGTACCGCGGTAGGACCTATAGGACGGCGGCTAACGCCGCTTGTACAGTGGCCTCGCCCGTCGCGCGCTTGTCGCGCGCTCCGTGGCCGTGGAAGGTTTGGCGCTTCGCGCCTGCACGCTCTGTTCTCTGTTCTCTGTTCTCTGGGCGGCGGTAGCCGCCCTCCCGTTCTCCGGGGCGCTCCAGCGCCCCTTGCCCCTTGCCTAAAACCTCCAAATATGCCATAATTGACCTACTTTAAGTCTTAGAGGTACATGGTCATGAAAGATGTGGTGAGTTCAATCATTGCCCAGGGAGGTGTCGCTGGTGTCGTTGTGGGCTTATTGTGGCTCGCCGCATGGGTCTATGGCAAAGTCAAAGACGTGATGCACGACCACGCCGACCTCAAACGAGAGAATGGTGCGTTAACCAAGACGTTCAGTGCCCGGTGCGACAAACTAGAGCACGATCTCTACCATATCAAAGAAGACGTCTCTTATGTCAAAGGGATGCTCAATCTCATCATCGACCGTAGTGGGAAAGACGACCTCTTGCAGGCGCATAGCCCGCTGTCGCTGACTGAGAAAGGCAGAAAGACGGCAGAGGAGATGGGTGCGGAGCGTATTATCGCCACAAATTGGGAAAGCCGCATCCTGCCAAAGATGAACGCCGAGTTGCCCGGGAAAAACCCCTACGACATCCAGCAATATTGCTTGGAGCGTGTGCCGGTCGCTCCGGAGAGCTTTTTCTCCGCCGAGGATTTGGACGCCATCAAACTCTATGCCTTCCGTAAGGGCCTTCCGCTCTTCTCTTGCTTGAAGGTCGTCGGCGTGATGATTCGCGATGCCTACCTTCGTGCGAAAAATATCGCCGTCGAAGACATCGACAAACACGCCCCTAGTGGAAGTTTGGAAGCTTAGAGGCTTGGAGGCTTGGCTTTCTCAGCGGCTTCACCCGTCGCGCGCTTGCCGCGCGCTCTGTGGCCGTGGAAGGTTTGGCGCTTCGCGCCTGCACGCTCCGTGGCCGTGGAAGGTTTGGCGCTTCGCGCCTGCACGCTCTGTTCTCCGGGGCGCTCCAGCGCCCCTTGGTCCTTTGTGTCCTTTGTGAGACCTTGTGAGCTTTGTGGTGAATCCACACTGGCAGTCAGCGTGCGCTAGCACGCCGCCCGTCTCTGTGCCTCTCTGTCTTCTCTGTGGTCTCTGTGTTCTTCGTAATCTGCGGTTCCCCACACTGGCAGTCCTTCTTCGTGTCCTTTGTGATAAACTAAAAACACTCCGCTTTGCCCAGCGGCTCCATCCGTCGCGCGCTTGCCGCGCGCTC
This sequence comes from uncultured Kiritimatiellota bacterium, assembly GCA_944389945.1. Classification (GTDB taxonomy): domain Bacteria; phylum Verrucomicrobiota; class Kiritimatiellia; order RFP12; family DVOR01; genus Spyradenecus. Next base: position 136,474 of record CALXOF010000003.1, on the reverse strand, counting down.
TCTGTTCACTGTTCTCTGTTCACTGTTCTCTGGGGCGGCGTTGCCGCCCCTCCCGTTCTCCGGGGCGGCGTAAGCCGCCCCACCACCCCTTATGCTATACTATGACGTAGGAGCAACGCCATGGGACAGAAAATCGCACAGGGTGTCTATGACTTCCGCATCATGCGGGAGAAGGGCTATCGTTATGTGGACAAGACGGATCTGCTCTATCCCCTTGTCACGCGCGATGGCGACGCCCTCTACTTTATCTCCCGCCCGCGGCGCTTCGGCAAGTCCCTCATGCTCTCCACGCTGGAGTGCATCTTCCGTGGGCGGCGCGACCTCTTCAAAGGCCTGGCCATCGACAAGATGGACTACGACTGGGCGGAATATCCCATCCTGCACTTCAACTTCGCCACGATGGACGTGGAGACGCTTGAGGGGTTCAAGGCCGGCTTTGTGGCGCGCGTGCGGCGCTCCATCGTGGAGGCCGGGGCCACCTATGACCCTACGCAGGCACCGAACGACAACTTTGCCGATGCCATTTGTTTTCTCGCCCGGGAGCGTGGCAAGCCCGTGGTCGTCTTGATTGACGAGTACGACGCGCCGGTCAGCGCCGCGCTCAGTGATCCCGCGAAGGCCACGGCCATCCGCACGACGCTTTCCGCTTTTTACGGCGAAATCAAGAACAACGCCTCCGACATCCGGTTCATGATGATGACGGGCGTGACACGCTTCACCCAGCTCTCCGTCTTCTCCGCGCTCAACAACCTCGACGACCTCACGATGGACAGTCGCTACGCCACGTTGTTGGGTTACAGCGAAGAGGAGCTGGACGCCAATTTCGATGAGGATATGCGTGAGCACGCCCAGGTGATGGGCCTCTCTTATGAGGACTACCGCGCAGAGCTTCGCCGTTGGTACAACGGCTACCGCTTCGCCAAAAACAACGCCGTGCGCGTCTACAATCCCGTCGCTATTGCCAAGACCATCGGTCCGAAAGAGCCGACCTTCGCGCCCACGTGGCCGAAGACCGGCCGGCCCTCCGCACTGATCAACTACCTCACCATGCACGACATCGAGAACCGTGACTACGAGAATGTCCGCGGAGTCTCGGAGAGTACGCTCGACATCTGTAACCTGAAGGCCATCCAACCGGTCTCGATGCTCTATCAAAGCGGCTACCTCACCATCAAAGACTTCAAGAATCCGTACTTCATCCTCGGCGTACCCAACGAAGAGGTGCGCATCGACCTCAACTCCCTCCTCCTCCAATACGCAGCCCAAGAAGAGGGTGACCCGCTCCGTGATGCCGCCGGCTTCGCGTTGCAGGAGGCCGACTTCGAGACCTTCTTCGCCCAAGTGCGCGCCCTCTTCGCCCACCTGCCCTACGGCTCCACCGAAGACCGTGTGCCGAAGGCCGCCTATCAACGCATCCTCTACGTGCTCCTCGCCGCGTGTCCCCTCCGCGTCACCGCCGAGGACCGTCAGGCCCAAGGCCGCGCCGACATCGTGACCGAGAGCGACGAACGCGTCTGTATCTTCGAGCTCAAGGTCGACAAGTCCGCCGCCGAGGCCATCGCCCAAATCAAGGCCAACGGCTACGCCGAGCCCTACCGCGCCTCCGGCAAACCCATCCACCTCATCGGCCTCAACTTCCAATCCGAGACCCACACCCTCTCCGACGCCCTCGTCGAAACGCTGGCGTAATCTCCACGAAGGGCGGCACCGCCGCCCGGAAGTTTGGAAGCTTAGAGGCTTGGAGGCTTGGCCTTTGCGGCTGACGCCGCTTTGCACAGCGGCCTCGCCCGTCGCCCCATAGGGGCGCTCTGTTCTCCTGAATCTCCTGAATCTCCTGGATCTCCTGACCCAGGCCGTGGGCGCGTCAGCGCCCTTCCCCAAAGCATGGCGTGCGAAGCCCGCCATGCCCCTCCAGGCCCCCGGGCCGGACGTGCGCTTTACGCGCACGCACGGCCCGCCCCTGCGCCGCTTGCTTTGTGTCCTTCGTGTCCTTAGCCGTGGAAGGTTTGGCCCTTTGGGCCTGCACGGTGATTCCCAAAACACACTGGCAGTCCTGCCGGCGGCAGCACGCCGCCCGTCTCTGTGTTCCTCTGTTACCCTCCGTGAGCCTCTGTGTTCTTCCGCAATCTGCGGTAGCCGTGGAAGGTTTGGTGCTTCGCACCTGCACGCCCCACACTGGCAGTCCTGGACGCCGCGGTAGGACCTATAGGACCAATAGGACATATAGGACGGCGGCTGGCGCCGCTTTGCACAGAGGTCTCATCCGTCGCGCGCTTGCCGCGCGCGCTCCAATCAGCCCGTGCAGGCGCAAAGCGCCAAACCTTCCACGGCCATCAGCGAATCAGCCAATCAGCAGCAAAAGGGGCGCCGCCGCCCCTTTTTGCTTGCAATTACTCCCTGAAAAGCGCTAAACTATTCTCAACGATGGGGAAGGGGCACTTCGGCCCCGCCCCGCATTCCTTGTTTGGAAGGAAGAAAGGATGGAACGAACATGAAATGGAAATCGCTTTTCGCGGCGGCCCTCGCCGCCGCAGTAGCCTGGCCCGCTCTGGCCCAAGACGCTACGGGGGGGGGTACGCCCTCGCTCAGCTTCTCCTTCGCCAATGGCAGGGTCCAAGATGGTACCGTCGAGCGCGTTACGGTTGTCCCGGCAGGTAATCATACCTCCCTTGGCATCCACTCCGTCCCGGTTGAGAATTGGATCGATCTGGACGACGAGGCGGTGACGACTAGCCGCCAAAAAATCGAAGCCACAGACGTCGTCGCCATCGGGGACACCCACGCCAACTTCACCCTCCCGGCTCCTGTCTACGTCGCTTATTCCGCGGCGAACGGCTGGAGCTATAAGGGAAACGACACCCACACCTTCCTGCAGACCTACCTCGATGACGGTAACAATGGTGCTTCCATCCTTGTTAAGAATGTTCCCTTCACCAAGTACGACGTCATCGTCTATCTTGCCACGGATACCGCGAGTGCCAAGTTCCTGCCGGTCTTCGTCAACGGTGTTAAGTATAAGGGAACATCGGCAGGGGCTGAGATTGTGACGGGCAACGATACTTGGGGCTCGTCGCGTCAGGACTCCGCCACTTTGGGCACCAACGCCCTCAAGGTGAGCGGCCTTGAGACCCAAACCCTCACCATTCGGGGCTCTGTTGGCTCAGGTTCAGGTACAACGCGTTGCGGTATCGCGGCCTTCCAGATTATTCAGGCTTCCGATGGTGCCATCCGTGACACGGCGACTTATCAGCCCGTCATCAGCGTTAACATGAAGGGTAGCGTAGACTCCATCGTTGGCACCTCAGGCTTTTCCGGCTTGAATCCCATTTTGAACACCTATTGGAATGAACTCCCCACTTCCGGAACTTCGGAGAGTGGCGTGGGATTCATGGACGATTCCGGCCTCGCGACCTCGCTGGCCATCGATGCCACCTATTCCGGAGCCCAGTGGAGCTTTTCTTCTTCTGCAGGCCGTCTCCCGTTGGGGGCTATGGCGAACGGCTATCGCGAGGTGACGACGCTTGGCTTGACCGATGTCCCGTATTCCTCTTACAATCTGATTCTTTACTATGCCTCTGACCTGAACACCGATTCCATCAAGTGGGCGGCCACCAAGGTGACTTCCGCGACGGATGACTCGGTGAAGTATTACACCTATCCCGCCGATTATTCCGGAACTGGGGCCGCCGTAGAGGTCGAAGAGTCCGCCGCCGTCGATTGGGGCGCGACTTCTGCCAACGGCAATGCGGGAAACGCCATCGCTTATGGTAAGGCCGTCATGCTCATCGAGGGCTTGTCCGGCGACATCGCGCTGGAGATGTTGAAGAACGACAACAATCGCGGCGGTCTCTACGGCTTCCAGATTGTCTGCACCGGCGAGGTGCTGACCGATAAGGAGCCTATCGCTGGTATCATCAGTGTGAATGCGCGTGGAACGAAGGCTACAATTACCTCGAATACCACGACTCGCAACGGAACCTCCGGCCTTGACGCATTTGCGGTGGCGAACGCCAACTGGAATGAGTTGACTAAGGCAAAAGAAACGGAGACGCTCACCGGTCTCAAGGACGCCTTCGGCGTGGCTACTACCGCCGATGTCACCGCTTATCTGGGCGGGAAATGGGGGCTTAGTGAAGGTGGTGGCATGAACTTAATTGCCGAACGCACCGAGCGCTTGGGTGCGATGGGCGATGGTTACAACGACGCTGGTGACGCGAATGCGGCCAATCCTATTGAACTTGCCCTTCGCGACATCCCCTATGAAACCTATGACCTGGTGCTCTATCTCTGCACGGATAACACTGGGCAGAAGTGGGCGCCTGTGGAGGTGATCTCCAACGGCGTGTCGTCCTATTACACCTACACCGGGGAAGAGACGGATGGAGCCGCGACCAAGTCCGCTTCCAAGCCGGCCTCTTGGGGCACAACGAATGACATCGCGAGTACTGACAACTCCGGTACGTTGGGCCATGACGTGATGCTCATCAAGGGCCTCTCCGGTGATATCGAAGTCGATATGGGCACCCACAATCCCACGCGTGGCGGCCTTGCCGGCTTCCAGATTATTGGGCGTGGCAAGGAAATTGTTCCGCCCACCCCCGAGCCGGTCGAGGAGGTTCCGTCCATCAACGTGAACTTCGCCTCCGGTCGGAGCTCTGGCACGGATCATGACCACCCGCTCAAGGGTGAGACCGGTTATGGCCTCTATCCCGTTCCCGGCGGGGAGTGGGACAACGTTCTCTACTCTCAACAAGGGAATGCCGTTACGCTGACGACCAATGGGTTCGTGGTCTCGGATCCCGTGACGCTTACCTTCCAGGCCACCGGCGCGTGGGAGTATTCCGGCACCAACAACCTGTTGGTCAACGTCTTGGACGATGCCGCGAACAATAATCAAGATTGGTGCGCGGACATCGACATCGCGAACGTGCCCTTCACGGAGTATTCCGCCATTGTTTACCTCTACGCGGATGCCGGCGTTGGTTTCCGCCCCGTTGAGGTGAATGGTAAGTATTACACCTACAAGGATGGCGCCCTCACCAAGGTGGAGGGGTACGACCAGGCGCATGCCTTCGGTAATACGACGACGCGTGAGCCTGTCGTGGGCGTGAATGCCGTTCGCGTTGATGAACTTACCGGAGCCTTCTCTCTTCGCACCTTCAAGAATGGACGCTCTGGTTCAGAGAGCCTCAACACTTACGCGCGTGGTAATCTCGCCGGCTTCCAGCTCATTTGCACCGGCGAGGTGATTCCCACCGTTGACCCCGCCAAGGAGGGCGTCATCAGCCTGAACTTCGGTAGCAACCAGCGTGCGGTGCCGGAGAATGAGACCGCTTACGGTCTCGCCCCGGTCGCCGGCAATAAGTGGCAGAACTTCTCCGGCGAGTTCGGCACTGACGTCCCCATTACGCGTGCCGAGAACACCGACTTGGCCGGTGCCCCCACCGTGACCTATAATGCCTCTACCACTTATTGGACCTCTCCTAACAATGCCCATCCCTTCCTGCAGGGTTACTTGGATGATGGCGCGACCTCGAATGGCTACGGCGCGACGATTTCGGTCGCGAACCTGCCCTATTCGGCCTACGACGTCATCGTCTATGCCGGCTATTCTGATAATGGCGAGGACAACATCCACCCCTACGAGATTGACGGCACCTTCTATCGTTGGGACGATGCCAAGCAGACCACCGTCGCCACCACGGATACCTCGGCCGCGGCCTCTTGGGGTTCGCTTTCCGCCACCCCGGTCTATGGTGAGAACGCTCTCCGCGTCCGTGGTCGCCTTGCTTCTACCCTCTCGCCTCTCACCGTCAAGGGGTTGCCCCGCTTGAACCAAGATGCTGAGCGTGGCGGTATCGCCGCCCTCCAGATTGTCGAGCGCAAGCTCATCACGGAGAACTTCGCGAACGCCTTGGCCGCGTTGGCGGAGGATACGCCCGTCTACATTAGGCCCACAGCGCAGATTGCCGGGGATTTGACCCTTCCCGCCGACGCCGTGCTTGACCTCCGTTACGTTGCGTGGGATAATCCCGTTGTGTCCGGCACGCTCACCTTGGGCGCGAACACGATGATCCGTCTCCCCGGTGGTCGCGTGAAGTACGCCATTGCCGAGGCTCTCGCCGGTGCGACGGATTCGGTGCAGGTCTTCGTCCACGATGATATCATGGATTCGGTCGGCCAGCTGGCCGATGGCGTGACCATCTCCGACGGCACCATCACCCGCCCCGTCACCTACGAGTGGGTCGGTGGCACGGAAGGGAATAACTGGTCCAATCGCGCTAACTGGTCCTCCGGCGTGGAGCCCGATGAAAACTCCGCGGTGACCGTCACCCTCGCGGAGAACGATAACAAGACCATCACCCTCGACAAGGCGGCCACTGTGGCCTCCCTTACCATCACCGGCCCCGCCTCCGGTTCCGCCACGCTGACGATTGCTACGGTTGAGGGCGCGGAGAACGCCAAGCTCACCGTTGTCGACAAGATGTTCACGACGGGCAATGTCACCGTCACCCAGAAGGCCAACATCGCTGTGAACGGCGCGACGCAGACGGGGATGATTGGTAGCTATGGCCCGTTCGCGATTCAGGCCGGCTTCCAGGTGAATGGTGCCGCCGCCAAATACACGATTGCGTCCGGCGAACTACTGGTGAAGGTGCCGGGCACCGATGCCGGCGATGTCAGCGTTTCCAATGGCGCCACGCTGGAGGTCGGTGCGAAAGGTACGCTCACTGCCGCGCGTGCGCGTGTTACTTATTATGGCGGTGTGTCAGGTGCCGACGTTACGGCCGGTAGGCTCCGCATTGCCGGTCAGGCGAACTTCTCCACGCAGATGGGGCTCAGCATGGCCAACTATACCGTGGATCTCGCCGGCGGCACCCTGACGACTCCTAGCGTCCTTACCTTCTATGGTCTAACCGTTTCTAAGGCTTCTACGCTCGCGGCACCTGCGGGGAAGGCGCTGACCGTCTCTGGCACCAACAGCGCGCTCACCGGCGCGGGTAGCCTGACCCTGCAGGGCACGGTCGTCTTCTCCTCGGCCATCACGACGGCCTACACCGGTGAACTCACCGCCGCCGCCAACTCCACCGTCACCCTCGGCGAGAACCGTCCCAAGCTCTCGGTGGTCGAAGGCGCGACGGTGAACATCACGCCCACCGCGGAAGAACAGGCCGCTGGTGTGGTCTCCTTTGGCACCTCGATGACGGCGGATCCCACTGCGACCTTCAAGGTCTCCGGCGTGGAGGAGGAAATCACGCCCTCTGTGGCGGATGATGTCCTGACCCTCAAGTGGAAGTCCGCGATGCCGACCCTGGCCACCTCCGGCGATTGGTCCGCCTCCAACTGGACGGTCGGTGAGGCCACCGGCCAGGCCGCTCCGACCTCCGGCACGGTCGTCCTCGATGGTACCACTGCGGCCATTAAGGTGAGGCTCAACACCGCGCTCACGGGCATGGAGTCCATCCTCGTGCTCGGCAACGTGACGTTGGAGACGACGAGCACGCAGTCCACCATCCCGGCGTGCGTGACGCCCGCTGAGGGCGCGACGTTGACGATTGACGCGAACATCTCCGGTGTATCGCTCCAGTCCCCGTGGGAGCTTCCTGCCGGGACGACCCTGAAGGTCACCAAAGGCTTCTCCTCCTTCGCCTACCTGACGCTGAACGGCAAGACGGTCATTCTGGAGGGCGCCTCCGGCTCCGACGGGGAACCTAACACCATCGAGGCCTCTAACGCCTCAGACTTTGTCGGCGGTCTGACGATTCAGGCTTCCAATCTCAAGTTGACGAGTATGTACCACGTGGGTACTGTCTTGGAACTTCTCGGCGAGAATATCCGTATCGAGGGGCTTGAGCAACTGGGGGAGAAAGACCCTGTTTTCTACACCAATGCTGGAACGCAGGTTGTTAACCGCGGTTCCGGTAATGAAATCACCAATCTGACGGGGCACAATGGTTCGCTTGCCGTGGAGGCCGGTTCGCTCAAATTGACGCACCAGAGGGCGGTGGTTTCAAATTTCACCGGTGCGACCATCGCCGGGGACGCGACGCTCACGCTGGCCGGCCCGGCCAATGCGCAGCAGTGGTGGTTTCCTGCCACCGGCGAGGGTACGCTCGTACTTGAGGGTGCCTATCGCCCGATGTTCTCCGCCGTCTCGCAGGAGGCGACCACCCTGCCCAAGAACATGGTCTTCACCGCCACCGCGGCGGAGCAGGCCGCCGGGCTCATCTCCTGCCTGAACAACAACCACTCCGCCAAGCTTCCAGAGGACTTCACGGTAAAGGTCAATCCTGCGGAGGGCGGCGGCGCATGGGTGCCCAATGCCGTCCTGGAGGAGGGTGGGAACTCCTATCTGAGGATCTACAATGTGCCGGCGCCGAATGGGTTGACCGGGCTGGACGATGAGGTGGCGTTGACGCTCCGTCAGGCGGCGGCCAAGGAGGGGATCACGAACGGTAATTACACCGTTCAGCTGAGGACCAAGGGGGGGCAGACGACGATCGCCTCCCCCGACGCCGCCACGTTGAATGACGTGCTCGGGTGCTTCACCGGCTTAAAGGCCACGGCTAACGCCGAAGGAACGACGCTCACCTATGCCTATGACTTCGGCATCGTGGGAATCAAGCGCAACACCACCGGCGATGGCTGGGTGGTGACCGCCAAGGTCCAGGGCGAGGGTGCCGCCCAGGCCGGCTTCGCCAAGGACAATTACTATGTCCTGTCGGTAACGGCGGGCGGCTCGGAGAAGAAGGTGCAGTTGACCGGTGAGAGCAGCGTGGATGAGACCTCCGCCGCGACCGGCACGGTCGAGCTGACGGTGCCCGATACGGCCCTCGAAGGCCTGACGCTGGACGATGGCTTCACGCTGGGCGTGTCGGTCAGCCGCACGGCCCAGCAACTGTGAGCCACACCCCAATCCCAAAAAAGAGCCGCCCCCGGGCGGCTCTTTTTTATGGCACCTCTTTCCACGAAGACATGGGCGCTGACGCGCCCCGGAAGTTTGGAAGTTTAGAGGCTTGGAGGCTTGGCTTTCTCAGCGGCCTTGCCCGTCGCGCGCTTGTCGCGCGTTCTCTGTGGCCGTGGAAGGTTTGGCGCGTTGCGCCTGCACGCTCCGTTCTCCGGGGCGCGTTAGCGCCCCTTGCATCTCCTGAATCTCCTGAAATCCTGTATCTCCTGACCCGGGTCGTACAGTGGGTTGCCGGTCGCGCGTTTACCGCGCGTTCCTGTATCTCCTGAATCTCCTGTATCTCCTGACAAGGTCGTGGTGGCGGGTTGCCGGTCGCGCGCTTGTCGCGCGCTCTGTTCTCCTGAATCTCCTGAAATCCTGTGCGAGTGTCTATAGCGCCCTCTTCTCTTTTTTGCTAAACTACATTTAACTCAAGTGAAAGGTCTCGTCTATGGCTCAGCCCCCCTCTTCTTCGCATTCCGCATCGGACCATCCCTCCAAAGACTTTTTGCGCTTGGGCAAAAATCCCTATAACCTTATCACCTACAAAAAGTCGCGCAGCATTTACCTCATCACGCGTTACTTTGTGCGTATTGCCCTCAAGCGCGGGGATCGCACCATAGACCAGATGGTTCAGGCCGCACGTTCCGGGAAACAAAACATTATAGAAGGCGCCAAAGCCGGCCCCACTTCCCGCGAAACCGAGATTCGCCTCACCAACATCGCTAAAGCCAGCCTTCAAGAATTGCGTGAAGACTTTCTCGATTGGCTTCGTATCAACGAGGCCGAAATCTGGCAAGATGGTACCGAGATCTACTCCAAGGCTCGCCGCGTTTGCGGCAAACACAACGATGAAGCCTACTACAAAACCTGCATCGCCAATCGCACCCCCGCAAACATCGCCAATATCGCAGTCGTCCTCATCGATCAGACCGACGCCCTTCTCTATAAGCAACTTCTCCGACTCCAAAAAGACTTCCTGCGCTTTGGTGGCATCCGCGAAGCGATGTCCGCGGCTCGTCGCGCTGTCCGCGGCTACTGATTCTCGCGGCTAACGCCGCCCACGACGTTACAGGAGATGCAGGAGATACAGGAGATTCAGGAGCGCGGCTGACGCCGCTTTGGACGGCGGCTGACGCCGCCCACGACGCTACAGGAGATGCAGGAGATACAGGAGATTCAGGAGCGCGGCTAACGCCGCTTTGGACGGCGGCTAACGCCACCCACGACGCTACAGGAGATGCAGGAGATACAGGAGATTCAGGAGCGCGGCTGACGCCGCTTTGGACGGCGGCTAACGCCGCTTTGGACGGCGGCTGACGCCGCTTTGGACGGCGGCTAACGCCGCTTTGGACGGCGGCTAACGCCGCCCACGACGCTACAGGAGATGCAGGAGATACAGGAGATTCAGGACGGCGGCTGACGCCGCTAGATTCCCTCAAAAACCAAAGCGTGGCGTGCGAAGCCCGCCACGCCCCTACAGGCCCCCGGGCCGGACGTGCGCCTTACGCGCACGCACGGCCCGCCCTTCTGCGCCGTGCTTTGTGTCTCTTTGTGGTTCTTCGTGTTCTTAGCCGTGGAAGGTTTGGCCCTTTGGGCCTGCACGGTGATTTCCAAAATATTCTGGCAGTCCTGCGTGCGGTAGCACGCCCTTAATCTGCAACAAATCTGCGAAATCTGCGGTTCCATCACACTGGCAGTCCTGCCGGCGGTAGCCGGCCCCTAATCGGCTCCAATCTGCGAAATCGGCGGTTTCCCTATTCTGGCAGTCCTTCTTTGTGAGCCTCTGTGAAATCCTCAGTGCACCTCTGTGATCTAACCCACACTGGCAGTCCTGCGTGCGGTAGCACGCCCTTAATCTGCAACAAATCTGTGAAATCTGCGGTTCCCCATTTTGGCAGTCCGGGGCGCGTCAGCGCCCCTCCAATCAGCTAATCAGCCAATCAGCCAATCAGCAGCATAAGGGGGCGGCATCAGCCGCCCCCTTATGCTATAATAGGCTCACCTTTTCTCACTGAAGTGAACCTAGGAGTGTGTCTATGTGTGATTCTGCCGCTGTTGCCGTCGCGTCCCCTTTTCCCGTGGTCTGCCCCCACGCGCCTGACGGCCAAACTGCGTGGGCGCTGCGCGTCCGCCATCCCGAGCAACTCACCGCCGCTCTGCAAAGCCTCCGCGACCGCGCCGACTTCCGGTGCCTTCTGTTGGTGGCCGAGCCCGGCGTCTCCGTGGACAAGTTGCGCGGTCTTGCCGCCAAGGCCGAGACGGTCTTGCGCCGACCCATCCGCGTGGTCCAAGCCGGTGCCACGCCTTGCCTCTGCGGAGCGGTCCCTGCCTGTCGCCGGCTGGCCGCGCCGGTCCAAAACGAACTCTCCGCGTGGGTTGGCGACTTGGCCGACCGGCAGGAGTCGTTGGTGGCCGCCATCGAGGTCGCCTTCAAGGGCCTCCCCGAACGCTACTGCCACCTGCTCCATGAATGGGCGCACCGCCACGAACCCGAGCATCCCAGTCGCGCCATCTTCATTCGCACCCTCGCCAAACTCTACGACCTCAAAGAGCGCCAGGTCTACCGGATTCTCGCCCGTGCCCGCGCGCTCAACCCCATCGTCTACGACCGCATCAAATACATCCGCGAACACCGCCTCTCCCAAGCCAAAGCGTATAGGGTCGGCGGCTGAGCCGCCGACCCGCTGATTGGCTGATTGGCTGATTAGCTGATTGGAGGGGCGGAGGGAGTACTGCCATTCTCCGGAGACGCGTCAGCGCCCCTTCTGAGACCCTATAGTGGTCCGAGGTCAATCCCTATAGTGGTCGGGGGCGAGACCCTATAGTGGTCCGCCCCGAAACCCTTAGGGGTCCGAGGAGAGGCCTTTGGGGAGACAAAAAGTGATGCAGGATGGAACCGCCGATTACGCAGATTGGAGCCGATTAGGGGCCGGCTACCGCCGGCAGGACTGCCAGTGTGATGAAACCGCCGATTTCGCAGATTTGTTGCAGATTAAGGGCGTGCTACCGCACGCAGGACTGCCAGAATATTTTAGAAATCACGAAGGAAGGCGGCGCAGAAGGCGGGCCGTGCGTGCGCAAGGCGCACGTCCGGCCCGAAGGGCCTGTAGGGGCATGGCGGGCTTCGCACGCCATGCTTTGGGGAAGGGGCGCTGACGCGCCCACGGCCTAGCACGACGTGTTCAGGAGATGCAGGAGATTCAGGAGATACAGGAGCGCGGCTGACGCCGCTCTGCACGACGGCTGACGCCGCCACGGCGTTACAGGAGATGCAGGAGATACAGGAGATTCAGGAGGGCGGCTGACGCCGCTACGAACCATGACCTTACCTGTCGCGCGCTTGGCGCGCGCTCCATTTTCCGGGGCGCGTCAGCGCCCCTTCCAATCAGCCAATCAGCGGGGCGCGTTAGCGCCACCAGTGGAGGAGTCGGGAGAGGAGGCCGGGTTTGCGGGTGTCGGGTGGGGGGATGGGATGGGCGTTGAGGTCGGCGTAGCGCTGGCGGAGGGCGTCCTGCGAGGAGAGCGATTTGTCGCTGGGGGGCGGGAGGGCGTAGGTGCCGTCGGGGGCCATGCGGCGGGCCTTGGCGTCGTCGGCGCGGAGGATGTCGATGACCTTGAGGAGGTCCTTGCGGCAGTCGGGGTCGAGGATGGGCGTGTAGACCTCGACGCGGCGGTTGAGGTTACGGTTGAGGAAGTCGCCGGAGCCGATGAAGAGGCGTTCGCGGCCGGGGGTGCCGAAGCAGAGCAGACGGGTGTGCTCGAGGCTGTCGCCGACGATGGAGCGGATGGTCAGGCGGTCGGTCTTGCCGGGGATGCCGGGGCGGATGCAACAGATGCCGCGGACGTGGAGGTCGACGGTGACGCCGGCCTGGGAGGCCTCGATCAACTTGCGGATGAGGGGCATGTTGTTGAGGGAGTTGACCTTGAGGAAGGCGTAGGCCGGGCGGCCGGCGCGGGCCTCGGCAATCTCTTGGTCGAGCTGGGCGAGGAGGCGCGGCAGGAAGGACTTGGGGGCCACCCAGAGGGCGTCGCTCTCGACCTCAGGGTCGCCCAGGCAGAGGGCACGGAAGAGGCGGATGGCGTCGCGGCCGATGGTGGGGTCGGTGGTGAGATAGGAGAGGTCGGTGTAGAGGCCGGCGGTCTTTTCGTTGTAGTTGCCGGTGCCGATCTGGGTGAGGGTGCGGGGCTCGTCGCCGCCGTCGTTATAGAGAATAAGGCAGACCTTGGCGTGGACCTTGTAGCCGGGGAGGCCGTAGATGACGGTGCAACCGGCGTCCTGGAGCATCTCGGAGTAGTTGATGTTGTTCTCCTCGTCGAAACGGGCGCGAAGCTCGAGGACGCAGAGGACGTCCTTGCCGTTCTCGGCGGCGCGGGCGAGGGCCTGGGCGATGCGGCTGTTGGAGGAGAGGCGATAGAGGGTGATGCGGATGGCGGTGACCTTGGGGTCATCGGCGGCCTGCTCGAGGAGCTTGACGAAGGGGTGGATGCTCTCGAAGGGGAAGTGGAGCAGGCGGTCGTGCTCGGCGACGCGGGCGGCGATGTCGCCCTGGGCCCAGGCGACGGCGGCGGGCTTGCGGGTGGGCGCGGAGAGGGACTTGGCGAGCTCGGGCGGGAGGGCCTTGGCGAGGGTGAAGGCGAAGGCGGGGTCGAGCGGCAGGGCCTGGGCGCGGGACTGGACGGCGTCGGCTAGGTTGAGACGGTCGCGCAGGAGGGCCTCGAGTTCCTTGGAGGGCTGCTGGGCGAACTGGAGGCGGACGGGGGCGAGCTTTTTGCGGCGGCGGACGAAGTCGCGCATGGCGCCGCGGAAGTCGGTCTCGCCCTCGCTCTCCTCAACGGTGAGGTCGGCGTTGCGGGTGACGCGGCAGACGACGCACTCGCTGGGTTCCTGGTGGCCGTAGAGCTTGGGCGCGAAGAAGCGGACGACGGCGGAGGTGTGGAGGGCCCAGTGGCCGGCCTCGTCGGAGAAGACCTTCAGGCGGGGGAGGCGGCCCAGGAGGATGACGCCGAGCGTGCGCTTGCCCAGACGGCAGACGACGGCCTCTTCGCGGTCGCGGATGAAGGGGAAGGGGTGGTGGGAGTCGATGGTGAGGGGGGAGAGGAGGGGCTTGAGCTCCTCTTTATAGAAGCGGGCCATCGCGGCGGCACGGGGGCCGTCCAACGTCTCGGGGCGCTCAAAGGCCACGCCGGCGCGGGCGAGGTCGGAGCGGATGCGCGAGACGATGGTGTCGGCCTCGTCGACCAAGACGTTGGCCTCGCGCAGGACGGCGGCGAGCTGTTGGGCGGGGGTCCAGCCGGTCTTGTCGTCAATCGGCGGCGGCTCGAGGGCCATCTGATCGAGCAACGAGCCGACGCGGACGCGGTAGAACTCGTCGAGGTTGGAGATGAAGATGCCGAGGAAGGTGAGGCGATCCAGCGGCGGGCGGCTCTCGAGCGCGGCCTCCTCGAGGACGCGGCGGTTGAAGGCGAGCCAGCTCAGTTCGCGGTTGACGGTGCAGCCGTAGGCAACAGTTTCGTCCATAGGAATCCTTCCCGGACGCCGGTGGGCGTCACTTCGATGGTTTCGCACTCCAGGTGGCGGGCGATGGTCTCCATGGCCAGGATGCCGGGGAGCAGGGTGGACATACGCCCGGGGATGACGCGGCGGAGCAGGGCCACCATCTTGCCCTCGTTCTTGCGGGCGTCGCGCAGGAGGTCGCGCAGCGCCTCGCGAGGGATGCAGAGACAGTCGCCGTCTTGCTCGGCCTGACCGGAGGCGCGGAGCACCTTGGCGACGGCGCGGGCGGTGCCGCCCATCGCGTGGATCACGGGCGGCTTGACGCCGACAAAGCCGGGGAGGTACTCATCGAGCGTGCCGCGGACGTAACGGCGCATGGCGCGCGCCTCCTCGCGGTCGGGGAAGAGGCCGCGGCGCACAAAGTGTTCGCCCAGCGTCAGGCAGCCGAAGGGGAGCGAGGCGCCCTCGCCCAAGCCGTTCTCGCCGAAGCGGAAGACCTGGCAACTGCCGCCGCCGAGGTCGAAGGCGAAACCTTCTTTCAGCCCCGTGCGCTTGAGCGCGGCGCAGTCGCACGCCATCTCCTCCTCGGCCGTGAGCGGCACGATGTCGATGCCCGTGAGCTTGCGGACGGCCTCGACGGTCTCGGCACGGTTGGTGATGCCGCGCAGGGAGGCAGTGGAGAAGGCGGTGACGCTCTCGCAGCGGCAGAGCGCGCAGAAACGCTTCATGTGGGCCATGGTGGCGCAAAGCTTGGCCACGCCCTCCTCGGTGAGGCGTCCATTGGAGACATAGGCGATGAGGCCCGTGTAGTCGCGCTCGCTGTAGAGTTTGCGCGCGCGGTTGCCGCGCCGTCCGTAAACCACGGTGCGGATGGTGTTCGAGCCCACATCGATGAGTGCCAACTTCTCTGTCGCGTCCTGTTCCATAAGTCCTCTTATGATAGCGCAACGCGCCTGTCTTGGGGCGTTAGTTCTCTGTTAAAAGTGTAGCAAAGCGCAGGGAAACACGCCGCAAGGGAACCGCAGATCCCGCAGATTTTGGCAGATTTGGGGCCGGCTACCGTCGGCAGGACGCTCAATGGAAGTTTAGAAGTTTGGAGGCTTGGAAGTTTGGACAAGCCTCACGCTGCGCGGCTATCACAAAGGACACGAAGAACCACAAAGAGACACAAAGGACTGCCAGAATGGAAACCGCCGATTACGCCGATTGGAGCCGATTAGGGGCCGGCTACCGCCGGCAAGACTGCCAGTGTGTTTTCACCACAAAGCTCACAAGGTCTCACAAAGGACACAAAGGATTTGGCTGATTATCTGATTAGGAGATTGACTGATTGGAAAGGTGTGGGGCGCTGCCCCACGCCCCGGCAGGGAGAAGTTCTCCCTGCACCCCCGGCACGTCTGCGACGTGTCATAACACGACGCGGTAGGACGCATAGGACGTATAGGACATATAGGACGGCGGCTGCGCCGCTAGATTTCCCAACTTTCCAAAGCGTGGCGTGCGAAGCCCGCCATGCCCCTCCAGGCCCCCGGGCCGGACGTGCGCCTTGCGCGCACGCACGGCCCGCCCTCGCCTCGCATCCCTTCGTGTCCTTAGCCGTGGAAGGTTTGGCCCTTTGGGCCTGCACGGTGATTTCCAAAAACAATCTGGCAGTCCTGCGTGCGGTAGCACGCCCTTAATCTGCAATAAATCTGCGAAATCTGCGGTTCCCTACACCAGAGTCCTTCTTCGTGTGTCTTCGTGGTTCTTTGTGTCCTTCGTGTTTTCCCGAAAAACCTCCCACCCTCTCCCAGCGCCTCATCCGTCGCCGCTTGCCGCGCCCCTTCCAATCTGCCCGTGCAGGCGCAAAGCGCCAAACCTTCCACGGCCATCAGCGAATCAGCCAATCAGCGGGGCGTCGAGGCGTCCCTAGTGTGGTATAATAAGGGTCTATGGACAGCGTTCAATTGACGGCCGAGGAACGGGTTGCGCGGGCGAACCGCGTGACGTGGCTTTCGGTGTGGGTGAATACGATTCTGACACTCGCGAAGTTTGTGGCGGGTCTGTTGGGACGGTCGTCGGCCATGGTGGCGGACGCGGCGCATTCGGCGAGCGACTTCGCGACGGATTTCGCGGTATTGATCGGGATGCGGTTGGCGGGGAAGCCGCAGGATTGCGACCATCCTTACGGTCATGGGAAATACGAGACGTTGGCGGCGGCGGTGGTCGGCGTGGCGCTCTGCGGCGTGGGCCTGGCGATTGCGTTTCATGGGGCGGCGGCGTTGTGGGCGGCGCTGGCGCATGGGGAATTTCCGGTGCGGCCGGGGATGGTGGCGTTCTGGGCGGGTGTGGCCTCTATTATTATTAAGGAGTGGCTCTATCAGGTGACGGTGCGGGTGGCGCGGCAGACGGAGAATGATGCCCTGCTGGCGAACGCGTGGCACCATCGGAGCGACGCGCTCTCGTCCATCGCGACGACGGTGGGGGTGGGCGCAGGCGCGCTCTTCGGCGGCAAGTGGGCGATTCTGGACCCTTTGGCGGCGATGGGGGTGGGCCTGGTGTTGCTGAAGATCGCGTGGGACATCGTGAAGGACGCGGTGGACAAGCTGGCCGAGCAGGGAATGTCCGAGGCCGAGAACGCGCGGATTCTGGAGCTGGTGCACAGCGTGGAGGGACTCTCTGAGCCGCACCATCTGCGGAGCCGTCGGGTGGGGAACGTGGCGGTGATTGAGATGCATTTTCGGGTGGACCCGTCGATGACGGTCCTTGAGGCGCATGCCATCGCGAGCCGGGTGGAGCATACCCTGCGCGGGGCGTTTGGCGCGGACGCAATCGTGACGATTCATGTGGAACCTTGGAAAGAAGGAAAGCGGCAATGAGTGGACGCGTTTTGGTATTGATGGCGCTGGTGGCGTGTTTGGCGGGCCCGGCGGCGGCTTGGCCCTTCGGCGACAGCGAAGAAGAACAGGCCGCGGAGGTGGCGACGCGCGTGGCAGAGGCCCTGCGTGAGCCCAACCGCTTGATTGTGCAAGCCCAGGAGGCGACCCAGAAGGGGGACGTAGAGGAGGCCATCCGCCTCTTCCGGCGTGCGCAGACGCTCATCGAGCAGACGGAGGCCACGGAGGACACCTCGGGGCCGGCGTGGTCGTCGTTGCGAATGAAGAAGTTTCTCTGCCTGTCGGCGCTGGACGCGTTGGCGTTGGAGCGTGCGGAGGTGCTGGATGTGCGCCAGGCGGTGACCGACACCTCGGAGTTGGAGCGGCGGTTGGCCGAAGAACGCGCAGCCCTCCGCAAGAAAGAAGAGGCCAAGGAGGCCAAGGAGAAGCTCTTGGAGGCGCCGAAGCCGCCGACCCTCACCGAGCAACTGCCCGGCATGAAGCGCAATCTGGCGTCCGCGAAGGCTGCGCGCGCCGAGGCGGAGAAGCGTCTGGCCGCCGCAAAGGCGCGTCATGAGGCGGCGCAGAAGGCTCGCGCTGAGGCGCAGTCCGCGGAGCAGGCCGCCAAGGTGGCGTTGCGCACGGCGGAGCAAAAGCAGGTGGCCGCCCAAGCCCAGGCCGCTCAGGCCGGCGAGGGACTCTTGGCCGGGGCCTTCGCGGCGGACACGGAGGCCTCGATGGACGCGGCGGAGGCCCAGGTGAAGGCCGCGGCCAAGACCCTTAAGACGCAAGAGGACGCGGTGGACAGTGCGGCGGCTCATTTGCAGGTGGCAGAGGCCCGTGCCGCCAAGGCTCGCCAAGAAGAGGCGGATGCCCAGACCCTGCTGGATGCGTTGGAGAAGGCCATCGCCAAGGAACGTGCAGATGCCGAGGCCAAGGCGCGCGCCGCGCAACTGGCGGCGAAGCAAGAGCAGGAGCGTCTGGCGGCGGAGGCGTTGGCGCGGCGTCAGGCCCAAGCCGCGGCGGAGGCCAAAGCCCGCGAGGTTGCCCGTCAGCGGGCCCAGGCAGACGCTCAGGCGAAGGCCAAGGCCGAGGCCGATGACAAGGCGCGCGCCGTGGCCCTGGCCGAGTGCGAGACGCTGTGGGCCGCCAAGCGGGTGGATGCCTTGGAGGCGGCCCTCTTGAAGCACGCCGTGGCGTGGCCCGAGGAGCCGGGCTTCATGCTCTACCTGGCCCGTCTGCGGTTGTTGCAGGGGCGTCCGGACGACGCGCTGGAGATTATCGGCACGGTGCCGGCGGGGAGCGCGGCGGATTTCGAGGCGCAGTTGGTGGCGGCGGGGGCCTTCCTTACGAAGAACCGTCCCGACGAGGCGATGCGGATTTTGGAGCGCGCGGCGAAGGCCAAGCCGGACGACCCGCGGCCCTATTTCAATCTGGCCGTGGCCTTCCTGCGGTTGCCGACGGCCGACCCGGATCGGGAGATTGCCGCGCGGTTCTACGCCAAAAGCATTTCCTTGGGCGGCAAGCGATCGTATGACCTGGAGCGCCGTCTGAATATGGAGTGAGGCATCATGGACCCCATGCACGAAAAGACGTTGGGCAGCCGCCGGATCTTTGAGGGGCGCGCCCTGACCATCGATATCCTGGACATCGAGATGCCCGACGGACGCAAGACCACCCGTGAGGTGCTCCGGCACCGCGGCGCGGTCTGCATTCTGGGGCAACTGCCCGATGGGCGGTTTATCTTGGTGCGGCAGTATCGCAAGGCCGTGGAGCAGACGTTGCTGGAGTGCGTGGCCGGGTGCATGGAGCCCGGCGAAATGCCCGAGGAATCCGCCCGCCGCGAGACCCGCGAAGAGAGCGGCCATGAGGTCACCGAGCTGATCCCGCTCGGCAAGTCCCTCCCCGCCCCCGGCTACTGCGACGAGGTGCACTGGCACTTCTTCGCGCGTCTCAAGGCCGAGCCCGATGGCCAGCGCCTCGACACCGACGAGAACCTTAAGCCCGTCGCCCTGACGGCGGCGGAGATTGACGCGGCCATCGACGACGGCACGCTCATCGACGGCAAGTCCATCATCCTTTGGCACCTTTACCGCCGCGCCCAGGCCGTCGGCAAGCTCCCATGAATCCGCAACGCCAATACTGGGATGCCATCTCCGGGACTTACCGCGCCATCACACGGATTGACGCGGGGGACTTCCATTACGGCCCGCTTCTGGCCGGTGAGAGCAAGTTGCGTCTGCTGCCGCCCCTGCGGCCGGGCATGGAGGCGCTGGAGCTGGGGTGCGGCGAGGGGCAGAACTCCCTCTGGCTCGCCCGGCAAGGACTTCGCTGCACGGCCATCGACATCTCCGAGGGGCAGCTCGCCTACGCCCGTGCCGACGCCGAAAAGGCCGGGTTGGACGTCACCTTTCAGCGGTGCGCCATCGAAGACTTCAACGCGCCCGAGGCCGCCTTCGATTTGGTGACGAGTTCGCACGCCTTTGAGTTCTTGGACGACCCCTTTGCGCAGGTTGCTCGCGTGGCGCGGTGGCTGCGGCCCGGCGGTTGGTTCGTGCTCTCCACCGTCCATCCCGTCTACAACGGCGAGTGGGTGAGCGTGGACGAGGACGATGGCACCGAGACCTGGGGCCGTTTCCTGCCCAGTTACTTCCACCCTGTCGACGACGTGCGCGAGCAACCCGAGGGCGAAGGCGACCCCATCGCCAGCCGTGCCTGGCCCGTCAGCGACTGGTTCAACGCCTTCCGCGCCGCCGGCCTTACCGTCGAGCGTCTGGAAGAGCCGCCCGCAGACCCCGACCCGGCCTATGCCTCGGACGATTGGCTCGAGGCCTTCGACGAGTGCGCCGCCATCCCTACCACCCTCATCCTCGTGGGCCGCAAATGACCCCCGGCATCGAGGCCTGGCTCCGCACCGCAGACCCCACATTCAAGGTCGGGTTGCTCTCCCACCGGGCCGCGCTTCTCACCACCGGCGAGACCTCCGCCGAGGCCCTGCGTCGCGTCTTTGGCGACAACCTCCGTGCGCTCTTCGCGCCCGAGCACGGCTACTTCGGTCTTGCCGCCGCCGGCGAGCGTACCCACACGGTGCCGCATCCGCTCTGGGGCATCCCCATCCACTCCCTCTACGGCGACCTGCGCAAGCCCACGCCCGAGCTTCTGGCCGGACTCGACCTTCTCGTCATCGACCTGCAGGACATCGGCGTTCGCTGCTACACCTATCTCGCGACGCTTAAGTTGACCCTCGAGGCGTGCGCCGAAATCGGTCTTCCCTGCGTGGTCTGCGACCGGCCTATCCCCTGCCACGGACTCCCCGACGGCCCGCCCGCCGACCCCGCGTGCCTCTCCTTCGTCGCACCCTGTGAGTTGCCGCTTGTCCACGGCCTCACCCACACCGAAGCCGCCGCTTGGCTCGGATTGCCGCATCTTCCCGCGCCGCTCACGCCCGGCCCCGAGGCCGACTTCATCCCGCCCTCGCCCGCTATCCGCGACTGCGTCGCCGCGCGGCTTTACCCCGCCACCGTCTTTGCCGAGGCCCTGCCTCAGTTGGACGTCGACCGCGCGGGGGCCTGGGCTTGGCGCGTTCTTCGCGCGCCTTGGATTGAGGGGCCAGCCCTCGCCGATGACCTCAACGCTCTCGGCCTTCCCGGCGTGCGCTTCTTCGACTTCACCCAGCCCGACCTTGGCGGCATCCGTCTTCACCTCACCGACAACGCCGTTTTCAAGCCCTGGGCCACCGCGTGGGCCATTCTTCGCGCCCTCCGGCATCGCTATGGCGATGGCAAGCTCTTTGACCATCCCCAGGCCCGTCCCGATTGGATGACCAAACTCACCGCGCTCCCTCACTGGCGTGACCTCCTTTGAGGCCGCGGCTGAACGTGGGGAAGAAGCCGCAGATTTTGGGCAGATTAAGGTCGTGCTAGCGCACGCTGATTGCCAGTGTGGTTTTCACGAAGACGCAAAAGAACGCAAGGTCCTGGGCCCTTCACCGTTTTCTGTTTTCTGTTCTCTGGGGCGCCCCGCCGACCTTCAGCGGAGGAGACCTTCGGGGGTGAGGGCGGTGGGGATGAAGGACGTGAGGCGGCCGCGGGTGACGGGGCCGGGGAGAAGGCAGGGGAGGCCTTCGGCAGAGTGACCACGCCAATGATTGTCGCGGCAGGTCTCGGGGATGACGAGGAGTTCGCGGCCGAGGAAACGGCGGAGGGAGGTTTGGCGAACCTCGTTGGCGGCTTGGCGAAGGGTGGCGGCGCGGGCGGCGATGGTCTCGGAGGGGAGTTGATCGGGCCAGTCGGCGGCGGGGGTGCCGGGGCGGCGGGAGTAGGGGAAGACGTGGGCGCCGGTGAAGGGATAGGCGCGGAGGAGGGCGAGCGTGTCGGCGGCATCGGCCTCGGTCTCGCCGGGGAGGCCGGCAATCCAGTCGGCGCCGAGGCCGCAGTAGGGGAGCGTGGCGCAGATGCGGTCGAGCAAGGCGCGGATATGGTCGGCGCCGTAGGGGCGACCGGTGCGGCGGAGGAGAGCGTCGGAACCGCTCTGGATGGGGAGGTGGAGGAAGGGGCAGAGGCGCCCGGGGTTGGCGGCGATGAGGCGGAGGATGGCATCGTCGTCGGCCACGCAGGGTTCGAGGGAGCCGAGGCGGACGCGGCCGGGACGGGGGAGGTCGGCGAGGCGGGCGAGGAGCTCGGGCAGGCGCGCGCCGGTCTCGGGGTCGCGGTAGAGGGCGAGGTTACAGCCGGTGAGGACGATCTCGGGGTAGCCTTCGGCGAGGAGGGCGTCGGCGCGGCGAAGGAGGGCGGCCATCGGCACGGAGACGGGCGCGCCGCGCATGTGCGGCACAATGCAGTAGGCGCAGAAGGCGTCGCAACCGTCCTGCGCGATGAGGGAGGTGCGGGTGCGGCGGTGGGCGGGGGACTCGGGGGCATCGGCGCACCGGGGGAGTCCGAGACGGTCACAGACGGTGCCAAGCCAGTCGGCCTTGCGGGCGTGGGGGAGGGTGAGGTCGGCCAGGCCGGGCGGAAGGAGGGCGGCGGCGCATCCGCTGACGATGATGGGGACGGCGGGGTGTTTGACGCGGAAGGCGCGCAGGGCACGGAGTGCCTCGCGGGCGGCGGGGGCGGTGACGGCGCAGGTGTGGGCGCAGAGGGCGTCGACCGTCGGTGCGTCGGGCGGGACGAGGGTCGCGCCGCGGGCCTCGAGGGCTTGCCGCCAGCTCTCGGCCTCGGCTTGGTTGAGGCGGCACCCGTAGACCAAGAAGGCGATGTTCATGGGTCAGTTGGCGGGATTGTCGACCGTGACGCGGAAGAAGCGGGCGTCCTCGCCGGGGTCGTCCTGCCAGGCGCCGTCGAGGGTGGCCTTGCCTTGGATGCGGTAGTCGCGGTTGGGAAGGTTGGGCGCCCAGGTGAGGGTGGGCTTGCCGTCCGTGATGGTGAGGCCGGTGATGCGGAAGCGGCTGGACGCATTGCGCGGGGCGGTTCCGGCGACGTATTCCTGCCAGTTCGGGAGTCCGTCGTTGTCAAGGTCTTTCTCGGCGACACGGCGATAGGCCTCACGGAAGGCCACTCCACTATTTAGGACCTTCTGTATCTCCTCGAAGAAGTAGGCCTCCAACCAGCTGTCCGGGACATTGGCATAGTCAGAGCCGAGCACGGATGAGGTCTGTGCGAAGCCGATGGAGACACTGGAAGAACGACTGACGGCAGTCTCTCTCGACTCATCCGCGAACCAGGCATAGAGGGTCTCGTTCAGGGAGCCGGAGCCGGCAAGGGTGGGGTCGTCTGGGATGGTGAAGGCGAGGATGGTGGAACGATTGCCGCACTTGAGGGTGACGGTCGCGCGGGGCTCGACGGGAAGGGCGAGGGCATAGGTGCCGTCGGTTGCGGGCGTGACGGTGGCGGTTTGGCCGTCGCAGGTGAGGGTGACGTTCGGAAGGTCGCTCTTGGCGGTGACAGTGCCGGTGACGGCGGCCCAGATTTTGCCGGCTTCGCAGGGCGGGCGGACGACGAGGAGTCCGTAGATTTTGGTGTAGTCGCCCACGCCGTGGACGTAGATGTTGGGGAGGGTGTTCCAGTCTTGGCGGCCGTAGTCGTTGAAGATTTGAGTTTCGCCGGTGGTGGGGTCGAAGCCGGTGGCGATGACGGCGTGGGAGGTGAGGTCGCCGCCAATGGTGAGGGCGACGGGCCAGCCCAGGCAGAGGGGCGTCTGAATCAGGCGGGCGTAGTCATCGTCGGTGGGTTCGCCGGAGACGCAGGAGACGTAAGTCGAGGCCAGTCCGTAGTCATCGAGCACATCTTTGAGCTTCGCGAAGGCGACGGAACTGGAGCTCGTCTCGTAACTCATGCCCAGGCGGACGCCCAGGTTGTAGGCCAGGCGGCCATAGTCATCGGAGCTAGGGTCGGCCCAGTTGTAGGTTTCGCTTTCGGTGGTGAGAGTGCGGGACTCGCCATTGACGCGGCAAGTATTGGTGGCCTGGTCCGGCCCTTCCCCTACCTTATAATATTGGACGATGGCGGCGCCGGCGATGGCCACGCACCCGGGCGGACAATGCTCCGGCGTGTAGGCGCGATACGACGTCTGTGTGGGGTCGTCCTGCGTCCAGTGGTTGGGAAAACCCTCAAGCGTCACCTCGGCCGCCGCGATTCCCGCGGCACCCAGTCCCAAACAAAGCAACATCCATTTCATACCTGCAACTTAGCACATCCCCGCCCGTCGGTCAAATGTGTTCTCTCCACGAAGACACCAAGGAACGCAAGGGCCTGGGCACTTCACCGTTCGGCGCGCTGCGCCTCACTACCGTGCCCATCCCTTGCGTTTCTGTCGTTTCTTGAAATTCCCTCTCTCGGAGAAATGAATACTAAGCGCAAAACCGTAACAAATAACGTAACAGATTTACAAAAGAGTCCGTCTGTTATCAAAACGGCCATCAAAAAGGTAAATCTGTTACCTTTTACTTGCTGATTGTTATCTTTTGTTGTATAAAATAGGCAGAAGTGTTACATTATTGCAGAAGTGTTGTTACGTTGTTAGGTAACAAGGAGGCTGTTATGCTGGAAGAAGAGATTAAGGCTTTGATAGAGAAGGTGCGGAATCAACAGTGCGAATCCCAGTACGTGGAGGTTAAATCCGCGGCCAAGGGGTGCCCGGAACGTCTCTATGACACAATTTCCGCGTTTTCTAATCAAGATGACGGCGGGGTGATTCTTTTTGGATTGGACGAAAGTCAGGGATTTGCCAAGGTTGGGGTCTATGACGTGCAGAGCCTACAGAAGAAGTTGGCGGAAGTCGGCGAGGAGATGACGCCGATTGTTCGTCCCGTGATCTCTATTTATGTGGAGAAGGGCAAACAATTCGTGGTCGCAGAGATTCCCCCTTTGGATGTCTCTGAACGACCTTGCTTCAAGACCGCTCGAGGCCGCGTGAAAGGCTCCTTCATCCGTGTAGGCGAGTCCGACAAGCCGATGACGGAATACGAAGTCTATACCTATGAGGCTTATCGCCGCCGAACACATGATGAGCTTCGCCCTTTGCCGGATGTCACGGACGTATTGATTGATGAGACGTTGGTGGAGGCCTATTTGGCGTTGCGCCAACAGGGGCGCACCAACTTCGCGGCCTCTATGACCCGAGAGCAACTGTGGAACACGATGGGGTTTTTGCGCGAAGGCAAGTTCACCCTGTTGGCCCTTTTGCTCTTCGGACGTTATCCGCAGGCGACCTTCCCGCAGTTGGCCATTGTCGCTTGCCGCGTGGCGGGCGAGGAGATGGGAGAGCTTGGCGAAAATGGGGAGCGCTTCCTGGATAGCGTCCGTATCGAGGGGCGTTTGCCGGAGATGCTGGAGAGTGCCTTGGCATTCGCCAAGCGCAACATGCGCACAGCCATCCATGTTTCCCCGCAAACCGGAGCCCGTGAGGACAAAGATGAGTATCCGCTTGATGCGTTGCGTGAGTCTATCTTGAACGCCTTGGTACACCGTGACTATAGCATCTATACGGAAAACCAACCCATCAATTTGACCTTCTTTAGCAATCGCGTGGAAATCCAGAATCCCGGTGGACTCTATGGACGTTTGACCGTTGATCAATTGGGGAAGACGCAACCGGACACGCGCAACCCCGCTCTTGTGGTCGCGATGGAGACGTTGGGGCAAACGGAAAACCGTTATTCTGGCATTCCTCGTATTCGTCGTGCGATGGCGGAAGCCGGTCTTCCCGAGCCGTGCTTTACCGATACGCGCGAGCGTTTTAAGGTTACGCTTTATAACAAGGACACGTTTTATAATCGGGTCATGGAGCCGGAACCAGAATTGGAGCCGGTCGAGAAGCGGCAAAGTCGTTCTGAAGATGCGCTCTTGGCCTTTTGTGCCACGCCGCGCACCAAGCAGGAAATCGCCGCATTCCTAGGAATCGCGTCCACCGGTTATGTCTTCAGACGCTATGTGTCTCCGCTTGTTGAAAAAGGCTCCTTGGTGATGACCGTCCCGGAAACCCCACGGAGCCACAAACAACGTTATCAAGCACGCTTGGCCAAGTAGCACTCAGAAAACAAGGTCCCTAATCCGATTGGGCAACGAACTCCACCCGCCGCGCTTGTCGCGTTTTCCGTTCTCCGGGGCGGCGGAGTCGCCCCTCAGTGTCCCTGGGCGATGGGGACTTTGCGGTCGGTGTTATAGGCGCGGCGGAGGATGCGCTCGGCATAGACGGCGTTGTAGGGGCGGCCCTTTGCGGTGAGGTCGGTGCGGCCGTTGTAACGCAGGAGCGCGGCATGCCAGGAGTCGAAGGTCGCGTCGGGGCGGCCGGCGATGGGGCGACCGGAGACGCCGAAGCCCTTGCGGGCCAGGAACATGATGCCGGCGCGGAGGTTACCTTCCAGCGTGCCTTCGTTGCGGCTCTTGGGCTCGGAGAGGCCGAGGTCTTCCTTGGCGGGGTCCCAGTCGCCGGGCACGTTCACCTGCAGGGGGTCGACGTCCCAAGCGGCGAGGGAACGTTCGCCGTTGCCGCCGGTCTCCTCAATCATCATGGATTTGACGAGAGCGGGGTCGAGTTCGGGGATTTCGGGCGCGTCTTCGGGCGCGGCGCCGACCCATTTGGCGGGGTTGTCGTTGAAGTCCTGCACGAGGCGTTGGATGAGGTCGTCGTGGCGCTGGTAACGGTCGTCCTCGAAGCCGGCGAAGACGGGCGGGCGCGCCTCCTCGAGGGTCTCTCCGAGCGCGGCGTAGCGCGAGGCCTCCAGTCGCTCATGGTAAAATTGCTCCAATCGCGCCAGCAGGCGTCCATCCTCGGGTCGGATGAAGCGGCGGTCGATGACCAGTCGCCCCCAACGGTTAAAGGGATAGGCTCGCCCTAGCCACACCAGCTCGAAACGGTTCGCCGCGTCGGAGACGTAGGGCGGCGGCTGGTTGCAAATCTCCAACCACAGGGCATGGGCGCGTGTATGGGTGTCCACCCGCACCAACAGCGCGTCCACCGCCAGAAAGAGGTCGGCCACCTCGCCCAAGTCCTGTTGCGGCACCTTCTCGGCCACGGCGGCGGGGAGGTCCAGGCTCCGCGCCCAACCGTTTTGTGCGTAGGGCCGCAGGGTGAGGGTCTCCGCGCAGAGGGCGGCGGGCAGGGCGAACAGGGCCAGGGCAAGTCTCTTCATCGTCGTGCTCCCAGATACCAGAGGGGTTCATAGGTCAGGGCGAGGCCGCCGTCGGGGTGGGGGAAGGCCCGGCGCCAATCGGCGTCGAGCGCCTCCAGACGGGCGCGGGTCCACGGCTCGGCGGGGTTGGCGGTGGCGGTGACGCCGGTCTCGCGCAGATGGCGGAGCGCCGCCCGCGCGTCGGGGAAGGCCAAGGTGCGCACGGCGCGCTCGCATTCCAAGGTCCGGAAGTGGCCCTCGAAGGTCGCCGCAAGCGCGTTCGCATCGGGATACCGCAGTCCTCGCCCCGTCAGCGCCCGCACCTCGTGCAGGGTCTCTGGCCCGAAGGCCGAGAGTGCGAGCAGTCCGCCCGGCGGCAAGGCCTCGGCGCACAGCTCCGCAAAGGCGGGCAGGTCATCGAACCACTGCACGGCCGAGGCCGAGGCGATGGCGTCGAAGGGGCCCGGCCACGCCACCCGCCGCGCGTCGCCGGGCAGGAAACGCACACGCGGCACGTTGGCGAAGCAGATGCCCATGTCCGGACAGAGGTCGTTGGCCACCAGCTCCGCCGGGGCGAAGCGCGCCAAGAGCCGCCGCGTGAGCAGCCCTGTGCCGCAGCCTACCTCCAAAATCCGCGGCCCCAGCACATGGAAATGGCGCCCCATGAGCTCGGCCAGACGCTCCGCGGCCTCGCGTTGCACCGTCGCCTGCGCCTCATAGGTGGCGATGGCGCGCGCGAAACGCGAGACCAAGAGTCGTTCGCGGTCGCTCACGGCGTCCTCCCGGCGAGCAACGCCGCGAAGATTTCCGGCGCCCAATGCGCCCCCGGCCGCACAAGCGCCTCAGGAAAGGCCGCCTGTTGTGCCGCCGGCGGGAAGATGCGGTCGCCCTCGCACACGATGGCCCGGTCCCACGCGAAGGGACGCTCCGCCCGTTCGCCGATGGCCCGGCCCAACGCGGCCAGCTCCGCCGCCAAATCCTCCGTCGAGCGTTTGGGCGCGTGCGCCAGGAACGCCGTCGTCGCCGCCGCACCGCCACACATCCTGCGGCGGAACTTCGCGATGCCGGCCTCCGAGAGGTTGGCTAACGTGGCCTCAAAGACCGTCGGCGGGATGCCCCGCGTCGCGTCAATCGGCCAAGGCGTACCGTTCACCGCGGTAGCCGAGGCCAGACGCTCCCGCGGCATGACCTGCGTTGCGGCCCACACGCCCATGCTCCACGCAATCAAGTCCACTGGCCCCTCCGGCAACGCCGGCAGCCCGGTCAGGTCTGTGTAGTTCCAAACGAAAATCGTGTTCCACGCCCGTTCCATTGTCTCGAAGGGCGTCGGGTCCATCCCCCAACCAAGGAAGAATAGCATCGTGCGGCCCTGCCGCACCCCAGGATAAAACGCGCTTTGCATACCCAAAGTCTAGCAAAAACCAGGTGGGAAGGTTGGAGGCTTAGAAGTTTGGAGGCTTGGATGCTTGGACAGGCCTCACGCTGCGCGGCACTCACAAAGAACACGAAGAACCACAAAGGTACACAAAGAGCACGACGCAGGGGTGGGCCGTGCGTGCGCTAAGCGCACGTCCGGCCCGAAGGGCCTGTAGGGGCGTGGCGGGCTTCGTACGCCACGCTTTGGGAAGTTGGGAGTCTTCTGGTGGAGCCTCGCAGGGTTAATCTTCCACGAGAGTCCATCCGTCACTTTGTCGCCCCGCAGGGGCGTTCTGTTCTCCGTTCTCCGTTCTCCGGGGCGCGTCAGCGCCCCTTGTCCTATATGTCCTACCGCGTCGTGTTATGGCACGTCGTAGACGTGCCGGGGTGCAGGGAGAGCTTCTCCCTGCCGGGGTGTGGGGCAGCGCCCCACACCTTTCCAATCAGCCAAATTCTTTGTGTCCCTTTGTGGTTCTTCGTGTCCTTTGTGGGAGCCCCGCAGGGTAAACACTCCACAGTTGTTCATCCCTCACTTCGTCGCGCGCTTGCCGCGCGTTCTGTTTTCCGTTCTCCGTTCTCCGGGGCGCGCTAGCGCTCCTTGTATTTTCGTGGGAAACACCCCCCAGGACGCATTGCCGTTTGACAGCGCGGCCTCAAATGGGGTATTCTGCTGGCACATAGCTCATCCGGCGGGAAACCGCGGGGTGAGTGCCAACGATGCGTTCAACGCATACATTCGTCTATCGGAAACTACCACCTTCCATGCAAGTGCGAATGTACGCGGGAGCGCGTCGGGGTCATTACCCCGGCGTGCCCCCGTCTGTACGGTTACTTGCAGGGCTGTGGTAGGCCTCCGATGAGACCGTCAGACGGAGGCACGCCTTTCTTATGCCCTTGTTGGGGGAAGTCGATATCCTCGAGGATGACCTGGTAAAGGTCGTCCCCGGCGTGCTCGACATCCTCTTGAAGGACCGGACGACGGGGCGCAACATCCTCTGGGGCACGGAGGACTACGCCGCGCTGGGCCACCACGCGCAGGACGAAATCCGCCTGGAGGCCATCACCGGCGCGAACGGCCGCGTCATCCGCCCTCGCACCGCCAAGGCCGCGCACGTCCAGCGCCGTCGCTCCGTCGAGCGTGCCGAGGTCTTCACCCCCGCCTGGGTCGTCAACGCGCAGAACGACCTCATCGACGCCGCCTGGTTCGGCACCCCCACGCCCTTCGTCCTTCCCCAAGGCCGGCACTGCGATTGGGAGCCCACCCAGCGCGCCATCTTCTTCCCCGAAGGCCGCACCTGGCGCGACTACGTCCGCCTGCCCCGCCTGGAAATCACCTGCGGTGAAGCGCCCTATCTCACCACCCGCTACGACGCCACCACCGGCCTCCCCATCCCCGTCCCCGCCCGCGTCGGCATCCTCGACCGCAAACTCCGCGTCGTCTCCGAGAACACCCGCCGCGACAAAGATTGGATGATATGGGCGAAGCACGCCCTCCGTGCCACCTATGGTTACGACTGGCAGGGCGACAACCTGCTCCTGGCCCGCGAAAATCTCCTCGCCGCCGTCATCGAGGCCCGCCGCGAGCGTTTCCCCAAGACCGCCGAACTCTCCCTGGACGACTACCGCGAGCTTGCCGACATCATCTCCTGGAACCTCTGGCAGATGGATGGTCTCCGCTGCGTTCCCCCCGGCGTCAATTCCAACCCCGACCTCCTTGACAATCCCAAGCCCGCCTACTGCCGCATCCTCGATTGGTCCGACCTCCGCCGCCCCAAACCCGTCTTCGTCCGCGCCCTCTTTGAGAAAGGATGACCCCATGTCTGTGTCTGTCATCGAGAATCCCTACGCCTACAAACTCATCTATGTCTTTCGTTCACCGGAAGAGAAACTCAGGGGACTTCTGAAAATAGGCGACGCGACGGTGCCCTGCACGCTTTCCCGAGAAGCCGCAATCAAAGCCTATCCACCTAATTGCCAGGCATTGAACGATGCCGCGAACGCGCGTATCAAAGGCTATATGGGGACCTCCGGGATGGCGTGGCAGTTGCTCTACACGGAGTTGGCCTTTTACAACGAAATCGAACAGGGAGAGGAAGGAGCCTTCCGCGACTTTGATGTCCATGGCATCCTGCGCCGCTCCGGCCACCCGAAGGTCATTTTGGAGGGCAGCAACGCCCGAGAGTGGTTCCGCATACCGTTGCCGGTGGCGGTCTCCGCCATTCAGGCCGCGAAGGCGCGTCGCGCCGTCCTCTCCGCCAAAGAGAGCAACCCGACCTTCATCCCCGTCACGCTGTGGCCCAACCAACGGGAGGCGGTCGACTTAGCCAAGGCGCGCTTCGATGCCGGCGCCCCCGCGGTGCTGTGGAACGCGAAGATGCGCTTTGGCAAGACCATCTCAGCGATGACGCTTATCAAGGAACAAAAGTATCGCAAGGTCTTGATTTGCACGCACCGCCCTGTGGTGCGTAAGGGATGGAAGAAGGAATATCTGAACGTCTTTGGGGATTCGGATGCCTACGTCTTCCTGGAGGACGAGGCAACGCTTGCGCGGGAACGCCGGAACGTCATCTATTTCGCCTCCATCCAAGACCTGCGCGGCTCGTCAGTCGTGAGTGGGAAGTTCAACAAAAATACGGCGGTCTTCAACATGGACTGGGACTTGGTCATCATTGACGAGGCCCACGAAGGCACGCAGACCGAACTGGGCACCGCCGTCATCGATGCGTTGACGCATAAGAAGAAAGCCAAGGTCTTAGCGTTGTCAGGGACGCCGTATAACATCTTGGGCGATTTCCCGGTTGAGAACACCTACACGTGGGACTACGTGGCCGAGCGGAAGACCAAACAAGCATGGGACAAAACGGAGGGGTGCGCGAACCCTTATGCCTCACTCCCCGAGATGCACCTTCGTACGTATGACCTTGGCGAGGCGCTTGAAGGCAGCGAAGCCTTGGTGACCCTCGACAACAGTTTCAGCTTCAGTGAATTTTTTCGTGTGAGGAAAGCGGATGGGCGGTTTGTCCATGAGGCGGACGTGAAGAAGTTTCTCGCCTTGCTGAGGGGTGCCGACCCAAAGAGCAACTATCCCTTCGCCACCGAGGAATACCGCAAGGCTCTCAAACACACGCTTTGGAAATTGCCCGGCGTGCCGGAATGCACAGCGTTGAAAGCGTTGTTGAGGCAAGACCCGCTCTTCGGGAATTTCGAGGTCGTCAACGTGGCCGGCGAGGGCGATGTGGACGGGGACGCGGACAATGCGCTCAAAACCGTGGACGAAGCCATCGCCAAGCATGAATACACCATCACACTTTCCTGCGGACGCCTGACCACCGGCGTGACCGTTCCGCAATGGACGGGCGTGCTCATGCTCTCGGGCGGGGATAAGATTGCGGCCGCGGCCTATCTGCAAACCATCTTCCGCGTGCAATCGCCCTACACGGACGAGGTTGGACGCGTCAAGGAGGCGTGCTATGCATTTGACTTCGCGCCTGACCGTCTTCTTACCATCCTGCCCAAAATGTGTATTGGCAAAACGATTGGCACAGGTGGTGATAAAGGGACTGATGAACCTTCACGTGCAGACATTGCTGACGTGCTGAACTTTCTTGCCATCATCGCCATCAAGGGGAGTGAACTACGTAAATTCTGCGTTGACGATGTGTTCTATGCCATCAAGCGGGCGATTGCGGCAAAGGCCATCCGCGAGGGCTTCGCCGATGACAGTATCTATCGTAAGGAGATGTTGACGAACGCCAATATCAACCCCAAAGACTTCGCGGAACTCAAGGGCATCATCGGCACGCTCAGTCGGAATGAAGTCCCGGGCGCCGTTCCCCTTTCCCAGACGGGCCTCAACAAACAAAAGCGCGCCAAAACCACCACGCGGACTCCACGCATTCCCGATCCCGAACGCGAGAAGCGCGAAAAAGAGCGACAGGAAAGAGAGAAGAATATCGCCATCCTGCGCGGCATCAGCATCCGAATCCCATTACTGATTTATGGGGCAGAGGGGCCCCATGACGAAGACGTCGGCATTCGCGACTTCATGCGGCGCGTTGACCCCACCTCTTGGGAAGAGTTCATGCCCAAGGGGGTGACCTGGGAGATATTTGAGCGGTTTATTCCCTACTACGATGACGAGGTCTTCCGTATCGCCGTCAAGGAAATCCGGGCCCGGGCCAAGGCCGCGGATTCCTACTCCCCGGAAGGACGCGTTAAAGCCATCGCCACGATTTTCTCAGCTTTCCGCAATCCAGACAAGGAGACGGTTCTCACCCCATGGTGCACCGTCAATCGCCATCTCACCGAAACGGTCGGCGGCTGGTGCTTCTATGATAAGGACTATAAAGAACCTCTGGATGCCCCACGCTATGTGGCATATGAAGGTATCACCGAGCGTCTGTTCAAGAACCCCAAGGCTAAAGTCCTGGAACTCAACTCAAAGTCCGGTCTTTATCCGCTCTGGCTGGCCTTCTCCTTCTATCAAGAGCGGTACGCGGCCCTACAAGCAAAGGGCGAAACCCTGTCACGCAAACGCCAACAGTCTATTTGGCGGGAGGTTGTCCGTGAAAACCTCTTCATCGTCTGCAAGACGAGAATGGCCCGAGCCATCACCCTACGGACGCTTTTGGGTTATGGTTCTGGCAACATCAATCTGGCAGTTTGCGAGCGTCTCATCCCGGCTCTTCGTGACAAAGCGGAAAACGACAACAAAATCCTCCGCCTCATCCAAAAGCCCGCCACTTGGGGCTTGAAAGGAGTCTCTCCCGTGCATTTTGACGCCATCGTCGGCAACCCGCCCTATCAAGCCCAGTTGGGCGGGGCAAGCCCACTGCCGGTCTATCACCACTTCGTTGAACTGGCCATCGCGGCCGCGGATTTGGTCTCGCTGATTACGCCATCGCGTTGGTTCAACACCGGGAGCGGCTTGGACGGTTTCCGTGAAGAGCGCCTCAAGGACACCCACTTCCGCGTCCTCCACGACTTCCGGAATTCCAAAATGCTCTTTGACACCGTGGACATCAAAGGCGGCGTCAACTATTTCCTCTGGGATAGGGATTGGGATGGGAAAACCGAGCTTTTCCTCCACGAGAGCGCGACGGAAGTTCGACACTCCTGCCGTTATCTGTTGGAGCCCGGTCTGGACATCTTTGTCCGAGACGAACAAGCGTTACCTATCCTGCGAAAAGTCTTGGCAAAGGGCGAGGAACCGTTCAGTTCAATTCTCAGCTCAAGAGATCCTTTTGGCTATGACATCCGTCTGCCCGGCAGTATGAAAGTGGCAGAACACCAATATGTGCTCAAACGTGATGAAAAGAACTGTATCGCCTTTTATTACAACAAGTGGCGTGAAGAAGGTATAGGA
The DNA here is from genome assembly GCA_944389945.1 of uncultured Kiritimatiellota bacterium. Taxonomy (GTDB): domain Bacteria; phylum Verrucomicrobiota; class Kiritimatiellia; order RFP12; family DVOR01; genus Spyradenecus. The sequence continues at coordinate 102,784 of CALXOF010000003.1, read as the reverse complement.
TATGTATCTCGTCAGAGTGTCAATGACCACGCTGAATGGATAGATTCCATCAAGCTTTTTCTGCCGAAGGCGTGGGGAACCGGAGACCCTCGCAATAGTAGAATCCCCGCATTCATCGTTGAACCTCCGAGCGTCTGCACGGAGACTTACATCACGCTGACCCCGTTCAAGACGCGCGAGGAGGCAGAGCACGCGCTTGGTTATGTTGAGACCAAGTTCTTCCACTTCCTCGTCGGTATCCGCAAGACCTCCCAGAACGGGGCCAAAGGTGTCTACGGCTACGTTCCCCTGCAGGACTTTTCGCGGGAGTGGACGGACAAGGCGCTGTATGAGAAGTATGGGCTGACGGCGGAGGAAGTGGCGTTCATTGAGGCGACCATCCCGGACGCTGCGGCCAAACAACCGAAGAAGACCGCTAACCCGGACGCAAAGCCGCGTGGAAGGGGACGGCGCAAGGCTGACAGCCTATAATTTCTATTCTGACGCGCTCAGAGAGGGGCAGCGGGGAATCCTCTGCGGCTCAGTAGAATAGGGACCGCAAAGACGCAAGGGGGCGCGAACCGCTTCGGGCTCCATCGGTCGCTCTGCGGCTTCGCCGCTGACCGCGACCGCCGCCCTTCGTTTCGCGCCTTGTCGATTTCCTAGGAACTCCATTTGTCGCCCCGCAGGGGCGCTCTGTTTTCCGTTCTCCGTTCTCCGTTCTCCGGGGCGGCAGGGCCGCCCCAATAAGATTTTTGCAAAAAAGTCTTGCATGCCATCCGGCAATGTGCTATCTTATGTGCCGTTCTTTACCGCTCGGGTGGTGAAATGGCATACACGCATGCTTGAGGTGCATGTGGAGAGATCCGTGGGGGTTCGAGTCCCCCCCCGAGCACCATCCCAAAGAGGCCGCCGCAAGGCGGTCTTTTTGTTTTTCTATCCCAAGTCTTTTTCCCGATCCCCAAAGGGGTCTCCGGAGCTCCCTTAAGGGGGCGCGGTGAGACCCTATAGTGGTCCGCGGTCAACCACTATAGTGGTCGGGGGCGAGACCCTATAGTGGTCGGGGTCGAAACCCTTAGGGGTCCAGAAAGGGGGGCTTGACGCCGCCCCGGAGAACGGCGCGTCGGCGAACCAAGCCTCTAAACTTCTAAACTTCCAAACGCCCCCTTTGCATTTCTGCTCGGGTGTGGTAGACTAGATGGTGTTGTTGGCAACCAAACAGAAAGGATTTGAGTCATGGCAGAACTTGGCAAGGCCACGCAGGCGGAGTTGAAGACGATTTCCGCCGCGTTCCAGGTTTACGGCGACTTTGTGAGCGGGTGCCCCTATGGCAGCGGGCACATCAACGACACCTATCAGATTACCTATTCGGTGGGCGGCGCGAAGATGCATTATCTGCTTCAGCGCATCAACCATCACGTCTTTACCCAGCCGCAGGCCGTGCAGCAGAACATCCTGCGCGTGACCCGCCATATTGCCGAGAAGCTGCGTGCCCAGGGCGAGGAGGATATTTCCCGCCGCACGCTGACGCTCATCCTTACCAAGGAGGGCGAGCCGGTCCATCACGACGCCCAGGGCAACTGGTGGCGTATGTACGTCTTCGTCGAGGGTGCCTCTACCTACGATCAGATTCAGAGCACGCAGCAGGCGGAGCTGGTGGGCGAGGCCTTCGCCGGCTTCCAGAATATGGTGGCCGACCTCACCGACCCGCGCCTCCATGAGACCATTCCCAACTTCCACAACACCGTGAAGCGTTACGAGGCGCTCCAGTCCGCCATCCAGAAGGACGCTTTCAACCGCGCCAAGGACGTCAAGCCCGAGATCGACTTCGTCGTGGCCCGCGCCGATTCCTTCGGCCGTCTGCTGGAGCGTTGCGCCAAGGGCGAGATTCCCGAGCGCGTGACGCACAACGACACGAAGCTCAACAACGTGATGCTGGACGACAAGACCGGGCGCGGCATCTGCGTTATCGACCTGGACACCGTCATGCCCGGCCTTGCGCTCTATGACTTCGGCGATATGTGCCGCACCTCCACCGCCAACGCGGCCGAGGACGAGCAGGACCTCTCCAAGGTCTATTCGCGCATGGATATGTTCGAGGCCCTTGCGCGCGGTTACTGCCGCGGCGCCAAGTTCCTCACGCCCGGCGAAAAGGAGGAGCTCGCCTTCTCTGCCCGCCTCATCACCATGACCATCGGCATCCGCTTCTTGACGGACTACCTCTCCGGCGACACCTACTTCCATATCAAGCGCCCCGGTCACAACGTCGACCGTTGCCGCACCCAGCTGAAGATGGTGCAGAGCATGGAAGACCAGGCCGAGCAGATGGAGGCCATCATCAAGAAGGCTCTCGCCGAGGCCTAAGGCTTCCCCGGCGGTCCGGTGCACCCGGGCCGCCGTCCTTCCTTCAAGCCATCCCAGGGAGCGTCCGTATGGAGAAGAAGATCGAGGAGATTCTGGCTAGCTTTGCCGTCAAGGGCACGCCGATTGAGGCCAAGCCCTACGGTAGCGGCCATATCAATGACACCTATCGCGTCACCACCGAGGAGCCCGATGGCACGCGCCACCTCTACACCCTGCAGCGCATCAACCACGCCGTCTTCCGCAAGCCTCAGCAGGTGATGGACAACATCGAGCGCACGCTCGCCCATCTCGGCTCGAAGGCCGCGCAGTATCCCGACGTCAAGGTTCTTTCCCTGGTTCACACCCGCGAGAAGCGCAACTGCATGCGCACCTTCTCCGGTAAGTGGTGGCGCCTCTACGACTTCATTGACGGGGTGGAGAGCTACGACAACGTGCGCGACCCGGATATCGCCTTCGAGGCCGCGCGCGGCTTTGCGCAGTTCCAGAACATGATGGCCGACCTGCCCGCCCCCCGGCTCTACGAGACCATCCCCTACTTCCACCACACCCCGATGCGCTACGCGACGCTCGAGGAGGCAGCCTACCAGGATATCCGCAACCGCGCCGAGGAGGTCGCCGAGGAACTCGAGTTCGTGCGCCAGCGCCGTCACCTGGTGGCCCACCTGCTGAATCGTTACCTCCGCGGGCAGATTCCCGAGCGCATCACCCACAACGACACCAAGATCAACAACGCCCTCTTCGACCCCACCACCAAGCGGTGCGTCGCCGTTGTCGACCTGGACACCGTCATGCCCGGCCTCGCGCTCTATGACTTCGGCGACCTCTGCCGCACCACCTGCAACACCGCCGACGAATCCGAGCCCGACCCCGACAACGTCCACTTCGACATCTCCATGTTCGAGGCCGTCACCGCCGGGTATCTCGACACCGCCCGCTTCCTCGTCCCCGCGGAAATCCAGGAGCTCGCCTTCTCCGCGTGGCTCCTCCCCTTCATGGTCGGCATCCGCTTCCTCACCGACTACCTCCAGGGCGACACCTACTTCAAGACCCACTACCCCAAGCAGAACATCGACCGCTGCCACACGCAGTTCCGTCTCGTTCAATGCATGGAAGACGCCCGCGAAGAGATGCAGGCCGTCGTCCAGCGTTGTGCCCGCGCTGTCGGGCATTGAACCCATCTCTGAAAACCGAAAGGACAAATCATGAAAGTCGCAATCGTTCAGAACCCCGAAGAAGGCAGCCGCCTGGCCGCCAGCATCTTCATCGACCAGGTGAAGCAGAACCCCAAGACCGTCCTCGGCCTCGCTACCGGCTCCACCCCCGTCATGATGTACAAGCTCCTCGCGGACGCCTGCAAGGCCGGCACCGTCTCCTTCAAGGAGTGCCAGAGCTTCAATCTCGATGAGTACCTCGGCCTCGCCCCCGAGCACGACCAGAGCTACCACTACTTCATGAAGACCCAGCTCTTCGACCACATCGATATCGACCAGGCCAAGACCCACGTGCCCGACGGCCTCGCCAAGGACATCGGCAAGTCCTGCCGCGCCTACGAAGAGGCCATCAAGGCCGCCGGCGGCGTCGACATCCAGCTCCTCGGCATCGGCTCCGACGGCCACATCGCCTTCAACGAGCCCGGTTGCTCCCTTGCCTGCCGCACCCATAGCCAGGTCCTCACCCAGCAGACCATCCGCGACAACGCCCGACTCTTCTTCCACGACAAGATTGACGAAGTGCCCACCCAGGCCGTCACCATGGGCATCGGCACCATCATGGAAGCCCGTAAGGTCGTCCTCCTCGCCTTCGGCAAGGGCAAGCAAGACGCCATCGCCGGCCTTGTCGAGGGCCCCGTCACCGCCATGTGCCCCTGCTCGGCCCTGCAGTATCACAACGACTGCATCGTCATCTGCGACGAAGAGGCCGCCGGCAAGCTCCGCAACAAGGATTACTACAAGTACATCTTCTCCCAGACCGGCACCTCCAACGTCTGAGGCACGCCCCTGGCACTCCAAAAGGCGCGGTCCCCGCGCCTTTTTTGTTGTCGTTTTACCACGAAGACACGGGCGCTCTATCGGAGCGCCCGGCTGATTGGCTGATTGGAAAGCAAAGCGTGACCGTTCGGCGCGTTGCGCCTCTCTCCCTATCCCCATCCCTTGCGTTTCTGTGACATTCTTGGAAATCGCAAAAGCCGCAGCGTAGGGACCGCAGATTGCGCAGATTGATGCAGATTTGGGGCGTACTGGCGCACGCCGGGAGGACGCACAATTGGAAGCTTGGAAGTTTGGAGAGACCGAACGCTACGCGCTCCTGCATCTCCGAACCTCCGGCAACTCCTGTGCTTCCTTTGCGTCTTCGTGGAAATGGGCGCGCTAGCGCCCCTGGGCGTAGGCGAGGAGGGGGCAGACGGGGGCGTCTTTGGTGAGTTCGAAGAGCGCGTCGATGGAACGGTGGAGGAGCTTGGCCTCGTGGGTGTCGGCCAGGGTGTAGTAGATTTCCTTGCCGCGGCGCTCGGAGACCAGGATGCCGGCGCGGCGAAGCACCTGCAGGTGGTGGGAGACCGCAGCCACGCTCATGCCGACCACGGCGCCGATGTCCGTCACGCACTCCGAGCAATGGCAGAGAAACCACAGGATGCGCAGACGCGTCGGGTCCTCAAGCAAACGGAAGAGCGTGGCGACGCGCTCAAAACGTGGACGGCTCGGCATCCGTTCCAAGACGCGCAGGACGTCTTGTCCGTGATTGTGCGGAAGCGTGTAGGAATCTTTTGGCATGAGCTTATTATAGCACAGGGGCGGGGTGGCTAACGCCACCCCAGAGAACAGAGAACAGAAAACGGAGAACAGAGAGCGCGCGGCAAGCGCGCGACGGATAAAGCGTTGTGTCAGCCTAGGTTTCCCCCAAAACCAAAGCGTGGTGTGCGAAGCCCGCCATGCCCTTACAGGCCCTTCGGGCCGGACGTGCGCCTTGCGCACACGAACGGCCCGCCCCAGCGACGCCTCTTTGTGTCCTTTGTGTTCTTAGTGATTTCTAAAACAATCTGTCAGTCCTGCGTGCGCTAGCACGCCATAAATCTGCCAAAATCTGTGAAATCTGCGGTTCCACTGCGTCGTGCTTGGCGTCCTTTGCGGTCCTTCAGCGTCTTTGCGGGTGCCGCGCAGCGTCTGGTCTCATCGCCGCCAAGGGCGGCAGTTCGGGCTTCCACCTCCGTGGCTCCTCCAAACCTCCAAGCTTCTAAGCTTCCAAACTTCCAGATGGACGTTTGACGCGGAGATGGCAAGGTGGTAGAGTATAGGTCAGTGAACCGTGTCCAAGGAGTGAGAGAGATGAAGTTGAAACGATTGACTTTATGTTGCGTCGTGGCGTTGGCCACGGGGCTTTTCGTTGCGGGGTGCAGCGACGCTGTTTCCGCCATCCCGCAGATGGAGGAACGCGAGGTCGCGACCATCTTCACCACGCGCGACGCCAACGCTTTCCGGGCCCTCTTCAAGGAGGGGCTGGGTCGGCAAGAACAGTTCCAGGGACAGGCCCTGAGCGTGTGGTGCGTGCGGGCCAACTGGCCCGAGGGCCTCGACATCTTGGCCGGGGCCGACTATGACCTCAACGCGACCAACACCACCGAGGATCCGGCCTACCACCCCGGTTTCACGGCGCTCCACCAGGCCATCTTGATCGATGAGACGATGAATGGTCGCCTGAACCGCGAGGCGATGGTGCGCAAACTCTTGGCGTTGGGCGCTGACCCGGACCAGGCCTGTCCTTATGACAATGCCGGCGTACGCCTCGAGCGCGCCACGCCTCTCATGTGCGTCCTGCTCTTCCCAGAAGCGCGCAACCTGACCGCGCACGAGGAAAATGTCCTCATCTGCAACCGCTTGCTGAAGGAGGGTGCGAACGTGAACGCCACCTCCAAGCGCACCGTGAACGACCGTGAGGAAACCGTCTCGGCCCTCAGCCTGGCCGTGCTCTACGGCAACACCGACCTTTGCCGCCTGCTTGTCGCCGCCGGCGCCGACCCCAACCAAGACCTCGGCAACGGCACCACGCCCCTCTCCCTGGCCGAATCCAAGGGCAACACCTACCTCGCGCGCGTCCTTCGCGGCGAAGAGATTAAACGCTAGAGAGGAACCGCAGATTTCACAGATTTGTTGCAGATTAAGGGCGTGCTAGCGCACGCTGGACTGCCAGTGTATTTTGGAAACCACCGTGCAGGCCCAAAGGGCCAAACCTTCCACGGCTAAGGACACGAAGGACACAAAGGATTTGGCTGATTAGCTGATTAGGAGAGTGGCTGATTGGAGGGTGTGGGGCGCTGCCCCACGCCCCGGCAGGGAGAAGTTCTCCCTGCACCCCCGGCACGTCTGCGACGTGCCAACAAGCGACGCGGTAGGACACATAGGACCTATAGGACGACTAGGACGGCGGCTACCGCCGCTTTGCACAACGGCTTTGCCTGTCGCGCACTTGCCGCGCGTTCCGTTCTCTGTTTTCCGTGGCCGTGGAAGGTTTGGCGCGTTGCGCCTGCACGCTCTGTTCTCTGGGGCGCGGCAGCGCCCTCACTTAGCCGCGTGAAGGCGCTGCATGCGCTCGCCGATGTCCATGAAGCCGATGTCGGCGGCGTAGACGTCCTTGTAGTAGTCGAAGGCCTTGGCGTTGTCGCCGGCCTCTTCGGCGATGACGCCGAGGGTGTAGACCACGCGCTTCTTGAGGTCGTCCATGGTGGGGAGCTGGCTGTTGGCGGCCTCGAGCTGCATGACGGCCATGTCGGGCTGGCCCTTGGCCTTGAAGCAGCAGGCGAGGTAGTAGAGGGCCTCCAGACGGTGCTTGGGGCTCTTCTGGGCCAGCTGGAACTGCTGAATGGCGTCGTCGTAGGCCTCGTTGTCGTAGTAGACCACGCCGAGTTCGTAGCGCAGGCCCAGGTCGTTGGGGTAGCTCTCCACGCGGCGGAGGAGGTCGTCGAAGGCGAACTGCGCCTTCTCCACTTCCTTGTCGTAGGCCTCCTCTTCCTTGCCCTCGGCGCGGAGGGCCTCGATTTCGGCCTCGTAGGCCTTGATCTTGGTGTCGGCCCAGTTGCGGTCGAGTTCGGGGTCGGAGGGGTTCACCTTGCGGGCGGCGCCGAAGGTCGCGAGGGCCTCGTCGAAGCGCTTGTTCTGGATGTAGATACGGGCCAGGCCGCGGTAGTAGTTGACGTTCTTGGGCTCGCGCTCGATCTTGGCCTTGGCCTCGGCGATGAGGGCCTCGGCGTCGTCGCCCGTCACCTGGGCCTTGGCCTCGCGGTCGAGCTTGGCGGCGAGTTCCTTGTCGCGGATGAGGGCCTGGAAGCCGCCGCGCTTGCCGGCGTTGGCCTCCCAGCCGCCCGCCGTCATGGTGTCGCGGGCCATCGCGTCCTTCAACAACTTCTGGATGGTGAGGTCCGAGGGCTTCGCCTGCGCGGCCTTCTGGAAGCAGTCACGCGCACGGCCATAGACCCCCGCCTGCATATAGGTCTTGCCCAGACGGAGCATCAGGTCGATGTCGTTGGGCGCGGAGGAAGAGAGCGCCTCCATGGCCGAGAGCATCGCCTCGGGGTGGTTGGTGCGCTGGGCGATGTCGAAGTAAAGCTCGTTGAGTTTCGGCGAGAGCGGGTTGGCGTCCATCGCCTCTTCCGCCAGCTCAAGCGCCTCCTCGAGTTGGCCCTTCTTGATCAGCCCCTGCGCCTTGGAGAGCTTCATCTGCGCGCCCATCTCGGCGAACGCCGCGCCCAGCCCGCCCTTCTTCTTCTGAAGGAAGAGGCGGACACGCGTCTCATGGAACTGCCGCCGGATGCTCTCATCGTGCGGGTTCAGCGCCAAAGCCTGGCGATACAGCGAGAGCGCGACATCGAGCGCCCCTCGCTCCGCCGCCTGGGTCGCCTTCATCTGGAAGTTCTGGGCCTTCATCTTCTTTTGCAAATCCGCCATGCTCTCTGCCATTGGAGGGCTCCTTTCCGATTCTGTTACGTGTCGTTATTATGCCACACCCGCGCACATTACGCAAGCAACCAATTTGCCACGAAGACGCGAACAAGACGTAAGGGCCTGGGCACTTCACCGTTCGGCGCGTTGCTCCTCACTTCCTATTCACCTTTCTTGCGTCTCTACCGCTTTCTTGGAAGCCTTTAGGCAACGCGGTAGGACCAATAGGACGACGCAATTGTGTTTGGGAAAATCGGCAAGCCTCCTTCCCCGTAAGAAACGCCAGTACGCGCGAAGCCAGATTGGCTAACGCCGGTCAGTGGATTAAACGCTCGCCGACCACTCCCTCCCGCCCATCGCCTTCGCGTTTGAAGGAGAGAAGCAGGGGTGGAGCGAAGCCTCTCTCCCAAAAAAGGCCTTCAAGCTTCAATCTGCCTCATCCCCTTCTGGTGTAGGAAAGCAAGGCGTGGGAGGGCATACGACCGTGCGCCCGGCGTTAGTGCCCTAGCTTTCTTGCAAGATTTGTACCTTTGCGGTTCTCTCTTTTCTCTGGCCCCTATTACGGTAGGGTAGATAATCCTTGCCAGGGTGTGGGTGGTGTGCTATGCTCTATACATCCTCTGTTTAATTAAAGGAGATTCGAGATGGCGACGAAACGCGTGGTTGATTTGGTCTTTCTGGTGGACGTCACCGGAAGCATGAGCCCCTGCATCGACGGATTGAAAGAGAGCATTGACCGCTTCTTTGCGTACCTCACGGACGAGGCCGGCAACACCTGCGCCATCAAGGACTGGCGCGCGAAGGTCGTCGGCTACCGCGACGTGGCGTTCGACAAGGAGAATTGGCTGGAGGACAACCCCTTCGTGCGGACGACGGAGGAGGTGCATGGGCAGCTGACGCAGCTGACGGCGAAGGGCGGCGGCGATGAGCCGGAGTCCCTGCTGGACGCGCTGTTGACGTTGGCGGACATGGGCGAGGCGGGCCTGCAGGATGGGGACGACCCGAACAAGTGGCGTGCGCGCAGCCAGGCGACGCGCGCGGTGGTCGTCTTCTCCGACGCGACGTATCACCCCGAGGCCGCGCTGGAGAAGTACGCCGGGTGCACCTATCTGGACGTGGCGCGGAAGATTATGGAGCAGCGGATTATCCTGGAGCTCATCACGCCGGTGAACCCCGCGGACGCGAAGGTGCCGCAGGAGGCCTTCGCGAAGTGCTACGAGGATTTGGCGATGGCCGACAAGGCGGAATATTGCCCGCTGTACACCGAGCAGGGCGAGGCCTTCCCCTTCAGCGAGATCCCGGAGCACATGGGCGTCTTCCAGCGCTTCGTCGAGCAGTTGGCGAAGACGCTGAGCGCATCGGCCGAACCGATCGAACTGTAAGGAACGGGCCATGGCAACGCGCTATCCTCCGAACGCATCCGCCGGGGCCTACACCATCCGGCGATTCATTAATGCAGGCAACTTCGCGATTTCTTACGAGGCCGAGGATTCGTCCGGCGAGAAGGTCTTCCTGAAGCAGTACAAGTCCCCCTCGCTCCTGGTCTCCTGGTACAAAGCCTACAAGAAGCACCAGGACGAGCTGAAGCGGCGCGTGACCGCGGACGCCGCGTTGGCGGAGCGCACGTATGCCTTCATCGACATGTACGAGCACAAGAACGCCTTCATCCAAGTGTATGGGTTCATCGAGGGCGGGAAGGACCTGAAGGCCTATCTGGAGGAGGGCGCGATGTCGCCCGCCCAGCGGTACACCTTCGCCTCGCTGTTGCTCTACTCGCTGATGCTCTTCCACAAGGCCGGCATCGTCCACACGGACCTGAAGCCGGACAATGTCTATCTGATGCCGAAGGAAGGGGTGAAGGCCGGGTATAACCTGAAGCTCATCGACTTCGACTTCACGGTGCTGGACGACAAGCCCGCGCCGTGGGACAAGTCCAAGGCGGCGGACGGGCAGATGTATGTCGGCACGATGCGCTACATGTCGCCCGAGCATCTGCGCAACGAGCGCCCCAAGGCGAAGTCGGACGTCTTCACGGCGGCCATCATGTGCTACGAGCTGCTCACCAAGGGCGGCCACCCCTTCCCCGAGGACGAGGACGAGTACCGCAAGGCGGCGCTCTCCGGGACCTTCCCGCACCCGGACTTCATCGTCCCGCCGGATGCCGCGCTGACGGCCTTCGGTGAACTCTTGGAGCGCGCCCTCTCGCCGGACATCGACAAGCGCCCGACGGTGGAGGAATTGCAGCAGGGACTGCTGAAGTGCCGCAAGCTCTTCACCGGCGGCTCCCGCCCCGCGCCGCCTGCGCCGGCACCGCGGCCGGCCGACCCGCCCAAGCCCACGCCTCCCCCGCCGCCTCCCACGCCCCCGCCGGCGCCGAAGGCGCACCTCAAGCTGGGCCTCTCGATGCAGGAGGACGCATCGGGCGCGATTGACTGGTTCAACGCGACCTCAACCTTCGGTTCGCGCACCTCCGTCGCGGCGGTGAAGAACTTCCGCGTCTATTGCAACAGCTGCCAGTTTGTCCTGCGGCGCGAGAGCGACGGCTGGTATCTTGACCCCGCGCCGGCCAAGCCGAAGAACCTGGTCATCTACAACGGCAATGAACTGACGGAGAGCCAGCGCCTCAAGGACGGCGACGTCATCGCGCTGGGCAGCGCCAAGGACCCCTCGAAGCGGAACATCTGCCCCATGGTCGTCCATCTGGAGGAATGCTGAGATGTGGCGTTGTCCTGATTGCGGCAAAGAGGGCATCGCGGACGAGGCGAACGTATGCCCGGCGTGCGGGTTCTCGAAACGCGTCTTCCCGACGCTCTCCGGCTCGGCGGGCGAGTGGCTCCTGCGGACGAGCCTGATTTTCGGCAGCAGGAACCTGGGCACGCTCGTCGGCGAGGCGGACGCGGTCTATGCCGCGTCGCGCCAGTTTGAGCTGAGCCCCGCCGACGGGGAGGGGTGGGTCATCCGCGCCTTCCCGGGAACGCGCAACCTCACGACCCTGAACGACGTGGTCCTCACGGACGAATGGGTCCCCCTCCAGGATGGCGACACCATCCACATCACTTCCAAAAAAGACCCCTCCGTCAAGGTGGCGGAGATCCGGGTCATCCTCACAGCCTGAAAGGAGTGCTTCTTATGCCGGCACGCAAAGTTGACATCGTTTTCTGCCTGGACACCAGCGACAGCATGCAGCCCTGCATCGACTCGGTGCGGAAAAACATCGGCCGCCTCATCGACCAGCTCAAGGATGCCAAGTTCGAGTGGCGCCTGGACTTCGTGGCGCACAACATGCCCGGCGAGCATGTCTACAGCGTCCAATCCCTCAACGGCAACACCTGCGACCTGCTCTACGGCGGCGACCCGGAGGGCCGCTTCTTCACCACGGACGTCGAGCGGTTCAAGCAGGCGCTTGAGCGGCAGGACGTGGAGGGTGACGAGGACATGCTCTGCGCGCTGGACTTCGCGCTGGACATGCCCTTCGGCCCGGCCAACACCACCCAGCGCGTGGTGGTGCTGATCTCGGACGAGCCCTTCGAGACCAACGAACCCGAGGCCTTCAAGGAAGCCAAGGAGAAGGTCGACGCCATCATGGAGAAGATCCGTGCGCGCCACATCACCTTCCTGGCCGTGATGCCGGTGCGCGACGGCGGTGTCATCGACAAACTCTCGATGATCGACCGTGCCGACATCATTCCCGTGGAGGAGGACGACCAAGGCCTGCAAAACGTGGACATGGCGGACCTGCTCAGCCAGTTGGGCAAGACCATCTCCGTGAACACAATGCAATCCGCCGGCGAGGAGCCCTATCAGCGCGCCCTCTTCCATCAAGACAAGTGGAGGAAGACGAGCAGCTTCGAGCACATCGGCGACAAGAAGTGATCGGCGATGTTTGAGTCCCTTCGCGGCATTTCCCCGGAGAAAGGCCCCGCCGGCCGACCCCACGCCCCTTCGCCCCCCGCGCCTCAAGCGGGGGCGGAGGCGTTCGCGCAACAACGCGTCGAGATTGAGAAGGCTTACCGCGCACTTGAAGCCCAGGAGGCGGAGTTCTTGCGGGAACGGGAGCGATTGAACCGCGAGGTTGCACGACTCGAAGCTGAGGTGCGCAGATTGCGGGGGGTGCTATGAGTGTCGAGATGTGTCAGCTCATCGCCATCATCCTGCTTGCGGTGTTGCTCGCAATCGTCTGCACGCTGATTTGGAGCCTGTACCACGAGCAGGAACGCCCGGAGTCCCAGGCGGCGCGCGACCAAGGGGATGAGCCGTTCTCGCTGTTGCGGCAGAGCTGGGCAGAGAGAAGGCAAGCGGAGGAAGAGATGGCAATCAAGCAGGCGCAAAAGAAACTGCACGAAAAGAAGCAATGCGTCAAGGCGATTGAGCAGGAGTGCATTCGCCTTCAGAAGCGATGCCTGAGCCTTCAAGAGGAATGCAACAAGCTCCGTGAGGCGTTGCGCGCCGCCCAGGCCGGATCCCAGGAGACGGAAGCGCGCGGCGATTCCCTGAACGCGGAAGCCGCCACGCCTCCGCCGGAGCCCATTGCCACCGTGCCGGAGGTCGTCGTCCCGCCGCCGGACCCGCCGTTGGAGAAGCCGAAGGGAATCCAGTACGTCAGGAAGGGCGCGGTCTACACGGACGTCGCGGCCGCGGCCGAGGCGCCGGCGGAGGCTCCCCAACCCGAGGTTCCCCCGGAGCCGGCCCTGCCCCCCTTCCCGCCCGCGGACTGGGAAGCGCAGGACTACCCGGCCATCCAGGAGGCGCCGCTGCCGGACTCCGCGTCTCAAAGACTTTCCTTGCCGGATGTCTTGCCCCCCGTCAGCGATGCCGAGCCGATTGAATGGGCCTTCGCCGACAAACGGGTCGGGCAGGCCATCGTCGTCTCCCCGGAGGAGGCGCAGGCCTATGACGGCCGTCTCTTCTTCATCGGCGACCTCCATGGCGACGCGGACGCGCTGAGAGCCGTGGCCGAGCGTACGCTTGGCGCGGGCCCGGAGACCATCCTGGTCTTCCTGGGCGACCTGTTTGACCGCGGGGAGAACCATTTGGAGGCCGCGCGTCTGCTGATTATGCTTGCCCGGCAATATCCGGGACGGATCCTGTGGTTGGCCGGCAACCATGACGTCGCGTTCCGCTATGACGAGGTGAGCGGACAATTCGCCTCCAGTGTTGACCCCGCCGACTTCAAGGACTGGCTCAACGAGCACCTGGCGGAAGACCCCGGGCTGCTGGAGGAAGGTCGGGCCTTGGCGCGCATCATCCAGAACTTGCCGATTCTGTTGGTCCTTGGCGACCTTTGGGTCTCCCACGGCGGCGTCCCGCAGAGCGATGAGGTCGACAACTTCACGGGCTTTGGCGCGTTGACGCAGCCGATGACCGAGGACTGCGTGTGGTCCCGCATGCGGGACATGCGCGAGAAGCTCCCCAACCGCTCGCATCGCGGCGCGGAGGTGGGCTATGAGAATGCCCGCAGGTTCTTCGCGAAGGTCTTTGACGTCACGGGGATTTCCCTGCGTCACATTGTCTGCGCCCACCAGCATGAGCAGCGCAACGGCATCGCCTATCTGCCCTTCACGCGGTGCTTCAAGCGCCTCTCCTGCCAGTGCATCTTCACGTTCCATGACAGGAATCGTGGGGTTCGGCCTTGCTATCTGGCCTACCGTGGCGACCAAATCCCGCAACCGTTTGTCTTTGGCGAACAACCTTGATGGGGTGAGCGCATGAGCAGTGAAGTCGCCTGGGACTGCCCCCAATGCGGGATGCACAACGTTGCCGCGGACGCCGCGGCGGGGGATCTCTGTTGCAAAGCGTGCGGGGAGCCCGCGCCGCCCCTGGGAAAACCGCGCAAACCACGCAAGCCTCGGGCACCCAAGGAGTCCGCGTCGGAAGACGCCGCCCCCCGGGCGAAGCGAAGCCCGCGCAAGCGCGGCGTCACCCCCCTTGCCCAACCGCATGCGGACAAGCCCGGCCCCAAGCCGAAACCCAGGCCCAAACCGAAGCCGAAACCGAAACCCCAGGCGCCGGACGCCGGCGAGCCTCAACCTTCCGGCGGCGGTGCGCTGCCCACGCCCGGATTCTCCTGGGAGTGCCCGGAGTGTGGGGCTGTCCATGTTGTCAATGATCCGGCTTCGTTTGATATGTGCCCCGCGTGTGGTTATGAGGTCACGCCGGAGGAGCTTTGGGCTTATCGTGTCATTTCCAAGCCTCATCCTAAACCACTCCCCAAGCCACAACCGGAACCTAAGCCTATCCCGCCCCTAAATCCACCGTCCCCGCCAACCTCAGACACGGGCTCGAAAGGTGGTGAGGATTCCGAACAGGATGCTTTCTCCCTGTTGCTCGAACAACTCGGGGATGCCATCGAGACGGGAGTCGGAAACTGTTGGAAAGCCTTCAAAGAGTGGTTCGATAGCCGTAACGGAAGAAGAGTTACGGCAACTATTGGAGGTTTTTTGGAGGACATCTTTATCATCTGGATTATCGTAGCGATTATTTATTGGCTTTTTGGTTGATGATGCGGGGACATTTCGAATTATGTCCGTGCATGTCCTTCCCGTTTCATTAAAAACACAGACTTTCTATGGTTTTTGACGACGATACTTATCCACCCGATCAGGCTCCCCAATTCCCGGGTGGCGTTGCGTTGCCCCCGCCCGGATTCTCCTGGCAGTGCCCGGAGTGTGGGGCTGTCCATGTTGTCAATGACCCGGCTTCGTTTGATATGTGCCCCGCGTGCGGTTATGAGGTTACGTCGGAGGAGCTTTGGGCTCATCGCGTCATTTCCAAGCCTAAACCTAAGCCAAGACCCAGGCCCCAGCCGCGCCCCTCTTCTCCACCACCTCCCCCACGGCCCAGGCCGCCCCGGCCAGCACCTTCGTCACCTCCCCCGGCGCCCTTTCTGCCTTCCCCGCCTGGGCCCAGGCTGCCTCGGCCGGAGCCTCCACCATTTCCTCTTTTCCCCCCACCACGGACTAACCCTCCGCCACCTCCTACTCCGCCACCTTCTCCTCCATCGAAGAAGGAAGAAAAGTCCTGTGATGATAAGATATTGGGGTGCTTAGCCAAACTCTTCTGGTGGTGGCTGGCTTTGCAAATCTTCAATTGGTTGTTATGCATCTGCAGCTGATTGCGCAGACTCAGCGGAGAGGGAAGCCAGCAACGCGCCAGTCGGCGAAATCTGGGGACTGGAAGTTGACTTGCCGTAACGCCTCGTTGCCGCGCTCTAAACTAAAGCTGAAGGTTGAACGGCCTTTGGCTTGCTGGGCGCGGATAGCCCGGATAAGGGCGCTTGCCGCCTGTTTTGTAATCGTGGTGTCTTCACCTTTCCAGAGGCGGAGGTGGTGGTTGGTGTCCTTATAGAGGGCTGCGCACTGCGGCCAGGTGGCTTTGTCGCGTGGTGCCTTCGAAGGCGTTATCGTACAGGGTGAGAGCGTTATGAGAATCCCGCCAAAGTCAGACAGAGTTGGCGGACATGGGGTTTGCCTCAAGGCGCCGCACGCGGGGCATACTTCCTGTGTGTCCTCAATGAATTCCAGCCCGCAATCAGCGCATGTCCACATGGTGAAACCTCGAAGGAAGCGTTTTGGGGTTGCAATCAGAGGCGGATGCAGAGGAGGCGCTGGCGGGTGTAGTCGGCGTGCCAGCCGTCGGGGCGGAGGTGGGTGGGACGGAGGCGCGCGACGGTTTCGGCGAAGAGGGCTTCCTGCTCGGCGTCGGAGGTGGTGGCGACGCAGCCTTTGCGGAACATCCGCAGGAAGTTGAGCATGCCGTCTTCACCCTGCAACGGGGTGTCGCGCGGGAACCATTCGGTGCGGGTGACGCGGAAGCCGGCGCGTTCGAAGGGGACGACAAGCTCGGACAGGGGGCGGAAGTGGGCGGTGTCGGCGAAGGTCAAGCCGTGGGCCTCGGCGGTGAGGCGGAGGGCTTCATTGATGCCGGCGTTGCAGGCGACGCCGCCGCATTCCGCCACAAAGCGTCCGCCGGGGCGGAGGGTGCGGGCCAAGCCCTCGGTCAGACGGTCGAGGTCGGGAATCCAGTGGAGGACGGCGTTGGAGAAGACGGCGTCGAAGGTGCGGCCGAAGTCGGGTAGGGCCATCGCGTCGGCCTGGAGGAAGCGGAGGTCCGGGAACTTGGCGCGGGCCTGCGCCAGCATGGTCGGGTCGGCGTCGACGCCCCAGACCTCCGCACCCGCCTGTGCGATTCGCACGGAGAGGTCGCCCGTACCGCAGCCCAGGTCGAGGATCACCTCGCCGGGCCGGGGGGCGAGCCATTCCAGCAGGGCCGCGCCGTAGCGCGCCACGAAGTCATGGCGCGTGTCGTAGAGCGTCGCGGACCACGTCTGTTTCCCGGCCATGGGGCGGCCTTTTCTCGCGTGGGCTTAGGAGAGCTTGTCGCGGAGGAGGGACTGGACGAGCTGGGGGGAGGCCTTGCCTTTGGAGCGCTTCATGACCTGGCCGACGAGGAAGCCGAGGGCGGCCTGCTTGCCGGCTTTGTAGTCGGCGACGACCTTCGGGTTGTCGGCGAGGGCGGCGTCGACGAGGGGCTCGATGGCGCCGGCGTCGGCGACCTGGCCGAGTCCGCGTTCCTTGACGATGGCGGCGGGGTCGCCGCCCTGGGCGAAGAGCTCGGGGAGGAGGGCCTTGGCGGTGGGACCGTTGATGGTCTTGGCGTCGAGGAGCTTGAGGAGGTCGCCGAGGGCTTCGGGGGTGAGGGCGGAGTCTTTGACGTGGGTGCCTTCCTTGGCGGTGAGGGCGAGGACCTCGGCCATGACCCAGTTGGAGGTGAGCTTGCCGTTGCCGGAGCGCTTGGCGGCGGCCTCGAAGAAGTCGGCGAGGGCGCGGTCGGCGGAGAGGACGCCGGCGTCGTATTCAGGGATGCCGTAGTCCTTCATCATGCGTTCGCGGCGGGCGGCGGGGGCCTCGGGGAGGTCCTTGGCCCAGGCGTCGATCTGCTCCTGGGTGAGGACGACGGGCGGGAGGTCGGGCTCGGGGAAGTAGCGGTAGTCCTCGGCGTTTTCCTTGGTGCGCATGGTGAAGGTCTCGCCGAGGTCGGGGTCCCAGCGGCGGGTTTCCTGGACGATGGGCTGGCCGCGGTCGAGGGCCTGGGTCTGGCGGGCGATTTCGTACTCCAGGGCGGCGTGGATGCCGCTGAAGGTGTTCATGTTCTTGATCTCGACCTTGACGCCGTAGGCTTCCTGGCCCTTGGGGCGGAGGGAGACGTTGACGTCGGAGCGCATATTGCCCTCTTCGAGGTTGCAGTCGCTGACGCCGGCGTAGATCATCATCTCGCGCAGGGCGGTGAGGTAGGCGATGGCCTCGTCGGCGGAGCGGAGGTCGGGCTCGGAGACGATCTCCATGAGGGGGGTACCGGCGCGGTTGAAGTCGATGCCGGAGCAGCCGGGGCGGTGGGTGAGCTTGCCGACGTCCTCTTCCAGGTGGATGTGGTTGAGGCGGACGGTGCGCCCGCCGGGGAGGTCGACGTGGCCGCCGAGGCAGAGGGGGGCGTCGTTCTGGGTGATCTGGTAGTTCTTGGCCGAGTCGGGGTAGAAGTAGTTCTTGCGGTCGAAACGCGAGCGCTTGGCGATCTCGCACCCGAGCATGAGGCCGGCCATGACGGTGAGGCGGATGGCGCGGCCGTTGAGGGTGGGCAGGGCGCCGGGATAGCCGAGGCAGACGGGGCAGACGTGGCTGTTGGGGGTGGCGCCGAAGGCGGTGCCGCAGCCGCAGAACATCTTGGTGTGGGTCTTGAGCTGGACGTGGGTTTCCAGGCCGATGACGACTTCGTATTCCATGGCGGTCTCCTCAGCGAAGTTCCAGGGCGTGCGCGGCGCGGAAGAGCGTCGGCTCGCCGAAGTTGGGGCCCAGCAGCTGGATGCCGACGGGCTTTCCGGCGGCGGTGGCGCCGGCGGGGATGGCCATCGCGCAGCAGCCGGCGAGGTTGGCGCCCACGGTCAGCACGTCGGAGAGGTAGTTGCGGATGGGGTCGTCCTGGTAGACGCCGAGGGGCCAGGCGGGCTCGGGCGTGACGGGCGCCAGGAGCAGGTCGCACGTGGCGAAGGCGGCGTCGAAGTCGCGCTTGATGAGGGTGCGGACCTTCTGGGCGCGGTTGTAGTAGGCGTCGTAGTAGCCCGAGGAGAGGACGAAGGTGCCCAGGAGGACGCGGCGCTTGACCTCGGCGCCCATGCCTTGCGCGCGAGTCTTGAGGTACTGCCCCAGCACGTCGTCGCAGGAGACGCGCGCGCCGTAGCGGACGCCGTCGAAGCGGGCGAGGTTGGCGGAGACCTCGGCGGTCATGCAGATGTAGTAGGTGGGGATGCCGTAGGGCGAATAGGGGAGGGAGACCTCGCGGAGGGTGGCGCCGAGGGCCTCGGCGCGCTTGGCGGCGGCCTCGGTGAGGGCGCGCACCTCGGGGTCCAGGCCGTCACCGAAGTATTCCTTGGGCAGGCCCAGGGTCATGCCGGCGAGCGGCTTGGCGGGGTCGGCACCGGCCCAAGCGTCGGCCAGGCGCGGCACGGGGATGTCGAGGCTCGTGGCGTCCATCGGGTCGTGGCCGGAGATGACGTCCATGAGCAGGGCGGCATCCTCGACGGTCTTGGTCATGGGGCCAACTTGGTCGAGGGAGGAGGCGCAAGCGACGATGCCGTAGCGCGAGACGCGGCCATAGGTGGGCTTGACGCCGACGATGCCGCAGTGGCTGGCGGGCTGGCGGATGGAGCCGCCGGTGTCCGTGCCCAGCGCGGCGAGGGCAAGGCCGCCGCCAACAGCCGCGGCGCTGCCGCCGGAGGAGCCGCCGGGGATGCACCCGCGGGCGACGGGGTTCTCGGTGGGGCCGAAGCCGGAGGTCTGCGTGGTGGAGCCGAGCGCGAACTCGTCCATGTTGGTGCGGCCGAGGAAGATGGCGCCGGCGGCGCGGAGCTTGGCGGTGACGGTCGCGTCGTAGGGGGCGATGTAGCCCTCGAGGATGCGGCTGGAGGCCGTGCAGGGCTGGCCGATGACGCTCATGTTGTCCTTCATCGCGATGGGCGCGCCCAAGAGCGGGGCGTCCTCACCGGCGGCGCGGCGGCGGTCGGCCTCGGCGGCCTGAGCCAGGGCGCCCTCGGCGTCGATGGTCACGAAGGCGTGGATGTCGGCCTGCGAGGGCTTCATCACGTCAAGCAGGGCCTGGGTGAGCTCGACGGAAGAGAACTTCTTGGCGCGGAGGCCCTCCAGGGCGCCCGCCAGGGTCAGGGTCTTGATGTCGTCCATGGCGCTCACTCCACCACGCGGGGCATACGGATTTCGTCGTCGATGCGCGCGGGCGCATTGTTCAGCACGGCCTCCAGGGGCAGCCCCGGCACAGGGGTGTCCTCGCGGAACGGCGCGCCGGCGTCATGCCCGTGCAGCGTCGCGTCCAGGCCGTCCAAATCCAGACTCGCGATGCGGTCCACGTAGGCCACGATGGTCTCCAACTGGCCGCCGAAGCGCGTGCGCTCCTCATCGGTCAGCTCCAAGCGTGCCAACATGGCCACGCGGTCGATGTCAAATCCTGCCATAATCAGTCTCCAAAAGGAATGGCTAAGTATACCAAATCGGCGGCGGTCGCGGATGTGGTAGAATAATAAGGATGAATGCGATTTGTGAGCGACTGGGCGTGACGCGGGCGGGATTTGCCCTCGCGGCACCGTTCTTTGTGTGGTTGGCGGGGATTGCGGCGACCTTCCTGCCGCTGGGATTCTATGCGCCGGCCTATGTCTATGCGGGGAAGACGGCGGTGTGCGCGGCGCTCGTGTTGGCGTTGCGGCCGTGGCGCTTCGTGCGGTGCTCGGGGACGTGGCGCGACATCGTACTGGGCGTGCTGGTGGGTGTGGCGGTCTACGTGCTGTGGGCGTGGCCGGAGTGCGTGCCTTGGGCGGGGGTGAGGGAGTGGTACTATCGCTGGCTGGTGATGCCAATTGGCGGCATGCCGGACTACGCGGCCTCGTGGTGTTATGCGTGGGGGCACAGTCCGGCGCTGGCGGTGGCGAAGCTGATTGGCTCGGCCTTCGTGATTGCGCCGATTGAGGAGTTCTTCTTCCGGGGTTGCCTGATGCGGTGGCTCTCTCAGCGGGATTGGCGCGGGTTGGCCTTGAATGCGGTGACCCGCCAGGCCTTTTGGGCGACGGCGCTTGTCTTCGCCTTCGAGCATGACCGCTATGTGGCGGGTCTGCTGGCGGGTCTGGCCTACGGCGGACTGGCCGTGCGGACGGGGTCGTTGGCGGCGCCAATCGCGGCCCATGTGACGACGAACCTTATCTTGGCCATCCACGTCCTGGCAATGGGCGCCTATCACTTCTGGTAAGCCTGGGGGCTGACGCACCCTGGAGAACGGGAAACGGAGCGTGTAGGCGCGGTCAGCGACGGAGCCGTAAGAGCGCCATTGTTTGCTTTGCGGCTTCGTCACCAATCGCCCCAGGCCTCTCGTCTAAGCATCCCAAAGGGCCCTCCGCGAGACCCTATAGTGGTCCGAGGTCAACCACTATAGTGGTCGGGGTCGAGACCCTATAGTGGTCCACCCCGAAACCCTTAGGGGTCCGCTGAGAGGGGCTGAAGGTTTCTGTTGCACCCACTAGTGTCGCCTCTTGGCAAGTCGCAGGCGTGCCCCGGGTGGAGGGGTGTTTTCCCTGCCGGGGCGTGCGGTAGATCACCCTAAATCTGCCCAAATCGACGGATTCAACATTAGCAGTTCCTCGCGAACCTTTTATTTCCCCCGGACACTATTGATTTGAGTTTGCTTTTGTGGGGGAAATGGGGTAAATTCTTTAGCATAAGTTAGGAGGTGAGCATGAGATGGCGTTGGATGAGAAGGGCTTTTTTGGCGCTGGCGGCGGCGTTGCCGCTGGTGATGGGGTGTGGTGGGGATGAGCCGCAGGGTGGGGCGGTGACAGCGGCTTCGCTCAAGCGCGATGGGGCGAAGATAGCGGTGGTGACGGGGACGGCCGCCATGACTGCGGCGGAGAATTATTTCGGGAAGAAGCAGTGTCTCTACTTTGACACGCCGCCGGATGCTTATTTGGCGGTGGAGCAGGGCAAGGCGGGGGCGATGGTCTTTGACCGGCACAATCTGGAATATGTGGCGTTGTCGCGGCCGGGGTTGGTGACGTTGCCGGGGGATATCGCGGAGGAGCACATCGTCATCGGTGTGCGCAAGGGGCAGGAGGCGTTGCTGGAGGAGGTGAATGGCTTTATTCGCGCCTATCGGGCGGATGGGACGTATGCCGAGATGCGCAAGCGGTGGTTCGCGGTGAATCGGCCGCCGATGCCGGCAATCGCGAGGCCGGAGGCGCCGACGCGTACGCTGCGGGTGGGCATGGAGCCGATGAGCGAGCCGACGTGTTTCATGGGGGAGGAGGGGCCGACCGGCTTTGACGTGGAGATGGCGTTGCGATTGGGGGCGGCGCTGAACGCGCGGATTGAGCTGGTGGTTTTGCCCTTCAGCGGGATGATTGCGGCGCTGGAGAGCAGCAAGATTGATCTGATCATCTCGAGCCTGAACGCGACGCCGGAGCGGGGGGAGAAGATTCTCTTTTCGGAGGACTATCTGGACACGGGGATCTGCGTGCTGACGCGGCGGGCGGCGTTGGCGGAGGGGTAGATTGCGAGCAAGGATCAGCTGGCCGGCAAGCGGGTGGGCGTCCTGTCGGGGACGACGATGGATGCCATCGCGCGGCGGGATTTGCCGGGGTGCGTGCCGGTTTACTACAACAATTTCGCGGACCTGCCAATCGCGCTGAAGAGCGGGAAGATCGAGGCCTTTTTGATGGAGCAGCCGCAGGCGCGGGTGTTGGTGAAGCAACAGCGCGGCGTCACGTTCCTGCCGGAGATGCTCTCCTCGGATGCCTATGCGGTGCTCTTCGCGAAGGATCGGGCGGCGTTGTGCGAGGCCTTCTCGTCGGAGATTCGCAAGATGAAGGCGGATGGGACGCTCGCGGCGCTGGACGAGAAGTGGTTCTCGAACGATCCCGCGCGGCAGACTCTGCGCGGTTGGAGCATCCGCCGAAGGGGACGCTACGCTTCGCGACGGTGGCGGAGTTGGAGCCTTTCTCCTTCATGCGGGGGGACGAGGTGGAGGGCTATGACATTGAGGTGGTACAGCGCGCGGCGGCCGCGCTGGGGTACGCCGTCGAGCCCGTGCCGATGGATTTTGCGGGGTACATCCCTTCGGTGGCAACGGGCAAGGTGGATTTCGGCGTGGGTTGTACCACCATCACCGAGGAACGCAAGCAGACGCTCCTCTTCTCGGAGCCGAACTATCAGGACGGCGTGGTGATTGTGATGGCGGAGCCCGAGGCGGAGAGCCAAGGTTTTCTGGCGAGCCTCAAGGCCTTCGGCGTGGGCCTGAAGGAGAGTTTCGAGCGGACCTTTGTGCGCGAGGGGCGGTGGCGGCTGATTGCGCAGGGTCTGTGGGTGACGGTGGAGATCACGGTCTGCGCGGCATTGGTGGGGACGTTGCTGGCCTTTGGGCTCTGCGCAATGCGGCGGAGCCGGTCGGCCTGGGCGCAATGGCTGGCGAAGGTCTACGTGGCGATCATGCAGGGCACGCCGACGTTGGTGTTGCTGATGATTCTCTACTACATTGTCTTTGGGAGTGTGGACCTGAGTGCGGTAGTGGTGGCGATTTTGGGCTTTGCGCTCAACTTCGCGGCCTATGCCGGCGAGATGTTTCGTAGCGGTATCGAGGGCATCCCGCGGGGGCAGACCGAGGCCGCGTTGGCACTGGGCTTCACGCGGAGCGGGGCATTCCTGCGGGTGATTTTGCCGCAACTGCTACGGCGCGTCCTGCCGGTTTACAAGGGCGAGTTCATCTCCATGCTCAAGATGACCTCGATCGTCGGCTACATCGCCATCCAGGACCTCACAAAGATGAGCGACCTGATCCGTAGCCGCACCTACGAGGCGTTCTTCCCGCTCATCGCCACGGCGGTGATTTACTTCCTCATCGCGCACCTTTTGGCCTCGGGGCTTTCTCTGCTGGAGTTCAAGCTTGACCCGCGCAAACGCCGCGCCGCGAAAGGAGGCCGTCCATGATCAGCGTCCGCCACCTGAGCAAACACTTCGATGGCCGCGCCGTCTTGCGCGACGTCAATGCCGAAATCCGCGAGGGCGAGGTGATCTCCGTGATCGGCCCCTCGGGCACCGGCAAATCGACCTTCCTGCGGTGCCTGAACCTGTTGGAACGGCCCGACGGTGGCGAAATCGTGATCGATGGCGTGAACATCCTGGCACCGGGGGCCGATATTCCGGCACTCCGCGCTCGCATGGGCATGGTCTTCCAGCAATTCAACCTCTTCCCGCACCTCACGGTCTTGGAAAACATCACGTTGGCGCCCACCGCCATCCTGCGCCTTCCGCCCGAGCAGGCCCGCAAGCGCGCGATGGAGTTGCTGGCCCGCGTGGGCTTGGCGGACAAGGCCAACGCCCTGCCTGAGGAACTTTCGGGCGGACAGCAGCAGCGCGTGGCCATCGCGCGCACCCTGGCCATGGAGCCCAAGATTGTCCTCTTCGACGAGCCCACCTCCGCCCTCGACCCCACGATGGTCAACGAGGTGCTCGCCGTCATTCGCGACCTGGCCAAGAGCGGCATGACGATGATGATTGTCACGCACGAGATGCGTTTCGCCCGCGACGTCTCCACCCGCGTCTTCTATATGGATCAGGGAGAGGTCTACGAAGAAGGCCCGCCCGAGCAGATCTTCGGCGACCCGCGCCGCACCCGCACGCGCGCCTTCATCCGCCGCGTGGACCTCCGCGCCTTCCCCGTCGTGCGCGGCGACTTCGACCTTTACCATTTCCGCGCCGAGGTCGACGATTTCGCCATGCGCCAGATGATGCCCCCCAAGCGCCGCAAGACCCTCGCGCTCGTCCTCGAGGAACTCATCGAGAACCTCCTCTTCCCCCGCGCCAAGGCCGTCACCCTGGAAATCGGCATCTCCTCGGAGAGCGGCGAGGCCGAGATCCACGCCACGTGGCAGGGCGCGCCCGAGAATCCTCTCGAGGTCGACGACGAGGCCGGCGCCATGGCCCGCGTCATCCTGGCCAAACGCTGCGCCAAGTCCACCTTCGCCGCCCAAGACGGCACAAACATCCTCTCGCTTATCCTCCCAGGAGAACCTGCATGAAGCTTACGCACACCCCAGGCCGACGATATCACCCTCCTCACCGTCACTTACGACGGCTGATTGGCTGATTAGCTGATTGGCTGATTGGAAAGGTGTGGGGCGCTGCCCCACTCCCCGGCAGGGAGAAGTTCTCCCTGCACCCCCGGCACGTCTGCGACGTGCCAAAGGCGACGCGGTAGGATCAATAGGACCTATAGGACATATAGGACGGTTACTCCACCAGAGGACTCCCAAAAACCAAAGCGTGGCGTGCGAAGCCCGCCACGCCCCTACAGGCCCCCGGGCCGGACGTGTGCCTCGCGCACACGCACGGCCCGCCCCTGCGTCGTACTTTGTGTCCTTTGTGTCCTTTGTGATTCCCAAAACACACTGGCAGTCCTGCGTGCGGTAGCACGCCCTAAATCTGCTCCAAATCTGCGAAATCTGCGGTTCCCCATTCTGGCAGTCTTTGTGTCCCTTTGTGGTTCTTCGTGTCCTTTGTGATAGCCGCGCAGCGTTCGGTCTCATCGCCGCCAAGGGCGGCGGCCCGGGCTTCAACCTCTGTGGCTCCTCCAAGCCTCCAAACTTCTAAGCTTCCGAATGCCATTTTCCTTTTTCTTTGAGATATGGTATCATTATTAGCCATTGATTTGATATTCCAACGAGGATTCCTGACCGATGAAGACTGAGATTGTGAAAGAGGACGGCCCTTGCCGCGTTACTGTCAGCACCGAGGTGACCGCCGAGGAGGTCGCCGCCATCCGCAAGCGGGTGAACGCCACCTTCGCCAAGCGCGTGCGTCTGCCTGGCTTCCGCCCCGGCAAGGTCCCCATGGCGCGCATTGAGGCGCTCTACGGCAAGGACATCCAGCAGGCCGTCAACCAGGAAATCATCGACGCCGTCGTCTCCGACTCCCAGAAGTTCCTCGATGAGCAGGGCCGCGAGATGGCCCGCGTGGTTGAGCTCAAGGACTTCAAGGCCGAGCCCGGCCAGGCCGCCACCCTCACCGCCATCCTCGACCTCGCCCCCCGCTTCGACCTCCCCGAAGAGGCCAAGTGGCAGGTGAAGAAGGTTGATGCCGAGGTCTCCGACGAGATGCTCGAAGCCCGCCTCGCCGACGTCCGCAAGATGGCCGCCTCCTTCCGCAACGCCGAGGGCGAAGAGACCGCCGCCGAGGAAGACCTCGCCGAAATCTCCTTCACCTCCAACCTCTCCAAGGACGGTCTCTCCGAGGTCGCCGCCCGCTACGTCAGCGACGAGGGCTACTGGCTGCAGCTCCACACCGACACCTTCATCCCCGGCCTCGCCGAGGCCCTCCGCGGCAAGAAGGTTGGCGACGCCTTCGCGCTGGACGTCACCTATCCCGCGGACTTCCGCGTCGAGGATCTCGCCAACAAGGCCGTCCACTACGACATCACCCTCAAGACCCTCCGCAAGTACGTCCCCGCCGACGATGCGGCCGTTGTCTCCCGCTTCAACGCCAAGGACATGGACGAGGTCCGCCAGAACGTCAAGGACAGCCTCGGCGTCCAGCGCCAGTACGAGGAAGGCCAGCGCGCCCTCAACGACCTCGTCAACGCCATCGACGCTTCTGTCTCCTTCGAGCTCCCCGCCTCCGTCCTCGACCGTTGGACCTACGACGAGCTCTACAGCGACGCCACCAATCCCCTCGAGCGCTTCAAAGACGACCCCGAAGGCCTCCGCAAGGATCCCGTCTACGCCCAGGCCCAGGAGCGCGCCACCAAGCGCCTCCGCCGCAACTACACCCTCCTGGCCGTCGCCAAGGCCCGCAACATCAAGCTCTCCGGCGAGGAGATGGACGGCGCTCTCAACGCGCTGGCCGACCGCCTCCGCATGCCCGTCAAGGAAGTCGTCCGCCGCCTCCGCGAGAACGGCCGCCTGAACCAGGTCATCGAGGACACCCTCTGCCAGAAGGTCCTCAACGAGCTGGTCCCCGTCTGCGCTGTGCTCTAAGCGTTTTGACGCCCCCGCGACGCCCCGGCTCCCCGGGGCGTCCCTGTTAATAAGACAAAGGAGTTTCCCATGGCAGAAGTGATGGAAGAGACCATCTCCGGCGCGATTGTCCGCGCCTTCTTCGAGAAGTTCGAGCGCCACCTGGCCGTCGACGTCGGCATTGTCGGCGCGGGCCCCTCCGGCCTCGTCGCCGCCCGCTACCTCGCGCAAGCCGGCCTCAAGGTCGCCGTCTTCGAGAGCAAGCTCGCCCCCGGCGGCGGCACCTGGGGCGGCGGCATGCTCTTCAACGAGGTCGTCGTCCAGTCCGACGCCGCGCCCATCCTCCACGACTTCAACATCGCCACCCAGGACCTCGGCAACGGCTACCACACCCTCGACTCCGTCGAGATGGCCTCCGGCCTCATCTTCGGTGCCCGCAAGGCCGGTGCCGTCATCTTCAACGCCATGTGCGTTGAGGATATCTGCGTCCGCGAGGGCAAGGTCTGCGGCCTCGTCGTCAACTGGAACCCCGTCCGCCGCTTGGAGATGCACGTCGACCCCGTCGTCGTCACCGCCCGCGCCGTTCTCGACGGCACCGGCCACCCCTCGGAGATTGTCCACAAGGCCGTCGACAAAGCCGGCATCAAGGTCGACTCCCCCACCGGCGGCATCATGGGCGAGAAACCCATGTGGATGGAAGACGGCGAGCGCACCACCGTGATCAACACCAAGCGCCTCTATCCCGGCCTCTACGCCTCCGGCATGGCCGCCAACAACGTCCAGGGCGGCTTTCGCATGGGCCCCATCTTCGGCGGCATGCTCAAGTCCGGCAAGAAGGTCGCGGACTTGATTCTTCAGGACCTCCGGGCCTAAAGGAGAGAACGGAGAACAGAGAACAGAAAACAGAGCGCCCCTGCGGGGCGACGGAGTGCCGGAAGATCTGCCAGTGCGGAGAAACCGCAGATTACGCAGATTTTGGCAGATTTAGGGCGTGCTACCGCACGCAGGACTGCCAGCGTAATTTGACACAAAGAACCACGCAGGTCTTGTAGTGCTTCACTCGGGTCGGCCCGTCGTGCGCTTGCGCGCGCCTCTGTTCTCTGTTCTCTGTTCTCTGGGGCGCCAACGGCGCCCCTTCCGTTTTCCGTTCTCCTTGTTCCCTCACCCCTATCCACCTCATCAAGGCGCCATCATGACCCTCTCCGGACTCTGCCTCGTCGTCACCGACCCTATCACGAGCTATGAAGCTGTGGCCGAGGCCGCCGTCAAGGCCGGTCTGTGCTACCTCCAGCTCCGCATGAAGCGCGCCCCCCGCGCCGACATCCTTGCCACGGCCAAGCGCCTCCGCGCCATCACCCGCGGTACTGACACCATCTTCATCGTCAACGACGACCCCGTCCTCGCAGCCGAGTCCGAGGCCGACGGCGTCCACCTGGGCCAGGGCGATATGTCCCTGCCCGAGGCCCGCGCCGCCTTCCCCACGCTCCGCCTCTTTGGCCTCTCCACCCACTCCTTCGAGCAGATGCGCGCCGCCGAGGCCGTCTCCCCCGATTACATCGGCGTCGGCCCCCTCTACACCACCCCCACCAAGGCCATCCCCGATCCCACCCTTGGCCCCGACGAAGCCGGCCGCATCATCCGCGCCGCACCCTGGCCCACCATCGCCATCGGCGGCATCGATGAAGCCCGTCTCCCTGCCGTCGCCGCCGCCGGTGCCACGGCCTTCGCCGTTGTCCGCGCCGTCTGCCGCGACCCCAACCCCTACGACGCCATCCGCCGCCTCCAAGACCGCTGGGCCGCCCTCCACTGATTGCTCAGACAACCGGTGTGAGGAACCGCAAAGACGCGATGGAGGCGCGAAACGCTGGGCTCCATCGGTCGCTCTGCGGCTTCGCCGCTGACCGCGACCGCCGCCATCCGTTTCGCGCGCCTTCCCATTGGCAACTCTCCAATGAGAAGAAAGTGGGGCACCGCCCTGGAGAACGGAGGCGCGCGGCAAGCGCGCGACAGGTAAGGCCGTTCTGCTGAGCGGCGTCAGCCGCCGTCCTATATGTCCTATTGGTCCTATAGGTCCTACCGCGTCGCCTGTTGGCACGTCGCAGACGTGCCGGGGGTGCAGGGAGAACTTCTCCCTGCCGGGGTGTGGGGCAGCGCCCCACACCTTTCCAATCAGCTAATCAGCTAATCAGCGGGGCGGCGTTACTGCCGCCCCTTGTCCTACCGCGATACCCTTAGAATCGCCCAGCGGTGATGAGTTAGTGAAGTAGAAAAGGTAAAAAGTGATGAGTTAGTGAAATAGAAAGTGTCGGAAGCGATGAATTAGTGAAGTAGGAATGGTGAAAAGTGATGAGTTAGTGAAATAGGAGGTTGTCTGGGGAAGCGGTGAAGTGGTACAATGGGCACAGAAAGGAGGCCTTATGGAGCGCGCAGAGATAGAGAAAGTGATTCAGGATCAGCGGGAAGAGACCGTTCGATGGGCTCGCCGTGCGATTGTCGACCGTTCGGAGACCTCCCAGATCAATCTCCAGAGCGACTTGGCGCAAGTCGTCCTCGGCGTTCGCCGAAGCGGGAAGTCAACGCTTTGCCAAACCGCTTTGCTCAAAGACAAGCGGCCATTCGCCTACCTCAATTTCGACGACAACCGGCTGACCCGTTTCACCGGGGAAGATTTGGATGTCGCACTGGAACTATTGTACAAACACTATGGCGCGTTTGACTGTCTCTTCTTGGACGAAGCGCAAAACGTCCCGGAATGGCACCTCTTCGTCAATCGTCTGTTGCGCCAGGGGTTGCACCTGTTAGTGACGGGCTCAAACGCCAAATTGCTCTCCGGGGAATTGGCCACGCATATGACCGGGCGCTATCACCGCGTGGAGCTCTTTCCCTTCTCCTTCAAGGATTATTGCGTGTGGAAAGGCGTCTCCCCGGACGGCGGGAGCACGCGGGCATGTGGGTTGCGCCAAGGTGCGCTGGACGCCTATCTGCACATGGGCGGGTTCCCGGAGCTGTTGCGTGAGGCCGGCGGGGCCCCGGAATATCTGGCCTCGTTGATGAACGATGTCCTGGAGCGCGACATCCGTCAACGCCATGCCATCCGTCAAATGGGCACCTTCCGTGACGTGGCGACTTATTTAATGGATGTGGCGCCCACAACGCTCAACTGCAACACGGTGGCCTCGCGCTTGGGGCGGGCCTGTTCGTCCAACACCGTCCGGACTTACGTGGAGTATCTCAAGCAGGCCTACCTTCTCCAAAGCGTCCCCAGATGGTCGACCAAAAGCCATGAACGGCTCCGCAGTGAGAAACTCTACCCCGTGGATGTCGGGTTCATGGCCGGTCGCGAGAATGCCTTGGTCGGCGAGAACCTGGGATGGCGCTTGGAGACGGTGGTCCTGCTGGAGTTGTTGCGGCGGTACCGGCCCTTCCTGCACACGGTGTGTTACTTTCAAGGACAGCGGACAGAGGCCGATTTCCTGGTCTGCGCCGGGCGTCAAGTGCAAGAGGTGGTGCAAGTGGCCTACACGCTTCAGACGCCTCGCGTGCGTGAGCGGGAGATACGCGGCGCATTGTCCGCCGCCGCGGCCACGCGTTGCGACCGCGTCTCCATCGTCACCTATGCCGAACGCGACGACCTGACAGTTGACGGTGTCCACATCCAAGTCCGCCCGGCCTATGATTGGCTGATTAGCTGATTGGCTGATTGGGGGATGTGGGGCGCTACCCCACACCCTGGCAGGGAGAAGTTCTCCCTGCACCCCCACCCCCGGCACGTCTACGACGTGCCATAACACGCCGCGGTAGGACATATAGGACCTATAGGACCTCTAGGACGGCGGCTGACGCCGCTTTGCACAACAGCTTCGCCTGTCGCCCCGCAGGGGCGTTCCGTTTTCCGTTCTCCGTTCTCCGGGGCGCGTTAGCGCCCCTCCAATCAGCTAAGTAGGTCTTCGATCTCGGCCATGGTGAGGGTGGAGGCGATGGAGGCGTCGGAGGCGTTGACGGTGGCCTCGATGAGGGCCTGCTTCTTGCGCTGGAGGTCAAGGACCTTCTCCTCGATAGTGTCCTGGGCGATGAGTTTGATGGCCTGGACGGTCTTCTTCTGGCCGATACGGTGGGCGCGGTCGGTGGCCTGTTCCTCGGCGGCGGGATTCCACCACGGGTCGAAGTGGACGACGGTGTCTGCGCCGGTGAGGTTGAGGCCGGTGCCGCCGGCCTTGAGCGAAATGAGGAAGAGCGGGATGGAGGGGGTCTGGTTGAACTTCGCGCACTGCCCCAGACGATCCTTGGTGGCGCCATCGAGGTAGCAGTAGGGGATGGCGTTCTCCTCCAGCCGCGCGGCGATGAGCTTGAGCATGGAGGTGAACTGGGAGAAGACAAGGAGACGGTGGCCGCCGGCGACGGCCTCGTCGAGGAGGTCCATGAGGGCGTCGAGCTTGGCGGAGGCGGCCTCGCCGGGCTTGGGCACGCGGTCCTTGAGCAGACGCAGGTCGCAGCAGATTTGGCGCAGACGCATGAGGAGGGCGAGCACCTCGAAGCGCGACTTCTCGAAGCCCTTTTCGCGGACGAGCCCGCGCATCTTCTCGCGGACGTCGGCGCGGATGGCGTCGTACTCGCGGCGCTGGTCGGGGGAGAGCGCGCAGTAGGTGACGGAGCGAATCTTGTCGGGGAGGTCGGCGGCGACATCCTTCTTCACGCGGCGGAGGAGGAAGGGGTGGAGCTTCTCGCGGAGACGCGCCTGGGCGGCCTCGGCGGCGCGTCCGCCGGCGGCGATGGGGAACTCGTAGTCGGCCTGGAAGTCCTCGTAGGGGCCGAGGTAACGCGGCATGAGGAAGTCCATGATGGACCAGAGGTCGGCGACGCCGTTCTCGATGGGCGTGCCGGAGAGGACCAGACGGGTGTCGGCGTGGAGGCGTTTGACGGCCTGTGCGTTCTGGGTGCGGTGGTTCTTGATGGCCTGGGCCTCGTCAAGGACGACGGCGGCGTAGCGGCAGTCGGCGTGGAAGTCGACGTCGCGCCGGATGAGGGCGTAGCTCGTGATGACGAGGTTGGCGTCGGGCACCTGGGCGAAGAGGCGCGCGCGGTCGGGGCCGGAGAGGACGAGCACGTGCATGTTGGGCACGAACTTCGCGGCCTCGCGGCGCCAGTTCTCGACGAGCGAGGTGGGGCAGACGATGAGGGCCGGCACGCGGCGGGCGTCCTCGCGGCAACGGGGCAGAGAGAGCCACGTGAGGGTCTGGAGGGTCTTGCCCAGGCCCATCTCGTCGGCCAAGATGCCGCAGAAACCGCACTCCTCCAGAAAGCGGAGCCAGTAGACGCCTTCCTTCTGATAAGGACGCAACGTGCCCTCCAGCGGGCCGAGGTCGACGGGCTCGGGTTTGCGGCGGCGGTTCTGGCGCTCGGCGCGGGCGCGCCAATCGGGGGCGGCCTCGAAGTCGATGCCTTCCAGACGGTCGAGCGCGGCCTGGACAAAGGGGGCGTGGACGGCCTCGACGCAGGAGCTGCCGGGAGCGTCTCCGGCGCGGGCGCGACAGGCGCGGAGGGTCTCGCGGATGGCGGAGATGGCGCCGATGTCCAGCAGTGCCGTGCGGCCCTCTTTCTCGATGTAGGCGTCGCCGCGGGCCAGGGCGCGCTCGATCTCCGCGGGGGTGACCTTGATGGTGCCGCGCGGGGATTCGTAGTCGGTGGTGACCTCGAAACCGCCGCGTGCGCGGTCGCGCACCCGCACCACCGGCACAATGACCTCCGCCGCGTCCCAGAAGTCGCCCAGGGGCCCGAGGACGTCCACACGCCAACCCTCGCGACGGGCGGCGGTGACCTGCGCGCCGAGGAGGTTGCGCACGCGGTGCACGCCGGCAAGGTCGCCCAGCACGTCGCCGCGCGGCCCCATGAAGCCCATGGCGTGGGCACGGTCGAGGGCGGCGCGTTCGGCCTCGTGGTTGCGCACGAAGCAGTGATAAAAGTCGTCTGGGTCGGCCTGGGAGATGTCGCCCGGGGCGCCGGCGGCCACCCAAAAGTTGCCATAGCCCGCGAAGAGTTTGGCGGAGACTGAGGCCTCGGAACCGCGGAGTTCCAGACGGAAACGCGGCGTGCCGGGGGTGGTCGTGAAGAGGTCGGGCGTGACGCTCTCGGGGGCCATCGGCAGACAGGCGGTCAGCTGGGTAGCCTCTTGGTGGAAGAAGGCGAGCATGCGCTCGCGCGGCACCCGCTCGGCCGCCGTGTAGAGCGATTGGAAGGGCACCGGCAGGACGTGCGCTAGGGGTCGCGCCACGCCATCGTCCAACCAGAAACCCGCGTGGCCGGCCACGAGCGTTGCGCCGCCGGGCGGCAGCTTCAGGGAGACGCGCAGGGCGTTCTCGGCCGGCAGGGCCTCCACCAGGAGCGGCGTCTCCACGGGGTCGTCGCGCACTTCCAGACGGCGCTTGGTGGCGGCGAAACCCACCCAACTGCGCTGTCCGCACCGGAGCAGGGCCAGGAAGTCCTCGCGCGTTAAGGTCATTGTGTCCGCGAAGGGGCCGCCCGCGATGTCCTCAAGCATCCCCAGCAGATTCTCGTCGCCCGGCGCGAAGGTGTAAAAACCCTCCGGCAGATCCTGCGGTTTGAAGGCCTGCGCCCCCACGAAGACCCGCACAGCCACGCGCACACCGCCCTTGGCGAACTGTCCCGCCACGTCCTGCGGCAGGAAGACCCGCACTAGCGCCGCCCGTCCGCCCGTCCCGCGTCGGATAAGGCCCCTGGCCCCCGCCATTCGTGCCGCGTGGGCCCGTTCCGCCGCCCGCGCCTGCACCCGCTCTTCACCTCCGAAACGGTGCATCACCCCCAGCGCCGTCGCGATGATATGCTCGCACAGCATACCTCGGCGACTGTTGGTCTCGCAGGGACAATGGCCCTCCACCAGTCCGTTCTTCAGCATCGTGAAGGTCACCAGGATGGGCGCACCCCCGCTCACCACATAACCGCTGCCCGTGGGATAATCAAACTTCAGTCGCGACACCTGGCCACGTTTGACGAGCTCTTCCGCCCGCCGCAAGAGCGTCGGCCCCGCCCAACGCTCAATCTCCGCCCGCGTTGGCGCACGCTCCGCCGCAAAGGCCATCGCCTCCGGTTGCTCCCCCGCGTGGTCATGCGCCCACTGCAGACCCACCGCCACCACGTGCGCGCAGATTGCCCCTGTGCGTCCCTTGCCGCAGGGACACTTCGCGGCCACGGCTTTGCCGCCACGCACCGTCACCTGCGCCACCAGACGCGACGCCCCCATCTTGATGGCCCCCGCCAGAATCTCCCCCTGCGCACGCGTCCCCGTCACTACGCCCTTGGATTGCAATGCCGCCCCCTCCGCCAGCACGTCCGCCGGCGCCCACGCCATCACATCCTGCCTTGTCAACTCCATGCGCAAATCCTAAAAAGCCCCTCAGGCGGTTGCCTGTGGGGCTTGGAAGATGGTCGGCCTCGCGGGGCTCGGACCCGCGACCCCAGCATTAAAAGTGCCGTGCTCTACCAACTGAGCTAGAGGCCGAAAACGTGCATAAGATACCAAAACCCTCGTGCAAATGCAAATGGGGCTAGTCGTTTCCGGGGAAATGGGGACCGTAAAGACGGAACTGTGGGCACGAGCTATCTCGGGTTTCCTTGTTCGCTTTGCGGCTTCGTCACCAACCGCTCCCGCCGCCTTCTCGGCACCGCCCCTGCCTCTCTCGTCTAAGCCCCCAGAAGGGTCCTCCGCGAGACCCTATAGTGGTCCGAGGTCAATCCCTATAGGGGTCGGGGTCGAGACCCTATAGTGGTCCACCCCGAAACCCTTAAGGGTCTGCGGAGGGGGACTGAAGGTTTCTGTTGCGCCCTCCCGCGCCCCACTTTCCTGCGCCAAAGTGGCCTGAAAAACGGCCCAAGCGCGAAAGGGAGGCCGGGGTGCGTTAGCGGCCTTAGGCGATAAGGTGGGGGCCGAAGAGGCGGAGGGCGTTGGCGGTGGTGAGGTCGGCGAGGGCGGGGAGGGAGAGGCCGCGGAGCTCGGCCAGGCAGGCCGCGGTGGCCGCGACGAAGGCGGGACGGTTGCGTTTGCCGCGGTGGGGCACGGGCGCGAGGTAGGGCGAGTCGGTCTCCACGAGGATGCGGTCGGCGGGGAGCCAACGGGCGACTTCGCGCAGGGTGTCGGCATTGCGGAAGGTGAGGATGCCGGAGAAGGAGATGCAGTAGCCCAAATCCAGACAGGCGCGGGCGAGGGCCTTGTCGCCCGTGAAGGAGTGGATGACGCCCGTGCGGGGGAGGTCTGCCGCGCGGAGGGCCGAGAGGGTGAGGTCGTCGGCCTCGCGCGTATGGACGATGATGGGCAGGTCGCGTTCGCGGGCAAAGTTGGCTTGCAGGTCGAAGCGTGCGCGTTGGGCGTCGGCCGTTTCGGGGCCCTTCCAATGGAAGTCAAAGCCCAGCTCGCCGATGGCGACGAGGCGGGGGCTCTCCGGCGGCGGGGTGGGGGGCGCGTCCTCCGACCAATCAAACCCATGCGCGAAGGGGGCGCCGGAGGCCGCGGCGGTGGCGTTGAGTGCGGTTGAGCCGCCGACGGCCAGGACACGCACGTCCGCGGCGGCGGCATCGGCGATGAGCTCCGCCGCGTTGTCTTCGGGTTCGAAGTGGCAATGGGTGTCGATGAGCATGGGGGGCTGATTAGCTGATTGGAGGGGGCGCTGGCGCGCCCCGAAGAATGGAAACGCTCACACGTTGGCGATGGAAGCGTAGCGGCAGGGCACGCGTCTCAGTGTTGCGCGCCCCAGGCCTCAAGGGCGCGCTGCAACGCCTCCTTGTCGTAGGCCGGGGCTTCGGCTGGGGTGAAGGTGCGGGTCATCCCGGGCTTGAGCTCGAGCGACACGGTGCCGTCGGCGCCATACTTGCGCAGGACGCCGGAGTAGGTTTTGCCGTCCTTGGTGGTGATGGAAAGGTTGGGCTTGAAGGCGAGCTTTTCGCGCAGGGTCAGGGTCTGCGAGGCGGTGATGTCGACCGTCTTGGTGAGGTCGGCATAGCCGTAGGCCTTGAAGGTGAGGGTATGTTTGCCCGGGGGCAACTGGACCGTGGCGAGCTGCGAGGTGTAGCCGTCCTTGCCGGGCTGAGTGGTGAGGAGGCATTTCTCGCCTTCCCAGACTTCGACGGTGCCGGGCTGAGTTTGAACGGCGAGGGTGCCGCGGATGATGTTCAGGCGGAACTCCTCGGCGCGGCTCTCGCCGGCTCCAACGGTGACGGTGCGTGAGGCCTGGGCGTAGCCGGGGCGCTCCACGCGGATGGTGTGGGTGCCGGCGGGCAAATCCTTGAGGGTGAGGTCGCTCTCGCCGCGGAAGACGCCATCGACATAGACGCGCGCGCCGATGGGCAGCGTGGTGATGGTGAGGCCGGCGGGGAGACGTTCCAACGGCATCGAGAGAGTTGCCTCCTGCCCGGCGTCGAGCGTGAGCGTGTGGGTGAGCGTGCGGTAGCCGTCTTGGCTGAAGGTCACCTCGTGCTTGCCGGGGCGGATTTTGCGGAGGGTGAGCGGCGTCTGGCCCTGCGGCACGCCGTCAAGCAAGACCTTCGCGCCGGCGGGTTCGCTCCCCAGGGCGAGTGTCGCGGTGGAGGAGGTGAGGGCGGCGTCCACGACCCGCGGCTTGCCGTCGCTCAGGTCCAGGCGGAGGGTGCGCTCCAGAAAGCCCTCCGCGCGGAAGGTGATGCGGTAGGCCCGGGGTGCGTTGAAGAAGAGGTGGCAGGGCACGGTGCCGCGCTCGGCGCCGTCGCAGAGCACAACGGCGGGCACATCTCCGCGGAAGAGCACGGGGATGGGTTCGCGCTCCAGCGTGATTTCGATGATCGAGCTGTCGTTCGGGGATGGGGTGATGGTGCGCCACTGGGTCTCGTAGCCCGGCTCGGAGACGCGCAGGAGAGCGGGCTTCCCGGAGGGTAGTTCGACCTGGAAGGTCGTGTCGCGGCCCTTGCTCACATGGTTCACGTTTAGCGTGGCGGCGGGCTCCACGCGGATGGTGCGGTGCTCGGTGGGCGGCGGGTCCTCGGCCCGCAGGGACGCGGCGAGCGCCAGGCCGAGTGCGAGACAGGTGAGGATACGCATCAGCGGCCCCCTTTCTTGAGGTTCTCCAGGGTCAGCAGACGGGTCTGCGCGGCCTCGTGGCGTTCGTCCTCGCGGTCGGGAATCAGGCGCAGAATCCGTTGCAGGAGGCGTGCGGCATCGTCCATGCGGCCGGTATTCTCGGCCTGCTCCACTTGGAAGCGCAGGTCGTCGTAACGCTTCGCCAGCAGGTCTTCGGCCTCGTTCAGCCCCTGCGTCAGATCGGCCGCGAAGTCGGGCTTGGGGTTCAGCGTCTCAAGATAGGAGAGGCCTTGACGATAGGCTTTGACGCAGAGGAAGAGTTCGTTTTCGGCACCGTCGCGCTGCTCCCAATGGCGGCGAGCGAGCGCCAGTTGGTCTTGGGCCAGGGTGCGCAACTCCTCGACGGAGTACTGCGTGGCCATCGCGCCGAGAGCCGTCCGTGCAAACTCTTCCAGCCGCGCGCAGTAGGTGTCAAAGGCGCGGTTCGAGGCATTTTCCGCCGTGCGCGTCCAGACCTCTGTGCCCACGGCCAGCGTCAGCGTGCTGCGGTTCAACGTGCCGTCGGCGCTCTGCTGGGGCGCGATGGCCGGGATACTGGCGTGATTCGACTCTAATACGGTGCGGCGGAGCGCCGCCTGTTCGTCCGCGTCAAGCTTCTTCTGCTTGGCATACGAACGGTCGTCCACACCCAGATCCACAATGTCCAGCGCCAACGTCCCAGAATTGTCGTAGGTCAGGATGTAACGGTAGAGCGCGTTGTCGTCGATTCTCAGCCGTTCATAACGGAACTCGAAGGGCTGATTCGCCGCGGGCTGCAAGGTGCGCGTCTGTTCCTCCGTGGGTGCGTCTGTCGCCAAGAAGAGGCGCACGCCCACGGCCAGGCAGACGAGAGCCGCCACACCCACGGCCAACCCCGCCAAGAGCCCCTTGCGCGGGCCGCTCGCGGCGGGTTTCTCATCGGAAAGCCCCAGGTCGATGGGCCCCTCCGGCGCGGCTTCCTTCGGCGCGGCCTCCGGCTCCGGTTTCGGGGGCAGGGGCGAAACGGGGCTGGGCGCGGGGGGCGTCTCCGGCGCGGGCGGCGTGGTGGGGGAGACCGTCGGCGCGGTATCCTCAAGCGTCACGCGCAGGCCTGTTTCGCCCACCGTCACCACGTCTCCCGGCGCCATGGCCGTGGGGGCCGCGCCCAACTGCGTGCCGTTCAGCGAGGTCCCGTTCGAGGATCCCAAGTCCTGCACCATCGCCCGGTCGCCTTCCATGAAGAAGCGGCAATGGAGGCGCGAAAGCATCCCATCAGACAATTTGAGGTCCGCCATGCGCGACGACCGCCCTAGCGTCGCCCCTTCGGGCGCCACTTCCAGCCGCCGGCCCATCTCGGGCCCTGTGATGACCGTCAGAACAATCCGTTTCATGACACTAGTTTACCATATCTCGGCAACCAATACTGGAGAGAACAGAGAACAGAAAACAGGAAACAGAATACTCCTGCAGGGCGACAGGCGAAGCCGCAATACACTGAAGGGCGTGTGCCAGCACGCCCCAAATCTACATCAATCTGCGAAATCTACGGTTTTCCCGAGTGCTTTGCGGGGGGCTATTGGGACTGACGCTTAAGGGCCTCTCGCGGACCCTTAAGGGTTTCGGGTCGGACCACTATAGGGTCTCGACCCCGACCACTATAGTGGTTGACCTCGGACCACTATAGGGTCTCGCGAAGACCCCTCCTAGGCCCATAGGAGACAGAGAAGTGTTAGGTGGTGGCATCGTCCGTCGCGCGCACTGCGGCCGTGGAAGGTTGGGCGCTTCGTTCTCCGAGGCGGCGTAACCGCCCCTTTTGGCTAGCGGGGTGAGAAGAGGTCGCGTTGCATGGAGGGTGGGAGGCGGTGGGGCATCAGCGTGACCTCTGTCCCATCCAGCCGATCATGGACCTTAAAGGTGCCTTTTTCGATTTCGCCCCACTCGGTCTCGATGGTGAAGTGGGCCTCGTATTCGTTGGCGCGGACTTCTTCCAACTCCAGCTCGGAGATGACGTATTCATCCATGGGGATGCCGTTTTCCTCGCAGAGGTCAACGAAGAGTTGCTCAACGATGGACTCCATACCGAAATCTTCTAGGAGACCATTCTTGAGAACGGCGAGCGTCAACAGGGAGAGGCAACAAGTCAGGAGGACTGCCCCAGCGCCCCAGCCCCACAGGCCGCCGTGGGGCGGCGTTGTGTTGGGCTTGGGCAGTCCAGTGTGCAGGTGCGAAGGGGGCGAAAGCTCCGCACCGCACACGGGACAAGCGTGCGCGGTGGTCTCCAAGGGCGTTCCGCATTGTGTGCAAAACATGGGCGCCTCTTGCTTGCTTTGTCAGTCCGGCTCGACCGTACGACGGGTTGGAATATCCTTTAGAAGCGCCGTATCGCAAGGAAGGGGAAGTCAAAGATGAAGTCTTCCATCAACAACTCGTCACGGCGATTCTTTTGCGTTATCACGACCGCAGTGCCACAGGCATCATCCATAAAGCGGATTGTGACCAGATAAGCGGTGCGGTCGTCCTTTTCCCAGACTTCGTTGATGTCGGTCACTTCATAGAAGCCTGGGTGGGTTGTACCGCCCTCTCCCAAGTTGGCGTCCAAGTGTTCCTCCACCAAACGCAACACCTCACGATCTTCCTTGTCAAAAGAAGGCCACAATGCGAAGGTGAGGATGGCTCCGAGAATCACGAGCGCCACCACCCCGGCGGCAAGGACGAGCCACCATTTCTTTTTGGGGGTACCGGCGGACGCTTGTGGGGCCATCGTAGCGGTTTCCGTGCCCATTGGCTTGCCGCAGGCCGCGCAGAATGCGACGCCATCGGGATTGGATTGTCCACAGTGCTTACAAAACATTTTCGCGCTCCTTAATGCCAACGATAGGGAACCGAGTTGCCGGGCATATGGCTCTTCGCCTCATACATGACCGCACTCAATGAAGGTGCGCCCATCCACACCCACATCTCGTGCTCCTCCTTGTCATCCTGCTCCTTGGAGCGTTCTAGGGTGACAAACTCGGATTTGCCTCCAGGCAACTTGAGGAGTAAAACATACTTTTCCACTTCGGTCTCTCGCCAATGACGACGATCGTTATAGGTGGCGACCTGCTTGACGTCGGCCACGCGGAAGGCGTCCTTGTCGATGTCCAGTTCGTCCAGCATCTCGTAGAAGTAGTCTCGGATGGCCTCTTCATCATTGGAGAGGTGCCGCTGGCTCAGTGCCACCACGGCACAGATGGCCACGACCGCAATCACGGCAACGATACCGCCAATCAAGAAGAGGCGCTTCTTCGACGCGGTGGGTTTTCCCGCACCACAAATTGGACAAGCCGTCTGCCCTTCCGGCATCTCGGTGCCACACTGTTCACACTTCATGGTCTTGCTCCAGTGCTTGTATCAAAAGAAAAGGGCGGGGCAGAGCCCACGCCCATAAGCGTCGGCGACGCACGTCACGCTATCATTGCTTATCGCAACATATATCGCAACATATACTTGACGTCGAACCTGCCATTAACGAATTCGCCTTTAGGTTCGCCGTTCTTCTCCTCGATCTTGACGACCGCAGAGGTGAACTCAGCCCCATTCTCGCGATAGGTGACCAGGAAGTATTCCGCGTTGTCTTTGTCCTTGCCGATTTGGGTGACATCCTCGACAGTGATGAAGTCGCGATAGAGCTTGAAGCTCCCATCTTCTTTCTCGGCCATCTTCTTGGCTTCCTTCTCCATCTCGTCAAAGGACTCGTAAATCAGGTTCTCGGCGACCTCGGCGTTGGTGGTGACGCACAGGTCAATCACAATCCAAGCGACAATGGCCACGACGATGGCACCAACGACGGAACCGGCGATAATCCATGCTTTTTTCATTGCAGTGCTCCCTTCCGGTTACTTCAAGTTAAGCGCTTCGATTTGATCGAACAAATCAGGCGTGTGGGCAATCTCAATCTTGCGATCCTTGTCCTTTTCTTTCGACACCACGGCAACGCCGGACTGAAGATCCCCGCCGCAGGTGCGAATCGTGAAGACGTAAACGTTAGCCTTGCCCTCCTCGATTTCGCCTTTCATAATCGGCGAGATTTTCTCCACAGAGAAGAGGTCGCCGCTGGCGTTGTACTCCTCTTCCATGATGCGATAGAGCTCGTCTTCGATACGCGTCTTGTCGTTGGGGATGAAGGCCCAGACAATCAAGCCGAGAATAAGCACGACGATGACGCCAAGAATGGAGAAGCCAATCACCTTGCCCTTGCTCACAGGGGCCTTGGGGGGCTGGGGAGGGGGCGTGGGGGCCGCGCCGGTGGGGGCATCGGTGGGTGCGCCGCAGGCCGGGCAGGCCACGGCGCCGTCAGGCATTTCTTTGCCGCATTTGCCGCAGAACATCGTTTACTCCTTTTCGTTCTCCCATCACGTTCCCTGGCACGGCCGACCACTCGGCCAAGTCCGCCCAAAGCCCGCAACCGGGTATCAAAGACACTATAAGGATAACACACCCCCCGCCCCAGTGCAACTGATTACCATGAATGGTGGAAGTTTGGAGGTTTGGAAGCTTGGAGGCTTGGCAATGCCGCCCCAATAGAATCCTGACGGAGCGGGAGGGGTGAGGTGTGGTATAATGGGAGGAGTACTCAACTTGAAAGGAGTGTTTCCTATGCGCGTGTTGATGATTGGCGCCGGCGGCGTCGGCAGTGTGGTGGCCCATAAGCTGGCGCAGGTGCCGGAGGTGTTTGCGGACATTCTCTTGGCGTCGCGCACGAAGAAGCGTGTGGATGAGCTGGCGGCGCAGTTGCCGCGGCCGGTGCAGACGGCGCAGGTGGACGCGGATGACGTGCCGGCGTTGACGGCGCTCATCAAGGATTTCAAGCCTGACCTGGTGATGAACATCGCCCTGCCTTATCAGGACCTGCACATCATGGACGCGAGCCTGGCGGCGGGCGTGGATTATCTGGACACGGCGAACTACGAGCCGCCGGACGTGGCGAAGTTTGAGTACAAGTGGCAGTGGGCATATGACCAGAAGTTCAAGGACGCCGGGCTGATGGCGCTCTTGGGCTCGGGCTTCGACCCGGGCGTGAGCTCGGTCTTCTGCACCTACATCCAGAAGCACTACATCCCGCAGATCAAGCAGATCGACATCATCGACTGCAACGCGGGCAGCAACGGCCACCCCTTCGCAACGAACTTCAACCCGGAGATCAACATCCGCGAGGTGTCGGCGAAGGGCCGCTATTGGGAGGCCGGCAAGGGCTTTGTGGAGACGGATCCGCTCTCGGTGAAGCAGCCGTTCGAGATGCCCGAGGGCCTGGGCACGCTGAACACCTATTTGATGTACCACGAGGAGCTGGAGTCGCTGGCCAAGCATATCCCCGGTCTGGAGCGCGCCCGCTTCTGGATGAGCTTCTCGGACAACTACCTGAAGCACCTGGAGGTGCTGAAGAACGTGGGCATGACGCGCATCGACCCCGTGATGTACGAGGGTCACGAAATCATCCCGATCCAGTTCCTCAAGGCGTTGCTGCCCGACCCCGCGACGCTCGGCCCCGTGACCAAGGGCAAGACCTGCATCGGCTGCCAGGTGCGCGGCCTGGACTTCGACGGCAAGCCCAAGACGGTCTACATCTATAACATCTGCGACCACCAAGAGTGCTACAAGGAGGTCAAGTCGCAGGCCATCAGCTACACCACCGGCGTGCCGGCGATGGTCGGCGCCAAGATGATGCTCACGGGCAAGTGGCGCGGCAAGGGCGTCTTCAACATGGAGCAGTTCGACCCCGATCCCTTCTTGGAGGACCTTGCGAAGTACGGTCTGCCCTGGAAGGTCATCGAAGGCGAGGTCTTCCACCGTGACTGACGTGCGCCAAGCGCTCGCCGCGGCCAAGGCGGCCTCGCGCGCCGTTGGGTTGCTCTCCGACGGCGCGCGGCAGGGTCTGCTCCGCCGCATCGCCGCCAACCTGCGGCGCGGGGAGGGCTATATCCTGACCGCCAACGCGGCGGACTTGGACGCGCTCCCGGCGGACTATCCCTTCCGCGACCGCCTGTTGCTGACGCCCGAACGGGTCGAGGCCATGGCCGCCGGCGCGGAGGCCGTCGCGGACCTGCCCGACAACCTGTGGCAGACGCTGGAGGAGCGCGACCGTCCCAGCGGCATCCACCTGCGGCGCGTGCGTGTGCCGTTGGGCGTGGTGGCGTGTATCTACGAGGCGCGCCCCAACGTGACGGTCGATGTGGCGTGCCTCTGTCTGCGCACCGGCAACGCCGCCGCCCTCAAGGGTGGCAAGGAGGCCGCGCGCTCCAACGCCGCGCTGGCCGCCATGCTGGGCGAGGCGCTCCGCGCCGAGGGCGTGCC
This sequence comes from uncultured Kiritimatiellota bacterium, assembly GCA_944389945.1. Lineage (GTDB taxonomy): Bacteria > Verrucomicrobiota > Kiritimatiellia > RFP12 > DVOR01 > Spyradenecus. The sequence goes on along the minus strand of CALXOF010000003.1, from coordinate 60,060 downwards.
GGAGGCCGCCGTCACCCTCTTGCCGCCGACGCATGAGGCCGCCGATGAGCTGATGGCCGCGGAGGGACTGGTGGACGTCCTCATTCCGCGCGGGTCGGCTCGACTGATTCGCGCCGTCCGCGAGCAGGCCTTGGTGCCGGTGATCGAGACCGGCGCCGGCGTCTGCCACGTCTACGTCCATGCGGACGCCGACCCGGCCCTGGCGGCGCGCGTCATCGACAACGCCAAGACCCGCCGCGTCTCGGTCTGCAACGCGCTCGACTGTCTGCTGGTGCACCGCGATTGGGCCAACCGCCTCGAGGAGTTGTTGGCCCCCTGCCTGGCCAAGGGCGTGACCCTGTACACGGAGCCCGAGGACTGGGGCCGCGAGTGGCTCTCGATGGACCTCTCCGTGCGCGTGGTGGAGGATTTGGACGAGGCGCTCGCGCACATCGCCCGCTTCGGTTCCGGCCACAGCGAGGCCATCGTCACGCAGAGCCCCGAGGCCGCCGAGCGCTTCCGCCGCGAGGTCGACGCCGCCTGCGTCTACGTCAACACGCCCACCTCCTTCACCGACGGCGGCGAGTTCGGCCTGGGTGCGGAGGTCGGCATCTCCACCCAGAAACTGCACGCGCGCGGCCCCATGGGTCTCGACGCCCTCACCACCTACAAATGGCTCATCGACAGCCAAGGAGCGACCCGCCCATGAACAATCCGAAAGCCGTGAAGGCCGCCTTGCGCGTGGAGGCTAAGGCCAAGCGTGCCGCCGCCCACGCGGCAAACCCGGATCCGGACGTCGAGGAAATCGTCGATACCGTCATTGCCCTCGTCAATCTGCTTGGCGGGCCTTACGAAGAGGATCATCTTATTGCCACCTACCTTAGCGTTGGCGATGAGTTTCCCACCACGCGATTGAATGCTCTCATTTTGGAACGCAAGCAAGCCCTGTGCGTCCCCGCTTGGGATGCCAAGGCCAAGCAGTATGTCTGGGCCTACCTCGACGGGCCTCTGATTGAAGGTCCTCATGGGATTCCGCAGCCCGCCGAAATCTTCCCCGTGCGCAAGCCGGAGCACATCGAGCTCGTCCTCGTTCCCGGACTGGCCTTCTCCCCGGAAGGCGCCCGTCTGGGCCACGGCGCGGGCATCTACGACCGTCTGCTGAGGCCGCTTGAGGACAACCATTTCACGACTCGCGTCGGCCTATGTTACGAAGCGCAGATTGTGCCCTCCATTCCCTTGGAAGACCACGATGCCTTCCTGCCCATTATCGCCACCGAGGCACGCATCCGCGACGCCGCATATCCGGAGGAGTGACACCATGAGCCAACCCACCATCGCCATTGTCGGAGCCGGGCACGCCGGCGTTGAGGCCGCCTTCGCCCTCGCCGCCGCCGGTGCCGCCGTCACCCTCTTCTCCAACGAACCCGGCCTGCCTTACTTTCGGCCCCGCCTCATCGCGGTCGCCTTCGGTCAGGCCGCGCCCGATGCCATCGCCATCAAACCCGAGGCCGCCTACGCCAAGGCCGGCATCACGCTGCGCCACGAGCCCGCGACAGCGGTCGATGTTCAGGCGCGCACGGTGAACGGTCAGGCCTTCGATGGGCTCATCGTCTCGCCCGGTTCGCACCCCTTCGTGCCGCCCTTTAAGGGCGAACGCACCCGCGCCCACACCCTCTGGACGCTGGCTGATGCCCTCGCCATCCGCGAGGCCGCCACCCCCGGCAAGGCCATTACCGTCATCGGCGGCGGCGTCCTCGGACTTGAGGCCGCGCTCCGTGCCGCCGAAGCCGGACTCCGCGTCACCGTCATCGAATCCGCGCCCTTCCTGGCCGGCGGGGTCTTGGGCGACTGCGAGGCCACCCTCCGCCGCGCACTCGAGGCCAAAGGCATCGCCCTCAGCGTCGGCGTCGGCGTCGCCGAAATCACCGCCGAGGGCCTCACCCTCGCCAATGGCCGCACCATCGCCGACGACCTGCTCCTCTGCTCCACCGGCGCCCGCCCCAACGGCCCCGCCGCCGGCACCGAGGGCTACCTCAAGACCGGTGGCGACCTCTCCCTCGCGCCCTGCGTCTATGCCGCGGGCGACCCCGCCGAGCCGCCGGCCAGCCGCCCCACCTGCTCCGTCCGCCGCGCCCAGCTCATGGGCCAGCTCGCCGCGAAGAACCTCCTCGCCGAGCTCGCCGGTCAGCCCACCCAGCCTTGGGCCGACCCCCGTCTGCCGCTCTTCATGAAGGTCGGCGACGTGGAGTTCCACACCCTTGGCGACGTCCGCTCCCCCGGCCTCCTGGAGAAGTGCGTGGAGGAGACCCCGCCCTTCATCCGCAAGACCATCCTCCGCCGCGGCGACCAGGTCGTCGGCCTCCGTTGGGTCGGCACCCGCGCCGGCTTCGCCGACTGGGAAAAGCAACTCGCGTGAACGGCGACTTCTCCATCCTCTTCTTGGGGACTGGCACCTCCACGGGGGTGCCGCTGATTGGGTGTGGGTGCGAGGTCTGCCGGAGCCATGACCCGCGCGACGAACGCCTCCGTTCCTCCGCGCTCGTCACCCTCGGCGGCCGCACCTTCCTGCTCGACGCGGGGCCCGACTTCCGCGCCCAGTGCCTGCGCCGCCGCGTGTCGCGTATCGATGCCGTCTTCATCACCCACGCCCACGCCGACCACCTCTTCGGCTTCGACGACATCCGCCGTTTCAACACCATGCAGGGCAACGCCGTCATTCCCTGCTATGCCGGTCCCGACACCATCGCCGGCATGCACCGCGTCTTCCCCTACATCACCCAGCGCCGCAACGCCCTCGGCCTCTACCGTCCGCTCATCGACTTCATCTCTGTCACCGCGCCCTTCGAGGCCCTCGGCGCCCGCCTCACCCCCCTGCCCGTCATCCACGGCTCCATCGAGACCAACGGTCTGCGCATCGACTTCCAAGGCCGCTCCCTCGCCTACCTCCCCGACGTCCACGAAATCCCCGCCTCCACCCTCGACCTCATGCGCGGCCTCGACCTTCTGGTGCTCAACATGCTCCGTCCGCGCCCGCACCCCACCCACCTCACCCTGGGCCGCGCCCTGGTCTACGCCGCCCGCCTCGCCCCCCGCCGCACCCTCCTCACCCACCTCTCCCACGACTACACCCACGCCCAACTCCTTCCCCATCTCCCCCCCACCGTCCTCCCCGCTTACGACGGCCTTTCCCTCACCCTCTGAGACGATGCCATGAACGAACGCCTCCACCTCGTCTACGCCACCGACGCCAATTACCTCTTCCTCACTCGTGTCTCTCTTTGCAGTGCGGCTAAGATGTGCGCGCGTCCCGACGACCTCGTTTTCCACGTCCTCGACTGCGGTATTCCCGATGCCGACTGGGACCGCTTCGTCTCCGAGACCCACGCCGCCGTTGGCGAGGTCGCCATCGTGCGCCACCCGCTCGACATGGCCCAGTTCGCCGGCTTCCCCAAGTGGCGCGGCAACAGCATGGCCATCTATGGCCGCCTCGACATCCCCAGCATTCTCCCCGACCTCGAGTGGTGCGTCTATTCCGATGCCGACACCCTCTTTACCGACGACCCTCTCAAGCTCCTTGACCTGCGCGATCCAGACGCCGCCATGCTCGGCCAGCTCGGCACTCAGCCCTACCAACACTTTGGCAAGTGGTATGACAAACACCACATCTCCCAAGACTGGGACCACTACGTCTGCTCCGGCTTCCTCCTCATCAACCTGGTCTGGTTCCGTGCGCACGATGTCACCGCTCGCTGCCTTGACCTCATCCGCACCTACCCTGACATCCCCTGCGTCGATGAGACCGTTCTCAACCTCGCCTGTGCCGGCCACGTGAAGGGTCTCCCCCACGAATGGGGCATCTTCTCCTACCTCGCCTTCGAGGTTCCCCGCCCCGCCTGCATCCACTACCTCTTCGGCATCGCCCTGCCCACGCGCATGCGCTTCCGCTGGGGCGGCGGCTACTTCGATGCCGCCGTCATCTGGCTCAACTTCGTCAAAGAGGTCCTCGGTGTTTCCCGCACCGACCTCCGCCCCGACATCCCTTGGTGGCGTTGGCTCGCCGTCCGCACCTATTGCCACCTCACTAAATGGCTTGTCTGCACGGCGCTTTGCTTGCCCCGTTACCGTCGCTCCCCCCGTTGGCGCGAACTTCGCTCTCGCTACGCCACCCGCGCCAACGCCCACCTCCTTTCCTCCGCCTTCTGGCGCCGCTGAGCGTCTCGGGGCCTTATATAGAAAATAAGGTACGCGCGCACGCGTATTCCGGCTTATCAGTATACATTCAGTTGTCAAAGAGCAATCGTGGGCATAGGATACGCTCCACGCACTTTGCTCAAGACCTGTCATTACGAGGAAGCCTAGAGACTTGGATTGCCTGTCTTTGAGGAAAGACTTTCCCTGGACACTACTGGGACACGATCAATACTGTCCGGGGCAGTTTCCACGAAGACACGAAGGACGCAAGGGCCTGGGCACTTCACCGTTCGGCCCTCCGGGCCTCACTCCCTATCCCCATCCCTTGTGTTTCTCGTGTTTTTCGGGAAGCATCATCCGTCGTACCTGGCACGTCGCAGACGTGCCGGGGGTGCAGGGAGAACTTCTCCCTGCCGGGGCGTGGGGCAGCGCCCCACACCTCCCAATCATCTCATTCCTCTAATCACCCAAAACCTTTGTGTCCTTTGTGAATCTTTGTGCTCTTTGTGGTAAAAACACACTGGCAGTCCTGCGTGCGGTAGCACGCCCTTAATCTGCTCAAAATCTGCGGAATCTGCGGTTTCTCTTGCGTCGCTCAGTCCCCTGAGTCTCTATTTTCCCTCGGACAGTACTGGACACTATTGGTCTTCCTATGGGTGTCGTGGAATATGGTAAACTAGAGACATGATTACGCAGGCGAAGTTGGATCAAGCGGCGATGGAGCTGCGGCTGCTCGGCCGTAAGCCGCCGCGGCGGACGGTGTTCGGGCTCTCCCCGGGCTTCGATGGGCTCGTGGGGCCGTTGGCCTTTTTCTTGGATTCGCGGGAGTCGCACGGACTGGGCGACCTGGTGCTCTCGGCGCTCTTGCGCGCCTCGGGGACGCCGGTGGAGCCGCCGCCGCGCCGCGTGACGGATGTGCGCCTGGCGCCCGGCGGCCTGTTGCGGGTGGAGACCGAGCGGTCGCTCATCTGGGTGGCCGTGGGGGCCTTGCCCGAGGGCACGGAGGCGCCGCCCGACCCGCGCAAGCGCTTCAACACCGCCATCCTCCTAGGCGCGGAGTCGCCCACGCCGCCCTTTGTGGCGGAATCCTTCCCTAACTTTTTGGAGCAGTTGCGGCGTTTCCTGCCGGGTTATCTGCGCGGGGCTGCCCCCTTCTGGTGGGCCGCGCTGGCCGATTGGATGACCGAGCTTGACCGCACCACCGGAGCCGAACCGATGAAAGATTTGACCGACGCCCTGCGTTTCTATGACCGTAACCGCGAGAAGATTGAAAGCCTCCTCTCCTTCCGCCGCGAGATTGCCGAGGAGTCCGAGGCCTTCGCCAAGCGCTTGGAAGGCAAACTCCGCGCCGCGGGTCTGGGCGGCGATGCCCTCCGTGCGGAACCGGGCGGACGCCTGAGCCTGACGCGCACCGTGCGCATCGAGGGGCGCGCCTTCGAGGCTCAGTGGGTGGCCGAAATTCGCCTGGAGGACCTCGCCATCCGCGTCTCGGTCGCCCTCCCGCGCGATGCCAAGACCCGCCGCCGCCCCGCTCCCGAGGAGTCCGCCCAAGCGCTCGAGGCCTCGGGCCTGGCCGCACTGGCCGCCGAGCGCCGTATCACCGTCGACAATCCCGAGGCCTCGGCCTATCAGACGCTGAAGGCGTTGCTCCAGGCCGCCACCGAGGCCTTTGCCAAGCTTGCCTAAGGAAGAAGAGAAATGAGAGACGTCCTCACCGATTTCGCCACCCCCATGGACCGTCTGCGCTGGGTGCTCAAGGCCCTGCGCGCCCCCGACGGTTGCCCCTGGGACCGCGCCCAGACCCTCAAGACCATCGAGCCCTGCCTACAGGAAGAGTGCTACGAACTCCTCGACGCCATGGCCGGCGACGACCTGCCGCACCACCGCGAGGAACTCGGCGACGTCCTCCTCCAGGTCCTCTTCCAGTGCGACATCCGCGAGGAGCAGGGCGCCTTCGGCTTCGACGACGTGGTCAACGCCCTCGCCGACAAGCTCATCCGCCGTCACCCGCACGTCTTCGGCCAGGCCGCCGCCGGCGACACCGAGGCCGCCCTCCGCAACTGGGAGCGCATCAAGCAGACCGAGCGCAAGAGCCCCAAGGCCTCCGCCCTCGACGGTGTGCCCGCCGCCCTGCCCGCACTCCTCCGCGCCCAACGCACCCAGCACAAGGCCGCCAAGGTCGGCTTCGACTGGAAGGGCGCCGAGGGCCCCGATGCCAAGCTCGACGAGGAGATCGCCGAACTCCGCGCCGCCATGCGCGAAGGCAAGAAGGAGGGCGTCTCCGAGGAACTGGGCGACGCCCTCTTCACCCTTGTCAACCTCGCCCGCCACCTGGACGTCGACGCCGAGAGCGCCCTCCGCGCCGCTACCGAGAAGTTCGCCCGCCGCTTCAGGGCCGTCGAACAGCGCGTCAAGGCCTCCGGCCGCGAGATGGGCAAGCTCTCCCTCGAGGAGCTCGACGCCGAGTGGGACGCCGTCAAACGCGAGGCCCACGCATGAGCGGCCCCGCGCCCCGCGCCTGCGTGGCGCTCGACAGCGACGGCACCGTCCTCGACACGATGGCGCCCAAGCAGCACCGTTTCCTTCAGCCGATGTTCATCGAGGCCTTCGGCCTCCAGTCCCAGGCCGCGGCCTACCACGCGTGCGCCGACTTCGTGAACCTCTTCTCCGCCACCCGCGGCATCTCGCGCTTCAACGCCATCCTCCTCACCCTCGAGGCCTTCAACGCCCACCCCGACGTCCGCGCCGCCGGCTTCCCGCCCGTGCCCACCGCCGACCTCCGCGCCTTTGTGGAGAGTGGTCTGCCCCTGAGCGCCGACGCCCTCGCCGGTTGGCTCCGCGACCACCCCTCGCCCCTCTTGGAAAAACTCCTCGCTTGGGGCCACGCGGTCAACGACGCCATCCTCACCTCCGGCGCCGTCTTTGACGTCTTCCCCGGTGTCCGCGAGGCGCTGGCCGCCATGCACGGTCCCTGCCGCGTGGGCATCGTGTCGCAGTCCCCGGAACGCGTCCTGCGCCAGGACTGGGGTGCCCACGGACTGCTGGACTTTGTCGACCTCGTCGCCGGGCAGGAACTCGGCGCCAAACCCGCCCAGCTCGCCGCCCTTGCCGAGGGCCGTCCTCCCGCCGACGTGCTGATGGTGGGTGATGCCTTTGGTGACCTCAACGCCGCCCGCACCTTCGGTTGCCGTTTCTTCCCCATTCTTCCCGGCCGCGAAGGCGATTCCTGGGAGCGCTTCACCCGCGAGGTCTTCCCCGACTTCCTCGCCGGTCGCTACACCCCCGAGCGCGAGGCCGCCCTCATCGCCGACTTCTCCGCCGCCCTCCCCGACAAACCCGCTTGGGCCTGAGGCCCGGCAGAGGGCCGCGCATGAAAAGACTGTCCGTGGCAACCTGGCTTATCGTGGGCGTCGTAGGCGTTTCTGCCGCGACGGCCACGACCGAGATGCCGAGCGCCGGACAGGGCCAGACGGAAGCGGAGAATGCCGAGGCACAATTCACGCTTGGCGTGCGCTATGCCAACGGTCAAGGCGTGAAGCAGTCCTACGCAGAGGCCGCTAAGTGGTTCCTCAAGGCCGCGGAGCAAGGCAATGCCAAGGCCCAGCTTGCCCTCGGCGTGTGCTATCATGTCGGTGAAGGCGTGGAACAGTCCTACACGGAGGCCGTCCGCTGGCATCGCAAGGCCGCGGAGCAAGGCCTCGCCAGGGCGCAGTTCTCCCTTGGCTTGTATTATGCCTTAGGGCAAGGCGTGAGACCGTCCTATGCGGAGGCCGTCCAGTGGTATCGCAAAGCCGCGGAGCAAGGGTACGCCGAGGCGCAATTCTATCTCGGTGGGTGCTATTATGGTGGCCGGGGCGTGGAACAATCTTACACGGAGGCCGCCCGGTGGTTCCGCGAGGCCGCCGAGCAAGGCGATGCTTACGCGCAATTCGCCCTCGGCAGGTGCTATTACAGCGGCCAAGGTGTGGCGCAGTCCTACACAGAGGCTGTCCGGTGGTTTCGCAAGGCCGCAGAGCAAGGATTTGCCGCCGCACAATACAATCTCGGCGCGTGCTATTATGTCGGCCACGGCGTGGAGCAATCGACCGCGCAGGCGAAGCAGTGGTTGCTTGAAGCCGCAAAGCACGGCAACCTCCGCGCGGCATTGATATACAAAACGCTCGAGTGATTGGGGAAGCTTAGAAACTTGGTCCCTTCATTCCGCTCTGTCCGTCGCGCGCTTGTCGCGCGTTCTCCGTTTTCCGTTTTCTGTTCTCCGGCGTTGGGGCGCGTCAGCGCCCCAACGCCAGATGGATGATGGGGTGGGGCAGACCGGAGGGGTCAAGAGGCGAACGGCCCGTCTGGCGGAAACCGCTAGCGAGATAAAAGGCCAACGCGCCGGGATTCTCCTCGTTCACGTCAACGGTCGTCGCGTCGGCCTCGATGGCCGCACGGAGGAGACGCCCGCCAAGGCCTTTGCAGAAGAGCGGCGGGTCGATGAAGAGCGCCTCGACGTGCTGTTCATTGAGCGCGAGGAACCCGCTCGGCACGCCGTTCACGCGCAGGACAAAGGGGCGGATAGCCAGGAGCATCTCCCGCACCTGCGGCCGGAACATCGCGATTTCGTCCTCGGTGATGAAGGTGTGGGTGGCGCGCACAGAGCGCTCCCAGATTTCGGTGAGGATGTCTGCGGGCGGGGTCTCTTCGCGGGTAATGGCAATGTCCATGTAGGGCGCCTTAAAATCCATGTGGCACATTCTAGCAAACCTTCTCCGTCAGGTGCAGGGGGCGCCAAAGGGTACTTTCTGGACCCCTAAGGGTTTCGGGTCGGACCACTATAGGGTCTCGACCCCGACCACTATAGTGGTTGACCTCGGACCACTATAGGGTCTCAGAAAGCCCCCTTACGCCCTCCATGGGAACTGGCGTGCAGTTTTGTCAAAAGTCATTGAAATGCTATGAAAGATAGGCTATTTTTAGGTTCGGGGTGGTTTCGCCGGTCGCCCCGCAGGGGCGTTCTCTGTTCACTGTTTTCTGTTCTCTGTTCTCTTATATGTTATAATAGGCGGCAATCAATCCACCAATTGGAGACAACACAGATGACGTTGAGCAAGTTGGCGCTGACCGTGACCGAGGACGACATCAACAAAGGTCTTGAGGCCGCGTTCGAGAAGATGGCCGAAGGGCCCCAGGGCGAAGCCCTCAAGAAGGTGAAGAACCCCCGCGTTGAGCTGAAGAAGGGGTTGGTCATCTTCAAGTGCCGTGCCGCCATGGGCATCATGCCCATGCCGATCGAGGCGCAGATTCGCCTGGAGCCTGCGCAGGACGGCCGTGCGCTCGACATCACGCTGGAAAAGGTCTCCATGATGATGATGGGCGGGGCCGCCGGTGCGAGCGCGCTGATGGGCCAGGTGGCCCAGGCGGTCGCGGGCAAGCCCGGCCTCTCCGTCAACGGTACCACCCTGACCGTCGAAATCGCCTCCCTCGCCCAGCAGCGCGGCATCACCCTGGGCGGCACCGTCCGCACCCTGGCGGTGGCGGACCGCGCCCTCACGCTCGACTTCGAGTAAGTGTCTTATCCCAAGCACCTCTATTTGCAGACTGGAGTTTCACAATGAAGCAATACAAAGTCGGTTTGGTCGGTATCGGCGCCGTCGGCACCGAGATGATCAAGGTTCTGCGCCAGCGCAACTTCCCTGCCTCCGAAATCCGCGTCCTCGCCACGCGCGACCGCGATGAGGAGATCGCCGGGGAGACCTTCCACGTGCGCGCCACCACGCCCGAGGCCTTCGAGGGCCTGGATGTCGTCCTCTTCGCTGGCACCGAGGGTGCCAAGGGCGCCAGCAAGATGTGGGGCAAGGTGGCGACCGACGCCGGCGCCATCGTCATCGACAACGGCGACGACTTCCGCATGCACGACGACGTGCCCCTGGTCATCCCCGAGATCAACGCCGACGACATGGAGCGCATGGTGCGCGGCGGCGCCCGCTTCATCGCCAACCCCAACTGCTCCACCATCATCACCCTCATGGGCGTGGCCGCCCTCCACCGCGTCAACCCCCTGCGCCATATGACCGCCGTCACCTTCCAGAGCGTCTCCGGCGCCGGCCGCGCCGCCATCGACGAGCTGGAGCTGCAGACCCGCCAGATCGCCGCCGGCGAGCCCATCGTCCCCAAGGCCTTCGCCCACCAGATCGCCGCGAACGTCCTCCCGCAGATCGGCGGCGCCAAGCCCGAGATGCCCGGCTTCACCACCGAAGAGGCCAAGCTCACCTTCGAGAGCCGCAAGATCCTTGGCGCGCCCGACCTGCGCATCGCCTGCACCTGCGTCCGCGTCCCGGTCTTCTACGCCCACAGCATCGCCGTCCACGCCGAGTTCGAGCGCCCCTTCTCCGTCGAAGAGGCCCGCGAGGTCCTCACCAAGGCCCCCGGCGTCAAGCTCGTCGACGACCTCCCCAACGCCGTCTACCCCATGCCCAAGGACTTCGGCGGGCAGGACGACGTCGGCATCGGCCGCATCCGCATCGACCCCTCCGTGGAGAACGGCCTGGCCCTCTGGTGCTGCGGCGACAACATCCGCAAGGGTGCCGCCCTCAACGCCGTCCAGATCGCCGAGACCCTCATCGCCCGCGGCCTCATCTAAGGAGCGCCCCATGACCGAGCTCAAACCCTCCGACCCCTGCCCCTGCCACTCCGGCAAAGTCTACGGCGATTGCTGCGGCCCCATCATCGGCGGCGACCAAAAGGCCCCCACCGCCGAATCCCTCATGCGCGCCCGCTACACCGCCTACGCCATTGACGACGTCGACTTCCTCTTCGCCTCCTCCGGCGACGCCATCCGCGCCGAGTTCGACGCCGCCGGCGCCCACAAGTGGGCCCGCAACTCCGTCTGGACCGGTATGGAGGTCCTCGACGTCCAAGGCGGCGGCATCGATGACAACGAAGGCACCGTCGAATTCGTCGCCCACTACACCGTCAAGCACCAGCCCTTCTCCCACCACGAGCGCTCCCTCTTCAAGCGCGTCGAGGGCGAATGGCGCTTCATCGACGGCGAGCTCATCACCCCCGAGAACCAAAAGGGCGTCACCATCGTCCGCGACGCCCCCAAGGTCGGCCGCAACGACCCCTGCCCCTGCGGCTCCGGCAAGAAATACAAACACTGCTGCGGCCGCTGAGCCGGGCTGGAAGTTTGGAGGCTTGGCGCGCCCAAAGGGCGACAAAGCAACCAACACGCAAAGCGAAGGACCGCCCCGGCGGTCCTTCTCTTTTTCACTCCCCCTGCGAGGGCCACTCCGAACAGTGACTTAAAATAAATCTTGCCCCCCCCCTTGTGTTGTGCTATAGTTGCAACCGTTCCTGGGCACTTCGCCCGGGCATGATTATTTGGAGTCAGACATGAAGAAACTGATGATGGCGGCGACCCTTGCCGCGTTGACCTTCGGCGCCGCCCAGGCGGTGTCCATCGATTGGACGGCCGAATCCGTCACCGGGACCAACACCATTGGTTCCTACGGCGATGGCACAGTCTTCGCCCTCACGGCCACCCTCACCGTGCCGAGCGCCAATGGCCAAGACCTCTTCCGCTTGGGTAATGGTGATGGTGCGAGCACCAACTACATCAAGGTGGCAAAGAACCTGAACAGCAATCAAAACGGAGCTCTCAAGTTCTGGGCCAAGGGTGGTAGCGGAAGCGAGGACAGCCTCACCACTGACCAAGTGGTGAGTGCCCGGGATTACATCATCTCTTTGGTCGTCGATCAACGGAACGACAAATCCGTGGCTACGCTCTACGTGGGCGGGAACAAAGTTGGTGAACTGACGCTCTCTCAAGATTTGAGTGCGCCCATCACCACCCTCGTCTTCAACAACGGTGGGCTTACGAACGCCACTGTCTACACCGCGAGCGAGGGCGAGGACATCTACACCATCGCGCAGGAGGCCTCGAAAACCGGAGTGGTTCTCCCTGAGCCGACGGCGTTGGCACTGTTGGCGCTGGGCGTGGCCGGCGTGGCCCTCCGCCGCCGCGTGGCCTAAGCGCCTTCCAGCGACAAAAAAGCCCCGACCTCGCTGTGAGGCCGGGGCTTTTTTATGCCAGTGCACTATAATCTAAAACGAACTGGCAGTCCTGCCGGCGGTAGCCGGCCCCAAATCTGCCAAAATCTGCGTAATCTGCGGTAGCCGTGGAAGGTTTGGTGCTTCGCACCTGCACGCCCCACACTGGCAGTGCTTCTTCGTGGTTCTTCGTGCCTCTTCGTGTCAGCCCCGCAGGGCAAACCTTCCACACTCTCTCAGCGGCTCCACCTGTCGCGCGCTTACCGCGCGCTCTGTTTTCCGTTCTCCGGGGCGGCGAAGCCGCCCTTATGCTATACTGTGTGCAAGGAGTAGCGCCATGGAACCGAGAATTGCCCAAGACACCGCCGACTTTCGTGAATTGCGGGAGAAGGGGTACATTTATGTGGACAAGACCGAGCCACTCTATCGCTTGGTCAATGGCAGTGACATTGGCGGGAAACTCTTCTTCATCTCCCGCCCGCGGCGCTTCGGCAAGTCCCTCATGCTCTCCACGTTGGAGTGTATCTTCCGCGGCCAACGCGAGCTCTTCAAAGGCCTTGCCATCGACAAGTTGGACTACGACTGGGCGGAGTATCCCATCTTGCATTTCAACTTCGCCGGGATTCAGTCCAAGACCTTTGAGGCCTTCATGGCGGACTTCAAGACCTGTCTTGAGGAGACTTTCACCGCCGTGAAGGCGCCTTGGAACCCAACGATTTCCCCGGGAGCAAACTTCCGCCGGGCCATCAGTGCGCTCGCGGAACAGTCTGGCAAGCCCGTGGTCGTTCTCATCGATGAATATGACGCGCCGGTGAGTCACGCTTTGTTCGACACCAAGCTTGCTGCGGACATCCGGCAGGAGCTCTCGGATTTCTACATCCAGATCAAGAACAAAGCCGCGAATATCCGCTTTATGATGATGACGGGTGTGACGCGTTTCACACAGCTCTCCGTCTTTTCGGCGCTGAATAACCTCAATGACCTGACGATGGACGAGCGCTATGCTACGTTTCTCGGTTACACAGATAGCGAGTTGGAGATGTATTTCGGCAAGGCTATGCGCCGTCACGCCGACATCATGAAACTCTCCTACGAAGACTATCGCGATAAGTTCCGTTGGTGGTACAATGGTTACCGCTTCTCTCAAGATTGCGAGAGCAAGGTCTACAATCCCTATGCCGTTGCCAAGACCCTTGGCGCACAGAAAAGCTACTTCTCCGGCACCTGGATTCGCTCCGGGCAGACCTCTGTCGTTATCAACTACTTCACAAACAATCAACTCGCCGAGAAGGACTACGAGAACATCGAGGGTGTCACCGAGGAGGACTTGGACGTTTGCGGATTGGAGAATCTCCGCCCCGTTGCCATGCTCTATCAAGGAGGCTACCTCACCATCAAGGATTTTCGTGACCCTTATTTAACCCTTGGTATCCCGGACGAAGAGGTCCGCCGCGCCTTTAACACCCAGCTCGTTCAGAAGTTTGCCGGAAAGAAAGACAACGACTACCGCAATCTCACCTGCTTGGCGCTAATGAAGGGTGAGGTCACGACCTTTCTCGGACGTCTCTCCGACCTTTACGCCCACCTCGCCTATGGCCCTCAAGAGGATAGTGTTCAGGAGTTCTCCTATCAGCGCATCCTCTATGTCCTGTTGACTTCCGATGGCTCCTTCCGCGTCACCGCCGAGGACCGACAAGCCCAGGGGCGTGCAGACTTGGTCGCCGAGACGTCCGAACGCGTCTTCATCTTCGAGCTCAAGGTCGACGGCACGCCCCAACAGGCTCTCAACCAAATCAAGGAAAGGGGGTACGCCGAGCCTTACCGCCACAGCGGCAAAGAGGTCTTCCTCATCGGCCTCTCCTTCGATGGTAAGACTCGCCAGCTCATCGGCACAGCCTTCGAACGACTCGCCTAAGGTCGCTCGTCTCCACAAAGACACGAAGGGGTACCCCTTGTCCTGCGTGCGCCAGCACGCCCTGATTTTGCGTTTATTCTCTAAATCTTCTATAATAAAGGCAACAAACGAGGTTATCATGAAGACCGCCCAGCCACCACTTAAATCCCCCGCAACGCCGAAGCCCGTGCGTAAGCCCGAGGCGCGTCCCATCTCGCGGGCAGAATGGGCGAGTTACACGAAAGAAGCCATCGCGAAGTATGGGAATACCTTGCGGGCTCTCTCCAAATGACCGCCTTTACTCCGCGCTTCCCAACTGTTGAGTTGGCGTTGGACATTCATGCCGAGATGCTGTCACAATACGGCGGTCTAGATGGCGTCCGTGACTATGCACAATTGGAGGCCGCTATCGCGGCCCCACAGATGACGATGGGTGGGGATTTTTTGAATCCCACGTTGCCTAAAATGGCGGCGGCGTTGTTGGTTTCCCTTTGCCAAGGTCACCCGTTCTTGGACGGCAACAAACGTACTGCCACGGTTTTGGCCTTCAACTTTTTGGCGGCAAATGGCTTGACGCTTGAGATGGATGAGGGAGCGCTTGAGACGCTTGTCATGCGTGTGGCCGAAGGCCATCTCGGGAAAGAAGAAGTCGCGGCGGCCTTTGCCGCACACGTCACTGTTCGGTGAACATTTCTCGCCAAACGGTGTATAGGAGATATAGGAGGCGCCCCGTTGAGGTGACGAAGGTAGTATGGCGGAGCCCCACCGAAAAAGCCAAGCCTCCAAGCTTCCAAGCTTCCAATTGCCCCTGCACCCCCGGCACGTCTGCGACGTGCCAAAAGACGTTGCGGTAGGACATATAGGACAAGGGGCGCTGACGCGCCCCGGAGAACGGAAAAAGGAGAACGGAGCGTGCAGCGGCGAAGCCGCAAACCTTCCACGGCTACAGAACGCCCCTGCGGGGCGACGGGAGAGGCCGTCGTGCGGAAAAAGCCAAACCTCCAAGCCTCCAAACTTCCAAGCTTCCATTGCGCGTCCTGCCGGCGGTAGCCGGCCCCAAATCTGCCCAAATCTGTGAAATCTGCGGTTCCTCTTGCGTCGCCTTCCTTTGTGTATCTTTGTGGCCCTTCGTGTCCTTTGTGAGTGCCGCGCAGCGTTCGGTCTCATCGCCGCCAAGGGCGGCGGCCCGGGCTTTCACCTCTGTGGCTCCTCCAAACTTCCAAGCCTCTAAGCTTCCAAACTTCCAACCCTCTAAGCTTCCAAGCCTTCAACTATTAGATGCGCTGAAGAAATTGCTTGACCAGTTCATTAGCCTTTGCTATCTTATGGCCGTCATTGAATGAAAGGAGCCTAACAGTGGGCATCACGGACATGAAGATCGGCGACAAGGCCGAGATTACGGGATATGAAGAAACCGCAGCGGGTTATCGTGCGAAGCTGCTGGCCCTGGGGTTGACCCGCGGAGCCGTTATTCAATTGATTGGCGTGGCGCCGATGGGCGACCCGCTACGTTTTCGCGTGCGCGGCTTTGAGTTGTCGTTGCGCAAGGACGAGGCCACCATCCTGAAGTTGAAAGAGGTGGCCGAATGAGCGAGAAGCGCACCATCACCGCCGCGCTGGCCGGCGACCCCAACACCGGCAAATCGACCTTCTTCAATGCCTGGACGGGCATGCACCAGGTGACCGGCAACTGGCCGGGCGTCACTGTTGAGAAGCTGCTGGGCGAGATTGCCCTGCCCGGCGGCGAGAAGTTGGTCCTGGTGGACCTTCCGGGCATGTATTCGCTCCATGCCGTGTCGCAGGATGAGCGCGTGGCCTCGGATTACGCCCGCAGCGGCGAGGCCGACCTGATCATCAACGTGGTCGACGCGGTGAACCTGGAGCGCAACCTCTATCTCACCCTGGCGCTGATGGAGCTGGGCAAGCCGATGGTCGTGGTCCTCACGATGACCGACGTCCTGCGCCGTCAAGGTTTCGAGATCGACATCCCTGAGCTGTCGCGCCGTCTGGGCGTGCCCGTTGTGACGGGCGACGTGAAGCGGCGTTCCTCCCGCGTGGCCCTCGAGCGCGCCGTGTTGGAGGCGTTGGCCACGCGCCAGCAGACCCCGCGCATGGAGGTGCCAGCCGCGTTGACCCACGCCCTGCACCGTGTGGCCCGTGAGAACGAGCCCGAGGTGCTCGCCATCCACCGTCTGGAGGGCATCCTGCCCGGCGCCGAGGACGTCATTGCCGACGTCGAGAAGGCTCTGGGCACCACCCCCGACGTGCTGATCGCCGACGCCCGTTACGCGAAGATTGCCGAGCTCACCAAGGACATCAGCCGTCAAATCGGCCACGCCCGCACCGAGCTGGGCCGCGCGCTCGATCGCATCGCCCTGAACCGTTGGCTGGGCATCCCGCTCTTCCTGCTGATGATGTACCTCCTCTTCTGGTTCACCCAGGTGATCGGCGGGTGCTTCATCGACTTCTTTGACGGCCTGGGCGACGCTTTCTTCGTCACCGGCCTGGGCAACCTGCTCACCCTCTGCGGCCTGCCCGGCTGGCTCGTCACGCTGTTGGCCGACGGCCTGGGCGTGGGCATTCAGACGGTGATGACCTTCATCCCGCCGGTCTTCTTCATCTTCCTGGGCCTCTCCATCCTTGAGGACTCCGGCTACATGGCCCGCGCGGCGCTCGTGATGGACCGCTTCATGCGTTTCCTGGGACTGCCGGGCAGCGCCTTCGTGCCGATGCTCGTGGGCTTCGGGTGCACGGTGCCGGCCATCATGGCCACGCGCACGTTGAGCAACCGCCGTGATCGTCTGCTCACCATCTTCATGACGCCCTTCATGAGCTGCGGCGCGCGTCTGCCGGTCTACGCCCTCTTCGGCGCGGCCTTCTTCGGCGCGGCCAGCGGCACGATGGTCTTCGCCATCTACCTCGCCGGCATCGTCCTGGCCGTCCTCACGGGCCTGCTCCTGAAGCATACGCTCTTTGTGGGCGAGCCCTCGCCCTTCGTGATGGAGCTCCCGCTCTACCACATCCCGCGCGTCTCGACCGTCCTCAAGTCGGCCTGGGAGCGTCTGCGCCACTTCCTCTTCCGCGCCGGCAAGGTGATGGCCCTCATGGTCCTGGTCCTCGCCGTCTGCGACAAGATTGTCATCCCCAACCCCTTCGGCGAGAAGACCGCCGAGGAGCCCGCCCCCAAGGCCTCCGTCATCGAGGTCTCCGGCCGCGCCCTCGCCCCCGTCTTCGCCCCGATGGGCGTGGAGGGCGACAACTGGCAGGG
This sequence comes from uncultured Kiritimatiellota bacterium, assembly GCA_944389945.1. GTDB lineage: Bacteria > Verrucomicrobiota > Kiritimatiellia > RFP12 > DVOR01 > Spyradenecus. The sequence continues at coordinate 42,697 of CALXOF010000003.1, read as the reverse complement.
CTCCGTGGCGCTCATCGTGGGCCTCTTCGCCAAGGAACAGGTTGTCTCCTCCCTCAACACCCTCTATTCTATCGGTGACGCCGAGACGGCCGCCGAGGAAGAAGAGGAGGAGCCGCTCACCTGGGGCAGCGCCAAGGAGACCTTCGCCACGGGCATCGCCGATGCCTTCGCGACCATCCCCGACGCCTTCTCCGGCCTGGCCGCCACCTTCCGCGACCCCATCGGTTACGAAGACTCCTTCGCCGAGTTCGAGGAAGTCCCCGAGGCCGAGGCCGCCGTGACCGCCAATGCCAAGGCCGCCGAGGAGGCCACCCTCACCCGTACCCTCGCGCAGAAGTTCGACAACGACAAGCATCGCGCCTTCGCCTACTTGCTCTTCGTCCTGCTCTACGTCCCCTGCCTGGCCGCCATGGCCACCGTGGTGCGCGAGATCGGCTGGGCTTACTCCTCCATCCTCTTCGGCTACCTCACCCTCTTGGGCTGGTGCGTCGCCACCCTCTACTACCAGGTCACCGTCGGCCACTCCTTCCTCTGGGTGGCAACGCCCTGCGTCCTCCTTGCCGGCGTCGCGGCCTTCTTCGCCGCCTACGGCCGGAAACACAAGATTCCCGTTGTTCAGTGATTCTTCTGGGCGGGATGCACCCTCGCGTCCCGCCCCCTTTTTGACCCAACGCAAAAAAGTCTGTTAGTAAACACTAACCAATCTCCCACCCATTCTTAAGGAACCCAGCCATGAAGCAATCCTCCCGCAAATCCATCCGTCGCCCGCTTGCCGGGCGGACTGTCCTCTGTTCTCTGTTCTCTGTTCTCCTCGCCTGCGGCGCGTACGCGGCCGAAGGCGAAGAAAGCTCCGGCTGGACCATCGGCGGCGGGGCCACGTTGGACTTCACCTCCAAGCAGCTCACCTATGGCTTGATCGACAACCCCCACGCCATCGTCACGCCCTCCGTCGAGCTCTCCATCGCCAACGAGGAGTGGTTCACCCTCACCTTCTCCGTCGACGCCATCTTCGACACCACCAACTACGGCGCCAAGGACGGCGGCTATGCCGATCGCCGCTGGAAGTATCAGGAGTTGACCCCCGGCATCACCCTCTCCAAGAACTGGGACACCACCGAGTTCCTCGGCTCCACCCTCGACACCTCCATCAACTACACCTACGAATATCACCCCCGCGCCTGCAACAAGCCCCTCGCCGGCTACTCCAACCCCGACACCCAGTGGCTCAATCTCGAGCTCGGCCTCCCCGACCTCTGGCTCCAGCCCGCCTTCACGCTGGAATACCAGCTCGTCCGCCAGGGCCCTGAGGGTGAGGAAACCGGCAAGGGCGGTATCTACGCCACCTTCTCCGTGGCCCACGACTTCGACCTCGGCGCCGACTGCTTCGGTCTGGAGGAGGGCATGCTGACCCTCACCCCGACCCTCGGTTTCGCCATCGCCAACCGCGACCGCAACGAGGCCGACTTCGGCGAGAACGAGTCCTTCATGTTCCGCGACGGCTTCGCCTCCATCGAGCTCGCCTATTCTCCCTTCGAGGGCTTCACCATCGCCCCCTACGCCGGCTGCCACTACCAGCTCGACTCCACCGCCCGCGACATCGTCGGCGATGACGACTTCGTGGCCTATGGCGGCGTTGCCCTCTCCTATTCCTTCTGATTTCGGACAACCCACAACATATACCCAGGGCGCGGGACTCTCTCCCCCGCGCCCTTTTTGCGCCGGATCGTTTCCACGAAGACATAAAAGGGACGCGAGGGCCTGGGCACTTCACCGTTCAGCGCGTTGCGCCTCACTACCGTGCCCATCCCTCGCGTCTCTGTGCCTTTCTTGGAAGCCCCCAGGCGACGCAGGGGAAACCGCCGATTACGCCGATTAAAGCAGATTAGGGGCCGGCTACCGCCGGCTGGACTGCCAGTGTGTCTTGGAAATCACGCAGGCCAAAATCTGCACGGAGCTGCGAAATCTGCGTTTCCCAATACTGGCCGGGGATGTTTTCTCGTCGACCAACAGGGCGCCAAACTGTACCTTATATAAATAAGGCCCCTGTGAGACCGGTTCCCCATGGTCAATCATTCGATACAAACACATCTATTCAGTTGTCAAAGATCAGGCGTGGTTACTTCATGACAGTCCCACGCACCTTTGCCAAGGACCTGTCATTCGCATCCTCTAAATCAATGTCAACCTCATTCCCTATAGCAAGATACGCCATCTTCAAGACCTGTCATTTGGTAAGCTCTCGGCGTCGTGTTTCATTGTATGCTCCACCTGCCTCACCTCTCGTCTTTTCGAGAAAGATTTTCCCCGGACACTATTGATATGTCCTATATGTCCTATCGCGTCGCCTGTTGGCACGTCGCAGACGTGCCGGGGGTGCAGGGAGAACTTCTCCCTGCCGGGGCGTGGGGCAGCGCCCCACATCCACCAATCAGCTAATCAGCTAATCAGCTAATCAGCCGATTTCCCTTTGTGTCCTTTGTGATTTCCAATCTATTCTGGCAGTCCTGCCGGCGGTAGCCGGCCCCTAATCTGCTTTAATCGGCGTAATCTGCGGTTTCATCACACTAGCCGCCCTTTGCTATACTAAAGGTGAAAGGACAGCTATGAAAGTATTTGCGCCGGCGAAGGTCAATCTGGGGCTGCGCGTGCTGGGCACGCGTGCGGATGGGTTTCATGCGCTCGATTCTGTGGTGGCGCTCTTGGGCTTTGGCGACGACGTGGAGTTGGACCGGGCCGAGACGACCACGCTGGAGATGGTGGATGACGGCGTAGGCCTTGGGGCTCTGCCGACGGACATCGAACGCAACCTGGCGGTGCGCGCGGTGCGTCTCTTGGAACGCGAGGTGGGGCGCCCCTTGCCCACGCGTATCCGCATCACCAAACGCATTCCCCTGGGCGGCGGACTGGGCGGCGGCAGCACCGACGCCGCGGCCGTCCTGCGCGGGATGAACGACCTCTGGACCCTGGGGCTCTCCCGCGAACGCCTCTGCGCCCTTGGCGCGGAGCTGGGCTCAGACGTCCCCCTCTTTCTCTTGGATGGCACCGTGCGGATGACCGGCCGCGGCGAAACCGTCGAGCGCCTCCCGATGGATGGCGCCCCGCCCCTCTGGCTCGTCCTCGCCAACGACGGCTCCCACTGCCCCACACCGCAGGTTTATGGTGCTTGGGATGCCGGGCATCCCAAGCACCAGAGAACAGAGAACGGAGAACAGAGAACAGAGAACGCCCCTTCGGGGCGACCGGCGGAGCCCTCTTCCGAAGGGGTGTGGGGCGACGCCCCACCGCAATCACCAAACTTCCAAGCCTCCAAACTTCCAAACTTCCTTAACGCCCCCGTAGGGGGCCAACCAATCAGCCAATCAGCGAATCAGCCAATCAGCAACTCGCCCGACTTGACAAAGGCGGGTGAGTTATGGGATAATTTGTGTTTCTTCCTTCGGATGGGAAGGCCCACGGATGTGGCCGGGGCGGTCATCAACGACCTCTCGGAGCCTTGTTTGGGGCTTTTCCCCGGCGTCGCCAAGACAGCGGAAGCGTTGCGGGCGGCGGGTTGCATGGGGGTGACCCTGTGCGGCAGCGGCGCGACGGTTTTCGGGCTGGTCGGGTCCCGTGCGGAGGGGGAGCGTGCGCTTGCGCATCCGGCATTGGCCGGCTGTTGGCGGGCGTGCACACAGACGCTGCCCGATGGTGTAATGGCAGCACACGGGCCTTTGACGCCCATAGTCATGGTTCGAATCCATGTCGGGCAACCATGCAGCGTCTGAAGAAAGGGAACGCGATGGAAAACCTGCAAGTCTTCTCCGGAAGCGCGAACCGGCCCCTGGCCGAGAAGATTGCGGCGTGCATGGGCACGACGCTCGGGGCCATTGACATCCGGCACTTCCCGGACGGCGAGACCTTCGTCAAGTACAGCGACAATGTGCGCGGCGCCGACCTCTTCCTGGTCCAGCCCATCTGCAAGCAGCCCAATGAAATGTTCATGGAGCTGCTCATCATGATCGACGCCGCCCGCCGCGGCTCGGCCGACCGCATCACCGCCGTCCTCCCTTATTATGGCTACGCGCGCCAGGACCGCAAGGACCAGCCCCGCGTGCCGATCACCGCCAAGCTGGTCGCCAACCTCCTGGTGGCTGCCGGCGCCAACCGCGTGCTCACGATGGACCTGCACGCGCAGCAGATTCAAGGCTTTTTCGATATTCCCGTGGATCACCTTCACGCCGCGCCGGTAATGGTGAAATACCTGCGCGAAATGAAGCTGGATAAGCCGCTTGTGGTTTCCCCCGATACCGGCGGGGTCAAGACGGCTTACGCTTATTCGCAGATGCTGGGCACCGGCCTGGCCATCGTCGCGAAGCAGCGTCTGGGTGCCGCGGAAGTGGATGCGTTCAGCGTCGTCGGCGACGTCGACGGCTGTGACGTGATCATGGTGGATGACATGACGACGACCTGCGGCACCCTCTGCGCCGCGGCGAAGTTGCTGAAGTCGCACGGCGCCAAGAGCGTCCGCGCCGTCGTCAGCCACATCCCCCTCACGCAGGTCGGCATCGACCGCCTGCGCGCCAACGACGGGCTCATCGAAGAGCTCATCACGACCGACTCCATTCCCCTCGATGAGACCATCGCGGGCCTGCCGTCGATCAAGGTGCTCTCCGTCGCCCCCCTCCTGGCCGAGGCGATCACCCGCATCCATAACAACCAGTCCGTCTCCTCCCTCTTCCGTTTGTCGTGAGGAGCCGGGCTTTTTCGCAGAACCAAGGACACGATACATCCATGAACCAGATCACACTCACCGCCCAAGTGCGCTCCGAGCAGGGATCCAAGGCCGCCGGCCGTCTGCGCCGCGCCGGGATGATCCCCGGCATCATCAAGCGCATGAACGGCGATGCCACCCTCATCCAGCTCGACGCGCACGACTACGACATGGCCATGCGCGGCCACCACGGCGACCAGCTCCTCGTCGTCATCGACCTCGGCCAGACCAAGGTCTCCGCCCTCCTCCGCGAGCTCCAGCACGACGTCATCTCCGGCAAGGTCATCCACGCCGACTTCGGTGAGGTCGACATGGGCCACACCGTCCGCGTCGAAATCGCCATCAACCTCGTCGGCACCCCCGACGGCGTCAAGAACGCCAACGGCGTCCTCGAGCAGGACCTCCGCGCCATCCACGTCGACTGCCTCCCCGGCGACATCGTCGAAAGCTTCGACATCGACGTCTCCGCCCTCAAGATCGGCGACAAGCTCCTCGCCTCCCAGCTCAACCTGGGCGACAAGTACCACGTCACCACCCATGCCGACGCCGTCGTGGCCTCCTGCGTCGCCGCCGACGAAGAGATCGAGCTCCCGCCCGTGGCTGATGGCGCGGCCCCCGCCGCCGAACCCGAAGTAATCGGCGCCAAGAAGGACGACGCCGCGGCCCCCGCCGCCGACGCCAAGAAGTAAGCACGGCCCGCGGGCCACCCACTGGCACCCTCACGATGAAAGCGATCGCAGGACTCGGGAACCCCGGCGCCGAATACGCCGAAACCCCCCACAACCTCGGCTTCATGGCCGCGGACGCCCTCTGCGAACGCCTCGGCGCCGGCCCCTGGAAACAGGAAAAGCGCTTCAACGCCCTCATCGCGAAGACCACCCGCAACGGCGAAACCCTCTGGCTGCTCAAGCCGCAGACCTATATGAACGCCTCCGGCGACAGCGTCGCCCCGTTCCTGCGCTACTACGGCGGCCAGCCCCGTGACCTCCTCGTCCTCAGCGACGATTGCGACCTCCCCCCCGGCCGCATCCGCGTCCGCCCCTCCGGCGGCCCCGGCGGCCACAACGGCCTCAAAAGCCTCATCGCCGCCCTCGGCACCGACGCCTTCGCACGCGTCCGCATCGGGGCCGGCCGTGAACCCGGGGAACACCGCGCACTGGTCGACTTCGTCCTCCACCGCTTCACCGCCCAGGAGCTCGAAACCGCCCGGACCGCCGCCCAAGACGCCGCCGACGCCGCCCTCTGCTGGCTCGACCACGGCATCGCCGAAGCCCAAAACCGCCACAACGCGGCCCGCACCGAAACCACCCGCTAAAACCACTTGGAACCACTTGCCATGAAGCAGTACGACGCACACTTCATCTTCGTCCAATCCGGCCGCGACGAGGCCTGGGCGAAAACCATCGAACGCATGCAGGGCGAAATCACCCGCATCGGCGGCAAAGTCCTCTCCACCGAAGACCTCGGCAAGAAGACCTTCGCCCGCCCCCAGCAGAAGAAGGAATCCGGCACCTACCTCACCATCCGCTTCGAGCTGGACCCCGCCAAAGTCAACGAGCTCCGCGCCCGTTACGCCCTCATCGAAGAGATCTTCCGCCTCCAGATCCTGGCCATCGATCCCATCGTTGAGATGAAGCTCTCCAAGCAGGCCGCCGAAAAGAAAGCCCGCGAGGAAGCCGCCGCCCAGCAGGCCGCCGAAGCCCCCGCCGAGGCCTAAATCCGATAAGGGAAATCTTCCATGGCCGCCACCCTCAACAAAGTCTTCCTCATGGGCAACCTCACGCGGGACCCCGACATGCGCCAGACCCCCACCGGCGAAACCGTCGCCGAGCTCGGCCTGGCCGTCAGCGAGCAGTTCCGCAGCCGCACCACCGGGGAGACCCGCGAGGTGGTCACCTTCGTGGACATCACCGTCTGGGGCAAAGTCGCAGAAAACTGCGGCCAATACCTCACCAAAGGCCGCCCCATCTTCGTTGAGGGCCGCCTCGTCCTCGACACCTGGGAAGACAAGGCCTCCGGCCAAAAGCGCAGCCGCCTCCGCGTCCGCGCCGACCGCGTCCAATTCCTCTACGCCCCCGAGCGCGCCCGCCGTGACACCAACGGTGCCTCCATGGGCGGCGATTGGACCCCGGCCAACAATCCCCCCACGCCCCCCCGCGCCGCCCAGCCCGCGCCCCAGGCCGCCCCCGCAGCCCCCGCGCCCGCCGAGCACAACCCCGAGGGACGCGACCTCGAAGACCTCCCCTTCTAAAACACTCTGAATCGCAAGGAACACCACCATGCCTATCAAACCCAAACGCCCCGGCACCCGCAAGCCCAAGGCCGAAGTCCTGCCCCGCAAGCGCCAGGCCGCCCTCGAGCCCACCGAGCTCGTCGACATCAACGACATCGAGCTCCTCCGCCGCTTCGTCACCGAATACGGCAAGATCATCCCCGCCCGCGTCACCGGCGTCACCGCCCTCCAGCAGCGCCACATCAAAAAAGGCATCCGCCGCGCCCGCAACATGGGCCTCCTCGCCTAACGAAAGGACACCCCAACATGTCCCAGCAAGTCATTCTCATGGACGACGTCGCCAACCTCGGCAAGATCGGCGACACCGTGCACGTCCGCGACGGCTACGCCCGCAACTACCTCCTCCCCAAAGGCCTCGCCGAGCCCGTCACCAAGAACGCCCTCCGCAAGCTCGACAAGATCCGCAAGGAGCGCGAAGAACTCCTCAAGATCCGCCGCGCCGAAGCCCAGGACAAGGCCTCCAAGCTCCGTGGCCAGACCCTCACCATCGCCGTCAAGGCCATTGAAGGCGACGAAGAAGGCAAGCTCTACGGCTCCGTCACCGCCGCCGACATCGCCAAGGCCCTCACCGAGGCCGGCGTCGCCGTCGACCCCGCCATGGTCAAGCTCGAAGAGCCCATCAAAAACCTCGGCACCACCGACCTCACCATCGCCCTCATGGCCGGTGTCGAAGTCACCCTCCGCCTCGCCATCGTCGCCGAGTAACCCTCTGGCAACAAAAAAAGCCCCGGCACCCGCCGGGGCTTTTTTGTTGGCTGATTGGCTGATTAGCTGATTGGTTCGGCGTACTGCCGCACGCAGGACTGCCAGAATGGGGAACCGCAGATTCCGCAGATTTTGGCAGATTAAGGGCCGGCTACCGCCGGCAGGACTGCCAGTGTAGGGAACCGCAGATTTCGCAGATTTTGGGCAGATTAAGGGCCGGCTACCGCCGGCAGGACTGCCAGTATGTTGTTAGAATTGGGCGCCTTAGGCGCCCTCCTGTATCTCCTGCATCTCCTGAATCTCCTGACACGCGCCAGGGAAGTTTGGCAGCTTGGCTTTTGCGGCTAACGCCGCCTTTGCATAGCGCCTTCGCCTCCTCCGTCGCCCGCTTGCGGGCGCTCTGTTTTCTGTTCTCTGTTCTCTAGGGTGGCGAAGCCGCCCTTTAAGGTGGCCTTCCGAGACCCTATAGTGGTCCGAGGTCAACCACTATAGTGGTCGAGGGTGAGACCCTATAGTGGTCCGACCCGAAACCCTTAAGGGTCCGCGAAGCACCCTTCTGGAGGGCGAAAAACAGCGCAGAAGGGAACCGCCGATTACGCCGATTAAAGCCGATTAGGGGCGTGCTACCGCACGCAAAAGGGAAAGGTTGGCTTTCCAAGCGGCGACAGCCGCCGTCCTATATGTCCTATAGGTCCTATATGTCCTACCGCGTTGCCTGTTGGCACGTCGCAGACGTGCCGGGGGTGCAGGGAGAACTTCCCCCTGCCGGGGTGTGGGGCAGCGCCCCACTTCCCAATCAGCTAATCAGCCAATCAGCTAATCAGCCAATTCCCCTTCGCGTCTTCGTGGAAACCTAAGACGTTCCGTTCTCCGGGGCGCCAGTGCCCCTCCCATCTCAGTATGCACAAAAGATTTAACTTGCATTCGGGGGGTAAGTGTTAAACTGATTCCATTCTGGGAGATTGTTTCCACTCTCCCGCTTTAGTCTCATGGAGAAAGGACACGATATGTTTCGGAGATTCCTCTTTATGGTGGCGGCCCTCGCCGCCGCAATCCCTGGTGCGCCCAAGCGGCAAACTTCAAGAATATCACCAGTTTGACTACTAGTCGGCAAATCACGTTGCCGGATGCCTACGTCAGCAAAGGCGGCAACGTCATCACCTACGCCGTGGTCATGAACCTCACGGACCAACAGGCTGAAAACTTGGATTTGTCCCAAGGCCCCGGTCCCCGGGGCCTTTTCCTTTTTAGAGGTTTCCACGAAGACACAAAAAGAAAGCAAGGGCCTGGACACTTCACCGTTCGGCGCGTTGCGCCTCACTACCGTGCCCATCCCTTGCGTCTCTGTGGCTTCTTGAAGGCCCACGGCGTTTCTCAGGAGATGCAGGAGATTCAGGAGATACAGGAGCGCCCCTGCGGGCGACGGGCGAGAGCGTCGTGCGGGGCGGCTAAGCCGCGAAAAGCCAAGCCTCCAAACTTCTAAACTTCCAAGCTTCCAAACACGCGTCCTGCGTGCGCTAGCACGCCCTTAATCTGCAACAAATCTGTGAAATCTGCGGTTCCCTTATTCTGGCAGTCCTGCCGGCGGTAGCCGGCCCCAAATCTGCCCCAATCTGTGAAATCTGCGGTTCCTATTTTGGCAGTCTTTGCGACGCGGTAGGACATATAGGACGTATAGGACATATAGGACGGCGGCTTCGCCGTTTGTACAACGGCCGCCAATCGCCAATCAGCGAATCAGCCAATCAGCGGGGCGGCAGCGCCGCCCCTCAAAAAGGTCTTGCTTTTTGTAAAGGCTTTTGGTATTTTATGTGCGTTTTGCCCCTAGGTGGGGGCAATGCTCTTTGACATCATCCGGTCCTTTTGGACGCATTCGAGGAATACATGGCCACTGACCTGGCAGAGATTCGGAATATCGGCATCGTCGCCCACATCGACGCGGGCAAGACGACGACGACCGAGCGTATCCTCTTTTATGCGGGAATGACGCACCGCCTCGGCAATGTGGACGAGGGGAATACGGTGACGGACTGGATGGTGCAGGAGCGTGAGCGTGGCATCACGATCACTTCGGCCGCGATCACCTGCGCTTGGCGCGGGACGCAAATCAACCTTATCGATACGCCCGGACACGTGGACTTCACCATTGAGGTGGAGCGCGCGTTGCGTGTGTTGGATGGTGCGGTGGGCGTCTTCTGCGCGGTGGGCGGGGTGCAGCCGCAGTCGGAGACGGTGTGGCGCCAGGCGAACCGTTATCACGTGGCGCGCATCGCGTTCGTCAATAAGATGGACCGGATGGGGGCGAACTTTGAGCGCGTGGTGGCGGAGATGAAGGGGAAGTTGGGGGCGAACGCGGTGCCGGTGGTGTTGCCGGTTGGGGCCGCGGAGTGCTATGCGGGTGAAATCGATTTGATTGCCATGAAGCAGCGGCGTTACCTGGACGCGGAGGGCAAGGCCTTCGAGGACGGGGCGATCGACGCGGCTTTGGCCGATGAGGCGCAGGCGGCGCATGAGGCGTTGCTGGAGGCGCTGGCCGAGGCGGACGATGCTTTCATGGAGGCTTACCTGGAGGATCCGGAGCAGCCGGCGGAGGCGGTGCGGGCGGCGGTTCGCCGTTGCGTGATCGCGCAGACGCTGGTGCCGGTCTTCTGCGGGTCGTCCCTGAAGAACAAGGGCGTGCAGGCGTTGCTGGACGGGGTGGTGGATTATCTGCCCGCGCCGAGCGAGCGCAAGGCGCCGGTGGGGACGAACGTGAAGACGGAGGAGGCGACGGAGATCGAGATGTCGCCGACGGCGCCGCTCTCGGCGCTGGTCTTCAAGATTGCGACGGATCCTTATGTGGGCCGGCTCTTCTTTGTGCGTGTCTATGGCGGCACGTTGAAGAAGGGGCAGAATGTTTACAATCCCCGGACGCGGCAGCGTGAGCGCGTGATGAAGATCCTGCGCGTGAAGTCCGACGAGGAGGAGGAGCTTGAGCTTCTCCAGGCGGGCGACATCGGCGCGGTGGTGGGCCTGAAACAGGCCACGACGGGCGACACGCTGTGCGCGGAGAATAAGCCGGTGGCGCTGATGGGCATCACGGCGCCGGAGCCGGTGATGTTCATGGCAATCGAGCCCAAGAGCACGGCCGAGAAGGACAAGTTGGCCGACGCGCTGGACCTGCTGGCGGCGGAGGACCCGACCTGCCAGGTGCGGACGGACGCGGAGACGGGGCAGAAGATTTTGAGCGGTATGGGCGAGCTCCACTTGGAGATTCTCGTCGACCGCCTGAGACGTGAGTTCAATGTGACGGCGAACACGGGCAAGCCGATGGTCTCGTACTGTGAGACGGTGACCACGGTGGCCCGCCGGACGTACACCTTTGACAGGGAGATCGCGGGTAAGCGGCATTACGCGACGCTGACGATCGAGGTCTCCCCGTTGAAGCGTGGCGAGGGCCGGCAGGCGGCGGTCAGCAGGGCCGCGGAAAAACGCTTGCCCCGGCCCGAGGTTTGTGCTATCATAAAGGACGCTTTATTTGACGCAATAGCCACCGGCGTTTTGGCACGTTTCCCGATGACGGACGTGCGGGCGGAGGTGACCGATTGCGCCATGCTGGACGATGAGACGGCTTCGGACGTGGCTTTCAGGAGCGCGGCCGTAATGGGCTTCCGGGAGGCGGCGTTGGCCGCTGGGCCGGAGTTCCTGGAGCCGATCATGTCCCTCGACATCGTGACGCCGCCCGAGTACGTGGGCGACATCATGGGGGACATCAACGGCCGCCGCGGCCAGGTGCGCGACATGGAGATGAAGGGCGACCTTCAGGAAGTGCGCGCGTCGGTGCCGTTGGCGGAGCTGTTTGGGTACGCCACGGCGATCCGCTCGCTGTCGCGTGGGCGGGCCGGGTACACGATGGAGCCCGGCGCGTTTGCGGTGGCGCCCAAAACGGTTAAAGAAGAACTACTCAACAGGTAATGTGAGCATGCAAAGTCAACGCATACGCATTCGCTTGCAGGCGTACGACCACAAGGTGCTGGACCAGGCCGTGGGCGCGATCCTCGACACGGCGCGGAGCACCGGCGCGCAGATCGTCGGCCCCATCCCGCTGCCGACGCGCATCGAGCGCTTCACGGTGAACCGTTCGCCGCACGTGGACAAGAAGTCGATGGATCAGTTCGAGATGCGGACGCACAAGCGTCTGCTGGACATCGTGGGCCCGACGGCGAAGACCGTCGATGAGCTCAAGAAGCTGAACCTGCCGGCCGGCGTGGACATCACCATTCGCATCTAAGGAGGGGACCATGCAAGGCTTGATTGGCAAGAAGATCGGCATGACCCAGATTTGGGACGAGAACGGCGTGGCCGTGCCCGTCACGGTGGTCGAGGTTGGCCCCTGCCCGGTGGTCCAAGTGAAGACCGTCGAGAAGGATGGCTATGTGGCCGCCCAGCTCGGGTTCGAAGAGCAGAAGGCGCAGCGCCTGAGCAAGGCCGAGCGCACGCGTTTCGAGAAGGCCGGCGTGCCTGCGCAGCGCGTGATCCAGGAGTTCCGCTGGGATGGCGCGGCCGAGGTCAAGGCCGGCGACACGCTCACGGCGAGCGTCTTTGAAGGCGTGGCGTACGTGGACGTGCAGGCGACGACGAAGGGCCGCGGCTTCGCGGGCGTGGTGCGTCGCTACAAGTTCCGCGGCGGCCCCCATGGCCACGGTGGCCACAGCAAGCGCCGCCCCGGCGGCATCGCGGCACGTGACCTGCCCGGTTGGGTCGAGAAGGGCAAGAAGATGCCCGGCCACATGGGCAGCGTGACGCGCACCACCCAGAACATCCGCGTGGCGAAGGTGCTGGCTGATGAGAACCTCATCCTCCTGCACGGCGCGGTCCCCGGCCCCAACGGCGGCATCGTCCGTGTGACGAAGGCGCTGAAGAAGTGAGGCTTGAGCAATGAGCACGATCAAAGTTTACGACAAGACCGGCGCCGCGGCGGGCGAGAAGACCGTCGACGAGGCGCAGCTGGTGCTTGACCGCGGCGAGCAGGCCGTGAAGGACACCGTGGTGGCGATCCTGAACGGGATGCGCGCCGGGACGGCGAAGACGAAGAACCGCAGCGAAGTCTCCGGCTCGGGCAAGAAGCCCTGGAAGCAGAAGGGGACCGGCCGTGCGAGCTTCGGCGGTAGCCGCAACCCTGTGTGGCGTGGCGGTGGCGTGGCCTTCGGCCCCGTGCCCCGCGATTACGCGCAGAAGATCAACAAGAAGGTGGCGGCGCTGGCCTTCGCCCGCGCGCTGAGCGACAAGATCGCCGCCGGCGAGCTGTGCGTGGTGGACTCCCTGAACTTCGAGGAGCCCAAGACCAAGCAGGCCGCCGCGATGTACAAGGCCCTGGGCGCGACCCGCTCCTGCCTGACCGTCATCGCGGACGACGCCCTGGCCGGCGACGCGAACGAGAACTTCATCCTCGCGGTGTGCAATCTGCCGAACGTGGATTTGGCCACCGTGGCGGAGACGGACGTCTACATGCTGTGCCGCTACAAGCAAATCGTGGTCACGCCCCAGGCCCTTGAGGGCTTGATGGCGCGTCTGGCCCGTGCGACCACCGGAAAGGCGGTGCAGGAATGAAGACGATTATCCGCAAGGTCTCCGTGACCGAGAAGGGCACCCTGATCGGCGCGATGAACCAATACATGCTCGAGGTCGCCCCGGAGGCGACGAAGCCCCAGATCCGCGCGGCGGTGGAGGAGCAGTTCGGCGTGCACGTGAAGAGCGTGAACACGGCGAACTACCGTCCCCGCACGGTGGCGACGCGCACGCGCCGCACCACCCAGACGCCGGCGTGGAAGCGCGCGTATGTGACGCTGCGCGAGGGTGAGCGCATCGAGCTTGCCTAAACAGAAAGAGCCAAAGGACACCCTATCTATGGCACTGAAGAGTTACAAACCCCGCAGCCCGGGCATGCGCTTCCGCGTTTCCCAGGTGCGCACCCACCTCTCGAAGGAGAAGCCGGTCGCGCACTTGACGGTCGCGAAGAACGGCAATGCCGGGCGCAACAACCAGGGTCGCATCACCGTCCGCCATCGTGGCGGCGGCGTGCGTCGCCGTTTCCGCATCGTGGACTTCCTGCGCGACAAGCACGGGATCCCCGCGAAGGTGGCGGCGCTCTGCTATGACCCGAACCGCACGGCCAACCTGGCCCTGCTGAACTACGCCGACGGCGAGAAGCGCTACATCCTGGCCCCCGAAGGCCTGAAGCCCGGCATGACCGTGGTCTCCGGCCCTGACGCGGAGCCGACCGTCGGCAACGCGCTGCCCTTGGAGAAGATTCCGCTGGGCATGGCGGTCCACAACATCGAGCTGGTGCCCGGCAAGGGCGCGCAGATGGTGCGCAGCGCCGGCACGAGCGCGACGCTGATGGCCCGCGCGAACGGCATGGCGACGCTCCGCCTCCCCTCCGGTGAAGTCCGCATGGTCTCCGTGCTCTGCATGGCGACGGTCGGCGTGGTGGGCGAAGGCGATTGGTCGGGCGTGAGGTTTGGCAAGGCCGGCCGCAAGCGCCTGTTGGGCATCCGCCCGACGGTCCGTGGTGTGGCGATGAACCCTGTCGACCACCCGATGGGCGGCGGTGAAGGCCGCACGTCCGGCGGCAGCCACCCGCGCAGCCCCTGGGGCAAGCTCGCCAAGGGCGGGAAGACGCGCAACCGCCGCAAGAACAGCAATCGCTTCATCGTCAAGCGGAGGAAGTAACGTTTATGGCACGTTCCATTAAGAAGGGCCCGTATGTTGAGGCGTCTCTTCTCCGCAAGGTGGAGAAGATGAACGCGTCGGGCAAGAAACTGCCGATCAAGACGTGGTCGCGCCGTTCGATGGTGCTCCCTGAGTTCGTGGGGCACACGTTCGCGATCCACAACGGCAAGCAGCACATGCCGGTGTTCATCACCGAGAACATGGTCGGGCACCGCCTGGGCGAGTTCTCGAACACCCGCACGTTCAAGGCCCACGGCGGCCTGACCGAGAAGGCCTCGAAGTAAAGGAGACGGATCATGGAAGTGAAAGCCATCACCCGCAATCTCCGCATCTCCGTGCGCAAGGCGCGCCCGATCGCCCGTCGCGTGCAGGGTCTGAAGCTCTCCGACGCCCTTGCGGTGGCGGATTTCAGCCCGCTGAAGGCGGCGCGTTTCCTGGCTGCGACGCTGCGCTCCGCTGCGGCGAACGCGCAGAACAACAACAACCTCGACCCCGAGACGCTGACGGTGAAGAAGGCGGTTTTCGACGAGGGCACGCGCATGAAGCGCTACTGGTGCGGTGCGCGCGGCAGCGCCAAGCCGATCCAGAAGAAGCTCAGCCACCTCACGGTGGTGTTGACGAACGAGTAAAACGAGGAGCCTACCTTGGGACAGAAAGTCAACCCTATCGGCTTCCGCATTGCCCTGAACAAGCAGTGGCAGTCGCGTTGGTTCGCGAAGAAGCAGGATTTCGGCCTGAACCTGGCCGAGGACAACGCCATCCGTGAGACGGTCCGCAAGTCCATCGAGGGCGCGGCCATCACGAAGATCGGCATCGAGCGTTACGCCAACCGCGTGCGCGTGGTGATCTTCACGGCCCGCCCGGGCATCATCGTCGGGCGCAATGGCCAGGACGTGGAGAAGCTGAAGACCGCCCTGGCGAAGAAGACGGGCAAGGAAATCTACCTGGACATCCAGGAGGTCCGCACGCCCGACGCCGACGCCCAGCTGGTGGCCGAGAGCATCGCCCAGCAGATCGAGCACCGCATTGCCGTGAAGCGTGCCATCAAGCGCGCGGAGAAGACGGCGATGGAGCTTGGCGTGGACGGGATCAAGATCCGTTGCGCCGGGCGTATCAACGGCGCCGAGATTTCCCGCGTGGAGTGGAGCAAGAAGGGCAAGGTGCCCCTGCACACCCTCCGCGCCAACATTGACTATGGCTTTGTGGAGGCCAACACCACCGCCGGCAAGATCGGCGTGAAGGTGTGGATCTGCAAGCGCGAAGACTTCCAGCCCACGCGCCAGGCGCGCGGCGGCGACCGCGGAAGGAGGAACTATGCCTCTCATGCCTAAACGCGTGAAGCACCGCAAGGTGTCGAAGGGCTCCCGCAAGGGGTTCGCGACGAGCGGTGACAAGCTCGCCTACGGCGAGTTCGGAATCAAGGCCCTGGGCCGTGGCTGGGTGACGAACACCCAGATTGAGGCCTGCCGCGTGGCGATCAACCGCCACATGAAGCGCAAGGGCAAGCTTTGGGTCCGCATCTTCCCGGACAAGCCGGTGACGAAGAAGCCGATCGAAGTCCGTATGGGCTCCGGTAAGGGCAATCCGGAATTCTGGGTGGCCGTGGTGCTCCCCGGCAAGGTGCTCTTTGAGGTGGGCGGCATCCCCGAGTCGCTGGCGCGTGAGTGCCTGCGCCTGGCCGACACCAAGCTGGGCATCCGCACGCAGCTCGTGAGCCGCTAAGGAGGACGCCATGAAGATCGCAGAAATCAAAGACCTCAGCGCCGAGGAGCTCGCCGCCCAGATCCGCGACAAGGAGACTGAGCTGCGCGGGCTTCGCCTGAAGCACAACTCCACCACGGGCATCGAGGCCCCCGGGCGCCTCGCCAAGCTGCGCAAGGACATTGCCCAGCTCAAGACGGTGGCCAACCAGAAGAAGGTGAACAAATGAGCGAAACTACTGTCGAGCGCGGTTCGCGCAAGGTGCGCAAGGGCACCGTCGTCAGCAAGTCGGGCGACAAGTCCATCACCGTGCGCGTCGAGCGTCGCCTGCTCCACCCCATCTACGGGAAAGTGGTGAAGACGAGCAAGAAGTTCCACGCGCATGACGAAGCGAACGTGGCCAAAGTGGGCGACACGGTGACCATCATGGAAACCCGCCCCCTGAGCAAGACCAAGCGCTGGCGCCTGGTCTCCGTTGAGGAGAAGTAAGCCATGATCATCGAAGAGAGCAAGCTTGTGGTCGCGGACAACACCGGCGCGAAGATCGCCAAGTGCTTCCGCATCCTGGGTCAGCGCAAGGGCACCGCCGGGGTGGGTGACATCATCCGTGTCTCCATCCAGGAGGCCAGCCCCACCGGCGCGGTGAAGAAGGGGCAGGTCTGCCACGCCCTCATCGTGCGCACGGCGCACCCCATCGCGCGTCCCGACGGCTCCTACGTGCGCTTCGACCAGAACGCGTGCGTGATCGTCGACGCGAAGCACAACCCGATGGGTACCCGCATTTTCGGGCCTGTGGCGCGCGAGCTGCGCGACAAGGGCCAGATGAAGGTCATCTCCCTCGCGCCCGAAGTGGTGTGAGGCGAGATGCCGTCCGGACCGCGCAGGTAATACGTAAGCGTAAGCCGGGAACCCACAGGACGAACGGGACGTTTGCGAACTGCGTTTGTTACAACGGCGAGTTACGGAACAGAACAATGAGCATCGCAAGAATCAAGAAGAACGACACGGTGATCGCGATCGCCGGCGCCGACAAGGGCAAGACGGGGAAAGTCGTCTCCGTGAACCCCAAGCAGGGCACCGCGATCGTGGAAGGCCTGCGGAAGGTCAAGAAGACCGTCCGCCGCACCGAACAGCAAGAAGGCGGCATCATCGAGGTCGAGGCGCCCATCCAGCTCTCGAACCTGATGCCTTATGACGCGGACAAGAAGTGCGGTAGCCGCATCACCCGTACCCAGAACGGCGAGACCAAGGTGCGCACCCTCAAGGTCTCCGGCAAGGCGTTGGACTAAGGAGCAGCGAACATGGCCAATCTGAAAGAGACCTACGCCAAGGAAATCGTCCCCGCGCTCGAGAAGAAGCTCGGGGTCACGAACCCGATGTTGGTGCCCCGCCTGACGAAGATCGTCGTCAACATGGCGTTCGGCATCCAGGAAAAGGACGTCCAGAAGCAGCTGGTGCAGGACCTTGAGGCGATCACCGGCCAGAAGGCCGTCCTCTGCAAGGCCCGCAAGAGCATCTCCAACTTCAAGCTCCGCGAGGGCATGCCCATCGGCGCGAAGGTGACGCTGCGCGGCAACCGCATGTACGAGTTCGCCGACCGCTTCTTCAACGTCACCCTGCCCCGCATCCGCGACTTCCGCGGCGTGCCGAATCGCGGCTTCGACAAGGCCGGCAACTACACCATGGGCATGAAGGAATACGTGACCTTCCCCGAAATCACCGCCGTCAGCACGGCTTCGGGCCTGGACATCACCTTCGTCACCACCGCCAAGGACAAGGACGGCGCCAAGGCCCTCCTCGAGGCCCTCGGCATGGCGTTCATGGGCCGCTAAGGATAAGGAGAGAGAAAATGGCTAAGACCTCCCTGATCGTCAAAGCGGCGCGCAAGCCGAAGTTCGGCGTCCGCGCGTACACCCGCTGCTCCCGTTGCGGCCGCCCCCACAGCGTCATCCGCAAGTTCCGCCTCTGCCGTCTCTGCTTCCGCGAGATGGCCCTCAACGGCGAAATCCCCGGCGTCACCAAGGCCAGCTGGTAAGAAAGGGCACACGACTATGATGACCGACCCCATTTCCGACATGCTGGTGCGCATCCGCAACGCGCAGAAGGCGCGCCACCCCGAGGTGTCCATGCCCGGCTCCCGCATCAAGGGCGAGATCGCCCGCGTGCTCAAGGAAGAGGGCTACATCGCCGATTACTCCATGGTCGGCGAGACCAAGCGCACCCTCACCATCGAGCTGAAGTACAGCGACCGTGCCGAGCCCGCCATCCGCGGCCTTGAGCGCGTCTCCCGCCCCGGCCTGCGCCGTTTCTGCGGCTACACCGACATCCCCAAAGTCCTCGGCGGCCTGGGCATCGCCGTGCTCAGCACCTCCGGCGGCATCATGAGCGGCAAGACCGCCCGCGAGCGTCGTCTCGGCGGCGAGCTGCTCTGCACCATCTGGTAAAGGAGAGCACACATGTCTCGTATCGGCAAACAGCCCATCACCATCCCCGCCGGCGTCACCGTCACGGTGGCCAACGGGAACGAGGTGACGGTCAAGGGCCCCAAGGGCGAGCTCTCCCGCTCCCTCCAGAAGGGCATCACCGTCGCCGTCGAAGGCTCCCAGGTTCTCGTCTCCCGCGCGGATGACAGCCGCGCCCAGAAGAGCTACCACGGCCTCTCCCGCACCCTCATCAAGAACATGATCGAGGGCGTCACCCAGGGTTACACCAAGGAGCTCGTTATCGAGGGCACCGGCTTCAAGGCCGCCGTCCAGGGCCGCAAGGCCGTCCTCACCCTCGGCTTCGCCTCCCCCAAGGAATACCTCATCCCCGACGGCTGCACCGTCACCGTCACCGCTGACGTCAACGTCAAGGTTGAGGGCATCGACAAGCAGGTCGTCGGCGAGGCTGCCGCCCGCATCCGCTCCTACTACCCTGCCGAGCCCTACAAAGGCAAGGGCATCCGCTACAAGGACGAGAAGATCCGCCGCAAGGAAGGCAAGACCGTCGCCTAACCCCGGCCAGGAGAATCGCAACCATGAGTCTCAAGAATCGCAAAGAACAACGCGTGGCGCGCCACAAGCGCATTCGCCGCCACGTCAGCGGCACCGCCGAGCGTCCGCGCATGGCCATCTTCGTCTCGAACCGCTACATGTACGTGCAGTTCATCGACGACGTGGCCGGCACCACCCTCGCTTCCGCCTCCACCCTCAAGGGCGGCTGGAAGTGCAACCTTGAGGGCGCCAAGGCCCTCGGCGAGGCCGCCGCTCAGGCCGCCCAGGCCAAGGGCCTCAAGGCCATCGTCGTTGACCGCGCCGGTTACAAGTTCCACGGCCGCGTCAAGACCATCGTCGAGTCCGCCGTTGCCGCGGGCCTTTCCATCAGCGCCAAGACGGAGGAAGCGTAATGTTCGACCGCAACAACCGTGACCGCGACGCCGGCCCCGAGCTCGATGAGAAGACCGTGTTCGTCAACCGTTGCGCCAAGACCGTGAAGGGCGGCCGCCGCTTCAGCTTCTCCGCCGTCATCGTCGTCGGCGACAACAACGGCAAGGTCGGCCTCGGCATCGGCAAGGCCAACGAAGTCGGCGATGCCATCCGCAAGGGTGGCGACGCCGCCCGCAAGGCCATGCGCCCCGTCTGCATGAAGGGCACCACCATCCCCCACGAGGTCACCGGCGTCTGCGACGGCGGCAAGGTCCTCCTCAAGCCCGCGCCTGACGGCACCGGCATCATCTGCGGCGGCGCCATGCGCCCCGTCCTTGAGGCCGCCGGCATCCGCGACGTCGTGGGCAAGAGCCTCGGCTCCAAGAACCGCCTCAACGTGGTCAAGGCCACCATCGACGCCCTCCACCAGCTCCGCTCCGCGGAGGCCATCGCGGCCCTCCGCGCCTGACGGCGCCGCGCGGGCGGCCAACCCCCGCCCGCGCGCCACTTACGAAAGGATTTCCGAAATGGATCTTTCCAACCTCACCAACACCCCCGGCGCCCGCAAGAGCCGCAAGCGCGTCGGCCGCGGCATGGGCTCGGGCATGGGCAAGACCTCTACCCGCGGTCACAAGGGTCAGGGCGCCCGCAAGGGCCACAAGCAGAAGCTCGGCTTCGAAGGCGGCCAGATGCCCCTCATGCGCCGTCTGCCCAAGCGCGGCTTCAAGAACCCCAACCGCATCCCTTACTACGGCGTCAACGTCGGCAAGCTCAACTGCTTCGACGACGGTACCGTCGTGGACATCGATGTGATGCTCGCGGCTGGCTTCGGCTACCGCCCGGCCAAGGACGCCGGCATCAAGATCCTCGGCAACGGCGAGCTCACCAAGAAGCTCACCGTGAAGGCCTCCGCCTTCTCCGCCGCCGCCAAGGCCAAGATTGAGGCCGCCGGCGGTACCTGCGAGGTCATCTGACACTCGCCCTCCCCGGCCCGACACCCCGTCGGGCCGGGCCCCTTTTCCCTTTCCGGGGCCAAGCCCCCGCGACGTTGAGCGCCCTGCACCCAGAGGACCCCCATGCTCAAGACCTTCGCCAATCTCTTCAAGATTCCCGACCTCCGCGCCCGCATTCTCTTCACCATCGCGCTGGTCGCCGTGGCCCGTCTCCTCGCCATGATTCCGACCCCCGGCGTGGACTGGTCCGCCATCGTCTCGCTCCAGGAGCGTCTCCAGTCCGATGGCGGCCTGCTCAACTGGTTCGACACCTTTACCGGCGGCGCCCTCACCCAGTGCTCCATCGGCACCCTCTCCATCTGGCCCTACATCTCCGCCCAGATTATCATCCAGCTGATGACCGCCGTCATTCCCACCCTCGGCCGCCTTCAGCGCGAGGGTGATGCCGGCCGCAAGACCCTCAATCTCTACACCCGCTGGCTCACCATTGGCATCTGCGTCTTCCAGGCCTGTGCCCTCGCCGCCACCATGCTCAACTCCCAGGAAGTCTTCGGTGTCAGCGGCCTCGTCACCATGAGCCCCCTCTTCTTCTATATCAACACCGTCATCGCCATGACTGGCACCTCCATGTTCGTCATGTGGCTGGGCGACCAAATCACCGACCGTGGCATCGGCAACGGCGTCTCCCTCCTCATCATGATCAACATCACCTCCCGCCTGCCCGCCGCCGTTTCCGACGCGGCCCGCCGCTACTTCAGCGTCGGCGGCGCCGAGGCCCAGGGCCAGATCTGGGAGCTCGTCCTCCTCCTCGTCTTCTTCTTTGCCGTCCTCCTCGGCACCGTGGCCCTCACCCAGGCCCTCCGCAAGATTCCGATTCACTCCACCCGCGCCATCTCCCGCGGCTCCGCCTATGGCGGCGGCGTCACCTACCTCCCCCTGCGCGTCAACTACGCCGGCGTCATGCCCATCATCTTCGCCGGCCCCATCCTCCAGCTCATCGGCTTCCTCTCCCGCCTCAACGGCTCCAACGCCGTCACCCTCTTCCTCAAGCGCGTGGGCGAGCAGGTCGCCAACGTCACCACCCCCACCCACATCATCCTCTACGCCGTCCTCATCCTCTTCTTCACCTTCTTCTGGGTCGCCACGCAGTTCAACGCCATGAACATCTCCGACGGCCTCAAGCGCGATGGTTCCTACATCCCCGGCATCCGCCCTGGCCTCGCCACCGCGGAATATCTCGATGCCGTCATGACCCGCGTCACCTTCATCGGCGCCCTCTCCCTCCTCGCCATCGCCATCATCCCGCTCCTCCTCGTCTCCTTCCGCGACATCCCCTGGAGCATCTCCACCTTCTTCGGCGGCACCTCCCTGCTCATCATCGTCGGCGTCGCCCTCGACACCCTCCGCCGCCTCGAATCCCAGCTCGTCATGCGCAACTTTGACGGCTTCCTCAAGCACGGCCGCATCACCGGCCGCCGCTAAGCACAGAAGGGTCCCCTCACCATGAACGTTGTCATCCTCCTTGGCGCTCCCGGCTCCGGCAAAGGCACCCTCGCCGCCGAGCTCGCCCGCGTCCCCGGCATCCGCCACCTCTCCACCGGCGACCTGCTCCGCGCGGCCGTCAAGGCCGGCACCCCCGCCGGCCTCAAGGCCAAGACCTACATGGAGGCCGGCAACCTCGTCCCCGACGCCGTCATCGCTGAGCTCCTCGCCGAGAATCTCGACGCCGACCCCTCCACCAACGTCCTCCTCCTCGACGGCTTCCCGCGCAACGTCGCCCAGGCCGACATCTTGGCCGACCTCCTCGACCGCAAGGGCGTCCACCTCCGTGGCGCCCTCTTCCTCGAAGTCCCCGACGACATCCTCATCGCCCGCATCGCCGGCCGCCGCGTCTGCCCCGCCTGCTCCGCCACCTTCAACGTCACCACCCTCCCCCCCAAGGTCGAGGGCGTCTGCGACGCCTGCGGCGCCACCCTCGTCACCCGCAAGGACGACGACCCCGCCACCGTCCGCCACCGCCTCGAAGTCTACGCCGAGCAGACCTTCCCCCTCATCGATTACTACCGCCAGCGCGGACTCCTCCACGCCGTCGACGCCTCCGGCCACGACCTTGAGCCCAAGATTGAGGCCGCCCTCCGCAAAATCCATGATTAACGTCCACACGCCCGCAGAGCTCGACGCCATGCGCCAGGCCGGCCGCCTCATGGCCGACCTGCTGAACGCGTGTTGCGACTTCATCCAGCCCGGCATCACCACCGCCGAAGTCGACGCCTTCTGCCGCGCCACCCTCCGCACCCTCGGCGACGGCACCGCCCAATCAGGCTCCCTCGGCTACATGGGCTATCCCGCCTCCCTCTGCGTCTCCGTCAACGAAGAGGTCATCCACGGCATCCCCGGCGACCGCATCCTCCAGCGCGGCGACCTCGTCAGCCTCGACGTCTGCGGCTTCTACCACGGCTTCGTCGGCGACAATACCCGCACCATCGTCGTCGGCGGCCCCGAACACCTCGACGCCGACCGCCGCCGCCTCCTGCGCGTCACCCGCCAATCTCTCGAAGAAGCCGTCCGCGCCATCCGCCCCGGCATCCACCTCGGCGACATCTGCCACCTCATCGAGCGCATCGTCACCCAGGGTGGGTGCACCGTCGTCCGGGAATACACCGGCCACGGCGTCGGCCGCAAGCTTCACGAAGACCCGCCCATCCCCAACTACGGGAAACCCGGGCGCGGCCCCATTTTACACGAAGGCATGACCTTGGCCATCGAGCCAATGGTCAACCTTGGCAAGTCCGCCATCCGCGTCCTCCCCGATGGTTGGACAGTCGTCACGCGCGACGGCCTCCCCGCCGCGCACTTTGAGTACTCCGTGGCTGTGCTCAGCGACCGAGCGGAAATCCTCACACCCTGGTTCGAAAAGGACCCCTGGTCCGACGATTGGATGAAGGAGTGAAGATTTTTGCTTTTTAACAGTGGACAGCGCACACAGAAATGTGTTATACTGAACCACTCATTTTAAGAAGGAACAGGCCATGAAAGTTCGTAGTTCTGTCAAACGCATTTGTGAGCAGTGCCGCATCGTCCGGCGCAAGGGCGTCGTTCGTGTCATCTGCTCGAACCCCCGCCACAAGCAGCGTCAAGGTTAATCGGAGAACACAGACATGCCGAGATTGATGGGTGTGGATGTCCCCGGCAACAAGCGCATCGAGTATGCCTTGCGGTACATCCACGGAATCGGCCCCAAACGGGCCATGGACATCGTTGAAGCCTGCAACATCGAAATCGGGAAGAAGGCCGACGCCCTCACCCCCGACGAGATCCGTCAGGTCGTCACCTACATCCAGGAAAACTACCGCGTTGAGGGCGACCTCCGCCGCGAGGTCTCCGGCAACATCCGCCGCCTCATGAGCATCGGCACCTATCGCGGTTACCGCCACAAACGCGGTCTCCCCTGCCGCGGCCAGCGCACCAAGACCAATGCGCGCACCCGCAAAGGCGCCAAGAAGACGGTCTCCACCGTCCGCGAAAAGTAATCCCAGGAACCCCAAATGAGCGAAGAAAACACCGAACAGCAGGCCGTCTCCGCCGAGGAGCAACAGAAGCCTGCCCTCAGCGAGGCCCAGCAGATCCTCGCCGCCGATACGGCCGCTACCGCCGCCGCCGACGCAGAGGCTGCCAAGAAGAAGTCCAAGGTCAAGGCCATGCCCGCTGGCATCGCCTTCATCCGCGCCACTTACAACAACACCCTCGTCTCCATCGCCGACGCCCGCGGTGGCGTGATCTCCTGGAGCTCCTCCGGCAAGGCCGGCTTCAAGGGCTCCCGCAAGTCCACCGCCTTCGCCGCCACCATGGTCGCGCAGGACGCCGCCCGCACCGCTTTCGCCCGTGGCATGCACGAAGTTGAAGTCCGCATGCAGGGTGCCGGCGCCGGCCGCGAATCCGCCGTCCGCGCCATCCAGTCCGTCGGCATCCACGTCACGTGCATCAAGGACTGCACCCCCGTCGCTCACAACGGCTGCCGTCCCCGCAAGCGCAGGAGGGTTTAATCATGGCTCGTTACACCGGCCCCCGCACCAAGATTTCCCGTCGCTTTGGCGAGCCCATCTACGGGCCCGACAAAGTCCTCGAACGCCGCAAGAATCCCCCCGGCCAGCACGGCGCCAACCGCCGCCGCAAACTCTCCGAGTACGGCGTCCAGCTCCGTGAGAAGCAGAAGGCCAAGTACATCTACGGCATGCTCGAGCGCCAGTTCCACATCTTCTTCGAGCGCGCCAAGGCCCGCCAGGGGAAGACCGGCGACATCCTCCTCCAGCTCTGCGAGACCCGCCTCGACAACATCGTCTACCGCCTCGGCATCGCGCCCACCCGCGCCGCTGCCCGCCAGCTGGTCTCCCACCGCCACATCACCGTCGACGGCAAGGTCTGCAACATCCCCTCCTACACCGTCAAGCCCGGCCAGACCGTCGCCGTGCGTGAGAAAGATCGCTCCATGAGCGTCATCGTCGATTCCATCAAGAGCCCCCGCACCGCCGCCCAATCCTGGCTGCAGTGGGACGAGGCCAACATGGCCGGCACCCTCCTCAGCGTCCCCGAGCGCTCCGAGATCCCGGAAAACATCGACGTCCAGCTCATCGTCGAACTCTACTCTCGCTAAACCCACCCGTTGTCCCAGAGCCGCGCGGGAACACCACCCGCGCGGCCCCAACACGTCAGAAAGGACGGACCATCATGCCGATTCGCCTGAGTCGCTTTGAAATGCCCACCCACATCGTCCGGGACGACGCCACCGCCACCGAGACCTACGCCCGGTACACCGCCGACCCCTTCGAGATTGGCTACGGACGCACCATCGGAAACTCTCTCCGCCGCGTCCTCCTCTCCTCCATCGAGGGCTTCGCCATCAAGGCCATCAAGCTCGAAGGCGCCGCTCACGAGTTCTGCTCCCTTCCCGGCGTTGCTGAAGACGTCACCGACATCGTCCTCAACCTCAAAAAGGTCCTCCTCAAGAGCTTCACCCGCGACACCCGCTGGATCCGCCTCAACAAGCAGGGTCCCTGCGTCGTCACCGCCGCCGACTTCGCCGTCGATAACTCCATCGAGATCCTCAATCCCGATCAGGTCATCGCCACCCTCGATGTCGACGGCAAGCTCAACCTCGAGGCCCAGGTCGGCGTCGGCCGTGGCTTCTGCCTCGCTGAAGGCAACAAAGACCCCGCCTTCGATATCGGCGTCATCCCGATCGACTCCGCCTTCTCTCCCGTCACCCGCGTCAACTACGACGTCGTCAACACCCGCGTCGGTCAGCGCACCGACTACGAGCGCCTCATCCTCGACATCTGGACCGACGGCCGCGTCTCCCCCGACGAAGCCCTCAAGACCAGCGCCGCCCTCCTGAGGCACCACCTTGACGCCTTCGTCGCCACCGCCGACGAGATCCTCGAGTTCGACTCCCCCTCCCAGGCCGACTCCACCGAGATCGAAGACCTCCGCCGCAAGCTCAACATGGGCGTCGGCGAAATCGAGCTCTCCGTCCGCTCCGCCAACTGCCTCAACGCCGCCGGCATCACCACCGTTGGCGAGCTCGTGACGAAGACCGAGGCCGACATGCTCAAGTACCGCAACTTCGGCAAGAAATCCCTCACCGAAATCCGCGAGAAACTCCAGGAGATGGGCCTCTCCTTCGGCATGAAGATCGACCCCAACCTGCTCGACAAGAAGAACGACTGAGCCCACTCCACTCAACACCTTTAAGGAACATCCACCATGCGTCACAAACGACTCGCCAAGAAATTCGGCCGCTCCCCCGAGCACCGCGCCCAATTGATGCGCATGCTCTGCGCCGCCCTCATCATCCACGGCCGCATCGAAACCACCCTCAAGAAAGCCAAGCAGGCCCGCAAGGACGCCGAAAAGCTCGTCACCCTCGCCCGCAAAGGCACCCTCGCCGCCCGCCGCCTCGCCGCTGCCCGTCTCCGCAGCCCCGAGGCCGTCAAGGCCCTCTTCGACACCGTCGTCCCCGCCCTCAACGGCCGTAACGGCGGCTACACCCGCATCACCAAGCTCGGCTTCCGCCGTGGCGACGCCACCGAAATGTGCGTCCTCGAGTGGGTCGATAAGGCCCCCGCCGCCGAAGCCCCCGCGGAAACCCCCGCCGCCGAATAATTGGCCCCAAGGCAACAAAAAGCCCCCGTCCTTCACGGCCGGGGGCTTTTTGTTTGGAAGCTTAGAGCCTTTGGAAGCTTAGAAGTTTGGAAGTTTGGAGGCTTGGTTCCCTTGGTGGGGCCCCGCCCCACACCCCTTCCTCCACTCCGTCGCCCGCTTGCCGGGCGCTCCTGAATCTCCTGGACCTCCTGTGCGGCCTTCGCGTTCGTTCCGTCGCCCGTAGGGGCGCTCTCTGTTCTCCGTGGCCGTGGAAGGTTTGGCCCTTTGGGCCTGCACGCTCCGTTCTCCGGGCGCGAAGCGCCCTTGTCCTGCCGGCGGTAGCCGGCCCCAAATCTACCCAAAATCTGTGTCACCGAAGGTCTTCCTAGCGAAGCGACGGAACAATCTTCATTTCCCTTACATCACCACCTGTGCTATACTAATCCCGATGAGACTGAAAAAGGCTGTCATCTACACACATTGGACCGAAGACTTTCTCGATACGCTTGACAAGCGGACGCGAAAGCGCTTCGAGGTGATTGTCGACAGGCTTATGCAGGAAGGTTTGCTGACCTATCCGGATGCACGGAAGATGCAGGGGCACGACAATCTTTTTGAGATTCGCGTTCGTTCGCCGTGGGATGGGCAAGTGCGAGTCTTCTATGCCTACGCCGATAGTAACGCTATCTACATGCTCAATGGTTTCATCAAGAAGACTCAGGAAACACCGCTGAAAGAACTGCGCCTCGCAAGGGCCATTATGAAGGAGTTTGGATTATGAGAACGGTTATCGGGAAAGTGTCCGGGAAGCCCATTGAATTGTACACCCATGAAGAGGTCTTTGCGGACATCATCAATCAGCCGGGATACGAAGAAGAGCGTGCGAGGATTGAGGCCGAGCTGGAGGCCGAGCAGGCCTTCTGGGCGAAGGCCAAGCGCGAGCTCCGCAAAATTGGCATCACCGGCAAACTTGCCGAAGACATCCTCGACCGCCTCTGGGAACTCGGCTACTACGAACACCAGACTGGCAAATCCGTCGCCGAACCCGCCCCCGCCGAATAAAGCGGCACCAGGCAACAAAAGCCCCCGACCTTCCAGGCCGGGGGCTTTTTTGTTGCCTGGAAGCTTGGCTTTCTTGGTGGGAGTCCGCCCCACACCCTGCGTTTGGGTGTGGGCGACATGGTTGACAGCGGGTGCGAGTTGTGGGATACTATCAGTGAAGGTGGCGGGTTGCCCGTCACCGATGGGACCAGAGGGAAAGCTCTGGGTGGGACACATCCTCGGTGTAGAGGATGTGTCCTTTTTTCATCTTGCCGCGCGTTCTGTCCCCATCCTCCGGGTTCTCTTCTCCGGGGCGCGTCAGCGCCCCTTTCTGGACCCCTAAGGGTTTCGGGTCGGACCACTATAGGGTCTCGACCCCGACCCCTATAGTGGTTGACCTCGGACCACTATAGGGTCTCAGAAAGGCCCCTTTAGAGGGGGCGATTGCACCCCTCCCGCCTAGCTCCTTCTCGCCTCGGTTTACTCTATTGCGCAACTTTCCGCAACAGTGAAGAAACGCAGTAGTATCCAGGAAAATCGGCAGATACCAATTGCCCGCAAAAACGCCAATGCGCGCAAAGCCAGATGGGCTAACGCCGGTCGCTTTGCGGGCTAAACGCCCGCTGACCGCTCCCTCCCGCCCATCGTCTTCGCGCTTGAAGGAGAGAAGTAGGGGTGTGGGGCGAAGCCTCACCAACAAAACCAAGCTTCCAAGCCTCCAAGCTTCCAAACTTCCTCACCTCCTTTTGATGCAGGAAAGTGGGGCACGCAAGGTGTACGTCCGGCCCGGTGGGCCGAACGGTGAAGTGCCTAGGCCCTTTGCGTTCCTTTGTGGCTTCGTGGCACTTTACGAGGCGGGGCGGAGGGTGTTCCAGACATCGCGGAAGTGGGCGAGCAGGGCCTCACGGCGGTCGGCGATGGCCTCATCGGGGAGGTTTGGCCATACATGATAGAGGAGTTTTCGGATTTGGCTGGAGAGGTTGGAGCGGGCGCTCTCGCTAGCCCAGAAGTCCGGCTTGTCGAGGACAGCGCGCACGGCCTCCAAAATCTGCCGGGCCACCTGCTTGGCCTTTTGCACGTCTTCCTTGGAGAGGGCGACTCCGCTACGGATCACGTCGTAGACCGCCAGTTCCTCCTCGCTCGTGAAACCCTCGCGTAGATAGCGGTCCTGCTCCTCGGTGAGTTGTTCGGAGAGCGCCAAGAGCTTGAGGAAGAGTTGTTCGGCGGCCTCGGGGTCTTGGCACGCGTTGTAAGCCTCGGCGATGGCCTCGTAAGCCTTGAGGAAATCTGTGCGGGTGGGGTTTTTACGGGCGAGTTTCGCTACCATGACCTTGACCCGCTCCAACACCTCTTCCATCATCAGACGCTTGTGTGTGTTCCGCCGAAAGGCCCCGGCCAGGCGAGCGAAGTCGATGGAGGAAAGGTCGAGCGGTTCGGCGACGGCCTTGCCCGCGTCCGCCTCGACATGGACATAGGCATCGACAATCCTTTGGACGGCGGCGGAGAGGTCCGTGACGTCAATCTCGCGGCGGCGGTTCTCGAAGAAGGCCGTGATGGCGCGGTGGGCCTCCCGCTCGGCGACTTCTCGCTCAGACAACTTCTCCCGGCCGATGAGCGCCGCGGTGCGGTTGAGCAGTCGCACGGCGGCGAGATAGGCCGCCTTGTTCTCGGCGCTTTGGCTGGCGGCCTCGGCGGCGTCTTCCAGCGCTTGCAGACGCTCCGTGGCCGTCAATTGCCTAAAGAGGCGCTCAATCGCGAAGCCACCCTCGGCCAGACGCCGCGTGGCCTCGGCCAGCGCCTCGCGGAACCGTGCCACGAGCGTATCCAGGTCTTGGAAGGGGTCCTGCCCTGCTGCGCCCTCGATGTTGGTGTAGTCGGCCAGCGCCTTGCGGAGGGCATCGACGATGCCGATGTAATCCACCACCAGTCCACCGACCTTTCCGGTGTCCACGCGATTCACGCGGGCGATGGTCTGCATCAGCGTGTGGGCCTTCAACGGCTTGTCCAGATAAAGGCAACTCAGCGGCTTCACGTCGAATCCCGTCAGCCACATGGCGCAGACGAAGACCAATCGCAATGGGTCATTGCGGTCCTTGAACCGCTTGTCCAGCCGCTCCCGCTCCATGCGTGCCCGATGGGGACGGATGTCCAACCCATGCTTTTCGAAGACGGTCTCTTCGCCCTGTTCCGCGCTCACCACTACGGCCATGTCGGTGGCCTCCATCCAGGCGCGCTTTTCGGGGTCTGTCTCCGCCGCCGTCAAGCGTTCCCACGCCTCGCGTACGTAGTTATACAGTTTCACGCAGGTCAGCTTGTCCAGACAGACGGCCATGGCCTTGCCGCACCGCCACCGCGCCGCGAAGTGCGCTGCCAAGTCCTCCGCGATGGCCTGTAGACGCGCCTTCGCCGTCAGCACGTGATACGACCTCCGGAAGCGCCGTTCCAGTTTCTCGCGTTGTTCTTCCTCGGGCTCGGCCTCATCGATGGCTTCGGCAATCTTGACGTTCAGCTGTTCATCGTGCTCCACATGGAGCGCCTTCCCGCGTGGCTCGTAGTAGAGCGGCAGGGTGGCACCGTCCGCCACCGCCCGTTGGAAGTCGTAGATGGAGACATAGTCGCCGAAGGTGCGGCGCGTCAGCTGGTCACTCCCCAAGAGCGGTGTTCCCGTGAAACCCAGACGTGCGGCGTTCGGCAACGCCTCCGCCAGATTCTCCGCGTAGATGCCATACTGCGAACGGTGTGCCTCGTCCGAGAAGAGCACCACCTCCTCGCTCCCCGGCACCGGCGCGTGGCGCTCCTTGAACTTCTGGATCAGCGCGAAGACCACCTTCGTCCCGGACTCCAACTTCGCGTAGAGGTCTGCCTCGCTCGTCGCCAAGGATTGCGCCCGTTGGCACACTCCGCACTGCTCGAAGGTCGCGCTCAGTTGTTCTTGCAGTTCCTCGCGGTCCACCAAGACCAGGAAGGTCGGCGTCCCACCCAGCTTGCGCAGGATTTTCCGTGCCAGGAAGACCATCGAATAGCTCTTCCCGCTGCCCTGCGTGTGCCAAAAGACGCCCAATTTCCCGCCCAGCGACTCCCGCCGCCGATAGGCCTCGAAGGCCTTGTTCACGCCCAGCGCCTGATGGTTCCGCGCCACAATTTTCACAATCCCCGCCTTGCCCCGCTCGAAGAGGATGAAGTTCTCGAAGAGGTCCATGAAGCGCGTCTTCGCGAACATGCCCTCCGCCAGACGTTCGAGCGCCGTCGACCCCGCCCCGTCGCGCTCCTCCAATCGTTTCCACTCATGGAAGAAGGCATAGTCCGCCCCCAACGCCCCCACCTTGCTCTGCGTCCCGTTCGAAAAGACCACGAAGGCATTGTGCGCGAAGAGCGCCGGCACCTCCCGCAGATAGTCTTGGTAATTCTTGTCGAAGGCCTCCCGCAACGCCACCCCCGGCGCCTTCAGCTCCACGAAGAGCAGGGGTAGCCCATTCACGAAACCCACCACGTCCGCCCGCCGCAGAAAGGCCCCCGCACGAATCCGGCACTCATACACCGCCACAAAGCGGTTTGCTTCCGGATTGTCGAAGTCGAAGACCTTCGCCCACTTCGTCTCCACCGCCCCCGTCCGCGCGTCCCGGAACTTCACCTCCACCCCATGCAACGCCCAGTCGTAGCGCGTCGCGTTCGCCTCCAAGAGACCGGAGAGGCCAATCGGCGACGTGATCTTGGTGATCGCGTCCTTCAGCAAGGAGTCCGTCAACCACGGGTTCAACCGCCGCAACGCCGCTTCCAAGGGCCCCCGCAGGAACATCTCCTCATCCGACACCCGCCCTAACGCCGCCAACGCTGGGGCGTCGCCGCCGTTCACCACCTCCCAGTCGAGCTTCGCCAGATACTCCCGCAGTGCCCCCTGCACCAACTCGTTCTCGCTGTACACCGTCATCTCACACCTCCTCCCGCAATAATCGCGGCAACAACTTGTCCCGCCCCTCCCGCAACAACGCGTTCTCCCGCACCAACACCCCAATCGCCTCAAAGTACGGCGACAAAACGTTGTTTGAGTTGGCCACGACAGTGGAAGGAGGGGAAAGTATTTCCACGTTGGCCAAATCATCCTTTGTCACCGATGCGAAAATAGCGCCGTTGCCAATCATGTTTTCTTTGACGAAGAGATTTTTCAGCGCCAAGAATAGCCAAGCCTGATGGCCGGACTTGCTTCGAATGGCAGACAAGCCACGGCCAAGGGCGCAGTGCTTATCCGCAATATTCATTCTGCCAACCGGGGCTCGCACGCTGAACAAAATATCACCGGGGCGTGCCGTTCGAGAATACTCTGAACTGTAGACCTCTTCTTTTGGAAAAAGTACCCCGAACGTTCCCACGCCTTGATGAAACGGCAACCCCTTCTGTTCCGTATTGTAAAACCTTGATTCAGGGCTTTGCCCCATTGTAAGTTCAGCCATCTCCCCAAGGGGGCGGTGGGGCCAGTCTGGGTCGGCGTGGGTGACGAAACGGTCGCGATAGAGACGGTGCGCCGCCTCCTCTAACAACGCTATCCGCCGCTCGTTCACCGCAATCAAATCGTCGTATGCCCCCAACACTCCTGCAATCCGCTCCTGCTCTTCCAACGATGGAAGGTCAAGGGAAAGGTTCGCAAAGAGGGTTCGATCTAAATGAGGGATTGCTGCCCCGCGTTTAGACTTTTTAAAGAGTAACCGTTGGTAAGACAAGAAATATCTAAGATACTCCGGACAAACCTTGTTAGAAAAGTTCAATTGCCGAAACGTACTTCCCATATAACCATCCTCGGGGATTTGAAAAAGCTCCCCCGAGTTCTCTCCATCAACGAGAATAACATACGTATTTCGAGGAACAAACCGGCCAGAAGTTACATTCTTTCCTTGAGAATGTGAGCGTAAGGATTTTACATCAAAGATTGGACCTTCCCATCCTTTACGAAGTACTCCGTCCATAAGGAAACAAACGTCACCGAGCTTATAGGTTTTCCAAGTGCCCATGGTGGTTCCCTTATTGTCTTTCGTTCTCTTTGGCCAGCGACTCGGCGTTGGAGAGGATTGTCTTCATCAGCCCTTCGGCCTGGGACGAGAGCGTGGCGAGCTCGGTATGGATGGCGGCCATGCGTTCAGCGAAGACGGCTTCATCCTCGGGCGGGGTCTCGGGAACGCCGACGTAGACACCGGGGGTGAAGGAGTGGTTTTTGGCGACGATCTCGGCGCGGGTCGCAGCCTTGCAGAGGCCGGGGATATCACGGTAGGCGCCCGTGTTTTCGCCGAACTTCTCGGTGAGCCAGAGGGCCTGGGTGGCGGCTTCGAGGCGGGCCTTGGCCTCGTCCTCGCGACGCGCCCAAGCTTCCTTGGCCTCGCGCTTTTCCTTGCCTTTGCGCGTGGCGAGGTCGGCCTCGGCGTCGGCGCGGGTCTTGGCGAGTGCGGTCTCGGCGTCGGCCTTGGCTTGGGTGAAGGATGTGGCTTCATCGATACCGATGGCGGCGCGGTAGTCGGCGAGGAGGCGGGCGTAGTCGTCGGTGCGGCCGCGGTAGAGGCGGATGATGGCGACGAGGTTACGCAGTTGCCAGGCGCTCCACTCGTTGATACGGCGGCTGATGGGGGTGTAGACCTCGCGGGCGTCAAGGAAGAGAACGGTGTCTTGGCGTCCTTTGGATTTGCCCTTGTCGAAGAACCAGAGGGTGCAGGGGAGGGATTTGGTGTAGAAGAAGTTGTTGCCCACGCTGACGATGACATCGACATGGCCGGTGGCGAGGAGCTTTTCGCGGATGGCGCGATCTTCGCCCTTGGCGTCGCTGTCGGTGGCGGAGGAGGGCATGACGAAACCGGCGCGGCCGGTATTTTTGAGGTAGGCGTAGAAGTAGGAGACCCAGAGGTAGTTGGCGTTGGAGACGCTCTTCTCCTTATTGACCTTTGGGAGGCCGAAGGGGAGGCGGCCGGCGGCTTCGGCGAGCTCCGCGCTTACGGCGTCGACGTTGAAGGGCGGATTGGCCATCACCGTGTCGCACTGGCCCTCCAAGTTGAAGACGTCGTGGTAGAAGGAGTTGGCTTCGTTGCCGGAGGCGATGTGCGCCTCGAGACCGTGGACGGCCATATTCATGAGGCAGAGTCGGGCGTTCCGCTCCACCTTTTCCTGGCCGTAGAAGGTGGCGGTGAGGTTGGGGTTGTCGGCGCCGGTCTCCGAGCGGATGAAGTCTCCGGACTGGATGAACATGCCGCCGCTGCCGCAGGCGGGATCGAAGATTTTGCCGCCGCTGGGCTCCACCACCTCCACAATCAACTTCACCAGGCATTTGGGGGTGAAGAAGACGCCGTCGGTGGCCGAGGCCGTGGGGGCGAACTTCTGAAGGAAGTATTCATAGATGCGCCCGAAGACGTCCCCGCCGATGGTGTCGAGCACGGGGTCGTTGAAGGTGCGCACGAGGTCGGCCAAGACGGATGGCGGCAGCTCGCCGTATTGCTTGGGGAGGACACCCGCGAGCGTGGTGGACTCGGCCTCGATGGCGATCATGGCGGCGTTGAGCGCCTCGGCGAGGTTTTCGTCGCCGGGCAGGGCGGCCAGGCGGTTGTAGCGCGCGGTCTCGGGGAGCCAGAGCACGCCGCGGGCTAGATAGTCCTCCTTCTCAATGGGAATCCGTCGCCCGTTGGGCAGGATGTTCTCCTGCTCCAGTTCCTCGGTCACCCGGTGGAAACGCCCCCACGCGTAACGCAGGAAGATGAGGCCCATCACCGGCATGCAATAGTCCGTCGCGTCAAGTTTGGAGTTCGAGCGCAACGCATCCGCCGACTCCCAGAGCCGCGCCTCCAATGCTTCCAGTTTCTTGTTCCAATCCGTGGCCTCTGCCATAAAAAACGCACCTTCCTGCACGTGCTTAGCAGAGGCCTTAGGATGCCCATCAACAACACATGCAAGGAAGGCGCGCCGATACGGCGCACCTCGCCAAACACGTTGCTGTTGATAGAAAGTTCCTAAGTTTCTGCTAAGCAACTTGTTTGCGCAAAGCGCAACATTCACCATGGCTCTCCCATGGCGTGCCATTAGAATAGCAAAACCCACCCTCCCTTGCCAAATCTGGAGGCGCTCAGAGGTCGA
Source organism: uncultured Kiritimatiellota bacterium (assembly GCA_944389945.1). Lineage (GTDB taxonomy): Bacteria > Verrucomicrobiota > Kiritimatiellia > RFP12 > DVOR01 > Spyradenecus. The sequence goes on along the minus strand of CALXOF010000003.1, from coordinate 7,897 downwards.
AGGTGGGCTGCTTCCAAATGACAGGTCTTGAAGATGGCGTATCTGGCGGTGGCACGTGGGGTTGACTGTGATTTAGAAGAGTCGAATGACAGGTCTTTGGCAAGGGTGCGTGGTGTGTTCATCAAGCACCCACGCTTGATCTTTGACAACTGAATATATACAATCGTGTCCGGGGAAATCGGCAGATACCAATTTCCCGCGAAAACGCCAGTGTGCGCGAAGCCAGATGGGCTAACGCCGGTCGCTTTGCGGGCTAAACGCCCGTTGAGCGCTCCCTCCCGCCCATCGTCTTCGCGCTTGAGGGAGAGATGCAGGGGTGTGGGGCGAAGCCTCACCAACAAAACCAAGCTTCCAAGCCTCCAAACTTCTAAACTTCCATCGCAGGGGTGTGGGGCAAAGCCCTTCCCCGAAGACCAAGCTTCCAAGCCTCCAAGCTTCCTCACCCCCTTTTGGCGCAGGAAAGTGGGGCGCGGGAGGGCGCACGCTCGTGCGCCCGGCGTTAGCACCCCATCTTTCCTGCAAGCGTTGCGTCTTTGCGGTCCCCATTTTCCCCGGACACTACTGGAATATATGGTATTTGTATCGGGCGCTGGCGGGGCGTGTGGTATAATGGAGGCATGGATGATTTGTTTGAGCGTGAGGATGAGGGGCAGGAGACCGAACGGGTGGACCCGGCGAAGTTGGGGCCGCTGCCGGCGCGGATGCGGCCGCGTACCCTCGAGGACATCGTGGGGCAGGACCATCTGTTGGCGCCGGGACGTCTCTTGCGGCGCGTGATTGAGAGTGACCGTTTCACTAACCTCATCTTCTATGGGCCGCCCGGCACCGGCAAGACGACGTTGGCCGAGGTCATCGCCCGCACCACGCATCGCCGTTTCGAGCGCACGAGCGGCGTCACGAGCAATGTCGCCCAGTTGCGCGCCGTCTGCGAGCGTGCCCGCGAGGTGCGCGGCCACATCGGCACGGTCCTCTTTGTGGACGAAATCCATCGTTTCAACAAGTCCCAGCAGGATGTCCTTCTGCCCTATATTGAGGATGGCACGGTGACGCTCATCGGCGCCACCACGCACAATCCCGGCATCTTCATCAACACTCCGCTCGTCTCCCGCTCGCTCGTCTTCGAGCTCCACGCGCTTGACGCGGCGGCCATCAAGACTGTCCTGGCTCGGGCCCTTGCCGACCGCGAGCGCGGCCTGGGCGACGCGAACGCCGTGCTCGAGCCCGAGGCTGCGGACTTCTTGGCGCAGGTTTGCGACGGCGATGCCCGCCGCGCGCTCACGGCGCTGGAAATCGCCGTGCGCTCCACCTCGCCCGGGGATGACGGCCGCATCGTCGTCACGCCTGAGGTCATGGCCGAATGCGTCCAGCGCCGCGTCATCGCCTATGACAAGGACGAGGACCAGCACTACGACACCATCTCCGCCTTTATCAAGTCCATCCGCGGCTCCGATCCCGACGCGGCGGTCTATTGGCTCGCCAAGATGCTCGAGGGCGGCGAGGACCCCCGTTTCATCGCGCGGCGGCTCGTCATCTCTGCCTCGGAGGACATCGGTAACGCCGACCCGCGCGGTCTGACTATCGCCGTGGCGGCCATGCAGGCGGTCGAGTTCGTGGGCATGCCTGAGGCACGAATCAACCTTGCCCAGGCCACCACCTATCTCGCCTCCGCCCCGAAGTCCAACGCTGCCTACCTCGCGCTGGACGAGGCCGCCGCCGATGTCCGCTCCGGGCGCGTCCAGCCGGTCCCAGAGCACCTCAAGAATGTCCACGTCAAGGCGGAGGGCAAGGCGGAGGCTCCGGCTTATAAGTATCCGCATGACTTCGCCGCCACTGCCGTCGCTCAAGCTTATCTTACCGTTCCTAAGACCTACTATCGTCCCAAACCCACGGGCTATGAGGAGACCATCGCCAAACGCCTTGCTTGGCTTAAGGCCAAGAAGGCGGAGTCCTAAGAGAAGCTTGGATAAAGGGAACCGCAGATTTCGCAGATTTCGAGCAGATTAAGGGCGTGCTAGCGCACGCTAGACTGCCAGAATAGGGAACCGCCGATTACGCAGATTAAAGCCGATTAGGGGCCGGCTGCCGCCGGCAGGACTGTCAGTGTGGATTTACCACAAAGAATTTTAGCTGATTAGCTGATTGGAAGGTGTGGGGCGCTGCCCCACGCCCCGGCAGGGAGAAGTTCTCCCTGCACCCCCGGCACGTCTGCGACGTGCCAGAAGGACAGCGCGGTAGGACATATAGGACGTATAGGACATATAGGACGGCGGCTTCGCCGGAGGACTCCCCCAAACCAAAGCATGGCGTGCGAAGCCCGCCATGCCCCTTCAGGCCCTCGGGCCGGACGTGCGCCTTGCGCGCACGCACGGCCCGCTCCCTGCGTCGTGCTCTTTGTGTCCTTAGCCGTGGAAGGTTTGTCGCTTCGCGCCTGCACGGTGTCCTTTGTGATTTCTAAAGACACACTGGCAGTCCTGCGTGCGCTAGCACGCCGCCCCCCTCTGTGTCCCTCTGTCCTCTCTGTGCTCCTCTGTGTCCTCCGTAATCTGCGGTTCCCCTTGCATCGTGCTTCGTGTATCTTTGTGGTCCTTCGTGAACCTTCGTGTCGGCCCCGCAGGGTAAACCTCCCACACTCTCCCAGCGCCTTCGCCGGTCGCGCGCTCGTCGCGCGCTCCGTTCTTCGGGCGACGTTAGCCGTCCAAAAGGGCGGCGAGGGAGCGGGTCAGGGAGAGGGTGTCGGGGGCGTCGCCGAGGGGGAGGTTGGTGGCGCAGGCAACGGGTGCGTCGGCGCGGCCATGGGTGCCGCGGATGCGGGTGACGTCGGCCGAGCAATGGAAGGGATTGGCGCCAAAGAAGAGTTCGCAGGGGTCGAAGCCGGGTTTGTTGTGGATGTCGACGTGGGTGGCGTAGTCAGGGGCCTCGCGCGGGTCGTCCCACCACGGCCAGGCGAACCAACAGCCGGGCTTGGCGATGAGTTCCAAATCGGCACCGGCGATGCCTTCGCGGACGGTCTCGACCTCGGGGAGGGCGGCGAGAAGGCGGCGGGCCTCCTCCTTGGCCGCGGGGTCGGCGCAGTAGACCGGGGCGACCTGGTGGTCGCAGAGGGCCAGGGCGCGGGTCTGGTAGAGGTCGGGATAGCGCATGGCGCGGACTGGGCGCGTGGCGAAGAGTCCGGCCTGTCGCAGGACGCGGTTGGGGAAGGCGACCGTGCCGGTGACGTCGGTGATGGCGTAGTCACCGAGGATGAGCAACGCATAGCCCTGCGCGCGGGCGGCGGCGGTCAATAGGTCGACCTGCGCGACGAGTTCGCGGACCGAGGCCTCGACCTTGGGGTGGCGCGTGCCGTGGCGCTGCAGTTGGTAGTCGAGGGTGGGGAGATAGACGAACATCAGCTCGGGGGCGTCGCCGCGAGCGATGCGCCCGGCCAGGGCGGAGGCGATGTCGCGGCCGACCTTCGGGTGGGCTAGGGGGCCCCAATAACGCCAGAGCTTGACGGGGTTGTCGCATCCCAGCACGCGCGTGGGCTTCTGGTAGGTGGCCATAATCATGCCGCCGCCGTGCGTGTGGATGGGCGCGGGGGAGACCAACTCCTCGACGTCCTCGCCAAGGGATTGCTGGAAGAAGTAGACGCCCACGCGGCCGCCTTTGGCGCGGAAGGGCTCCCAAATGCGCGGACCCCGGACAAGTCGCGACGACTGGCACCAGAATTGCGTTTGGAAGGTGTCGCGCAGGTAGAGGCCGTTGGAGGGGATGCCGTGTTCTTCGGGCGGGAGGGCGGTGCGGAGCGTGGCCTGGGCCACGCAGGTGACCGCGGGCGAGACCGGCGCGACGGGGCGCACGGGCATCCCGGCCAGGCGCTCCACCCCGGCCCGATGGAGCAGGTCGGCACCCAACGCGGCAACGCTGAGGACCAGAAGCTTGCGCATGTCAGGGGGTCACATCGTCCGCCGAGGGCACACCGTCCGGGCCCAAGGAACGCAGACTGTAGCCTTTGCCCTTAGGCGTGTATTGGATGGTGCGGCCCCAGGCATCCATGAGCGCCTTGGCGCCCAGGATTTCCTCGTCCACCAAGATTTGCAGGGAGGCCGGGGCGCAACCGCCGTTCCCGAGGGCATAATCCTCGATGGCGGAACGGACGCGCATCAAGCGGTTGCGTGTGATGGCGACCTGCCCCATGTCAATGTTCTCCGGATCCGGCGTAAGGAATTCCTCGCCGGGGGCGACCTCCGCGGTGTCGGTGGCCGCTTCGCCCGGCGGCTTGATGCCGAAGTTCCCGCACAAGAGGCCGATGCCGACGCCTGCGAGGGCGGCGACCACCATGAGGGCGCTGACGATGACACTGGTCTTCTTGCTGGGGACTTCCATGGCTGGGCTCAGGGAACGGGGAAACGGGCCGCAAGCGTCTTGACCTCGGTGCGGATGCGCGCGGCGAGGGCGGCGTCCTCGGGGGCGCGAAGCACCTGGGCAATCCAGGCGCCGATCTGGCGCATTTCCTCGGGGCCCATGCCGCGCGTGGAGACGGCGGCGGTGCCGATGCGGATGCCGGAGGTGACGAAGGGCGTTTCGGTGTCGTAGGGGATGGTGTTCTTGTTGCAGACGATGCCGGCGGCGTCGAGCGCGGCGGCGGCCACCTTGCCGGTGATGCCGGCGGCCTTCACGTCCACCAGGAAGAGGTGGTTGTCCGTGCCGCCGGAGACCAAGCGGAAGCCAGCCTCGGTGAGGGCCGCGGCGAGGGCCTGCGCGTTGTCCACGATGCGCTGGGCGTAGGCGTGGGCATCGCGGTGGAGCCACTCGGCGAAGCAGACGGCCTTGGCGGCGATGACGTTCTCCAGCGGACCGCCCTGCAGGCCGGGGAAGACACTGCGGTTGATGTCCTTGATGAACTTCTCCTTGCAGAGGATCAGGCCGCCGCGGGGGCCGCGCAGGGTCTTGTGCGTCGTGGAGGTCACGAAGTCGGCGTAAGGCACGGGGCTGGGATGGACACCGCCGGCGACGAGCCCGGCGATGTGCGCCATGTCTACCATATAGTAGGCACCCACTTTGTCGGCGATCTCACGGAAGCGCGCGAAGTCGATGGTGCGCGGATAGGCGGAGGCGCCGGCGAGGATAAGGCGCGGCTTGCACTCCAGCGCCAGACGCTCAATGGCGTCGTAGTCCAGGCACTCGGTTTCCTTGTCCACCGTGTAGGGGACGATGTTGTAGAGCTTGCCGGAGAAGTTGGCGGGGGAGCCGTGGCTCAAGTGACCGCCCTGATCCAGGCTCATGGAGAGGATGGTGTCGCCGGGCTTGAGGAAGGCGTTGTAGATTGCCATGTTCGCCGCGCTGCCGCAGTGGGGCTGCACGTTGGCGGCCTCGGCGCCGAAGAGCTGCTTCACGCGCTCGATGGCCAGCGTCTCCACCGCGTCCACCGGCAGGCAACCGTTGTAGAAGCGCTTGCCCGGATAACCCTCGGCGTACTTGTTGGTGAGGACGGAACCCTGGGCCTCGCGGACGGCCGGGGAGGTGTAGTTCTCGGAGGCGATCAGGTTGATGGTTTCGTCTTCCTGATGAATCTGTGCCACAATGGCCGCATGCACCTCCGGGTCGACCTTCGCCAAGAGAGAGGCCTCGGCCAGACGTCCCGCGCGGTCGCACTTTGCCAGGCGGCGGACATGGCGCTCGGCGCCGGAGAAGGGCGTGTCCAGCCACGTCGCCAGGGCGCGCACGGCGGCCTGACCGTCAAGGGCGCGCGCGGAGAGGACAAAGACGTTCGCGTCGTTGTGCTCGCGGGACAGCTTCGCCACCGCCTCATCCGTCACGATGGCCGCGCGGATGCCGGTGAAACGGTTCGCAATGATGCTCATGCCGATGCCGGTGGTGCACAACAGCACACCGCGCTCGGCCTGTCCCTCCAGAACCGCCTCACACACAGGGACGGCGAAATCGGTGTAATCATCCGGTGCGGACGCGTCGAACGATCCCACGTCGAGCACCTCACAGCCGCGCCCCTTTAGGAACTCGACAAGTTTGGCCTTCAATGCCACGCCGGCGTGGTCGCACCCAATCGCAATCGTGCTCATTCAGATCTCCTTGCTAAACGGATTACGCATAGTATAGCACATCAATGAAGGGAAGTTTGGAAGCTTGGAAGTTTGGAAGCTTGGAGAGCTCCAGAGGTTGACTCCCGGGTTGCCGCCTACGGCGGCGATGGTGGGGCGCTACTGCGCCCCGGAGAACGGAGAACAGAGAACGGAGCGCCCCTACGGGGCGACGAAGGAAGCCGTTGTGAAAAAGCCAAGTCTCCAAGCCTCTAAACATCCAAACTTCCACTGAGACTGCCAGTGTGGGGAACCGCAGATGTTCCGTCGCTTCGCTAGGAAGACCTTGCGGTATCTCGCAGATTTTGAGCAGATTTAGGGCGTGCTAGCGCACACAGGACTGCCAAAATATCTTTACCACAAAGAGCACAAAGAATCACAAAGTACACAAAGGGTATTTATCTGATTGGAAGGTGTGGGGCGCTGCCCCACGCCCCGGCAGGGAGAAGTTCTCCCTGCACCCCCGGCACGTCTGCAACGTGCCAACTGGCACGCAGCAGGAGGAGCAGGAGCGCCCTTACGGGCGACAAATAAAGCGCTGTACAAGGAAAGCCAAGCCTCCAAGCCTCTAAACTTCCAAGCTTCCAATCTCCCCTGCACCACAGGCACGTCTGCGACGTACCAGGAGTCGACGCGGTAGGACCATTGGGACGGGGCAACCTTGTCTACGGCTTCGCCCGTCGCCCCGCAGGGGCGTTCCGTTCTCCGTTTTCCGTTCTCCTTTGGTAGGCGGGGCGCGTCAGCGCCCCGCCTACCAAAGGACACAGGGGGTGACTTTTTCTTCCGTGTGGGGCTTATCTATGTTAAAATGGTTCCAATTCGCAAGCACGAGAATCAACCGAAAGGACCGCACAGATGAAGAAAGAGACCCTGCTCCTCGGAGCCGCATTCGCCGCTGGTATCGCCGCCGCGGCCATCGACCAGAACGCCGCCGCCCAGGCTGCCCTCAAGCATGCCGGCGTCGCCGATCTCCCCGCCAACGCCCTCCTCGTGACCCCCGATTACGACGACGGCCGCGCGGTCTATGACGTCTCCTTCCACAACGGCAAGGCCAAGTTCGACTACGAGATCGACGCCAACACCGGCGCCGTCCTCAAGGCCGAGCAGAAGCCCTTGCCCACCTTCACCGTGCCCGCCGCGCCCGTCGTCCCGGCTCAGCCTGTCGTGACCGTGCCCGCCGCGCCCGCCGGCAACATCTCCGAAGCGGAGGCCAAGGCCATCGCCCTTGCGCAGGCCGGTCTCGCCGAGGGCCAGATCAGCCGCTATCGTGCCAAGTTCGAGATTGACGACGGCGTCCCGCAGTGGGAGCTCGAGTTCACCGCGAACAAGTACAAGTACGAATTCACCGTGAACGCCGCCACTCGTGCCATCATTGACTTCGAGCGTGAGCGCGACACTTGGTGGGACTGAGTTCGCTGACCCATTTCCACGAAGACACCAAAGGAACGCAAGGGCCTGGGCACTTCACCGTTCGGCGCGTTGCGCCTCACTACCGTGCCCATCCCTTGCGTTTCTTGTCTTCCGCGAAACGCCCGAAGGTTTCGCGGTAGGACGCATAGGACATATAAGACGGATAGGACACTAGGACGGCGACTGATGCCGTTTTGTATAGCAGTCACTTTGTCGCCCCGCAGGGGCGTCTCTGTAGCCGTGGATCTGTAGCCGTGGAAGGTTTGGCGCTTCGCGCCTGCACGCTCTGTTTTCTGTTCTCCGTTCTCTGTTCTCTGGGGCGTTGGAACGCCCCAGAGGTAGATTGCAAGCGAAATCGTACAATTTTTTAGGCAGCAGCTGAAAAAGCTTCATTTGCGGTCTTTCCTTTCAGA
>CALXOF010000002.1 GCA_944389945.1 uncultured Kiritimatiellota bacterium | reverse complement strand
GCACCGACTTCGGCTCCGTCTCTGCTTGGCGCATCGCCCAGGTCGTTGCCCAGATCAACGACTCCGTCCGCCCTGTTGCTCTGAAAGGAAAGACCGCAAATGAAGCTTTTTCAGCTGCTGCCTAAAAAATTGTACGATTTCGCTTACAATCTACCGCTTGCGAGAGGGGAGGTTTTTTGTTACCATATGGGCCCGTTTATGGCGCATTTGCCATATGAGCAAAAGAAGGCAGGTTCTATGCAGCGTTCCGACATTAAAAAGGTGCTCATCATCGGTTCTGGCCCTATCGTGATTGGGCAGGCGTGCGAGTTTGACTATTCCGGGACGCAGGCATGTAAGGCCTTGCGTGCGTTGGGTTACAAAATCGTCCTGGTGAACTCCAACCCCGCCACCATCATGACCGACCCGACGATGGCGGATTCCACCTACATCGAGCCGTTGAATCTGAAGCGTCTGGAGCAGATCATCGCCAAGGAGCGCCCCGACGCCATCCTGCCGAATCTCGGCGGGCAGACGGGCCTGAATATGTCCTCCGCGCTGGCCAAGGCCGGCATCCTGGACAAGTATGGCGTGATGGTCATCGGTGTGAACCTTGACGCCATCGAGCGTGGCGAGGACCGCGACATCTTCAAGCACACGATGGAACAGCTCGGCATCGAGACCCCTCGCTCGGGTATCGCCAACAGCGTGGCCGAGGCCGAGAAGATTATCGCCGAGATTGGTTACCCCGTCGTCATCCGCCCGGCCTACACTATGGGCGGCGCGGGTGGCGGCTTCGCCTACAATATCGAGGAGCTCGACGCCGTGGCGCGCAAGGGCCTCGACCTCTCCATGACCCATCAGATTCTCGTTGAGGAGTCCATCAAGGGCTGGGAGGAGCTCGAGATTGAGGTCGTGCGCGACGCCAAGAACCAGATGGTCTGCGTCTGCACCATCGAGAACATCGACCCCGTGGGCGTGCACACCGGCGACTCCTTCTGCGCCGCTCCCATGCTCACCATCGCCCCCGAGCTGATTGACCGCCTCACCAAGATGGCCTTCAAGATTGTCGAGGCCATCGGCGTCATCGGCGGCACGAACGTCCAGTTCGCGCACGACCCCAAGACCGGCCGCGTTGTCATCATCGAGATCAACCCCCGCACTTCGCGCTCCTCCGCGCTCGCCTCCAAGGCCACGGGCTTCCCCATCGCCCTGGTCTCCGCCAAGCTCGCCGCCGGCATGACGCTGGACGAGCTCCCTTACTGGCGCGACGGCTCGCTCGAGAAGTACACCCCCTCGGGCGACTACGTGGTGCTGAAGTTCGCCCGTTGGGCCTTCGAGAAGTTCCGCGCCGTCGAGGACAAGCTCGGCACGCAGATGAAGGCCGTCGGCGAGGTGATGAGCATCGGCAAGAACTACAAGGAAGCCCTCCAGAAGGCCATCCGTGGTCTGGAAAAGGGTCGCTACGGCCTGGGCTGGGTCGGCTTTGAGAAGCTTACCCTCAAGGAACTCCTGGAGCGTCTGCGCACGCCCAGCAGCGAGACCCACTTCCTAATGTACGAGGCCCTCCGCAAGGGCGCCACCGACGAGCAGATCTTCGACGCCTGCGCCGTGAAGGCCTACTTCGTTCAGCAGATGCGCGAGCTCGTCCAGCTCGAAGAGAAGATTTTGGAATACAAGGGCACCCTCCCGCCGGACGATCTCCTCGTCCAGGCCAAGAAGGACGGTTTCGCCGACAAGTATCTGGCCAAGCTCCTGGGCATCCGCGAGAAGGCCATCCGTGAGCGCCGCGAGGCCCTCGGTTGCGTGGAAGGCTGGCACGCGGTGCCCGTCAGCGGCGTCAAGGACCGTGAGTACTACTACTCCACCTACAACGCGCCCGACGAACTCAAGCTCGACCACAATCCCAAGAAGGTCATGATTCTCGGCGGCGGCCCCAACCGCATCGGCCAGGGCATCGAGTTCGACTACTGCTGCTGCCACGCCGCCTTCACCCTCCGCGAGATGGGCTACGAGACGGTCATGGTCAACTGCAACCCCGAGACCGTCTCCACCGACTACGACACCTCCGACCGCCTCTACTTCGAGCCCGTCACCGTCGAGGACGTTCTCCAGATCTACCGCAAGGAGAATCCGCTGGGCATCATCGTCCAGTTCGGCGGCCAGACCCCGCTCAACATCGCCCGCGAGCTCTCCGACGCCGGCTGCCGCATTCTCGGCACCTCCATCGACAGCATCGACGTGGCCGAAGACCGCGACCTCTTCCGCCACATGATGGACAAGCTCGGCATCCCGATGCCTGAGAGCGGCATGGCCTCCAACATCGACGACGCCATCAAGGTGGCCAACGCCATCGGCTACCCGCTGATGATCCGTCCCTCCTTCGTTCTCGGCGGCCGCGGCATGGAGGTCATCTACGATGAGCCCATGCTCCGCGAGTACGTCGCCAAGGCCGTCGGCGTCACTGAGGACCGCCCGCTCCTCCTCGACCGCTTCCTCCAGCACGCGTTGGAGTGCGAGGCCGACGCCGTGAGCGACGGCGAACACGTCTTCATCCCCGCCGTCATGGAGCACGTTGAGCTGGCCGGCGTCCACTCCGGCGACTCCGCCTGCATCATCCCCTCGGCCAACATCCCCGAGGACTGCCTGGCGACCATCCGCGACTACACGCAGAAGATCGCCAAGGCCCTCAAGGTCTGCGGCCTGATGAACATGCAGTACGCCATCGAGAACGGTAAGGTCTACGTCCTCGAGGCCAACCCCCGCGCCTCCCGCACGGTTCCGCTGGTCTCCAAGGTCTGCGCCATCCAGATGGCCGCCGCCGCCACCCGCCTCATGCTTGGCGCCGACTTCGACAAGATCGGCTTGCGCCATGGCAAGATTCCTTATTATGGCGCCAAGGAAGCTATCTGCCCCTTCGATAAGTTCCCGGAGGTCGACCCCGTCCTCGGCCCCGAGATGCGCTCCACCGGCGAGGTGCTCGGCCTGGCGCGCGACCCCGCGCTCGCCTTCTGCAAGAGCCAAGAGGCCGCCAACGCCCCGCTCCCCGAGAAGGGCGCCGTCCTGGCCTCCCTCTCCGTGAAGAACGACGAGTCCGCCGCCGCCCTCAAGGCCTTCGCCGACCTCGGCTTCAAGCTCTACGCCACCCCCGGCACTAAGCGTTTCCTCGATGCCGCCGGCATCGAGAGCGAGGCCGTCGCGAAGATTGGCAAGGGCCGCCCGAACGTCCTCGACCTCATCGTCAACGAGCAGGTCGACCTCGTCATCAACACGCCCAGCCCGCGCCGTGACGCCCTGGCCGATGGTTCCTCCATTCGCAAGGCCGCCCTCAAGTACCGCGTGCCCTACATGACCACCCTCGCCGCCGCGGAGATGGGTGTCAAGGGCATCGCCGCCCGCCGCGCCGAGGGCGAAGGTCCTGTCGAGTCCATCCAGGAATACCACGCCTCCATCGAATACTGAGGCCTCCTGTAGGACACAAGAAATGCCCCGAGCCTTCCGGCCCGGGGCGTTTCTTTTCTAAAGATGGTGTTTGTTTGTACGCAGGGTAGGGGCAGGGAAAGAAAGATGGAGCAGGATTGGTACGGATTTGGTAGACTACGGTTATCATGAATCAGTTGACCTATTTGATTGCCTTTTTGGCGTTGATTGCATTGATCGCGGTGGTTCAAGTCGTGGCGCGGCGCATCCATGTGCCCTCGGTGGTGGCGCTGATGGTCACGGGTATCATTATCGGACCGAGTTGCTTTGACCTCCTTTACGTGATTGCAGACTGGACAACGTCCGGGTTTGAGGCTGCTAAAACGACGGCGGATACACTTTATCACGTAGTGGAGGCGCTCGGCTTCTTGGGGCTTGTCTTCTTGATGGCGTTGGCCGGCGTGGAGACGAACCTGCGCCTGTTGGCGAACGAGCGCAGGGCCGTCGCCACGCTCTCCGTCTTTACCTACCTTTTGCCCTCCCTTGCGGGTTTCTTCGTCTACTGGCTCTTTGCGCCCGAGGGAAGTGCCTGGATTATCCCGGCGGTGGTCTACGCCTCGCTTTTCGCCTCGCACGATGTCGGCATCGTCTTCCCCGTGTTGCGTGAGCTCGGCCTCATGAAGTCGCGCTTCGGCGTGACGGTCCTTTCGGCCACCATTGTCACGGATATCCTCTCGCTCGTCACCCTGGCCGTCTGCATTCAGTTGCACGCGATGGAGGCGGCTTCGGCCGACGGCGGCATGGCCTTGGTGCAGAGCATCTCCCTGCTTGAGCACATTGACACCACCGCCCTTGGTGCGTGGTTTACGCCGGCCTTCCTGGGCGTGATTGTCCTCTTCCTGGCCGCTGTGATGTTCGTGGTGCCCTTGCTTTGGCGCCTTGTGGAGTGGATGGTGCCGCAGACGCACGAGACCAAGCCCACCTTCTTCGTCCTCGTGGTTCTCCTAATGGTTCTCTTCGGCGAGATGATCGGCATCAACCTCATCGTCAGCGCCTTCGTCACGGGCATCGCCGTGGCCCGCACGCCGGGCTTCCGTGACCCCAAGGATGGTGTCCATGACAAGCTCGAGGCCATCGGTTTCGGCCTCGTCATCCCCTTCCTCTTCCTCTGCTTCGGCTTCCAGGCCGACCTCAAGACCTTCTTCGGCATGGCCAACGGCGACGTGGACGTCGTCCGCGGTTGGTTGCTTGCCGGCGCCACCGTCCTCGGCCTGGTCGTCAGCAAGGTCGGTAGCGGTTGGCTGGCTCTGCGCGCCTCCGGGTTCGATGGCCGCCAGGCCTTCTGCGCCGGCTTGATGACCGTGCCGCAGCTCTCCGCCACCGTGGCCGCGGCCTTGATTGCCACCAACCTCGGCATTCTTGGCAAGGAGTTCTTCAACGCCATCGTCGTGCTCTCGCTCTGCACGGCCATTCCCTTCCCGCCGCTCGTGCGCTTCTTCATCGTCAAGGGCCACGTGCCCTTCGCGCGCCACCGCAAGGGCGCCACCGCGGCGGACGAAAAGGCAGTCAACGAGCTCGATCACCTCGACCTCACCGTCTGAGGCACGCGCCATGGCCGAACCTTTGTTGGAGATTGAGGACCTCAGCGTCACCTTCCGCACACCCGGTGGCGAGGTCACGCCCGTCCCCGGCGTCAGCCTCCATGTCAACCCCGGCGAACGCGTCGCGCTCGTCGGCGAGAGCGGGTGCGGCAAGTCCGTCACGGCCCTCTCCGTCACGGCCCTCCCCCCCACCGACCGCGCCCACCGCACCGGACATATCCGTTTTGCCGGACGCGACCTCTTGAGTGATGCAAAGGCCCTGCGCGAGGCCCGTCGCGGTGGTATCGCCTACGTCTTCCAGGACCCGATGGCGAGCCTCAACCCTGTCCTTCGTATTCGCGACCAAATCGCCGAGGCTCTTCCTCCGATGCCCCGCGCCGCGCGCCGCGAACGCATCCTTTCTCTCTTGACGGATGTCGGTCTGCCGGACCCCGCACGCGCTGCCGATTCCTATCCCTGCGGACTCTCCGGCGGCCAATGTCAGCGCGTCATGCTTGCCATGGCCCTCGCCGCCGAGCCTCGGCTCCTGATTGCCGACGAGCCCACCACCGCGCTTGATGTCACCACTCAGCGCCGCATTCTCGGCGTGATGGACGAACTGGCCGCCAAGCGCAACATGGCTGTCCTCCTCATCACGCACAACCTCGGCATCGTCGCCAACTATATGCAACGCCTCTACGTCATGTACGCCGGGCGTATTGTCGAGAGCGGCCCCGTCCGCGATGTCCTCTCCGCCCCGCGCCATCCTTACACGCAGGGACTCCTCGCCGCCGTCCCCTCTCTCCGCCTCGACAAGCCTCGCTTGCAGGACATCCCCGGCACCGTCCCGCCGCCCGGCCGCTTCCCGCCCGGTTGCGCCTTCGCGCCCCGATGCCCCCGTGCCACCCCCGCGTGCTCCGAGGCCGTTCCGCCCTTGGTCACGGAAGGCTCTCGCGCCGTTCGTTGCCCAAACATCGCGCAGTAAACCATGATTTACACCCCGCTCACCCTCAAAGCCATGCAGGTCGCCTACGCCGCCCACCATGGACAACTCGACCGTTGCGGCGCCCCTTACGTCTTCCACCCCTTCCACCTCGCCGAACAGATGACGGACGAGACGACCACTTGCGTCGCGCTCCTGCACGATGTTGTGGAAGACACCGACATGACCTTTGAGGACTTGGCGCGTGACTTTCCTCCGGAAGTCGTTGAGGCCGTCCGCTTGCTGACGCACGCCAAGGATGTGGACTACTTTGACTATGTCCGTGCCATTCGCGGCAATCCCATCGCCACCGCCGTCAAACTCGCCGACCTGGCCCACAATTCCGACTCCGCCCGTGCCGCCCTCACCCCCGGCACCCCCGAATCCCGCGCCGCCCGCCTTGCCAAATACGCCAAGGCCCGTGCCCTCCTCCTCGAGCAACCCTAAAAGCCCCCTTTGTGAAACCCTTAAGGGTACGAGGTCAACCACTATAGTGGTCGGGGGTCAACCACTATAGTGGTCCGCCCTCGACCACTATAGGGTCTCAGAAAGGACCTTGTAGGGGCCTGACGTGAAGGCTTGCCGCCGAGCATTTCGACCTACGGTCATTTGTCGCTCTTGCGGCGGTTACACTCGCGGCAGAGCATCTGGCAGTTGTCGATGACGGTATGGCCGCCCTGCGACCACGGCGTGATGTGGTCGGCCTCCATTTCTTTAATGTCGAAATGCTTGCCGCACTTGGCGCAGATGCCCTTTTGCCGTTCGTAGACCTCGCGCTTGGTGTTGTCATCGAAGGTTCGGATGTTCAGATTCCGCTCATCGCCATCGAGGACGTAGGCATAAATGCCCGCTTTCTTCTGTACGTCGCTGTCGGCCATCAATCTGGCGACTTTCGCCTCCAAAGCCTTGGCATCGAGCGTTTGTTCGCCGAAACGTGCGTAAAGGTTCCCCCAGTCCACTTTTTTCATTTCCTTGCGGTAAGTGGGGAAGGTGGCCTTGACCCAGGTGATGACGGCATTGAAGTGCAACCACAGGGCGGTGGCGTTCGCGTCGTGCTGGTGGGTGGCCATGTAGCCCTCTGTGCAGCCGTTGGAAATCCAGGCCAGCGCCGTCGCCAGGTAATCCTGCCGTTCCACTTTTCCTTCAAGGTAGTCCGCGCCAAGTTTCTGTGCCACGCACCCGCGTTTGCTGAAGTAGCGCTTGGCATCCGTCACGAAGGGGCCGCAGTAGACGGCATTGAGCAATTCCTGCTCGTAGAGGCGCTCGCCGGCGATGTTGATCACGCGGAACCACGCCAGCTTCTCGCTGTCTGTCCCCTTGCAGACGTAGACCATGAGCGGGTAGTCCAAGATGACGGCTTGTTCGTCGTCCGTCAGGTTGTGGAAGAAGCGCATATTGTGCGAGAAGTCGCCATTGACGTATTGGCATAGACTGACGGTGCGCTGTTGGCCGTCGATCACCTCGAACGTCCCGTCCTCGCGGTCGGCCCAATACATCACGTTCAGCGGGTAACCCTGCGTCACGGAGTCGATCACGGCCTCACGTTGCGCATCGCTGTAGACGAACTCCCGTTGGTAGGGTGGGCGGATATCGAGTTTCCCCGCGTATCCGCGCACGCCGTTCTCGCCATCATTCTCGTACCCTTCCGTCAGCTCCCTGACGGTGATCTGCCTCAACTTGATTTCCATCTCACTTCCTCCTGCGAATCAGAATGCGAGCATAGGTTTCTTTGCCTTGCAACGTAAAGCGATGTCCGTAGTGTGGGTTGTCGGGGACGTATCGGTCCAAGCCGACAATTTCGAATTGGTCTGGGCAATACTTGTCCAGGAAGGTAATCGGGACACCCATGATGCCATCGTAATCCAGTGGGATGTCGGAGGTCTTCTCTACGTTGATGGCAGGATAATTGTCGTATTGCGGATAGGCCTCTGGCGAATATGTCTTATACAAGATGAGGGGGTCGTGCCGTTTGGGGATGTCGAGGTTAGTGAACCACGTTACGCCGGATACGCGAATCATTCCCTCTTTGTGGGTGCTGGCCGTGGCGATGTCCTCGTACTCGGAGATGAAGAAGCCCGCGTTCCCTTTGAAGCCGTAGCCTAGCCACAGCTTGTTGTTCTTTAGAAGTGGGAAGACTTCTTTATAGGTAATGGCGTTTTGGTGGCCGATAATGAGGAACTTCTTACCGTATTCAATCAGTTGGGCGAGGTATTCTCTGAAGAGGGAGAAGGGAGGGTTGGTGACGACGATGTCGGCTTGCTTGAGGAGCTCGACACACTCCTGGCTGCGAAAGTCACCGTCTCCTTTGAGCGGTTTGATACCAATCTCCTCAGGGTCGGGGACGCGGTTGGCATTCTTGTCGCCCCAGTATTCCAACCAGACGGCTTGCTCGCTGTCATTTTGGCTGAAGAGGTCGGCGTCTTGGTTCTTGTAGCAGGTGGTGATGAGGCGATGAAGGCCGAACGCTTCAAAGTTCATTGCAAAGTAGTGGAAGAAGTTGGACACTCGCGGGTCATCGCAGTTGCAGAGCACCGTCTTGCCTTTGAAGTGCGACTTGTAGTGCCGCAACTCGTTCTCGATGTCCGAGAGTTGCGTGTAGAACTCATCTTTCTTCTGTTTGTTCGCCTGATTCAGTCCTGTGTTCCGGGCCATAAAAACGCGTCCTCCGTTGCGGCTTACGACCGGGACCTCGGATGCCCGTAACCAAGCACGCAAACGAAGGACGCGCCAAAACGGCGCGCCTTCGCTTGACTCGTTGCTTGGTTACTGCGAAATTTCCGAGGTTTCGTCGTAAACAACTTGTCAGCGCAAAGCGCAAAGTATTCCACGGCTCTCCCGTGGCGTGGCAATAGAATAGCACATCCGGGCAGGGGCGTGCGCAAGGTGTTATGAAACGCTTTATGGAATTGGAGGGCGGCAGGGTGGGGGCGAATGTGCTATACTATCGCGCGATTTTGACTTCCTTAAAGGAGCATACAATGGCTAAGCTGACCGCCGACGCGTTGCGCGAGATGTATCTGAAGTTTTTCGAGAGCAAGGGGCACACGATTATTTCCGGGGCCTCGGTCATCCCCGAGAACGACCCGACCGTGTTGTTCACGACGGCGGGCATGCACCCGCTGGTGCCTTACCTGCTCGGCGAGCCCCATCCGGCGGGCCGCCGCCTGACCGACGTGCAGAAGTGCGTGCGCACCGGCGACATCGACGCGGTGGGCGACAGCGCGCACCTGACCTTCTTCGAGATGCTCGGCAACTGGTCGCTGGGCGATTACTTTAAGAAAGAGGCCATCGCTTGGAGCTTTGAGTTCCTCATCACCAAGCTGGGGCTGAAGCCCGAGGACCTCTACGTGACCGTCTTCAAGGGCGAAGAGGGCATCCCGCGCGACGACGAGGCCATCGCCTGCTGGAAGGCGCAGGGCATCCCCGAGAGCCACATCTTCCCCAAGGGGCGCGAGGACAACTGGTGGGGCCCGGCGGGCGTCACCGGCCCTTGCGGCCCGGACACCGAGATGTTCCTGGACACCGGCAAGCCCGCGTGCGGGCCGGACTGCGGCCCCGGGTGCCATTGCGGCAAGTACATGGAGATCTGGAACGACGTCTTCATGCAGTACAACAAGACGGCCGAGGGGACCTACGAGCCGCTCAAGCAGCACAACGTCGACACCGGCATGGGCGTCGAGCGCACCATCTGCATGATCAACGGCTACACCGACGTCTATGAGTCCGAGCTCTTCCTGCCGTTGCTGGAGCGCATCCGTGCGCTGACCACGAACGAGTTGCCCGAGGAGAAGCGCATCCGCGCCGAGCGCATTGTCGCCGACCATATGCGTACGGCGACCATCATCCTGGGCGACCCCAAGGGCGGCGTGAAGCCCGGCAACGTGGGCGCCAACTACGTCCTGCGTCGCCTTATCCGTCGCGCCGTGCGTTACGGGATGGACTTGGGCCTGCCCGCGGGCTTCACCGCCGAGATGGCCGACCTGGTCATCGGCGTCTACAAAGGCTTCTATCCCGACCTGCTCGAGAAGCGCGACTCCATCGTGGCCGAGCTCACCGCCGAGGAGAACCGTTTCGCCAAGACCCTCACCCAGGGCCGCCACGAGTTCGAGAAGGTCGCCGACGTCATGGCCCAGCATGGGCAGACGCAGATCTCCGGCAAGACCGCCTTCAAGCTCTACGACACCTACGGCTTCCCGCTGGAAATCACCCAGGAGCTCGCGGCCGAGCGCGGCATGACCGTCGACGCCGACGGCTTCGCCAAGGCCGAGGCCAAGCACAAAGAGGCCTCCAAGCAGGGCGAGGGCGTCTTCAAGGGCGGTCTGGCCGACCACTCCGAGCAGACCACCCGTCTGCACACCGCCACGCACCTGCTCCACAAGGCCCTCAAGATTGTCCTGGGCGACCACGTGAACCAGAAGGGCTCCAACATCACCGCCGAGCGCCTCCGCTTCGACTTCTCCCATCCCGAGAAGATGACCAAGGAGCAGCTCGAACAGGTGGAAGACCTGGTGAATGAGCAGATCAAGCGCGCCCTCCCCATCACCTGCGAGACGATGGCCATCGAGGACGCCAAGGCCTCCGGTGCCACCGCCCTCTTCACCGCGAAGTACGGCGAGCAGGTGAAGGTCTACACGATGGGCGACTTCTCCAAGGAGGTCTGCGGCGGCCCGCACGCCAACAACACCTCCGAGCTCGTGGCCTTCAAGATCCTGAAGGAAGAGAGTTCCTCCGCCGGCGTGCGCCGTATCAAGGCCATCATCGGCGAGCCCGCGCTGGAGAAGCGCAAAGCCATCGGTAAGTAAGCCCTGCATTGCCGATGCGCACAAGGCGGTCCCGGTCTCCGGGGCCGCCCTGTATGTTTTCCACGAAGACACAAAAGGAACGCAAGGGCCTGGGCACTTCACCGTTCGGCGCGTCGCGCCTCACTACCGTGCCCATCCCTTGCGTTTCTGTGACTTTCGCAAGAAAGCCATCAGGCTTCGCGATAGGACATATAGGACAAGGGGCGGCTTATGCCGCCCCGGAGAACGGAAAACGGAAAACGGAAAACGGAGCGCCCCTACGGGGCGACGGGCGAGGCTCCAAGAAGGCCAAGCCTCCAAGCCTCTAAACTTTTAAGCTTTCCAGGTGCGTCCTGCGTACGGTAGCACGCCCTTAATCTGTCAAAATCTACGGTTTCTTCACGCTGGCAGTCTTTCTCTGTGTTCCTCTGTTCTCCTCTGCGAGCCTCTGTGTCTACAAAACTTCCCCGGGCCCCCTGGACGCCACTGACTTGTTTTCGTGGGGTGGGGGAAGTGTGGTAAAATAGTGCACCATGGATATTGAAGAACAAGCAATCAGGTATTTGTTTCAGAGTGAGCCGGAGAAGGTCTTCGGCGCGCCTGAGATCATCAAGACGCTGGGTCTGCGTGGAAAGGCGGCGAAGCGTCTGCCGCAACTGTTGCGCGAGATGGTGCGCAGCGGGGAGTTGGTGGAGAAGCGGCGCGGCCATTACCGCGCGGGAGCCGGCTCGGGAACGATGTCGGGCACGGTGCGCTTGACGCGCAGCGGCGCGGCCATCGTGACGGACGAAGAGACGGGCAAGCAGGTTTTTGTGGAAAGCCGCGACGTGGGTCGGGCCATTCAAGGCGACCGCGTGACGGTGGCGTATCGACCCGGTGACCGTTCGGACCCGGTGGGCGTGATCCGCTCCATCGACGAAGAAGCCGTGCGCGACGTGGTGGGAACGGTGCGCCGCGTGGGCGGCGGGGGACTCTCCATTTCGCCGTTGAACCCCATCTATCGGAGCGACTTCACGGTGGTGGGCGACACCAAGGGCGCGCGTCCCGGTGACCGCGTGGTGGTGCGGATGCGCCGCAACGGCGAAGGCCGTGACGAACGCCTGGAGGCGGAGATTCTGGAGGTCATCGGACCGGAGGACAAGCCGTCTTTGGACACGGTGGCCATCATGCGGCAGTATGAACTGCCGGAGGAATTCCCGCGCGAGGTGGTGGCCGAGGCCGAGCAGGTGGCGACGCTCCTGCACGAGCCCGGCGAGCGCCTGGACCTGCGCGACCGTTTCATCCTGACCATCGACCCGGCGACCGCGCGTGACTTCGACGACGCCATCAGTCTGGAGCACGACGACCAAGGGCGCCGCGTGTTGGGCGTGCACATCGCGGACGTGAGTCACTTTGTCCGGCCCGGGAGCGCGCTGGACCGCGAGGCGTACAAGCGCGGCACGAGCATCTACCTTATCGACAAAGTGGTGCCGATGCTCCCCGAGCAGCTTTCCAACAGTGTCTGCTCGCTGATGCCGGGCGAGGACCGTCTGACCTTCTCGGTCTTCATCACCTACGACAAGCAGGCGCGGGCGGTGGACGTGCGCTTCGCCAAGAGCATCATTCGCTCGAAGCAGCGTCTGGCCTATGAAGAGGCGATTGCGCTCTTGGAGGGGCGTCCCACGGAGATCGCTTGCGGGCCGCTCGACCCGCGCACCCAGCCGATGCTTCGCGAGACCCTGGAGCTGACGCGTCAGCTGAAGAAGATTCGCGAGCGTAACGCCGCTCTGGAGATGGCCTCACAAGAGGTGGAGATTGAGTTGGACAAAGAGGGGCGGATGGTGGGCATCCATGCGGCCTCGAACGACGAGTCGCACCAGCTCATCGAATGTTGCATGGTGGCGGCCAACGAGGCCGTGGCCCGCGAGTTGCTGACGCACCAGGTGGCCATCCTCAACCGTCTGCACGAGGCGCCGGACGACGAGAAGATTTCCAAGCTGGAGGTGGAGCTCCGCAAGTTGGGCATCCGGCCGCGCAACCTGCGTGAGCCGAAGGAACTCGCCGCCCTCCTGCGCGACACCGCCGACCATCCGTTGCGTTACCACATCCACACGTTGGTGTTGCGGTCGCTCAAGCGCGCGCTCTACTCCGCGAAACAGCATGGGCACTTCGGTCTGGCCCTGACCTATTATTCGCACTTCACCTCGCCTATCCGCCGTTATCCCGACCTAGTGCTGCACCGTCAGTTGGCGGAGTATCTTGCCGGGACGGGCCGCCGGGGTCGTCTCGATCAGGGGTGGCTAGACCGCGCCGCGGCCCGTGCCACCGAACGCGAACAACTCGCGGACGAAGCCGAGCGCGCCCTCACCGAAATCAAGAAGTACCGCTTCCTGCAAGAGCAGCTCGACGCTCGCAAACCACAGGACTACGAGGCCGTCGTCGTGGCCGTCAAGCCCTTTGGCTTTTTTGTGGACGTCATCGACTTGCAGGTCTCCGGTCTGGTCCATGTCGCGGGCATCTCCAAGCAATATGTGGTCTTCAATCCCGCCTCGGAGAGCCTCAGCGCGGGCAAGCTGGTCATTAAGGCCGGCGTCAGCCTGCGAGTCTTCGTCACGCGGGTGGACTTCCCCGCACGGCGGCTCGACTTCGGCTACGTGCAGGGCAGCGCGGTGGACCGTTGGAACGGCGGCCGTCACGCCGAAGAGACGCGTCTCGCGGCCATCGCCAAGGAGCGTGGGCGCAAGCCGCGCCTCCCCAAGCAGCCTAAACCTGCGAAGCCCAAGGCCGCGAAACCCAAACCGCCCGCCAAGAAGGGCAAAAAAGGCAAGGGCAAAGCATGAAGCGCGCGTCTTATCACAATCACACCGTCTTCAGCGATGGCGCGGACACGCCGGCGGACTTCATGCGCCAGGCCGTAGCCCAGGGTATTGAGATTCTCGGTTTCTCCGACCACTATTACCGCGAAGGTCCCGGCGCGCAGACTGCCCCCGAGTGGGCGCTCCAACCGCGTCTCGATGAGCGTTACTTCGAGAACATCGCCGAGGTTACGGCTCATGCGCCCATCGAAATTCGTGTGGGCCTGGAGTTTGACTGGTTGGATGGCTCCGCCGCGTGGTACGAGGCTCCCGCCAAGGACCCGCGCCTGGACTACGCCATTGGCTCGGTCCACTTTGTGGGCAAGCAGTCCATCGACACCGACCGCGCCTTCTGGGGGAGTCTCTCGCCCGAGGAGGTCAACGAGACCCACCGCCGCTATTGGCTCGCCGTGCGCGACATGGCTGAGAGCCGCCTCTTCGACATCGCCGGCCATATCGACCTCTGCAAGAAGTTCGCCTTCTATCCCTCCGAGGACCTCACGCCCGTCATCCGCGACGCGCTGGACGCCGTCAAGGCCGCGGATATGGTGGTGGAGCTGAACACCTCCGGGTGGGCCAAGGACTGCCGCGAGTGCTATCCCAGCGACGCTATCCTCCGCGCCTGCTTTCATCGCGAGATTCCCGTGACCGTCTCTGCCGACGCTCACCGTGCGGCCTTTGTCTGCGCCAATTTCTCCCGTGCCTACGACCTGTTGGCCCGCGCCGGCTATCGTGAGATTGCCCGCTTCCGGGGCCGCGAACGTTTCTTTGAATCCCTCGAACCCTGACCGAGACCCCGCCCATGTCGCCTTATTTGCTTTGGCCGCTCTCCATTATCCTTGCCCTCTTCCTCTTCAGCTTCGCCGTCTTCATCCATGAATTCGGTCACTTCCTCGCCGCCCGCCTCCTGGGCATGAAGGCTGATGTCTTTTCCATCGGTTTCGGCCCAGCGCTCTGGAAGCGCACCTTCCGCGGCACCGAGTGGCGGTTCTCCGCCATCCCCTTCGGCGGCTATGTCTCCCTGCCCCAGCTTGACCCCGAGGCCATGAAGGGCATCCAGGGCGACCACGGTGAGTCCCTCCCTCCCGCGCAGCCGTGGAAACGCATCATCGTTGCCTTCGCTGGACCCTTTGGCAACCTTGTCTTGGCCGCGGTTTGCGCCGTCGCCATCTTTTTCTTCGCCCCGGACGAGGCTATCGGCGCCTCCACCACCATCGGCATGGTCGAGCCCGACTCCGCCGCCTACCAGGCCGGCCTTCGCCCCGGCGACCGCATCCTCTCCGTCAATGGCAACACCGTCCACTCCTGGAGCGACTTCATTGTTGAAAGCTATCTTAATGGCGGCAAGGACGCAACCGTCGATGTCACCGTACAGCGCGGCGAGAAGACGCTGACGCTTTCGGCCCGGCTCGATACCCAGCCTGACCCGAGCGAAGAGGTCTACATCATTGGCGGTCTCTATCCCGGCCCCTTGGATATCGGCATCGGCGATGTGGCGCCCGGCTCTCCCGCTGAACAGGCCGGCCTTCGCAAGGGTGACATCATCCTCTCCGTCGATGGCATGAACTTCTTGGAGCATCCGGATCTCCTGCTTGCGCGGCGCGACCCCACCTTGCCTCTCACCCTCACTGTCCGCAACATCGAAGAGCCCGAGGATGCGGCGCCTCGCTCCGTTACGCTCACTCCGGTCACGCTTGCGGATGCCCCGGAGCACTTCACGCAACCTCCCGTTCTTGGACTCAATTTCCGTCTGCGTGACTCGGCCACTCAAACCGCGACGGATAGTGCGGACGCTTATAGCTTGGAGTGGGTGGTGCCCGGCTCTCCCGCCGCCCTCGCCGGCATGAAACCCGGTGACCAAGTCCTCACGGTCAATGGGCAACCCTTCACGAACATCAAGATCCTCACCCAGCGTGAGCAACCGGAGGTCCCCGTCACTCTCACCTTCCAGCCCGTGGATGGTGGCGCCTCCCGTACGCTCACCTTGACCCCTGCCGTTCCTCCCTCTATCGGTATCGCCATCAGTCCCTATATCAGCGGCCACATGCAGTGGATGGCCGAACGCGGCGTGTTGGCCCAGCTCAACAGCGACGCCATGAGCGTGGTGCGCGTGCTCAAGGCTCTTACGCTCCCCAAGAGCGAGGGTGAGGCCAAACGCGCCGCCTCCGGTCTCGGCGGCCCCATTATGATCTTTAGTATCTTCGTGCAAGTCATTCAGAACGGTCTCTGGGTCTGCCTGGGCTTCCTCCGCCTCATCTGCGTGAACTTGGCCCTTCTCAACCTCCTGCCCATCCCCGTCCTTGACGGTGGCCACATTCTTTTCGCACTCTATGCCATCGTGCGCCGCAAAGAGCCCTCCGCCCGCTTCATCGCGGTGGTGACGAACGTCTTTGTCGTCCTCTTCCTGCTTCTCTTCGCGGTTTTCATCTACCGCGATTCCATGCGTCTTATTTTCTGAGGAGATCTGCCATGACCCTTCGTACCCAGACTCGTCCTATTCATGTCGGTCCCGTGCAGGTTGGCGGTGGCGCCCCCGTCTCTGTTCAGACGATGGCAAACGTCCCTACCACCGACGTCCCCGCCGTCCTCGCTCAAATCCGCCGTGCCGACGACCTTGGGTGTGACATCTTCCGCGTGGCCGTCCCCGACCAGGCCGCCGCCGAGGCCCTGCCCGAGCTCGTTGCCCAGAGCCCCTTGCCGCTTGTCGCCGACATCCACTTCGACTATCGTCTGGCTCTCGCCGCCATCGAGGCCGGCGTCGCCGCCCTGCGTATCAACCCCGGCAACATTGGCGGCCCTGACCGCGTCCGTGCCGTCGTCGAGGCCGCTCGTCCCCGCCTTACGCCTATTCGTATCGGCGTGAACGGCGGTTCTCTTGAGAAGGGGCTCGTTGCCAAATACGGTTCTGCCACTCCGGAAGCTCTTGTCGAGAGCGCCCTCGGCCACGTCCGCCTGCTCGAGGAATTGGACTACCACGAGATTGCCATCTCCGTCAAGGCCTCCGACATCCCCCGCACCATCGCCGCCTATCGCCTCTTGGCCGACCGCGTGCCCTATCCCCTCCACCTGGGCCTCACTGAGGCCGGCACCGCCCTGCGCGGCACCGTTACCAGTTGCGTCGCCCTCTCGCGCCTCTTGGAGGATGGTATCGGTGACACCATCCGTATCTCCCTCACCGCGCCCATCGAACAAGAGGTGCGCGTTGGTGTTGAGTTGCTCCGCGCTTGCGGACTCCGCGCCCCCGGCGCCTGGGTCACCAGTTGCCCCACCTGCGGCCGCACGCAGGTCAACCTTCAGGCTGCCGCCGAGCGCGTCTCCGATGCCCTTGAGGCCTTCTATCGCGCACACCCAGACGCCAAGCGCCTCCACGTCGCCGTCATGGGGTGCGTCGTCAACGGCCCTGGCGAGGCCCGCGAAGCCGATCTTGCCCTCTGCGGCGGCCGTGACGTCTTCGCCCTTTACCGCCACGGCGAGCACCTGGCCACCTTGCCGCCCCCGGATGCCATCGCTGAGCTTCTCCGCTTGGTCGAACAGGAGGCCCGGTGAGCGGTCTGCGTGTCCTCGTCATCACTCCCACCTACAACGAGCGCGAGAACCTGCCCGCCTTCGTCTCTGCCGTTCGCAAGGTCTTGCCTGACGCCGACATCTTAGTCGTGGACGATGCCTCGCCCGATGGCACCGGTCTCTTGGCGGAAGGCCTTGCCGCCACCGATTCGCGGCTTATTGTCCTTCATCGTCCCGCCAAGCAGGGGCTGGGTCGGGCCTACCGTGCCGCCTTCCGTGTCGCGTTTGCTAGGGGCTACGACCGTGTCATCCAGATGGACACCGATTTCTCGCACGACCCGAAGGCTCTTCCTCGCCTCCTTGCCGCCGCCGACTCTGCCGACCTCGTCATCGGCTCCCGCTACAGCCAGGGCGGCGTCCGCGTCCTCAATTGGCCCCTCCGCCGCCTCTTTCTGAGTTACGGCGCCGGCCTCTACGTCCGCCTCCTTACCCGCTTGCCCGTGATGGACCCCACCGCCGGCTACAAGTGTTTCCGCCGCGAAGCCTTGGCGTCCATCCTTCAAGGCCCCATCGCCGCCGAGGGTTACGCCTTCCAGGTCGAGACCACCTATCATGCTTGGCGCGCCGGCTTCCGTATCGTCGAGCTCCCCATCGTCTTTGCCGACCGCGTTGCCGGCCGCTCCAAGATGTCCCTCGCCATTGCCTGGGAAGCCGTCTGCCTCGTCCTTCGCCTCGCCATCCGCCACCGCTGATTGGTGTTAGTCGGGATTGGGCGCACTTCCGTCTTCTGTCAAAACGAAGGCGCTGATGCTTTTGGGCCACCGCATGGCGGTGGCCTTTTTTATGGTCTGCGGAAGGGGATTTGAGAGACCCTTAAGGGTTCGCCTCGAGACCCTATAGTGGTCCGGGGTCGACCACTATAGGGGTCGGAGGTCAACCACTATAGTGGTCCGAGGTGAGACCCTATAGTGGTCCAGAAGGAACCCTTCGGGAGGGCTGGCGGAACTGAGCCGTGGACGTGCGTTGCAGGGGGCTGTTGTGACGAATCACAAGGCAGTCTTCGTGAGCGTAGTGCTTCTCAAAACTTCCATGAATATAACAAGTTAGGGCCACCGTGCGGCGGTGGCCTTTTTTTATGGTCTGAATGGAAAACAAAAGGCCCCTTGGTGGTGGGGCCTTACAGGTACGTTGGGGATGGGTGGGGCGATCAGCTCTGATAGCGGCGGGCGACGCGGGAGCCGATGGAGCAGATGATGTCGTAGGCGTGGGTGCCCTTGAGGGCGGCCCAGTCTTGAACGGGGATTTCGTGGTCGCCGTCACGGCCAAGGAGGGTAACGACGTCACCAACGCAGGCCTCGGGGACATCATCGAGGTTGACGGTGAGGTAGTCCATGGAGAGGCGGCCGAGGATAGGGACGGGGACGCCGCGGATGATGACGGAGCCGCGATTGGAAAGGGCGAGGGGGAGGCCGTCGGCATAACCGGCGCAGACGGTGCCCACGCGCATGGGGCGGCGAGTGCGATAGGTGTGGCCGTAGCCGATGGGCGTGCCCTCGGGGAGGTCACGAATCTGCGCTAGGCGGGTGGTCATGGTGAGGACAGGGCGCAGAGGGACGCGGAGGGACCCGGCGGCGTCGAAGGCACCATGGAGGTTGATACCGCAGCGGACGAGGTTGAAGGGGGCGGCGCAGGCGGCGGGGGCGTTGTTGATGGCATCGGAGTTGGCGGCGTGTACCCAACGGAAACGGTGGCCGAGGGCCTCAGCGGCATCGAGGACAACGCGGAAGCGGCGGAGTTGCTCTTGGGTGAAGGCGGAGGAGCTTTCGTAGGCCAAGGGGAAGTGGGTGAAGAGGCCCTCGATGTTCAAGTTGGGGAGGGCGAGGAGGTCTGGGAGGGGGGCGGGGGCGCGGTCCCAGAGGAAGCCGGCTCGGCCCATGCCGGTGTCGAGGGCCAGGTGGCAGATGGCGGTGCGGCCTTGACGCACGGCCTCGTCAGAGATGGCGCGGGCGGACTCAAGGGAGACGAGCGGAAGGGTGACGCCGGCCTCAATCATGGGGCCGATTTCGTCGGGGAGGATGCCGCTAAGGATTTGGATGGGCACGCCAAGGTCGGCCAAGGCGAGGGCCTCGAAGGGTTCGGCGACGGCGATGCGCGGGGCACCCGCGGCGACGAGGGCCTTGGCGATGGGGCCGACACCCAGACCATAGGCGTTGGCCTTGAGCACGGGCATGACAGCGCAGGGCGCGGCCACGCCGCACACGGCTCGGTAGTTCCCGGCCAACGTGCCGAGATTGACAGTCAAAACAACGCGATGTTGCATGGTGAAGATGAGAAAACAGAGAACGGAGAGCAGAGAACAGAAAGGGGAAACCGCAGATTTCGCAGATTGGGGCAGATTAGGGCTCGGCTACCGCCGAGGGGACTGCCAGATTGACTGCGTTGTCTTTCGAAACGATTTCCTTCAATTCGTCCTCTTCGAGCGTTTGTTTATAGCCATTTGCGAAGCGGACGACTTGCAGGCTAGGTTGCCCGAAGTTGATTAGAAGTGCGCGGGTAAGCCTAGAGGCGCGCAGGTAATGGAGGACCTGGGATTCTTCAAGCTTGTTGAGCTTCTTGAGCGCTTTTAGCTCCACGATGACATCACCATAGCAGAGGAAATCGGCATAGTAATGTTCGCCCAGGCGGATGCCACGATAGAGAATATCAATGGGCTTTTCGCGCTCATAGGGGATTTTAGTGTGACGCAGTTCCACTTCCAAGGCGTCTTGGTAGACCTTCTCAAGGAAGCCGAATCCCAACGTGCCGTGGACCCGCATTGCGGCGCCGATGATGGCGTAGGTCTCTTTGTCGCGTTGGGACTCCATTGTGAGGTCTTTCACAATCCGGTTGTCCTGCGGGCGGTAGCCCGCCCAAAATCTGCTCTAATCTGCGCAATCTGCGGTTTCTTACCCCACGAGCTTGAACATCACGCGCCGACGCGGGGGACGGCGGCGATGAGGCGCTTGGTGTAAGGTTCCTCGGGGTGGAGAAGGACCTTCTCTGCGGGGCCGCGCTCGACGATTTCGCCCTTGAACATCACGATGATGTTGTCGGCGATGTGCTCGACGACGCCGATGTCGTGGGTGATGAAGAGGTAGGCGAGGTGGTATTTGTCCTTGAGCTCCATGAGGAGGTTGAGGACCTGTGCGCGGATGGAGAGGTCGAGCGCGGAGACGGCCTCGTCGCAGATAATCATCTTCGGCTTGAGGGCGATGGCGCGGGCGATGCAAATGCGCTGGCGCTGGCCGCCGGAGAAGGCGTGCGGGTAGCGGAACATCGCATCGGGCTGGAGGCCGACGTCGTGGAGGAGCTCGGCGGCGGCGTCTTGCGCGTCTTTGGGCTTGATGAGGCCGTGGACGAGCATGCCCTCGGTGAGGATGTCGAGGATGGAGTGGCGGGGATTGAGCGTGGCGTGGGGGTCTTGGAAGACCACCTGCAGGTCGCGCCGGTATTGGAGGAGGTCCTTGCCCTTGAGCTTGAAGACGTCCTGGCCCATGAAGTGGACGGAGCCGCTGTGGGGCTTTTCCAGGCGGAGGATGGTGCGGCTGAGGGTGCTCTTGCCGCAACCGGATTCGCCGACCACGCCGAGGGTCTCGCCGGCCTCCATGGTGAAGGAGACGCCGTTGACGGCCTTGACGTAGCCTGCGGTGCGCGCGAAGATGCCCTTCTTGATGGGGAACCAGGTGCAGAGATCCTTCACCTCGACGAGCGGCGGGGCGCTGGGGGCCTCCGCCTCGGGGACGTCCTGCGCGGCCGCGGCGGCGCCGCCCACCGGGAGGGTGGGGGCGACGGGGGCCTTGAGGGTGATGATGCGCGGGTCCTTGTTGTCGAAGGGATTGGTCTGTTGCACGGCCATGGCGCGCTCCTTGCCCGATTACGAGCGGTAGTTGGGGGCTTCCTTGGTGATGGTGACGTCGTGGGGGTGGGCCTCGCGCACGCCGTTGGCCGTGACGCGGTAGAACTGGCCACGCTCCTGGAGCTCGGCGATGGTGCGGCACCCGCAGTAACCCAGCGTGCTGCGCAGGCCGCCGCAGAACTGCGTCATGATGCGATGCACAGGGCCGGAGTAGGGGACCATGCCTTCGATGCCCTGAGGCACGAGCTCGTCGTCGGTCTCGTTGTCCTGGAAGTAACGGGCGCGGGAGCCTTTGCCGTTCTTGAGGGCGGCGAGGGAGCCCATGCCGCGGTAAACGACGTACTGGCGGCCGCCGTTGAGAATCTTCTCGCCGGGGCTTTCTTCGCAACCGGCCAGGACGGAGCCGAGCATGACGCAGTCGGCGCCGGCGGTGATGGCCTTGGGCACGTCGCCGGAGAGCTTGATGCCGCCGTCACCGATGACGGGGATGGAACCCTCGAGGGCCTTGCGGGCGTTGTAGATGGCGGTGAGCTGCGGGATGCCGACGCCGCAGACCACGCGGGTGGTGCAGATGGAACCCGGGCCGATGCCGACCTTGACGGCGTGGGCGCCGGCGTCGCGCAGGGCGATGGCGGCCTCGGAGGTGGCGATGTTGCCGGCGATGATGTCGATGTCGGGATAGTGCTTGGCGATCCAACGCACCATGTCCATGATGCCCTTGGTATGGCCGTGGGCGGAGTCGACCACCACGACGTCGACCTCTTCCTGGGCGAGGCGCTCCATGCGGCTGTAGTCACCGGTGCCGCCGGAGACGGAGGCCGAGACGCGCAGACGGTGCTTGGAGTCGCGGTTGTAGGCGGGGTTCTGGTTCTCGATGAGCTGCTGGACGTCGGTGTAGGAGTAGAGACCGGCCAGGTGACCATCTTTGTCCACGAGCGGGAGCTTACCAATCTTGTGCTCGCGCATAATCTTGTAGGCCTCTTCCAGCGAGGTGCCGGGGGCGGCGGTGACGGTGGCCTTGGTCATGACGGCGGAGAGCTTCTCGCTGCCGCAGTCGGAATAGCGCAGGTCCTTGCCGGAAATCATGCCCACCAGACGGTCCTGATCGTCGAGGATGGGGAAGCCGCCGAACTTGAGGCCACGGCGCTTCTTTTCGGCGAGGAGGAACGCGACCTCGTCGCCCTCATGGAAGCAGACGGGGCGCTCGATGAGGCCGTTGAGGTAGTGCTTCACGCGGGCCACTTGGTGGGCCTGCTCTTCTTCGTCCAGGTTCTTATGGATGCAGCCGATGCCACCGGCGAGGGCCATCGCGATGGCCATAGGGGCCTCGGTCACCGTGTCCATGGCGGCGGACATGAAGGGGATGTTCATCTCCTGGCGGCTGGTGAGGCGCGTCTTGAGGGAGGCGTCATCGGGGAGGAAGTCGGCGTACTGCGTCACCAGAGTCACGTCGTCGTAGGTCAACCCTTCGAAGGGGAATTGTGCCATGAACCGGTCCAAGTATTCGTTCCGCATGTAAAAATCCTTTCTGCTACGCTTTCCTCTTATTATATAGCAAACTGCCATTCCAATTGCAAGCGAACTCCTCGTGAACGTGTCATAAGTGACGATACTGTAAACGTAAGCGGGTTTATGTGAAAAGGTGTGACGCGTTTGTGACGCAGTTTGCGCGCTACGTGATGGGTGGTGCGTTTAGGGTAAAGAAAAGCCCCGGCCGAGAGGTCGAGGCTTTCTTGTGTTGGGGCCCGGGCTTACTTGGCGAGGGCGGCGGCTTGTTCCTTGGCGGTGGTGCGCTGGATGTGCCACATCTGGACGATGGAGAGGGCTTGGGAGACCGTCCAGTAGAGGCAGAGGGCCGAAGGCATGGAGTAGAAGAAGAAGAGCATCATGATGGGCATCATCCACGTCATCATACGCTTCTGGGCGGGGTCGCCGGTGGAGGGGCTGAGGTGGGTCTGCAGGCCCATCGTCACGGCGGTGAGGATGGGGAGGATGTTCAGCGGCATCGGCAGGATGCCGGCGAAGAGGTTCTCGGGCTGAGTGAGGTCGGAGATCCAGAGGAAGCTGGCGAAGCGAAGCTCGACCGCCGAGCGCAGGACAATGAAGAGCGCGATGAAGATGGGAATCTGGATGAGGAGCGGCAGGCAACTGGAGAAGGGGTTGACCTTGTTATCGCGGTAGAGCTTGAAGGTCTCCTGCTGCATCTTCTGCGGGTTGTCCTTGAACTTCGCCTGGATTTCCTTCATCTGGGGTTGGATGGCGGTCATCTTGCGCATGGCCAGCGTGCTCTTGCGGGTGAGCGGCCAGAAGATGATGCGGACCAACAGCGTGAGCAGGATGATGGCCACGCCGTAGTTGGGGATGAGGGCGTAGAAGGCGTTGAGCACCCAAAGCAGGAGCGCGCAAA
This sequence comes from uncultured Kiritimatiellota bacterium, assembly GCA_944389945.1. GTDB lineage: Bacteria > Verrucomicrobiota > Kiritimatiellia > RFP12 > DVOR01 > Spyradenecus. The sequence continues at coordinate 175,865 of CALXOF010000002.1, read as the reverse complement.
TCCAGCGGAACCACGCCCACCAGCCGAAGTCCATCACGTCCTTCGCGTCTGCGCCGAAGTCGGCCAGGCGGGAGTATTCCTTCGGGCCGACATAGAGGCGGGTGGTCACCTCGTGCGTTTGGCCGGGCTGGAGGGTGATGGCGGGCTGGTCAAAGGTCGCGGAAACCTCGTTGATGTGGAGCTTGTCCTGGCGATTCGCGCGGGCGACGGTCAAGTTGATGGTCGTGGGCGACTGCGGCTGGACCAGCGTGACGAAGAAGCGGTTCTTCAGCGCCACCCACGCCTGGTTGTTGAAGTTTGTGGTCTTGGAGAGCGCCACACCCGTGGGGTCGGAAGTCGTGCCGCAACCCAAGAAGGCGCTAGGCGCGCCGAGCAGGTCGCCGAGGCTCCCCTCGAAGTGTTCGGCCTCGCTTTCGTCGGCGGCCATGAGGTCGGCGCCGAGGACCTCGTTTCCTTGGTCGGGCAGCATGCAACGGCCGGCATTGAAGGTATAGGCGGGCAGTTCCGCACCGGTGGCGGAGGTGAAGGCATCCTTGACCGTGACGGTATAGGCATCATCCAGCGCGATGGTACGCTTCACATTGACACCGTTCTTCAAGGTCGTGGAGGCCTCGAGCGTACGGTCGTCGTGCTTCTTGAGCGTATAAATCAGAGGGTTCGCCTCGCCGGGGATGGCCAGATCGAGCAGATGACCCGTCTCCATCACCACGGGGCCGGAACCTTCTTCATTCTTTTCGGGGTAATCCTTCAGTTCGGCCTTGGTCAGCTTCACGCCATAGTTGGCAAAGGAGAGCGTCACCTTGTCGTTGGAGAGCGTCTCATAGGCCACGGGCACGACCGGGGGTTTAGGCTCGGCGGGCGTGGCTTCGGTCTTGGGCTGTTCTTCCGCTGCCGTGATTTCGGCGGCTTTGCCGTTGGCCTGAGGTGTGGCCTGTTCCGCGTTGGCCGTGGCCTCGGCGGGTTTGGCGACGGCCTCGGGCGTGGATTGCCCCGCACTGGACGCGTGCGTAGACGGGGGTGGAAGCGGAGCCGGTTGCGGTTGCTCCGGCTGGCGCATCTGTAGGAAGATGTAGCCCAAGAGCGCGGCCACCAACACGGCCACCCAGATCTTCTCGGTCTTATTCATCGGTCGTTCTTTCTTGTTTGCGGCACCTCGGGGGAGGCACCGGGTCATAACCGCCCTTACAGAAGGGGTTGCATCGCAAAATTCGCCACAGGCCCAGGCCCAATCCCCGCACCGGCCCATGCGTTCGCAAGGCCTGCACCATGTATTCCGAACAGGTGGGCGAGAACCGGCAATTGCCGTAACCCACGAGTCCATGTAGGGCTTGCTGATAGAAGCGCACCATCGCCACTAGCGTCTCCGTCAGCGCCTTACGCATGGCCCTTGTCCTCGGCCATGAGCCCCGCCTTGCGGCAGAGCCACAGGAGGTCGCGTCGCGTCTGGCCGCAATCCTGCCCCGCCAGGCGGCTCCGCCCCATTAACACCAGGTCAAACCCCGGCTTCAGCCCCGGTCGCTCCAGGCGAAAGGCCTCACGCATCAGGCGGCGGACCCGGCTGCGCGTCACCGCCAGGCGGAAGACCTTCTTGGTGGACACCACCCCCAGACACGTCTTGTCCAAGCCGTTGGGAATCCACTTTAATACCATCGAGCCGCAGGCCTTCGAGTCCCCACGCTCAAAGACCGCCGCATAGCGCGCGCTCGGCAGACGATACGGCGCAAAACGAAAAAAAGGAGGCAAGCCATCGTTGCCTCCCGCGTGCCCGTTCGCATAAGCGTTGCCGCTCATAACGACTGCACAAGTGGGCGATTGGCCCCAAATCCTTTAAGCGTGCACCAACGCCTTGCGGCCCTTCGCGCGACGGCGGGCCAGAATCTGACGGCCGCCCTTGGTGGCCATACGCGCACGGAAACCAATCTTGCGCACGCGCTTGATCTTGGAAGGTTGCCAGGTCATCTTCATGGGTCAAATCCTCTCTCAAAAGGGGTAACTGAAACAATTGCGCGTAATGATAGCAAAAAAGTATGGGCTACGTCAAATCTCTTTATCCGCCAACCGACATTACTCCGGGGGATCGCAGATTGTATAGTGTGAAGTAGATTTAGGGCGTGCTACCGCACGCAGGACTGCCAGATTACTTAGAAAACTTAAAGCAATTCGTGAATAATGGATTAGACAGTTAAACAATTAGATGCAAGATTTCGCACATACTCAACTAAGAGCAGATCCGTTTTAGTAAGACTTTAGGGGTAGAATTAGAGAGCATCAAGTTGCTCTTTTGCTCGAGCCTTTCGTTCTTTCTCGCTGAGTACATCATCTTCGGCTGCAATCCAAATAGTCCAGTCGTAATTTTCTTCATCCACTGTAGCGTAAACGTCAATCGTAGAGCCTTTAAGTGAATAACGCAAACATGGGCGAGTGAACCTATCGGTTAGATCTCTTTTGGTTCCTCCGCAATTGTATTTTTCCTCAATGTAAGAAGCAACGTAAAAGATTTGTCTGATGGCCTCATCACGACCGTCCCATTCCCCAATGCGCATTGCTGCGGATACACGGTAAACTTCTTCGTTCTCTGTAGTGTCGGCAAAATAAATGCTAAAGGAAAGGAAATTTTTTGTTGGAGTAAATGTGTAGAGGTTTTTCGAGCTAGTTTTGTCAAGCTTCTTTCGTGTGGAGGTAACAACCTTTCCGAATGGGAGTCCGAGAAATGTTTTTAGTTCTCCGGTTACAGTGGATGGTTCATCCATGGTTTCTATTAAATCTCGTTCGATGATAGGTGTCTCAATCGGTAGTAACCCGTCAGCCAGTGGAGAGCGCCAAGCGAAGAGGGTGAGGACGGCGGCATTGGTGTCGATAGGGTCTACAATGAGCATTGCGTGTTCATCGTTAGCTTGAAAAGAGATTCGTGTTCGTTTTCCGATTGTTTCAGTAAGCGTACGAGGTAAGACATCTTCGATAGATTTTGTAAACGCATCACAGTTAACCTTATCTTTAAGTGTTAGGGTGGCTTTGATGGCTACGACTTGCCATATTCCATCGACATGTCGCAAGAAGGCACGCCGAGTGACAGCAGTTGCAGATTCCGGGATAAGAGTTGCTTCTTCTGTGATGGGGTAGGCCCAGGCATCTTCGACTTTTGCACGACTGGTTGTGTCAAGTGCGGGCTGAGCTTCGGAGGCGGGGACAAAACCGACTCCGAGGAGCGCAGGGTTGATGGCGTGAAGAGTGGCGGCTACGGCGAGAGCCGCAAGGATGGCGAGGGGAAGCTTCATACTTACTTGCACCTACTTCTCTTTAGGTTAACCGTTGTAACAACGGATGTTAGGCTTGGGCAGGAGGCGGCGTTTGAGGCTCGGGTTTGGAGGCTTTGGCCTCGGCGCGTTGAGCTCGGCGCTCGAGTTTGGCGATGGTGGCTTTGGCTTCGTCGTGCTCTTCGCCTTCGAGCAAGTCACGACGAAGGATGTCGTCTCGGATGATGATGAGGAGTTCTTGCGGTTCCACCCGGATGTCCGGGACGAGGCGGCGGAGGCTCTTCTGGAGCGCCTTGAGGACAGGTTCTTCTTGCAGGAGAAGGCCGAGCGTGTTTCGGTTGACGAGTCGCTGTTTATCGTAGAGCTCGGCACGAGCGTCTTTGGCGATGCCTTCCTTGGTGAGAGCGAAGAGGCAAGCGAGCGTCTTCTCATCACGCGGGTTGGCGGTAGTGAGGTCAACGGTGAAGACGGTATCCCAGGCAAGGGGTTGCTCAAAGCGAAGGCGGTAGAGACGCCAGATGGCACCGTTGGTGAGGACGACCCATTCGATACCTTTGTTGGCACCGTAGGAGGTGGCCTGGCGGATGTGGGCTTCCTTGAGGTCGATGCCGATGGCTTTACACTCGATAAGGAACTCGAACTTCCCGGCAATCTTAACGGCGAGGTCACAATAGGTGCCGCGGATGGCAAGCTCGGAGGTGATTTCGGAGTATTTTTCGTAGCCAAATACTTCGGCAAGAATATCGGTGATGATGGCGACCGTGTCGCTTTCATTGAGGTCACGGGCTTTGGCGGCAACGAGAACTTTTTGGAACTTAGCAAGGCCAGAGCGGAGGGCGTCTTCGGTCTTTTTGGTCATCTTGGTCTTGGACATTGGGAAGAATCCTTTCTTGAGTATTCAGCGGAGGGGCTTGAGGGGCGGGATCAATTGGCGCGGGATTCGATGGCTTGGGCGGCGGGGGCGAGGGATTCGACGTTTTGGTTGAGGCGGCGCCAGACGGCGGAACGCTTGACGGCGTTTTCGTCGTAGGGGTGGTCCTTTTCCCATTCCTCCTTGGCGGCGGTGAGGCGGCGGATGTTGGCTTGCAGGCCGGTGGCGGTGTAGCGCAGTTCCTTGCGGAGGTCTTGGTATTTCAGGCGCTCGGAGTCGGTCTTGGCGGTCTTTTGGGCGGCTTCGTACTCGCGGTCTTGGGCGGGGATTTTGGCGAGTTGGGCCTTGAGTTCGGGGAGGTCTTTGGCGGGGGAGGCGGCGAAGTGTTTGTCACGGGCGCGTTGTTCATAGGCATCGCGGGCGCCGCGGGCGGCGTAGTAGTCGCGGAGCGTTCCGCGGTCTTTGACGTAGGCGACGAGAGCATCGGCGTTGTCGGGGGCGATGTCCGGCGGGGGCGTGAGGATGATGCTGCAGTCGGAGCCCAGGAGGACGCATTCGGGTTTGTTCGGATGGGTGTCGAAGATGACGACGTAGGCGGGCTCGCCATCGGCGGCGATTTCCTTGGTGACGACGAAGGGTGTGCCGGCCTTGGGGGCGAACTTGGTCTCGATACGTTTGCCCTTTTTGTTATAGAAGGTGGGCTTGATGGAGGCGACGACGCCCCAGCCGATTTGCCCGGAGGCGTTGGCGGGGTGGTCGACCGGCTTTGCCGCGGGGCGGTCGGTGGCACGAGGCTTGGTTTTATTCGTGGCTTCTGCCTTGGTAGCGGGGGCGGTTTTCGCGGTATCGGCACGCGGCGAGGCCACCGTGTCTTCTGGAGTGACGGCGGCCGTATCGGTCGTTTCTTCTTCTGTTTGGACAGCGGCGGGGGTGTTATCGGTGGCGGAGCCGAAGAGGGCGTTCCACTGTTCCGGGGCGAAGGTGCGGAAGGCGATGGCGCCGCCGGCGACGAGAATGACGAGGACAAAGAATGTGCAGAGGGCTTTCATGGTGCCTTAGTTCCTATAAAAGACGAGGGTGCCGGGGGGGACGCGGCGCATATCGATGTCGCCGGAGGGTTGGAGCGTTTTGCCGGGGATGAGATAGAAGGTGTCCGGGGCGTCCCACTGGGTGGGGCAGATTTGGGAGGGGAGGCGCTGGCTGGTAACGGGGCCGCCGCGGGCGTAGCCGACGAGGATTTGGGTACCGGGGGGCATGGCCGCGAGGGTCTTGGCGTTGAGCTTGGAGCCTTGAACGCTGCCGCCGGTGGGACGGATGTACCAGGTGTTGGGGGAGTAGACGGCCTCGCCGATGAGGCTGCGGGGATGGGCGCCCTTGGCGAGGGTCTGAAGGGGCGAGCCGGCGGCATCGGCATCACCGAGGATGACTTTGGTACCGGCGACGAGGCCTTCCCAGTTCTTGATTTTGTCGCCGGTGAGGCTGGTGCCGCTGGGGAAGATGTAGGTGGTGGAGGCGGCGTTGTAGGCGTCGCGCGCGATATCCCAGGCGGTCTGGCCCTTTTGGATGACGTAGGTGCGCGGGCCGGCGGTGACCTCCGCGGGCTTGGCGTCGCGGGCGCCGGGGAGCTTGTAGGGGAGAAGCTTATCGCCGTTTTTGGCGTAAAGCACTTGGGCGAGGTAGTCATCGCCCACCACCAGGCGGCGGGCCTTCACGTCGGGGTCGGAGAGCCAGCGTTCCTTCAGACCGAGGAGGTTGCGGACGGAGGGGGTGGCGTAGCCCATGCCGCACCGTTTGCGGCCGCGATGGCTACGCGGATGCCAGCGGTTTGGCGTGCCGTAGGCCACTTGGGCGTGGGGCATGACGTTGGCGTCTTTGATGCCATAGATCTGTTGCAACTCCAGGATGAGGTCGCGGAGGGCGGCGTATTGCTTGGCGGTGAGGGCGCGGTCGTGATAGCCCACAACCTCGATGCCGATGGAGACGTCGTCTAGGTTGCGGCGGCCTCGCCACATGCTCACGCCGCAGTGGTAGGCCACGCGCGAACGGTCGACGATGCGATAGACCTTGCCATTGCGGTCGACGCAGTAGTGCGCTTCGCCGTTCTTGGAGAGTTTGCGAAGGGAGGGCTTGGCCTCGCCTTCGGTGGTGTGGAGGATGATGAACTGGGTGGAGTCGCGGCGGGCGCGTTCCCGGTTGCGGGGGGAGAGGTAGGCGTTGCTGAAGGTGAGCGCGTGGCAAAGGCCGCACGCCAAGACCACCAGCAACGCTACCGCCAGCCGTCTCACAGTTCGCCTTGCAGGCGGGCGTCGGCCTCGGCCACCTTGTCCGCCATCTCCTTCTTATAGGCGTGGAGTTTGTCGCGGAGGGTGGGGTCGTTGAGGGCGAGAATCTGGGCGGCGAGGATGCCGGCGTTGGTGGCGCCGGCGTTGCCGAGGGCGAGGGTCGCCACGGGGATGCCGCCGGGCATCTGCACGGTGGCGAGCAGGGCGTCCAGACCGTCCATGGCGCCGCCCTTCATGGGCACGCCGATCACGGGGAGCGTGGTGTGGCCCGCGATGACGCCGGCCAAGTGCGCGGCCAGGCCCGCGGCGCAGACGAGCACTTTGAGGCCGCGGCCTTCGGCCTCGGTGGCGTAGGTGGCGGCGCGTTCGGGGGTGCGGTGCGCGCTCATGACGTGGGCCTCAAAGGGGATGCCGAACTGCTTGAGCACGCCCACGCAACGCTGCATGGTGCCCCAATCGGAGTCGCTACCCATGATGATGCCGACCAAAGGATTGTCCATGATGTGTCCCTTTCAGTGGAGATGCTTGAAGGCCTTGGCCGCGATGTCGCGGCGGAAGTGGGCCCCGTCGAAGTGGATTTTGGCGACGCCGGCGTAGGCCGCGTCGACCGCCGCGCGGAGGTCGTCGCCGTGGGCCGTGACGGTGAGCACGCGCCCGCCGGAGGTGACGGTCTGGCCGTCCTTACCGAGCGCGGTGCCGGCGTGGAAGACCGTGCAGCCGGTGGCTTCGGCCTCGGCAAGGCCCGTGATGGGGAGGCCTTTGGGGTAGGAAGCGGGATAGCCGGGTGCGGCCATCACCACCGTGACCGTCGCGCCGGGGCGGACTTGCACGACGGCGGGGTCGAGGCGGCCCTCGGCGCAGGCTAGCAGAATAGCGGCGAAGTCACCCAATAGGCTCGGCAGGACGACCTCCGTCTCGGGGTCGCCGAAGCGGCAGTTGAACTCCAGCACGTTCACGCCCTTGGGGCCAATCATCAGGCCGCAGAAGAGGATGCCTTTGTAGACGATGCCGCGCTTACGGAGCTCGGCGAGCGTGGGGAGGACGACACGGTCGCGTACCTGTGCCATCACCTCGGGCGTCGCGATGGGGGCGGGGGTGTAGGCACCCATGCCGCCGGTGTTGGGGCCCTCGTCGTTGTCGTTGACGCGCTTGTGGTCTTGCGCCGCGGGCAGGAGGGCAACGTGCTCGCCGTCGCACAGCGCGAAGACGGAGGCTTCCTCGCCTTCCAGGAATTCCTCGATGAGGACCTCCGCGCCGGCCGCGCCGAAACGCCCGCCGTCGAGCATATCGCGCACGGTGGCCTCGGCCTCCTCGCGCGTCTGGGCGATGACCACGCCCTTGCCGGCGGCCAATCCGTCGGCCTTGATGACCACGGGGAGCGAGAAGTCCTTCAAGCCTTCGATGGCGGCGGCGGAGTTCGTATAGACCTTTGCGCGGGCCGTGGGCACGCCGGCGGCCTCCATGATTTCCTTAGAAAAGGCCTTGCTGCCTTCCAGGCGCGCGGCGGCCTTGCAGGGGCCAAAGACCTTGAGCCCCTCGGCTTCGAGCGCATCCGTCAACCCCGCGCAAAGCGGCGCTTCCGGCCCCACGACCACCAGGTCGGGACGGTTCTCCTTGGCCCACACCACGAGCGCGGGGAGATCCTCCGCGCCGATGGGCACGTTCGTCGCCAAGGCCGCCGTCCCGGCGTTGCCGGGTGCGCAGAAAAGCGTGTGCTGAGCGGCGTCCTGCGCCAGTCTCCAAACAATGGCGTGCTCCCGCCCGCCGTTACCAATCACCAGAATCTTCATGTCTATTAGGATACCATATCTGCGGCACCTTCGTTAGTGTTCTGTCAGAGGGCTGTACTACCCGGGGAAAATGGGAACCGCAAAGACGCAAATCTTGCAGGAAAGGTGGGGCGCTAACGCCGGACGCACGTCCGTGCGCCCTCCCGCGCCCCACATTCCTGCGCCAAAAAGACTTCTAAAGACGGCCCAAGCGCGAAGACGATGGGCGGGAGGGAGCGATTAGCGGGCTTTTAGCCCGCAAAGCGACCGGCGTTAGCCCATCTGGCTTCGCGCACACTGGCGTTTTTGCGGAAAAGAAGGTTTACCGATTTCCCCGGACAGTATTGGGCATGGGGCAAAAGCAAGGCTTTTTACACCTCTTTATACCTTCTTTAAAAGGGCCCTCATAGGGCTCTTTCTGAGACCCTATAGTGGTCCGAGGTCAACCACTATAGTGGTCGGGGGCGAGACCCTATAGTGGTCCGGGTCGAAACCCTTAAGGGTCTGAGAAGGGGGGTGGAAGGGTGGCAGTTTGGAGGCTTGGAATCGTAGAAGAGGGGCTACCTAATGCCTCGCTTTTCTTCTATAGAATAAGGTTACAAGGTGCGAAACGGAGGTCGGCGATCACGCTCAGTGGCAAAGCCGTAGAACGAGCGATGGAGTCTCGACGTTATTGCACCTCCCCTCGCGTTTTTGCGGTCCACACCCTTTCTCTTGGGGGCGAGTGGTCAGCGGTTGGCGAGGTCGGGGCGGATGATGCGGCGGGAGGGAATGGCCTGGGTGGGGTCTTCGGGCCAGTAGTGTTTGGGGTAGCGGCCACGGAGGTCCTTGCGGACGATGGCGTAGCCGTTGGCCCAGAAGCTGGCGAGGTCAGCGGTCACTTGGACGGGACGCTGGGCGGGGGAGAGCAGGTGGAGGAGAAGCGGCACGCGGCCTTTGGCTAGGCGCGGGGTGGCCTTGAGGCCGAAGACCTCTTGGATACGGACGGCGACGTAGGGCTGTTCACCGTCGTAACGCACCTGCATCTCGGAACCACTGGGGACGGTGAAACGTGCGGGGGCTTCGGCGTCGAGTTCGCGCGGGGTGTGGCCGCTCTCGGTCAAGAGACCGCGGAGGGCATCGAGAAGCGAGAGGCCGGGACATTGGGCGAGACGGTCGATGAGTGTCTCTTCGTCCGGTGCGGGCCAGTTGTCCTCGGGCAAGGCCTTGTGGAGGAAGGCGAGGCGCTGGGCCAGTGCGGTCGTTGCTTTGTCCCAAGGCAATCCTTGGTGATGCAGACGGCAATGCTCGGCCTCGGCGCGGGCCTCCGGCGGGAGGTCGCGGAGTGGGCGGGACTTGAGGACGATGGCACCGATGCGGGTCTCCTCGGCGGCGATAATCTTCCCTGCGGCCTTGTCCCACTCCACGCGGGTGTGGACGGCGGTGGGCAGGAGGGCGAGGTCGCGTTCCGCAAGTGGTGCGGCCCAGAGCAGACGGGCCTCGGCGTCGGCATCGCTCATGCGGGCGGCGAGGAGCCATTCGGCGTTGAGGAGCGGGGAGTCGGGCGGGAGGGCGGCGCCGAAACCCGCGGCCAGAAGATAACGTCCCGTGCCGCCGCGGCGGCGGGCGAGATGGCCCGGGAAGGCCCAGAGCAGATAGGGCGCCAGGTCGTCCGGCGAGAGGTGTGGGGTGGGGTCGCCGCCGGCCCAACGTTCGGCCAGACGCCAGAGGTCACGTGGGCGTTCGCGCAGAACCGTCTCGATGACGCGGCGGAAGTCCTGCAAGGCGCGGAGCCGGGGCAGTTTGTCGCCTTCGGCGCAGATGGCCGCGAGCAAGGCACCACCCGCGCGGTCTACCTGCCGCATTTTAAGCATCATGCCGGCGAGTGCGGGGTGGACGGGGAAGCGGGCCATGGCGCGGCCCAAATCGGTGATGCGTCGCTCGGCATCGACGGCACCGAGCGCGCGGAGGCTGTCCCAGGCGTGGGCCCAGGCGGAGGGTGGGGGAGGCGTCGTCCAAGGGAGGTCGGCAGAACCCCACTCCGCACAGAGCAGGGCCGTCTGTGTGAGGTCGGCGTCGAGGATTTCGGGTTGCGAGGCCTTGGGCAAGGTGCGTTCCTCGCGTGCGTCCCACAGCCGATAGCAGACACCCGGGCCCAGACGCCCCGCGCGGCCGCGGCGTTGGTCGGCACGATCCATGGGAATCCGCACGGTCACCAACCGGGTGAGACCGTTGCGCGGCAGGAAGCGCGGCACGCGTGCCAGCCCCGAATCCACCACCACGCGCACGCCCTCGATGGTCAGTGAACTCTCTGCGATGGAAGTGGCCAGCACCACTTTCCGCGTGCCGGGGGTGGGCGGGGCCACGGCGAAGTCCTGTTCGCGGCGGTCCAGCGCGGCGTAAAGCGGGGTCACGCGCACGTCCGGCGGCAGGTCTGCCGCACGCAACGCCTCGGCGGCATCGCGGATTTCGCCCTCGCCGGGCAGAAAGACGAGCACTGAACCGGACTCTTCGCGCAGGGCCTTTAGGGTTGCCGACACCGGGTCGAAGCCCGGCAGGTGGCGCGTCTCCACGGGATAGGCAACGGAGGGCAAATCGATGCGGCGTGCCTCGGGGAGCGGCGTCTCGCCGAGCGTCGCGGACATGACCAGAAGCCGCAGGTCGGGACGCAGGGCCTCGCGCACTTCTCGGGCCAGGGCAAAGGAGACATCCAACGCCAGGGCGCGTTCGTGGAACTCGTCGAAGATAATCAGGCCCGTGTCGGAAAGCTCCGGGTCTGCCAGAATGCGCCGCGCCAGAAGGCCTTCGGTAAGGAACTCGATGCGCGTGCGCGGCCCCACGCACCGTTCTAGACGCACCTGCCAACCCACCGTCTCGCCGGGGCGTTCGCCCAAGCTCTCCGCGATGAAGGTCGCCGCCCGCCGCGCGGCCAACCGCCGCGGCTCCAAGACGACAATCTTCTTTCCGGCCAACCAGGGTTCATCCAAGAGCGCCGGCGGCACACGCGTCGTCTTGCCCGTGCCCGGCGCCGCGGAGAGCGCCGCCGGCTCATTCGCCGCCAAGGCCGCCTTCAATTCCGTCAAATCCAGTCCCATGGCCCTAAAGATACCATAAAATCCGTCCTCTTTCGCCGACGGGTGCCATCTCTCCCTTCGCCGGGTACCCACTCGACCATGCAAGGGGTGTTCCCAGACCCTATAAGGGTCTCGCCTCGAACCCGATAAGGTCTGACTGTGGGACCTTACAGGGGGAGGCGGGCAAGATGGCATCGAGCGGCACAAATTCCTGCTCCGCGCACTTCTGTAGGCGAAGTTCTCCGGATCCTGGTGCGAGGCTCTGACGATACGGAAGGTGGTTTAGTATAATAGCGGAATGAAACGTTTGTTGTTGCTTGCATTGATTGCGCCGTTGTTGGGCGGGTGCATTTGGAATCGGGCGAAGGTGAATGACGCCGAGGTCGCGGTGCGCGCGTCGGCCATTGTGCCGGGCCAGACCCACGCCGAGGAACTGCCCAAACTCATGGGGACGGTGCCGAGCTCGGTCATTCCGTTGAAGGATGGGCGCACGGTCTACGCCTTCTCCTATGGCGATGCGAAGACGGAGGGGTTCACGTTGCTCCTTTTCACGCTGAGCAAGACGAACTCGGCCTTTTCCGCGGTCTATGTCTTTACGGATAAGGCGGGCGTGGTGCGGCATGTGGAGGCTTCGCCGGCGCCGGAGACGGCGTGGGAGACGTGGCCTTTTGGGGAGTGAACGTAGTGCGGATCTGGGTACTGGTGTTGGTTGCGGCGCTCTGCGGGGGGTGCACTTTCTCGCGGGTGCGGACGAACCCGGAGGTGGCGAATCTGGAGACGGCCTGGATTGTGCCGGGGGAGACGACTTACCGTGAGGTGGTGGGCCGACTGGGGATGCCGCCGCCGGTGGGTCGGGCGGATAGCGCGCCGGCCTTTGTCTCGGCGGAGACCCTGCATTGGCTTTCGACGGATACGCGAATCTTTGAATTGAAGGTGGGGTACATTGTCTCGCCCATCTTTCGGCGGTCGCGGACGGTTGCGGCGGATGACGTGTTGATTCGGTTTGATGATGCAGGGGTGGTGCGTCAGGTGTCTCGGACGCGGCAGCGGGGTGAAGAGACGGAGGTGTTGGACTTCCGGGAGGTCAAGCCATGAGGGCAGGACTCTTCTTGGCCTTGTTGGCGTTGTGCGCGGGATGCATCTCCGAGCGGAGCGGTTATGCGGCGTATGACCCCGTGCCGCCACGTCCGGGCGCAACCTATCGCGATGCGGTGACGACCTTGGGCAATCCCTCCGCAGTGCGTGCCTTGCCGGATGGCGGGACGGAGGCCGTTTGGATGGGGACGGCTACGCGCGGCGGGGCCTTCGAGGTGAGTTTCTGGGGTGTCCGCCTGTTGCGGTTGGGCAACACCGAGACGGTGACGCAGGGGCGGCGCCTGGTCTTTGACGCGACGGGGCGCTTGACGACGTCCTGGCCGGTGGGTGAAGGCGACCCGCCTTGGGGCGTGGTGCCCTTCGGGAGGTAAAGGGATGACGCTTGAACGAATGAAGCCGTGGTTGGTGGCCGCCGTGATGACGGCGCTCTATGCGTTGGCCATTGTGCTTTGTTTCTGGAAGGTGTTGGGGCCGGATGTCGTCTTTGTGGCGCCGGATGCGCCCATCGCGCCGCTGTCCCTTGCCGAGGCCTGGAGGCAGTTCCTGCACGTGCCGACGTTGCAGGGGTTGGTGTCGCTCCTGCCTTACCGCTTCGCTTATGAGGGGACCTTCTGGGTGGATGGCTACGTGATGTGCCTGGCGGCGGTCTTTTTGTTGCGCGGGCGGGGGAGTTCGTGGGGGGCCGCGTGGGTGGGCGGCCTATGCGCAGCCTTCGTGGGTTACTTCTTCACGCTCTTTTGCGCGGGCCACCGTGGCGTGGTGGACGCGTTGGCCGTGACGTGCCTCTGCTTCGGCGCACTCCTGCGCGGGGTACGGACAGGGCGGCCATGGTGGTGGGCGCTACTGGGACTCTTCGCGGCGTTAGGGTTGGGGGCGCAGGTCGACATTTGGTTCATTGTGGTCTGCGCGCTCACGGCCTATGGCGTGTGGTTGCTCTGTGTGGAGCGGCCGAACTGGAAACCGTTGCTGGTGGGGGTGGTCGTTGCGGCGGCCGTCTTTGGCGCTTGTGCTTGGCCCGCAATTCGAAACATGGCGGGAACGGCTCAGGCAACGCGTGAGGACCAGCTCAAGCAGGCCACGGTCTCTGCCCAACAGGCCAACCCCGCAACCACGGAGGCTGACGCGCGGTGGGATTTCATCACGGGGTGGTCCTTGCCGCCGGAGGACTTGGCGGAACTCTTCGTGCCCGGTATTCACGGCCACACCTCTTATCCCTTTGACCCGGAGCCCTACACGGGGCGCATGGGCACGGAACAGATTCACTTGCGCCAGCACACCATCCACATCGGGTGGGTGGCGTTGGCGTTGGCGTTGCTTTCCTTTCTGCGCCGGCGTGACCCCGAGGCTCGCGACCTTTGGTTCTGGTGGGGGCTCGTGGGGGTCGCGCTCGTGTTGGCCTTGGGCCGCTACACGCCGCTCTACCGTGCCGTGGTGGCATTGCCGTTTTTCGACCAAATCCGTGCGCCGGCCAAGTGGTTCCACCTCACAGGTTTTGCCATTGCCATTCTCGCGGGCATCGGGGCGGAGACCGCGGTGCGGCGGTTCGGCGTCAAGGCCGCGTTGGGACTTGGCGCGGCGGCGGCCCTTTGCGGCGCGCTTGTGGCTCGGCCTTACGTCTTTCCGCGTGACCTCTCGCAGAATGCCCTCACTGCCGCAGTCCCCGAGGGCGCGACGCTTTACAACACGCTTCCCTGGGCAGGACTTGCCGATCTTTGCCGTTGGCAGGGTGTCCCTTTGACCACGGACTCGACTCAAGCGGATGCTTTTGTGGCGCTAGCCCAACCTTGGTCCAAGCCCTCCCTCGCCACGATGTCTGCCACGGATATCCCCGTCACCACGTGTCGCTTGCTGGGTTTTTCCGCCGTGCCGGGGGATGCCCAACACGTCGTGGCTACCATCACGTTTTCTATTCCCGGTCAGGCGCAAAGTCGTCAAACGCAGATTCTCCTAGCCGCCCGGGATGCCCAGATGTTTGCCCAGGCGATTGACCCCGAGACCAGAACTTTCCATGCGCATTGGAACGTCATTGGCGAGCCGGACGCGCGCGCCGGGTCAGTTGAGCTTTTGGCTTTTGTCTGGCGCTCCGGCGCGGATACCACCATGCCTCTGCTTTGCAAGGCCTCGCCCGACTTGGCCCGACTCTTACCTCGACTTCGAGCCTCCGGACCAAAGGTCCCATTGGCGCTCTTGCCGAAGCCGTGATAAAACGAAGAAGCCCCCAATTCCTCGGGGGCTTCTTTTATTATGCCTCATGGCAAGGCGCACGTGGAACTAGTGCGTCCTGCCCTAGTAGAGGGAGACAGGGGCCGCTTAGACTTGCTTGTCGCCCTTCTTTTCCTCGTTGAGGAGGGCTTCCTTGATTTCGTCGGCCTTTTCAGCCGCGGCGGCGTTGCCTTCCTTAATGCCCTTCTTGAACTCGCCGGCGGAACGGCCAAGGGCTCGCGCGATTTCGGGAATCTTTTTGGCGCCAAAGATAATGGCGATAACGAGGATGACGAGGAGAATTTGCCAGAGACCGGGACGCATGGGAGGGACTCCTTTTTAACGATAGACGCGGACGGCACGTGCAGCGGCACGGTCGGCCTCGCGACGCTTGATGGTTTCGCGGCGGTCGTATTGGTTCTTGCCTTGACAGAGGGCGAGCTCGACCTTGACTTTGCCGCGGGGGCTGAGATAGAGGCGGAGTGGAATGAGGGAGAGACCCTTCTGTTCCGTCTTCTGGCGGAGGCGAAGGATCTCGGCGCGGTGCATGAGGAGTTTGCGCTGGCGGAGCTCGCTGTGGTTGAAGCGGTTGCCGAAGGCGTAGGGCGGAATACGCACCTGCATGAGCCAGAGTTGGTTGGCGTCATCAATCTTACACCAAGCACCGAGGAGACCACCCTCGCCATTGCGAAGGACCTTCACCTCGGTGCCGACAAGCTCGATACCGGCCTCAAACTTCTCAAGGATGGTATAATCGTGAGTGGCCTTGCGGTTGACCGCCAGGTTTGCCGATGGTGGCTTCTTGGCTTTCTTACCGGAGGCCATGGCGCGTCATCACACGTGGCGGCCCCAACGGGCCTGCGCCTCCATGTGCTCCTCAACGGCCTGCATGTCGACCTGGGCGACGACGAGGCCTTCGGCGATCTCGCGCAGGGCGATGTCGCTCTTGTCCTCGAACTTGGAGAGGGGGCGCAGGAAGGGACGCTCGCCGCGGTTGAGCTGACGGGTGCGCTGGGAGACCAGATTGACGAGCACGGGGATGCTGGGCACGCGGGTGCGGGCTTTCTCAAGCATTTCAAGATTCATCGCGTTCCTCCGTTTGTTACTGGGCAGGCTGCTCGGCGGGTGCGGGCATCTCGGCGCCGGTGACGGATTCGTTCGCGCCGCGATTCAGCAGCGCCAGGCCAAGGGTGTTGAGGATGAGCAGGGCGCCGAGGACGACCGTGGTGCGGGAAAGCACATTGCCGGTCCGGCCGCCGAAGACTTCCTCGCCGAAGCCGCCGCCGAAAGCCGAGCCCATGCCGCCGGAGGGGTCTTTCGGGGGCTGCAACATCACCACCGCGACCATCAACAGCGCAATCAGCGCCTCCACGACCAACAAAACGCCAAACAAAAAGTCCATAGACAGGCTTTCCTTTCAGTACTGATTAATATAAGATAGCAAATCTTGCGCCATCTAGTCAAATGGCGGCGGTCGATTTTGAGGTTTTGGGGAGGCAATCAGAGCCAGAAGAGCCACCAGTCCAGGCCGTCCTCCGTGCGTTCAATGCGGAAGAGCTTGCCGAGGATGGAGAAGCTCCAATCGTCCGAGTCCTTATGGGTGGTGACGTTGATGAAGGGGAAGGCGGTGCGGGTGATGGTGCCGTCGGCGTAGCGACTGTAGCGGTAGAGGTAACCGAGGTAGCCCCAGGTCTCGGTGTTGTTCTTGACATTTAAGGTGCGGTCGTAGAGCAGGCCGAAGAGACTGCGGCTGGCGAAGGAGCCGTCGCGGTTTTGCCCTTCGTACCAATAGATGAGGGGCGTAAGGACGGTGAGGTCTTCGTCGAAGCGGTCGCGCCAAGGCGTCTCGGGTTGGGCGGAGTCGACGGGCCACTGCCAATCGCGTTCGTCGGTGCGCTCGTGGTAGTAGAGCAGGCCGAAGAGGGCCCTGGTGTCGACGTTGTCGACGATCTTGTGGGTGCGTTTGGAGGGGTCGGCGCAATTCTCCCGGGTGAAGTCCTCTATGTCGCGCTCGCGATTGTAGAGGAGACCGAAGAGGACCTCGGTGTCGCGGCCGTAGTTCACGCCATCCACATTGTAGCGCCCGATGTCATCGTCGAAGAGCATCCCCCAGAGGAGGGAAGATCCATCGTAACGCTCATCCTCGAACTTCCAGCTGATGGCGTAGAGCGCGATGCCGTGCCTGGAGTCGTCCAGCTTGCCGGTCTTGAGGTCCTGCGTGAAGTTATAGGCATAAATGGGGGTGAAGTAGGAACGGCTGAGTCGAGTGGGACCTGCGTTATGCTCGAAGCTTTCGTACCATCGCCAGAGAAGCCAGCCGAAGGTGTGCCCGCGTCGAGCGGTCCACTCCCACGGATGGTAGACCGAGACTTCATCTCGTGCGCCCAGCGCGCCCAAGAGCACGGACCACTCCGTGCCTTGCTCACTGGGCCAAGGGCCTTTCCAAGGGCCTTTGTCCTGCAACAGGTCTGAGGGCCAGGCGCCATCGGGCGGGAAGTAGGTCTTCTCGAGGTCCCACAGCACCAGGCCGAGATTCCAATGCTCCTTGCGCGGGGCGACGCGGGTCTCGGCGCCGGTGCGGGCCTTGGTGGTGTACCATTCGCGGTTCCAGTTGAAGAGGAAGGGCGAACCGGCGGATTCGTAGTCCATCTCGTCGGCGGCGTAGGCGAAGGGGGCGAACATCCACCACGTGGGGCAACGGTAGAAGAGCGGCCACACGCGGTATTCCCCGCTCCTGGGCGAGAGGGTGATGAACCAGAGGATGTCGTGGATGCCGTGGTCGTAATTGTAGGCCGGCTGGACGGCGAAGCACCCGGGCGAGGACTTGATGAAGGGCCACATCCAATAGCTTGCGCGGCCGTCGCTCAGATAGAGCGGCCAATAGTTCTCCACCGTGGGGGCCTTCTCCAACTCATTGGCGGAGTCGTCACCGAAGATGGAGACCTCATTGAAAGGCGTACGCGCCTTCTGCAAGCATCCGCAGAGGGCCACCATCGCCGCCGTCAGGCAAATCCAAATCGCTTTCATACCAATAGTATGGCACATTTGCCTGACCCTTGCAATAATACTTTTTCTGAGAATAGGATTATGCAGGGGATGAACGATGGGAAACGCGGCGGTACAAAGAACAGCCCGCGACCGTCATGGGAAGACAGCCGCGGGCGTGTGGCATCGGCCTAAGCGGTGCGCTTAGGCGAGGCGGAGGAGGAAGTAGTTCTTCTTGCCTTGGCGGAGGAGGAGGGCCTTGCCGTCGACGGGGCTTTCCGGGAGGACGGTCGCGGCGGGGTCGGCGACCTTGACGTTGTTCACGGAGAGGCCGCCGCCCTGGATGAGGCGGCGGGCTTCGCCCTTGCTCTTAAGGAAGCCGGCGGCCACGGCGACGTCGACGAGCGCCTGGCCGAGCACTTGGTCGCGCGGCAAGGTGGCCGAAGGGATGTCCGCGGCGATGGCCTCGAGGTCGGCGGCGGAGACGCCGTCGAGGGAGCCTCCGAAGAGGACCGCGGAGGCACGCTGGGCGGCGCGGAGACCGTCCTCGCCGTGGACCGCGCGGGTCAGCTCCTCGGCCAGGACACGCTGGGGCTCGCGGGCCTCGGGGTGCTCGCGCTGGGCGGCGGCGAGCTCGGCGATGCGCGCGTCGTCCAGGAAGGTGAAGATGCGCAGGTAGCGGATGGCGTCGGCGTCGAGCGTGCGCAGGAAGAATTGGTAGAAGGCGTAGACGCTCGTCTTGTCGCTGTTGAGGAAGATGGCGTTGCCAGCGGACTTGCCGAACTTTTGGCCGTTGGCGTCGCACACCAAGGGGATGGTGAGGCCGTTGACCTCGGCCTCGGGCTCCAGGCGGCGGATGAGGTCGGTGCCGGCGGTGATGTTGCCCCACTGGTCGGCGCCGCCCACCTGGAGGGTGCAGCCATACTGCTTATAAAGATGGTAGAAGTCGTAGCCCTGAAGAATCTGGTAAGTGAACTCCGTGAAGGTCATGGAGTTCGTCTCGGCGTTCAGACGCTTCTGGACGGAATCCTTGGCCAGCATGGGCTTCATGCGGAAGAGGGTGCCCACCTCGCGCAGGAAGGGGAGGATGGAGTAATCCTTGTACCAATCATAGTTGTTCACCATGATGGCCGGGTTGGTCGGGCTGTCGAAATCGAGGAAGCGCGAGAGGTTTTCCTTGATGCCCTCCAGATTCTTCTGGAGCTGCTCCACGGAGAGGAAGTTGCGCTCGGTGGAACGGCCGGAAGGGTCGCCAATCATGCCCGTGGCACCGCCGACGAGGGCGATCACGCGGTGCCCCGCGCGCTGAAACTGGGCGAGCGTCTGGATGGCGACGTAGTTGCCCGCCTGTAGGCAGGAGGCGGTGGGGTCAAAGCCGATGTAGAGGGTGAGCGGCTTCTCGAGGAGCTCGCGCATGTGCTCCTCGGGGCAGGTGGTGGCTTCGACCAAATGGCGGGACTTAAGGAAATCGTAGAACTTCATCGTGCAATCCTTGTGGAAAACGAGGGGAAGTATAGCAAAAGTGAGGCCTTTCGTGCGCCAATCCGTGGATACGGCCGGAAGGGCTCGAGGAAGAGGATGGCCGCCTCCGGGAATCGTGTGGGGAAGGTTCGGCGCCGTCCCCTTGCAGGCTCCTTCCCGGACCACTATAGGGTCTCACCTTGGACCACTATAGGGGTCGACCTCGGACCACTATAGGGTCTCACCCCGAAACCCTTAGGGGTCCAGAAAGACCCCTTTAGGGGCCTTCATCGAGAGGTCCCCCGTCGACTTGACAGAGGCCAAAAGATTTGAGGTTGACTTGGAGGCCGCTCCATGACGTATACTGAAGGTTATTCAAGGAGGTATCATGCAGACGATCAAACTGAATACCGACGCGGAGATGCCGATGGTTGGCTTCGGGGTCTTTCAGATGGCGCCGGACGTGGGCTATCGCCTAATCGACACGGCTTCCTCTTACAAGAATGAGTCCGCCGTGGGTGCGGCCATCCGTCGTTCCGGCATCCCGCGTGAGAAGTTGTTCGTCACGACCAAGGTCTTTGTTGACGCTATGGGGGAGCGTAAGACACGCGAGGCTTGCTTGCGTTCCCTTGACGCGTTGGGCTTGGATTACCTCGACCTCTACCTCATTCATATGCCCTATGGTGATGTCTTCGGGGCGTGGCGTGCGCTCGAGGCGCTTGTGCGCGAGGGTCGCCTCCGCGCCATTGGCGTGAGTAACTTCCAGAGCGACCGTATTTTGGATCTGTGCCAGAACGTCGAGATTCGTCCGGCCATCGACCAACTCGAGTTGCATCCCTTCTATCAGCGTGCCGACGAGCTGGCGCTTCTGTCGGAGTTGGGCATCTGCCCGCAGGCGTGGGCACCCTTTGCCGAGGGACTCAACGGTCTCTTCTCCAATCCTGTCCTTGCCGCCATCGCCGCCGCCCATGGCAAGAGCGTTGCGCAGGTGGCCCTGCGGTGGAATCTCCAGCGCGGCGTCCCTGTTTTGCCGAAGTCCACCCATCGCAATCGCATGGTTGAAAACTTCGCAGTTCAAGCCTTTACCCTCACCGAGGCCGAGATGGCTCAAATCGCCACCCTCGACCTCGCTCGTCCACAGATGTTTGACCCGCGCTCCCCTGCCGAGGTCCGCCGCATCTACGACTACCTCAACAACCCCGTCCTCACCACCCTACAATAAAGGTTATTCTCTGTCACGTACGAGCTGTGAAAGGGTATAGATGATTTTTATGGTTCATAAGGTTTGGTGAACCGACAGTCTGGATAACGAGAACATCCCCAGAAAGGGGACCCTGTATTGGGGCCTCTTTTTGCTATTCTGCGTATCAATGGTGCACCGCAACATGGGCAAAGGTTCGCATGGTTATTTGCCGCGTCTTTCCGTAATTGCTCGATATGCGCTTGTTTCACTATAGGAGGTACATTCGTGAAAGATTCTAATTGACGATAAATAGATTCAATTGTTGGGCTTGGAATGTGTGCCCCAGGCATCATTATCTGTTTGATGACAGATTGTCGAAGATCTGCAAGGTGGAGAACCGTGTGCCCACTTTCCACATGAATATCTTTGAAGACGCAACGATTAGAGAAAACGATATAAGAGTAATAAGGAAGGCCTTCAATATTCAATATCCGACGAAGATGGCGGATATGTGCGGCGTTTTGGAGAAGCGGATTGAAAAAGCGTGTCTTGTGCGCATGCCATTTACCAGGCAGTGTTTGCGTCCAATATTGATGAGATTGAGATCCGAAAATCCAACCAGAGAAATCCTTGGACTCAAAAACATAAATCCCGCTTTCGTGGACCATCACCAAATCTATTTCGGTGGTGCGTCCAGTGACGGTCGGAAGATAGAGGTTTCTGAAGAAGTATGGGTTCCCGGGAAGATTCCTTAATGCTGAAAGGAGGCATCGTTCGCCGTTGGATTCGTGGTAGAGAAGAATAGGGAGCTTTGCAACGCAGATAAGGCTCAGTACAGCTCCGGCCAAGATAATCACGAAAAATAAAAAGATTGCAAGTTCCATGATGCTTCGCCGAGTTTAGAATCTGTCTTCATAGCCCAATAAACAAATTAAAGTTTATCAAACGCATGATACTTTTGAGCAGTGAATGAAGACAAAAGGGCCCCGGCCGGATGGCCGGGGGCTTTGTTCACACCTGTGGGGGAAGGTCAGAGGGCGGCCTTGAAGAAGGCGTCGAGGTCGTCGAAGGGGATGAGGTCGGTGCGGTCGTAGAGGTCGACGTGGTTGGCGCCGGGGATGATGAGGAGGCGCTTGGGTTCGGAGGCGCGGCGGTAGGCGTCTTCGCTGAACTCGCGGGAGTGGGCCTCGGAGCCGGTGATGAAGAGGACGGGGCGGGGACTGATGAGGTCGAGGTCCTCGAAGGGATAGAAGTTCATGAAGCGGACGTTGCTGGCGAGGGTGGGCTTGGTGGTGGCCTCGCGCGGGGCGCCGGGGGGTGTGAATTCGCCGCGGGGCGTGCGGTACCAGCCGTAGAACTCCAGGGAGATGGGGTCGGTGGCCTCTTCGAGGGTCAGGACGGTGCCGCCGATGTGTTTGGTCTTGGCGCCGGCGGCCTCGGCGGTGCGCTGGGCGGCGGCTTGGGCGCAGAGGGCCTGACGCGTCGCGAGGTCCATGGGGGCGGCCTTGAGTCCGTGGCGGGCGGCCGTGCCCATGTCATACATGCTGGCGGTGGCGACGGCTTTGATGCGCGGGTCGATTTTGGCGGCGGCCAAGGCGAAGCTGCCGCTGCCGCAGATGCCGATGGCGCCGATGCGTTCGGGGTCGGCGAAGGGCTGGGTGGTGAGCCAATCGACGGCGGCGGAGAAGCTCTCGGCGTAGAGGTCGGGGGAGACGAGGTTGCGCGGGCCTTCGCTGGCGCCCCAGCAGAGGAGGTCGATGGCGAGGGTGGCGTAGCCGCGTTCGGCGAGTTTGACGGCGTAGAGGTTGGCGGCCTGTTCCTTCACGGCGCCCATGGGGTGGCCGACGATGATTGCGGGCAGGCGCGCGCCGGGGGCGGCATCCTTGGGCAGGTGGAGGTTTGCCGCGACCTTGAGGCCGAACTGGCTGGGGAAGGAGACGGCCTGCGTGGTGACGCGGTCACTGGCATAGAAGTTGTCTGCGCCGGCGGGAATGGGCGGCAGGGTGGGTGGCTGGGCGAGGGTTGCGCCGGCGAGGGCTGCCGCGGCTAGAAGCAGGAGGGGCTTTTTCATGGGGTTTCTCCTTTCGTGAGGGCTTCGTCAAGGGTTTTGATTGGACGGGCAGGGACGCCGGCCACGATGGTGCGGGGGGCGACGTCGCGCGTGACAACGGCACCGGCGGCGACGATGGCGCCATCGCCGATGGTCACGCCGGGGAGAATGCGGGCGCCAGAACCGATCCAGACGCGCGCGCCAATCCGTACGGGAGAGGGGATGAGGTCGCCGCGGCGTTCTTCCTCGAACCCGTGGTTGAGCGTGCAGACGATGACGGCGTGGCCGATGAGCGTGCCATCGCCCACCCAGATGCCGCCTTGGTCTTGGAAGTGGCAGCCGGCGTTGAAGAAGACGCCTTTGCCGATGTGCAGGTTCTTACCGCAGTCGGTGTAGAAGGGCGGGAAGAGGCGGAAGTCCTCCGGGATGTCACGTCCCGTGAGCTCGGCCATCAGCCGGCGCAGTTTCTCGGGTGTGCGGAGCTTGCCGTTGATTTTGGCCGTGATGCGTTGCGCCTCGGCGCTCAGCTTGTGCATGGTCTCATGGACCGGCGAACCCGCGGTCATTCGGGCGCCGGAATTCATCGCGGCCAAGAAGGCCGTCAGTTCGTCTTTGCTCACCTTGCTTTTCATGCCCCTACTGTAACGCATTCCCTGCGGAATGAAAAGAAGTTTGTTATTATGGGTTCCCATAACCAAAAGGAATGCCTTTATGGAACTTCGCGTGCTCCGTAACTTTCTTATGGTCGCTCGGGAGGGAACCCTTACGCGCGCCGCCGAGCGTCTCTTCCTCTCTCAGCCGGCGCTCTCCAAACAGCTTCGGGAGTTGGAGGAGGAACTCGGATGCGTGCTCTTCGAGCGCGGCGCCAGACATCTGACCCTCACGCCGGAGGGCCATTTGCTGCGTACCCGGGCCGAGGAGATTCTCGCCTTGGCCGAGCGGGCGCGCACTGAACTCTCCGCAGGTGAGGCCTTGGCCGGGACCTTGGCCATCGGAGCCGGAGAGACCCCGGCCATGCGTCAGATCGCCCGTGCCGCGCAACGCCTGCGTGCGCAACATCCCGCCGTCCGCTTCTCCCTCCACAGCGGCAATGCACAGGATGTTGCCGCACGGTTGGAGCATGGCTTGGACGACTTCGGGTTGCTCATCGCCCCCTTTGAGCTGACGCGCTATGATTTTTTGCGTCTCCCAGAACCCGACCGTTGGGGTCTTTTGCTCCGCAAAGACCATCCCCTTGCCGCGAAGACCGTCATCGCCCCGGACGATCTCCTTGCCCTGCCACTCTTTCTTTCCCGCCAAGTCCGCGTGGACAGCGATTTCGTCGCGTGGTTGGGCCACCCCAGCGATGCCTTGGACATCGTGGGCACCTATAACCTTATTTATAATGCCGCACTCATGGTCGAGGAAGGCCTTGGGTGTGCGCTTGTCTTGGACGGACTGGCCAATACATCGTCAGAGAGTCCGCTCACCTTTCGTCCGCTTTTCCCCGCCTTCACGGCCGAGGTCGCCTTGGTCTGGGAACGCCATCGTCCGCTCTCCCGTCTCGCTCGAGCCTTCCTGGATATCCTTCGCGCTCAGTAAGGGGCGGCACGAAAGAAACAAAAAGGCGCCGCGTGTGGGACGCGACGCCTTTTTTGATTGTAGGGTGGGCGGTTTAGGCCTCGGGCATGGTCTTGCGAAGACCCTGGCCGCGGTCGCCTTCCTTCCACTGCCCACGCTTGATGAGCAGGTTGATGCGCTCGAAACGCTTGAGCACGTTGCGCTTGGCAGTGATCTTGCCCGACCCTTTGAGACTTCTGTGCTGGCTCATGACGAACCTCCTTAACGTTGTGTCAGGGGTTTCTGAACCCCGCATAAAACAAAAGTGCCAATATGATACCACTTTCCCTTCGTCGTAGCAATGCTTTTTTTGTCTGTCATTCGTTTTGGCGATAGTTCTAGGGAAGTTTTTACGAAGGCATAAGGGGCACTACGCATCTCAGAGAACGTAGCGTATAGGCCCGTAGGGAGAGCCCTTCCACGGCCACATTACTGTTCTTCATTGGGCATCGCTAGGTTAAGTCCTTCTTGGACTGTATCGTCCTGCCTATTACCCAACGCAAAGGCGAGCGCATCTTGATTGTCTGTGGTGGCGGGTTGCATTTCTTTCAGAATCTCGTGTGCGCGTAGTTTGACTCGACGCAACAACTCTGTTTCACGAGGTTTAGCCTCTTCAACCGTGCAGGTGCCTTCTTCCGGAAGGATTTTTTCCTTGGCCAACATTTCGATGACCCTTTCCATGGTCGCCTCTGGGTCGTTGTAATATTCGCTGCCTCGGATACGGATGAAGCGCCAACCAATGCGTTCCAAAAGCGTCTGGCGCTCCATGTCTTTTCGCGTTTTTTCTTCGCCGGAATGGTAACGGTCTCCATCGCATTCGATGGCGATTCCTCTGTTTTCATAGATCACGACCATATCCAAACGATAAGCGCCGACAGCCCATTGTTGGACGATGTGATATCCCTTGCTGACAAGATAAGTGGCGACCGCCGTTTCAAATGGCGATTCGGACTTTCTCTCAATTTCTCTGTATGTTCCTGCGACACCTTCGGGATCTAAAGAGAAAGTAATAAGCTTTTTGCGAATGTCGTTGGGTTGCAAATCGGTCGCAGGGTCCAGGGAATCTACGACCCAGAGTTGATCTTTCGCCCGGCTTGTCGCTACGTTATAGCGCTTATGGAATTCCGGAGTGTCCCACCGGGGGAGTGGACCATTTCCCTTCGGAGAATCCACCATACTCAAGAAGATGACATCGCGTTCGTCTCCCTGGAAGTTGGAAGCGTTCCCACAAAGGATTCTGCGGGCTTGGCATTCTCCGATATCGATATACTTATCCACCTCTTCTTGCAGTTGACGGACTTGATGGTCACCCAACAAAGAGATGATGCCAAAGGTCTTTCCTTCATATTCCGGTTGTTCGATACAAGCTTTCAACAATGCGACAATAGTTCTTGCCTCCTTGGGATTTGTCTTGTTGTTTTCGCGTTTCCCATCCTCTACACGATAGTTCACGACTGCCGGCAAGAGCGCGCATCCATGCTCATCTCGTAAGGGTTTGATTTTATTGTCGTAAATAAAATAGTTGGAAAACGAGATAATTTCCGGGACACAGCGGAAATGTTCCCGGAGCATCAGTGGCCGGAATGTCGTTGCCGCAATGTCATAAATAGAAGCTTTCGCATCGTACAAATGCGAGTTCGGGATTTTTCCATCGATATATGCACTTCTCAATCGTGCGATTTCCTCCACTTGGAATCCGACCGCCGCAGGGCTGACCTGTTTGTCATCCCCCACAATGATAACCTTCTTTCCCATGTACAAGATTGCCAAAGCAGAAATATCCGCTTGGCTGGCTTCGTCAATGATGACGATGTCAAATCGGTTCTTTTGGGGATTTAGGCTCTCCATAGCCTTACCGATTGGCATAATCCAGGCTGGAACTGCCTCTTGGCACTTTACCATCAATCTACGGGCTGCTGCACGATATTCTGGAACATTTCTGCCATACCCTCTGCCAATCCTTGCAATGGTTAGCCTCCATCCCTGCAAGGCTTGTTGCATGTCTAGATCTCCTTCCGTCCTGCAGAGGAGGTGATACCAGGCTGATTCTTCCGCATACTGTGTTGTGACTTCCCTATACGCTTTGCTTAATCGGCGACTCTTTTCTTGAAGTTCCGTGAAGGGTTCCTTCGTTATCTCATCGATAATTCCACAATACTGTTTCCATCGCCACGCGTCATAAATATCTTTAGGGGCATGGGAAGCTCCATGAATCCCCTGGCGCTTGTGAATCGCCTCGGCCCACTGTGGAGCGATCTTTTCCAACCTTCTCAAGTACTCTTTTCGCTTAGCTGCTAAAGAAAGCTTATTGTAGGTACAAGACAGGATTTCGTAATTGGTCGAATACGACTGCGGCTTGCGATTCTCTAGTGCGTTAAGCAGAAGCTGACAGACCGTTGAATGCACATGCTTCCCGGATTGAAGTTGTTGCTGTCTCTCTCGTAAATCGATCCGGATATCCGTCAGGGTGTTGATTTTCTCCAAGAGATTGCAGAGATCGGGCAGTTCGTCTTTGAGCGCGGCCAAAATCTTTGCCGTGGCGACAGTTTCCGAGTCGAGAGGGTCACAACGGAAGAGTCTGCCACATGGAAGTCCTACGGCTTCCATATACCCCTTCAAAATCTCATATTCTTTTCCAGACCAGTTTAGATTCTTCTGGATGAGGTGGATATACTTCTCAGCAATTCGTTCTGGTTCATCCTTGTCAAGCTCAAAGAATAACAGTCCACCATTCTTGGCAATCAGTTTGTCCCAAAACCTGGCGCAGAGCAACCGCTTGGAGTTCAAAGAGATGACATTGATAATAAGCTCACAGTCCTTTACAGTCTTCGGTTTTTGACCATCGATGGTCGCACCATCCAATGCCACACCCAACTGTTTGTTAAACAAGAGCGTCAATTTTCCAACGGACTTTCCTTGTCGAAAATGTTCCTGAAGAGCCTTTATAGCACTAAGATACTCCTGTGAGGAGTTGAGGATTTTGACATTTTTATCAAAACGATCCGCCACAAAGCTTTCGGCATATGCGAACGTCTCTTTTATTAGACGGGTTAATTGTTCCCAAAGTTGTTTGTGCTGTCCACCTTTTTGGCCGTCTACAATACAGGAGGGACCCCAAGGTTCCTCCACTTGTGCGTGGGGAAGACAGAATTGGAGCCTCTGAACCGCAGTTGAGGATGGATACGCTAGCGAGATTTCCCAATCCTCTCCCTTTATGGATATTGTACGTTCAGAAAGCGAGTTGGCGACCTGCCATTGATGGCGTTCTGAAATCGCTTTTAATTGTTCTTCTGTAGTCTGCAAAAGTTCACATTTTTGTGCGAACGCTGTAGGCGATAGAAGGTCTGCGGGATTGGGCAAGTCACATTTAAACTCTTCTTCGTCCTGGGGGCTGATCTCGCCATTGCTTCGATAAAGCTCTTCCAATTCGGTATCATTGAGCGGCAAAGGCACACGTAATTGCACGGAGCCTGGAAGATAGGAAAGCTTGGACTCATTTGCCTTGATGAACGCGATTGCCTCACGCGGAGAAACGCCTTCTCCGTTAAAAACAACGCCTTGGTATTCACGATTGAGAATCATAAAGATTCTTTGACGAACAGACGCAAGCTCATCAAGCACATGCTTGCGTTCTTGCTTTAACGCTTCCATCTCCCCTTTTATTTCCAGGGAAGTTGTCTTTGATATATGCTCGTTGATACCGTCAATGGATTTCCCCATGTCCTTATTGGAATCGTCCAACAAAGAAACACATAGACTCTGTAGGCCGCCGGGGATTTTTTCTTTTAAGACACTCAACGCCTTTGGTGTTTGACTGGTGACAAGGACTGTTTTCCCTTGAGCCAAGAAATGGCCCATTAGATTGGCAATGGTATGCGTCTTTCCGGTCCCGGGAGGCCCTTGCACCAAAACTGCGTTATGATTCTCGATTTGCCGCGCGATGGCTAGCTGTTCCTTGTTCGCCTCCTTGGCCAACAGGATGTCCACGCTCTCTCCTCCGATGGCGGCAAGACGTTCCGCAATGGACTCTTCTCTCAAATCTTCGGGAGATTCACGTAGTCCACCTTCCACAATGTCTTTTATCGGGGCAGGGATTTCACCTTCATCCGCCACCTGCTCAAGAATTTGCTCAATGGCCTTCGCGGTACCGTCGATGCGCTTACGCAGAATATAACAAGGACTCCGATAAAGTAACACGTCATTGTTGTCTTGCCAATTCTCTGGCTCTCCTTGTGATGAATAGAGACTTCTTGAGGTTAATTTATTCGCAATATCATTCAAGAAGTCAGAAAGGCGTTTGCCATCCAAAGGATGATAATCATCCTCGCGGAGTTGGGAGATAAACGGCTTGATGGTCGCCAAATCAACCTGTTTCATTGCTTGGAAAACGTCTGAGTAAAAGACGGTTTCCACATCGACATCTTCCACATAAATCGTATTCGTCCTCACATCATGACGGATACTGACACGTCGCGTTAGAATAGGATGGTCAATTTTTGAATTTTTACGGCTACGGATAAACCCATCCGCCACCACCAATTCTAACGTCTCTGGCGAACGCTCTAAATCCACGCAAATTCTATAAAGAGTTGAGAAGAGGTCTCTCGTACTCTCTATGACACGTTGCCTTTGAGCCCAGATTGCTCGTTCTTCCTTCCAAGCGTTATACGCATTTACACGCTCTGGATTGTCCTCAAAAACCTCCTCTTTCTTGGATTCCTCTTCGTTTGTATCTTCTCCTAAATCGAGGCCATCCTCAAAGAGTTCCTGTTGTTCGAGGTCACACGGTAAAGGCAAAGAAGGCTTTGTTTCAGCAGAGATACGATAATTCTTCCAGCCATCTTCCAGCCACGCTGCGAAACATGGGTCTGGTTCCGGGCAAGGCTCGAACAGAGGTTTGTGCACAGACAGCAATACCCTTGGGCCTTCATCGGCCTCATCCTGGTAATCAGGACAATAAACCGAGATATTCTCGAAATCGTTAGGGAATGTGGAAATGCGGCGACTCCAGTCGTAGTCATTGATATTTAAGACCACGGGACATTTCAACTGGTTTAGTTTCTCTATGAATCGAAACAAGGAAAGCACTTTGTCTTTCAAGCTATTTCCCTCTACGCCAAATGAATCGGTTTCGCCAACGTCGCTCATTTTGCATCCTCGCATAAAAGCCTACCAATAACGCAGAATCCCCACATCCAACATAAGGATTCAGATCTCTCCGATCGACATCTGTAGTATAGCATAAAAAGGATATTCGAGCAGATCTTCTAAAATCTCATAGGGTATTATTCGCGGAAGAACTTTCCTTGGCACTATTGCGTTTGGCGATTGGGGTTGCGTTTTGAGCGAGGGGTGGTAAAATACGCGACCAATTCCGGCAGGATGGGCCGGAGATAGGAAAGGACTTTAATGAAGCATCATGTAAGCGTGGCGCGGCAGTGCGCATTGTTGATTTGTGGTTTGGCGGTGGCGGGTTTTGGCGTGGCGCTGACGACGTGCGCGGAGTTGGGTACGTCGCCCATTTCGTCTTTGCCGTTGGTGGCGCACTATTGCGTGCCCCCGCTCTCCTTTGGGATGACGACCTTCTTCATCAATCTTCTCTTTGTGGCGACGGAGGTGGCGTTGCTGGGGCGGAAGTTCCCGCCGCTGCAGTTCGCGCAGGTGGCGGTGGTCTTCGTCTTTGGGATGTTCATTGACTTGGGGATGTGGGTGTGTTCCTTTTGGTCCTTTCAGAATTATGCGTTGCGTATGGCGGAGGTGGTCTTGGGCAGCGTGGTGCTCTCCCTTGGTATTGCCCTGCAGATTCATGCCAACTTGGTCTTTAATCCGGGCGAAGGGTGCGTCAAGGCTTTGTGCCAGGTCTTCCATGCCCGCTTCGCGTGGGTGAAGATTGCCTTTGACGTTTCTTTGATTCTGATAGCTTTGATTCTTTCTTTGGCCGCGCTCCATGGCGTCTTTGGCCTTCGCGAGGGGACGCTTGTGGCCGCCTTTGCCGTTGGGTTGAGCCTACGCTGGGCCATGCCGCTCTGCCGTCCCGTAAAGAAATTTCTCCTTATCCCTGCGCCTCGCCATTGAGGGTCCTAAAGGGGCCTTTTTGGCCCCCTATAGGGGTCGGCCTCCGACCACTATAGGGTCTCACCTCGGACCCTTATAGGGTCTCGACCCCGACCCCTATAGTGGTTGACCTCGGACCCTTATAGGGTCTCAGAAAGGGCACTCTGCGAGGGGGAGAAAGCAGGGGTGTGGTGCGGCTTGCGTATTAGGCGTAAGTCTAACTGTTTCAGTGTCTTGAAGCCGTCTTCAGGTGTTTTTGGCTTTGTGTGGGTGTGCCACGTGGCATACTGACTTGACGTGACTTGCCTCTCGCACGACCTGCCGTTCGAGGTCGTGGATTCAGATTTTCTTGAGACAGAGAGGAGCCGCTCGAAGGCGGTGTTGAGTCAATCGCCGGCGGCCTTGAAGTTGTAGAGGGGGCGGAGGCGGGCGACGATGTCCGCGGTGGGGGCGATGTTGTCGAGGATGGCCTCGATGGGTTTGTAGGCCATGGGGCACTCATCGAGGGTGGATTGGTCGGCGGTGGTGGTGTAGATGCCGGCCATGGATTGGCGGAAAGCCTCAACGGTGAAGACGCGTTTGGCCTGTGCGCGGCTCATCAGGCGGCCGGCGCCGTGGGGCGCGGATTGGTTCCAGTCGTCATTGCCCTTGCCGACGCAAATCAGACTGCCGTCGCGCATATTGATGGGAATCAAGAGGCGTTCGCCGGCCCGGGCGGAGACGGCGCCCTTGCGCAGAATCTTGGCCTCGAGATCAATATAGTTATGGATGGTGGTGAAGCGGTCTTCCACATCCAGGCCCAGGCCTTCAATCAAGGTGTCGACCATGGCGTGGCGATTGAGCTCGGCGAAGCGCTGCATCAAGCGCATGTCGTGCAGGTAGTCCTCGAGGTGGGGACCGGAGACGTAGGCCAGAGCTTTCGGAACCAGGTCTTTATTTTTGGCGCTGAAGTCCGCGACGAGCGCCTGGATTTCCTGCCTGCGCCCGGAGGCTTTGAGCTTGGCGATGGCGGCATCAAGCGCTTGGCCGCGTTCTTGGGCGAGGTCGCGCCAGGCAAGCTCCTGGTAATGTTTGGCCACTTCGAGCCCCGGGTGGCGACTGCCGGAGTGGACGACGAGATAGAGGTTGCCGTCGTCATCGCGGTCAACCTCAATGAAGTGGTTGCCGCCGCCGAGCGTGCCGATGCTACGGATGGCGCGGGGCATCGTGATGGACTTGGCGCACCGGAGCGTCCGCAGGTTGAGTTGCTCCATGTAAGGGTGGGGCGCGTTGCGGACGCAGAAGCCGACAGGGATATGTTTCTTGATGAAGGCATCAAGGGCGGCCAAGTCGAGGTCGCGCTGGCGCAGACGGACGGTCTCCATGCCACACCCGATGTCCACGCCCACCAGATTGGGGACGACTTTGTCGGTGATGGTCATGGTGGTGCCGATGGTGCACCCCGCGCCGGCATGGACATCCGGCATCAAGCGAATCTTGCTGCCGGCGACAAAGGGTTGGTCGCAAAGGGTCTGGACCTACGCAAGGGACTGGTCGTCCACCTGGTCGGTGAACACCTTGGCATCCGCATACGCACCCTTGACCTCAATCATTGCGCAATGACGACGCGGCGGCCGGAGACGGAGAGGCGGCCCGCGGCGAGAAGACGGAGGGCCTCG
The DNA here is from genome assembly GCA_944389945.1 of uncultured Kiritimatiellota bacterium. Lineage (GTDB taxonomy): Bacteria > Verrucomicrobiota > Kiritimatiellia > RFP12 > DVOR01 > Spyradenecus. The sequence goes on along the minus strand of CALXOF010000002.1, from coordinate 144,349 downwards.
GGGAAGGCGAGGTGCTCCTGCTCCTGGATGCGGGCGTGGAGGGTCTCGGGCGTGTCGCCCTCAAGAACGGGGACGGGACGCTGAACGATGATGGGACCGCTGTCTGTGCCGGCATCGACGAAGTGGACGGTGCACCCGGCGACCTTGGCGCCGTAGTCGAGGGCCTGTTTCCACGAGTGGAGGCCGGGGAAGGACGGCAGGAGCGCGGGGTGGATGTTGAGGACGCGGTTGGGGAAGGCGTTCAGGAGGCCGGCCTTGACGATGCGCATGAAGCCGGCCAGGACAATGGTGTCCGCGCCGTAGCTCTTGATGACGCGGATCCATTCCTCTTCGGCCGGGCCTTCGAGTTTGGTCTTGAAGGGGGCGCAGGAGAGATACTGCGCGGGGATGCCGGCGCGGCGGGCGCGCTCCAGGATGAAGGCATCCTCGACATCGGCCAAGACGCAGACGATTTCGGCGTCCAGCGTCCCGGCGTTGATGGCGTCGAGGATGGACTGCATATTGGAGCCGGACCCGGAGCCGAGCACGGCGAGGCGAAGTTTAGGCATGGGGAGTCTCCTCCTTCGCGGGCTTCCAATCCTCGGGCAGGGCGTCGATGACGGTTTGGATGACCTGTTCCAAGGTGAGATAGGTGGAGTCGATGGCGGTGACGCCGTCGGCCTTGCGGAGGGGGGCGCAAGCGCGGGAGGAGTCGATTTTGTCGCGCGCCAGGAGCGAGGCTTGGACGGCCTCGACGCTCTGGTTGGCGACGCCCTTCTGCACCTCCTCCAACTGACGGCGCTGGGCACGGACGGCGGGGTCGGCCTCGAGGTAGAAGCGCGCGGGAGTCTCGGGGAAGACAGCGGTGGTGATGTCGCGGCCCTCGACGATGATGTCACCGAACTGGGTGAGGGAACGAAGGAGCGCGGTGATCTTGGCGCGGACCTCCGGCACGGTGGCGACGGGCGAGGCGTGCGCGTTGATACGAGGCTCGCGGAGCTCCTTGTCGGGGCGGACGCCGGCGACTTCGTAGACGATGTGGCCGTCTTCGGGCTTGCAGTCGATCTGGAGTTTGTCGGCGAGCGCGGCGACGGCGGCGGGGTCGGAGGTGTCTACGCCCTGCTCCAGACACTGCCAGGTGACGATGCGGTAGAGGGCGCCGCTGTCGACGTGGAGGAAGCCGAGGCGTTGGCCGACGGCGCGGGAGACGGAGGACTTGCCGGCACCGCTGGGGCCGTCAATGGCGATGACGCGAGAAGGTTTCATGGGGAGAGCTTTCGGTTTGGGGGCGGGACGTTCGCCGGTCTTGACAAGGTGCTCGACGTCACGGCCATCCGCGGTCTCGACCTCGAGGAGGTAATCAACGAGCAGAGCCAGGCGCTCCTTGTTATCGCCGATGAGGCGTTCGCCGCGGCGATAGGCCTCCTGGAGGAGGCGGGTGACCTCGGTGTCGATAGTTTGGGCGGTGGCCTCGGAGTGGTCTTGCTTGCGGCCGAGTTCGCGGCCCAGGTAGACCTGCTCTTCGTTGTCGCCGAAGGCCTGGAAGCCAAAGGCCTCGCTCATACCGTAGGCGCAGACCATCTGTCGGGCCAGACGGGTGGCCATCTTGATGTCCTGCGAGGCGCCGGTGGAGAGGTCGCCGGTGAAGAGTTTCTCGGCGATGCGACCGGCGGTAAGGACCACGAGCATATCCTTCATCTCGGCCTCGGTGCGGTTGAGCACATCGCGCTCGGGCAACGTCATGGTTGCGCCGAGGGCCCGCCCGCGAGGGATGATGGTGACCTTGTGGAGGGGCTCGGTGTGCTCCAGGAGGACTTGCGCCAAGGCGTGGCCACCTTCGTGCCAGGCGGTGATGCGGCGGTCGCGGTCGGCCATGGCGTGGGAACGGCGCTCGCGACCCCACAGAATCTTGTCGCGGGCCTCTTCTAGGTCGGCGTGGCAGACGTCTTGGCGGCGCTCGCGGGCGGCAAGGAGGGCGGCCTCGTTGAGGAGGTTGGCGAGGTCGGCGCCGGAGAAGCCGGGCGTGCCGCGGGCGATGCGCTGCAGGTCGACGTCGGGGCCGAGCTTGACCTTGGCGGCGTGGACCTTGAGGATGGCCAGGCGGCCATCGACGGTGGGCAGGTCGACGACGATTTGGCGGTCGAAGCGGCCGGGACGGGTAAGGGCCGGATCGAGGACGTCCACGCGGTTGGTGGCGGCCATGACGATGACGCCGGTGTTGCCCTCGAAGCCGTCCATCTCCACGAGCATGGCGTTGAGGGTCTGCTCACGCTCATCGTGTCCGCCGCCGATGCCGGTGAAGCGGGTGCGGCCGATGGCGTCGATTTCGTCGATGAAGAGGATGCAGGGCGCATTCTTCTTGGCCTGGGCGAACATGTCGCGCACGCGGCTGGCGCCAACACCCACGAACATCTCCACGAAGTCCGAGCCGCTGATGCTGAAGAAGGGCACCTGCGCCTCGCCGGCGATGGCCTTGGCCAACAGGGTCTTGCCTGTGCCGGGAGGCCCCATGAGGAGGATGCCTTTGGGGACGCGGCCGCCGAGGGTCTCGAAGCGCTTGGGGTCGCGCAGGAATTCGACGATTTCCTGCACCTCTTCCTTGGCTTCGTCTACGCCGGCGACGTCTTTGAAGCGCACCTTGGCCTCGTCTTTGCTGAGGAGGCGCGCGCGGGATTTGCCGAAGGAGAAGGGACTGTCACCACCGCCCATGCCGCGCATGGGGCGGATGAAGAAAAAGTAGAAGAGCAAGAGGAGCAGGAGGAGCGGCAGGAGGGAGACCAGGATGGAACCGAACCAGTTGGTACGGTTTTCTTGCGTCACCTTGACGCCCATCTCTGCCAAGGTTGCCTCAAGATCCCGAGTATCCAGGAAGTTGAGCTTGAAGGGGTCGGCCTTTTCTTCGCCGGCCCAGTTGCCTTCCAGGTAGGTGGCGCCGTTGCTTTCGCGCACCAAGAGGACGCGCGGGAGTGCCTTGTTCTCGGTGACGGTTTTGGACTGCTCATCGATGACGCGTCCATCGTTGACGCGTTGCCAGAAGTCGCGCTGGGAGAGCGGTTCGGCTTTGCTACCGCCCAATCCGCCAAAGGCGGGGGCGTTGCCATCGTTGCCGCCGCTGAAGATACCGAAGAGGGAAACGACAAAGACCGCCAGGAGCACCCAGACGATGAAGGGGCGCTTCCATTTAGGCCCCTCTCCGCCGGATTTGTCCGGTGGGGTGGGGCCTTTGGCGCCTTTGCCGGAGCGGCCGGGGGCGTCTTTGTCAGGGGCTTTGTCAGAGTCTTGGGGAGAGGGGGATTGCTTAGGGTCCGAATCGGCCATCTCAGCTCCTCAGGGTTTCGCGCCCACGTTCCTGGGACACGATAATCTCAAACATCTGGTCAGATTGCTTCTTGCTCGCGCCCAGAATCAAGCCCACGCCGAAGGACAAGAGGCCGGCAATGGCCACAAAGCCGGAGAAAATCTGCGTGGGAACACGCGGCACCAGGCCGGTCTGGAAGTAATCCAGCAACACGGGGGCGAAGAGGCCCGCCGCAATCAGCAGCAACACCAGGCCCACCGTGCCAAAGAAGAGCTCGGGGCGATAGAAACGGAAAAGGTTGAAAATGGTGAAGAGCACGCGGAAGCCGTCGCTCACCGTGTTCAGCTTGGAGAAGGAGCCTTCCGGGCGGTCGCGATACTGCACGGGCACCTCGATCAAGCTCATGCGCTTGTCGATGGTGTGTAGGGTCATCTCCGTTTCAATCTCGAAGCCGTTGGCCAACACGGGGCAGGACTTCACGAAGAGGCGGGAGAAGGCTCGGTAGCCCGTCATCACGTCGTGCACGCGTTGGCCCCAGAGCAGGCGGATGAGCGTGCAGACCAGCGTATTGCCAAAGTTGTGTCCCGGGCGCTTATTCTCGGTCATGTAGGTGGAAGAGAGGCGGTCGCCGTTCACCATGTCCGCTTCGCCATTGAGGATGGGCTGGATGAGCTTCTGCACTTCATCGGCGGGATAGGTGTCGTCGGCATCGACCATCACGTAGACGTCGGCCTCGATTTCCTGGAACATACGGCGCACCACGTGGCCCTTGCCCTGCTGGACAACGCGGCGAACCTTCGCACCGGCGGCGCGGGCCAAATCACCGGAACCGTCCGTGCTGTTATTGTCATAGACCCAGATGTCCGCGTCAGGGAGCTGGGCACGGAAATCCTTCACGACCTTCTCGATGGTGAGCGATTCGTTGTAACACGGCAACAAAACGGCGACTTTAGGCATGGCACTCTCCTAATTGGTTGGTTGGCGCTTATTGTAGCAAAGCCTAGATTTTTTTGCAGTGCCGGAGGTGGGGATAATCGTGTCCTGGAACGTGAGCTACAGGAGGCACACGACTGTGTGCTTGGCGTTAGTGGCCTAGCGTTCCTGCAAGATTTGTATCCTCGCGGTTCTATCCGTCTCTCCGGGCAGGATTGCCCTATACCTTATACTATAGAGAAGGGGATTGTGCCATCCCCAAAAGGGCTCTTTCTGGACCCTTAAGGGTTTCGACCCCGACCACTATAGGGTCTCGCCCCCGACCACTATAGTGGTTGACCTCGGACCACTATAGGGTCTCAAAAAGGGGCCTTAGCATCCATTCTTTAAAGCTCCGATTGTCCCCTCTTTTCCCTAGACACACTTTCTATTTTCCCTGAACAGTATTGAGGTAGGGATGGCGGTGGAATCTTGCTTTCCAAATGGGTTCGTGTAGACGCGAGCGAAGAGGTGACATGGGCCGACAAAATTATTTAAGCGGCTACGAGCCTTCTAACACCCTTTTTGGAGCAAAAATGCGATGATTTGTTCCTTTTTTCGGAAAAGACTTGCCTATTTTCCAACGTTGGTGCTATGGTAGGTTTCGTTGTGAGGCCGAGTGGCCTTGCGTCAGTGTCGATGAATCTCTGCCTAGGGAGTATGTTGTCATGTGCGAAGAGAACGCGAACGAGAACACCAATTTGGATGAATCGGACGATTGGATGTTCGAATGGAGTGAGTTGCGGTTGGTGAAGGGTGAGCCAGAGCGTTGGGAGACGATCCGCGAGCGCTGGGAGGCCATCTACCAGGCGCGGTTAAAGGGTGAAACGTGTGCCGTCAAAACAGATTTCAGTGCGGATATCGGAGCCCTGCGAAAACAGACGGAAGGCGAAGGCGATTGGCGTGTCACGTGCATGGATGCCCAGAATGAGCAGTTTATGGGGAATGAACATCTGCGCCTAGTGGTGGGGGATGGTAGCCCGAGCATCATCACAGGAGCGGGGCTTGGAGGTTTCGCGATTGGCAAACGGGCCTTCAAGAATTGCGTGAACTTGGAGTATGTCACGCATTTGTCGAATATGGTTTATTCCGTTCTGGAGGAGGCCTTCGCCGGGTGTCGTTCGTTGCGATACATCGGCTTTCCCTTTTATCTGACCGCCATCGGCCGTCGCGCCTTTGCTGGATGTGTGATGCTCGGTTCGCTCAGTCTCCCGGACCCTCTGGAGGTGATTGATGAAGAGGCTTTTCTTGGTTGCACCAACTTGAGATCTCTTTGTTTCTGGGAAAGCCTTCCCAGCTTGTTACGTGAGATTAGGGCGCGGGCCTTTGCGGGATGTCCGAATCTGCGGAAGGTCGAAATCTCCTCAGATGCGCCGCTTGAGTATATCGGGGAGTCGGCCTTTGAGGGATGCGCAATCCGTGAATTGCGTTTGCCTGACGCGCTGAAGGAGTTGAAGCCGCGGGCTTTCGCGAACTGCCGGGACTTGGAGTTGGTACGGTTGCCGAAGTGTTTGGAATCGCAGGTGGCGGAGGCCTTCGTGGGTTGCCCCAAGGCGCGATTTGAGTTCTTTTGAACGCCAGTCCGGGCAAAGTCAATCTGCGATATCGTCTGTGCCGTACAAAAGAGGGGGCACCGTGAGTCTATGAAGGGGGCTAAAGGGAGCGTGGCGAGACCCTATAGTGGTCCGCGGTCAACCACTATAGTGGTCGAAGGGGAGACCCTATAGTGGTCCACCTCGAGACCCTATAGTAGTCCAAGATGGTCCATTATAAAGGACAAAGATGAGGGCTAGGATTGGCTCAGTGGCGGGTGGGGAGGATCTCGATCCAGTAGCCGTCGGGGTCTTTGATGAAGTAGATGCCCATGTCGGGATTTTCGAAGCAGATGCAACCCATGGCGGCGTGCTTGGCGTGGAGGGCATCGTAGTCTTCGGCGCGGAGGGCGAGGTGGAACTCCTCGTCGCCGAGGTTGTAGGGTTCGGTGCGGTCGCGGAGCCAGGTGAGCTCAAGCTGGAAGTCGCTCTGATGGTCGGTGAGGTAGACGATCTTGAAGGCGCCGTCCTTGGCATCGATGTGGCGGCATTGCTCGAGACCCAGGGCCTCTTTATAGAAGGCAAGGCTGCGGTCGAGGTCGAGGACGTTGAAGTTGAAGTGAACGAAACGCGGCATGGCGGGGTTCCTTGCTTGTTTTCGGTGGCGGTGTGCACTCATTCCCAGAGGCCGGTGGCGGCGGGGAAGGTGACGGATTCGCGGAGGAGGGCGGAGTCTTTGCCGTAGATGAGGTCGACGAAGCCTTGGTCGAGGGGGACGCGTTCCTCGCGGGTGACGGTGTCGAGGCCGAGCTCGGCATCGGGGAGGTCACGGGCGGCGAGGGTGTAGTTGCTGGAGGGGAGACGGCTTTGGAGGGCGGGGGAGAAGGTCTCGAGGCGGGTGTGGGCGTTGACGCGATGGAGGGGATGGGAGCGGGTTTCCGGGGTTTGGACATCATCGACCCAGCCATCTGTGGAGCGGGTGAGGGCATCGCGGCCGGCCTCGGCGCGGACGTCATGGCGGAGGCGGATTTGGCGGTGGGTGAGTTGGGCGAGGGTGGTGGCGCCGAGGACGAGGATGAGCAGGCAGATGATGCCGACAACGAGCTCGACCATCGCCTGGCCGGAGACGGAGCCTAGGAAGACGGAGGCGCCTTTATGGGGCGATGGTGTGGATGGGCGGGATGAGGTCGGGCGCTTCATAAGACGGCTCTCCATGTCCCTCTTCCCGCTTTCGCGTCTTGGGTTTCTCTCTAACGGTCGGGGCTCACTGGCCGGTGTAGAGGCGAGTGATGAGGCGGTCCGGGAGGCCGGCGAGCTCGATGCGGCGGACGGCGGCTTCGATGTCGTAGTCCACGCGGCGGAATTGGATGGAGGGAGCGTTGAGCTTGGTGATGTCGTAGATGACGTAGCAAGCTTTGGGGATGCCATCGCGGGGCTGACCGACGGAGCCGACGTTGATGAAGTAGGAGCCTTTGTCGAGGAGACCATCGGCGGGCGCCCACTTCTGGATGGTGCGGGAGACGGAGTCGCGCAGGAAGATGCAGGGAACGTGGGTGTGGCCGTGGAAGCAGACGTGGGAGCGCTGGGCGGTGAAGCTGTCGGCGGCGTCCGTGGCATCGAAGGCGTAGCGGAAGTGTTCGGGGCTGTCGAGGGTGGAGTGGACGGCGGTGAAGCCGAAGAGGGTGACGGTGTAGGGGAGGGATTGGAGCCAGCGGATGTCGTCTTCGCTGAGGTTGCGGCGGGTCCACTCGATGACGCTGGCGGCGTTGGGCTGGAAGTCGTCGAGGTTGACAGAGGGGTCGGAGCAGTAGAGGTCGTGGTTGCCCATGACGACCTTGCAGCCGAGCTCTCGGATGCGTTGGATACACTCGGCAGGGGCGGCGTTGTAGCCGACGACATCGCCGAGGCAGAGGAAGTCGTCGACCTTTTGGGCTTTGGCGTCGGCGAGAACGGCGTCCAGCGCCTCGATATTGGCGTGGATGTCACTGATAATGGCGAAACGTTTGGGACGTGGCATAAGGTGCGGGTCAGTTAAGGCGGAGAATGGCCGCGGCGATGGTCAAGTCGATGGGCGTGGTGATTTTGAGGTTGGGCTCATCCCATTTGACGAGGCGGGTGGTGCCGCCGGCGGCCTCGAAGAGCGCGGCATCGTCTGGATAGTCGTGCTTTTTGTCGGCGGCGAGCTTGAGATAGGCAGGGATGAGTTTGTCTGCGGCGAAAGCTTGCGGGGTCTGGACGGCCCAGAGGGTGGAACGGTCCGGAGTGGAGTCGACGGTCATGCCTTTGCCGGCGACCTTGATGGTGTCGGTGACGGGGTGGGCGGCGACGCCGCTGCCGAAGCGCTTGGCGTATTTGAGCGTCTCGCTGATGAGCTCGGGGGTGATACAGGGGCGGGCGGCATCGTGGATGACGATGTAGCGGACGTCACAGGGGTCAATTTCCTTGAGAGCCGCTGCGACAGAGTCTTGACGGCGCGCGCCGCCAACGACAATCTGGGTAAGCTTGCTGATGCCGAACATGGTCTGGAGCCCACGTGCGGCGGTAAGCTGGTCTTTACGCACGGTGAGGATGATGCGGTCGACCTCCTTGCATTTCTCGAAGGCGAGGAGCGACCATGCGACGACGGGGCGGGGGCCGAGGGAAAGGAAGCATTTATCAAGACCGGCGCCCATGCGGGTGCCTTTGCCTGAGGCGAGAATAATGGCGGTGACCATGAGGGGCTCCTTAAGGTTGGGGTGGGGGGATTCCGTCAATGAAGACGGCGGTTCCTTCGGCGTGGGCGTACCAGCGGTCGCCGGCACATTGCATGAAGACGGCGCCGGAACCCTGCAAGAGGGGGGCAGTGCCGTAGTGGATGGAGAAGCCGACGATGGCGTTGGCGCCGAGTGCGCGGGCCTGTTCCGAGAGGTCTCGGATGACGTCCTTCTCCAGCTGGTCCATGATGGCCTTGTAGACACCGTAGCGGCCGTTGTCCCAGGCTTCCTTGAATCGGCGTTCGGCGAGATGGGCGGCTTCCCAGACGGCGTTTGCGGAAAGGTATCCGAAGATGCGTGCCGGGGGGTAACCCTCAACCGTTGGCGTCGAGACAAGGAGAGGGCGGCTCACGCTTCGGCGCCTTTCTCGGGCTCATCGGGCTTGTGGGTGGCGAGGCGGTGGAGGGTCTCGGGCGGGAGGGAGGCGCCGGGCGCGGGCGGCGTGCGGCGGATGACCAACGCGGTGCGAGCGGGGATGTAGACGTTGATGGCGAAGCAGACTTCGTTGGCGCGTTCAATCGTGGAGAGAGGATAGGCCTGGCCTTCGGCGATGCGGCCAAAGCCGCCAAAGGCCTTGGCATCGGTGTCGAGGACGAGGTTGTATTCGCCCGGCGGGACGATGATGGGGTAGTCCGCGAAGGAGTGTTCGCCGTGGAAGTTGAAGACGAAGAGGAGGTCGCCGCGCATGAAGGCGAGGATCTTGTCGTCGTCGTTGGCAAAGATGCGCTTGGGGTAGGTGGCTTCGTCAAGGACGCCTTCGCCGGCGATGAGGTGAATCATGGCCTCGTCGAAGTCGCCCAGGGCCTTGAAGTAGAGCTTGGGGTCGTCACGGAGGGACCACTGGCGGCGGGCGTAGTGGTAACTATTGTTGTTGCCCTCGCGGGGGAAGTCGATCCACTCGGGGTGGCCGAACTCGTTACCCATGAAGTTGAGGTAGGCGCAGCAGCACCCCAGGGTGGCGAGACGGGCCATCTTATGCAGGGCGATGCCGCGGTTCACGTAGAGATTGTCCGACCCCACGTGCATGGAGAAGTACATCTCCTTGTCAATCATCTGGAAGATGAAAGACTTGCCGCCAACGAGCGCCTGGTCGTGGGATTCCACGTAGCTGACAGTGCGTTCGTCCGCGCGGCGGTTGGTGAGCTCGTGCCAGAGGAAGCCGACGGACCAATCCTCATCGCGAATGTCGCGGACGAGCTTGAACCAACACTCCGGCACGCCCATGGCCATGCGGTAATCGAAGCCGACGCCGCATTCGGCAATGGGTGCGCCGATGCCGGGCATACCGCTGACATCCTCGGCGACGGTCAAGGCATCCGGGCGGACGGTGTGGATGACGGCGTTGGCGAGGGTGAGGTAGGTGTAAGCATCCTCATCCACGGTGCTGTCGAAGTACATCCCATAGTTGGAGAAGTCCACGCCCAGGCCATGGTGGAGGTAGAGCATGGAGGTGACACCATCGAAGCGGAAGCCATCGAAGCGGTATTCGTCGAGCCAGAAGCGGCAGTTGGAGAGCAAGAAATGAAGGACGTCTGTCTTGCCGTAGTCGAAGCAACGGGAGTCCCAGGCATCGTGCCAGCCGCGGGAGCCGTCGTGGAAGTATTGGTAGGGCGTGCCGTCAAAGAGGGAAAGGCCATCACGCTCGTTCTTGACGGCGTGGGAGTGGACGATGTCCATGATGACGGCCAGGCCCATGCCGTGCGCCTTGTCCACCAACGCCTTCAGCTCCTCCGGCGTGCCGAAACGGGAGCTCGCGGCGAAGAAGTTGGAGACGTGGTAGCCGAAGCTGCCATAGTAAGGGTGCTCCATGATGCCCATCAGCTGGAGCGTGTTGTAGCCGGCCTGCTTGATGCGGGGGAGGATCTTCTCCGCGAACTCGGCGTAAGTGCCGACACCTTCGGTCTCCTGCGCCATGCCCACGTGCGCCTCGTAAATCAAAGGCGCCTGCTCGGGGTCGCGGTGGAAGTCGTTTTTCCAGACGTAGGGCTTGGGGTCCCAAACCTGCGCGGCGAAGAGTCCGCTCTTGGGGTCTTGCACGGCGCGGCGGACGTAGGCGGGGATGCGCTCCCCGCGGCCGCCGTCCCAGCAGACTTCCAAGTGGTAGAACTGCCCATGCTTCATCGCATCGGCGGGACCACGCCACTCGAAGACGTCGCGTCCCGGGATACGTTCGGCACGGTAGTTCAGCCCGCGCTCCCAGTTGTTGAAGTCGCCGACCAACCAGATTTCGGTGGCGTGCGGGGCCCATTCGCGGAAGACCCAGCCGTCTTTGGTGCGGTGGAGGCCGTAGTATTCATGGGCGCTGGCGAAGTCTGCCAGCGGTTGCCATCCCGAGGTCCCGCCGGTGAGACGGGCCGCGAGGGCCCGCGCCCGTTCGGCACGGTGTTCAATTACGTCCGCGTAGGGCGCGAGCCAAGGATCGTCCAACAGGCGGGTTCGGGGGGCGGCCATGTTATTTCTCCTGGTGGTAGGGGTTCTGCTCGGTCTCACCGTCAAAGAGTTCGGTGAGGGGACGCTGGAGCATTTCCTCGTAAATCTTGATGTACTCGGCGGCGCAACGCTCGTGGTTGAAGCGCTGCTTGCTTTCGGTCATGATGCGGGCGACCTGCGCCTCGCGCACGTCCGTGGGCTGACGGTAGAAGTTCATGGCCTGGTCGATGGCCCACGCGAGACCCTGGCTGTCGTAGTACTTGAAGGGGAAGCCGTTGCCGGTGCCCTTCTCCACGTCCAAGAGCTCGACGGTGTCGTGCAGACCGCCGGTGTCGTGGGCGATGGTGAGCGAGCCGTAGATGGGCGCCACCATCTGGGGCAGGCCGCAGGGCTCGAAGAGCGAGGGCATCAACGTGAAGTCGCTGGAGGCGTAGCCCAGGCGAGAGATGTGCTCATCGAAGTCGCACACCGCCAGGCGGCCGTAGAGGTTGTGGAAGCCCAAGATGTCGCGGAAGGCCTGCTGATAGGGGCCGTTGGCCACGATGGCGAACTGGATGTTGTCGTCGCGGTACTTCTCGAGCGTCTTGTAGAGGATGTCCGTGAGCAACTGCGGGCCCTTCTGCACGGGGTCCAGGCGGCTGGGCCAGAAGAAGAGCGGGGCGTCCGGGTTCTTGAAGAGGCCGACCTTCTCCTGGAACTGCATCTTGTTGGAGATCTTCGCGGCATGGTGGGTGCGCGCGTCGTAGTTCACCTTCAGGTTCGGGTCGGTCTCCGGGTTGTAGCTGTCGTCCGGGGCGTTGAGGATGCCGCAGGCGCAACCGGCGTTGTACTTCGCGATGACCTCGTTGCGGAACTGGCCGGGGATGAAGTCGAACCACCCGCGCACGATTTCTTCCAGGAAGGTCGGCGAGACGGAGTTGATATAGTGCGAGGCGAAGACGCCGGAGGTCAGGAAGTCCACCGGGTTGGTGTCGCGGCTCTCGAAATAGTCATAAGGGGGACGCGAGTAGAAGAGGTTTTTCCAGAACTCCGCCGCGTCGATGCCGGCGTATTCGATTTCGCCCAGGCAACGGTGCACCGTGTGGATGTTGTGGATGGTGAAGAGGCAGGGGATGCCCAGGCGGCGCGCCGCCGCCGGGATGAGGCCCGTCATCCAGTCGTTGCAGTGGATGAGGTCCGGCTGCACGGTGGGGATGATGTTGTTGATGACCTCGCGCTGGAAGGCCAGGGCCAGGTGCGGGTTCTCATCGCCCTGGGAATAGACCGTGTCACGGTAGTAGAAGCAGCGGTCCTCCGCCAAGTGGATGCGCGAATCGGGCAGATGCGCCTGATACTTACGCAGTTCGTCACTGATGAGGCGGCCCACGTCCACATGGAACATGCGGCGGTAGTGCGGCAACGCCACATGGACATCCGCCCCCAGCTTGAAGAGGCTCGCCACCAAGCTTGCGGAGACGTCCGCCAGGCCGCCGGCCTTTGCGCTGAGTTTGTCCGCCATGTTCCCCATGCCTGCGGGCAAGTAGGTGATCTCAGGCGTCACGATCAAGATTCTGGGTTTGCGCTGTCCGGGTTGTTTCGTCTGCGACATAATGACCTCCGTGAGGCGATCTCACTCCGTCTTGGTTTCACCGTCCTGGCTCTGCGCGCGCTGGGCCGGCGGCGACAATTTGTCTCTGATGGCCGTCACGCGTTCGGCGTTCGCCTGGCGCACGGCGTCCAACTCAACGATCTCCGGGGCCTTTGCCGAGGCCTCGACGATGCGTCCGTCCAAATCCTTCAATTGTTGCTCCAACGCCCGGCGCTCTTCGCGCAACTTCTCCAACTCGGGCGTCGTGAGCTTGCCTGAGTCAATCATGCGTTCCCGGCGTTTGGACAATTCCCGTTCGTAATCGTTACGCAGGATGGCCTCACGGCGCAATTTGCCGCGCGGGGTCTTCTCCGACGTGTGCGCCTTCGCGATTTTCGCCTCCCAATCCTTCGCGAACGTGGCGAGGTCAGACTCCGCCGCCGCCTGCCCCATAATCAGACAGGCGCATGCCATTGCGATAAGCCACCTTTTCATCCGGTACTCTCTTCTTTACGACCTTGACACGATAGAGTATGCGCCATTGCAAGCAAAAAAGCAAGTTAAAAGTAAATGAGTGCGCATTTTTCCGTCTTTTGTATCCATCCACCCCCTTCTTCGCAGTCTCTTTCGCGCCTTCCCGGTGCTTCCCCGCACCGTCTTTCTTTAGGTTGTGCGCTTGCCGCGTGCTTTTCTTTGCCCTAGGGTGGGGCAGAACCAGACTGCTCTCTATAACTCAAGATAACCTTCAGATGAGGCCTTCACTGCGCGGGGTGGGTTAGGAATGCGTTTGGAGGTTGCGTGGGGGCGTGGGTTTGCTACAATACGCGGCGAAAGGATTACGAACCATGAACGAATTGAACACGAAGATTCGCGAGAAGCTGGAAGAGCTGCGCGGGATGTTGCAGGCCGACGGCGGGGACATGGAATTGATCGATATCGATGGGAAGACGGTGCATCTGCGCCTGCGCGGCGCGTGCGGGTGCTGCCCCCATGCCACGATGACGATCAAGGACGGCATCCAGCGCATCCTGCGCGAGGAGCTGGACCCCGAAATCACCGTTGAGCGCGTGATGTAAATGGACGCGCAGCCCCGGGAATTGCGGTCGTTGGCGGACACCACGGCGTTGGCCGCGGAGGTCGCGCCGCGTCTGCGCCCGGGCGGTGTGTTGCTCTTGGTCGGGGATCTTGGCGCCGGCAAGACGACCTTTACGCAGGCGTTGGCGCGGGCCTATGGCGTGACGCGCCCGGTGACGAGCCCGACCTTCACGCTGGCGAATGCCTATCCTTTGCCGGACGGCGGCACGTTGACGCACTTTGACCTCTATCGCCTGGCCACGCCCGAGGGCCTGTATGACCTGGGGCTGGAAGAGGCGCTGGAGGGCGGTGCGCGCGTGGTGATTGAGTGGCCGGAGCGTGCCGCACGCGTTTTGGACGCGGAGGTGCCGCATCGGCTGATTCTGCGGTTGGAGTTGACGCCGGCGGGTACGCGTCTGGCGACGTTGACGGAGGTGTGAGCGAGATGGAAACGGAAGCGATTGTCGAGGCCATCGAGCGCGTTCGCGCGGAGTGGGGGCAACGTCTGTTGATTTTGGGGCACCACTATCAGCCGAGCGAAATCGTGGCCCACTGCGACGCGGTCGGCGACTCGCTGGAACTGTCGCGGTTGGCCGCGCAGTCAACGGCCGAGCGCATCGTCTTTTGCGGCGTGCGCTTTATGGCGGAGACGGCGGACATTCTGTCGCGCGGTCCCGGTCGGATCGTGTGGATGCCTGCGCCGAAGGCCGGCTGCCCGATGGCTGACATGGCCACGGCGGATGCGCTCGAGATTGCTTGGAACCATCTGTGCGCCGTCGCGCCCAAGGCCAAGTGGGTGCCCATCGTTTACGTGAACTCCAGTGCGGAGGTGAAGGCGTTCTGCGGCCGTCATGGCGGCGCGGCGTGCACGTCCGGCAATGGTAGGCGCGTGGTGGAACACTTCCTGGCGCAGGGCAAGCGTATCCTCTTTGCGCCGGACCAGCATTTGTGTACGAACATCATGCGTGTGCTGGGGCGTGCCGATGAGGTCGTGTTGTGGCGTCGCAATGCGGAGGACGGCGGCTTGACCGACGCGCAAATCCGCTCCGCCACACTTGTCGCGTGGGATGGGTGCTGCCCCATCCATGCTGGCTACACCCTGCAGGACGTCGCCGCCGCGCGTGCCGCACATCCTCAGGCCGAGCTGCTCATCCATCCCGAGGCGCCTAGTATCGTTGCCGCGCGGGCCGAGCACGTTGGCTCGACCAAGGCTATCATTGAATCTGTCGCGCGGGCCGAAGCCGGCGCGGAGTTGATTGTCGGGACCGAGGACCACTTGGTGGAACGATTGGCCGCCTCCAACCCGCACCTGCGTATTCATCCGTTGCGCCCCATTGTGTGCGCGGATATGGGCCGGACGACGCCGGAGGCGCTCCTGCGCACGCTCACCGAGTGGCCGGAGACCAATCGGGTCCATGTGGACGATGCTTTGGTGGAAGACGCCAAGGCTTCCGTTGACCGGATGCTTGCTCTTTGAGCCTCCCCATAGCCCCTCTTCTGAGACCCTATAAGGGTCCGAGGTCAACCACTATAAGGGTCGAGGGTCAACCCTTATAGTGGTCCGAGGTGAAACCCTTAAGGGTCTGTGAAGGACCCTTCCCCAACTAATCGCCATGCGTCCATTTTCTCTGCTTATCAAGCCGGCCGGCGCGGATTGCAACCTGCGTTGCGCCTACTGTTTCTACTTGGGCCGCGCCGAGTTGTATCCGCAGACGCGGGTGCACCGTATGGACGAGGCCACGCTCACGCGGTTGGTTCGTGGCTTTCTGGCGTTACCCTTCCCTGCGCATACCTTTGCCTTTCAGGGCGGCGAGCCGTTGTTGATGGGAGAGGACTTCTACCGCACGCTCCTGCGGTTGCAGCGCCGCTATGCCAGGCCCGGTGCGCAAATCACCAACTGCGTCCAGACCAATGGCACGCTCCTCACGCCCGGTCTGGCGAAACTCTTCGCGGACAACCGTTTTCTGCTGGGCGTGAGCGTCGATGGCCCTGCGGCCGTCCATGACGAACGGCGCCCGGATCCCGCCGGCAAGGGTAGCCATGCCGCCGTGATGCGCGGCCTGGCCCTTCTGCGTGAGCACAACGTGGAGCACAACATCCTCACGCTTGTCTCCCAGAGCAACGTGCACGATCCTATCGGCACCTATCGTTATCTGCGTGATGAGTTAGGCGAACGCTATCTGCAATTCATCGAATGCGTCGAGTTCGGTTCGGACGATGCGCGGTTGCCCTATGCCGTCACGCCGGAGGAGTGGGCGGACTTCATCATCGCCGTCTTTGACGAGTGGTACGCTCACGACCTGCACACCGTCTCGGTTCGCCTCTTTGACAGCATCGTCTCCAAGATTCTCACCGGCGCGGCCAATAGCTGCGCCATGGGATGCGATTGCCGCGAATATTTTGTGGTCGAGCACAACGGCGATGTTTACCCCTGCGACTTCTTTGTCCGGCCAGAGCTACGTCTTGGCAACATCTTGGAGAACGACTGGGACGAACTCTGGGACAACCCCTTGCATACTACCTTTGGGGCACGCAAGGCCGCCTACAACCCGGCGTGCCGCGCGTGTCCATACTTGACGTTCTGCCAAGGCGACTGCCCCAAGAACCGCGCCGGCCACGATGCCTCGTGCGATGCTTCCACGCTTTCCTATCTGTGCCCGGCGTGGAAACGTATCTATGCGCACATCCTGCCGCCGCTTCGGCGTGAGGCCGCCGCGCTCCGCCGCGCCTAAGCCCCTTCCTTTGTTTCCCTTCCTTTGTCCGTTTCTCTTACCGAAACGGTTTGGGGAGGCGTGTAAAAATATTCAGTAGCACTAATTTTTATGTTGCACTGTTTATTAGCCTATGCTATCTTATAGGCGTGATTGGACAAGGTGTCCATCCCGCAACTGGAGCAACGGATGTTCTTGGATCATTGGAGTTTGATTTGCAGCCGCCACAAGGAGGAGACGTTGACCTTCTTGACTGTGAAGACCGCGGCCGTGCGTTGCGGTGCCAAACCCGCCGAGCTTCTGCGCGTGCCCCTCTGTGGGCGAGCCGGCAAGGCCGGGTGCGGCGCGGTGCGCGGCGTCTTCGCACAACTGGGATTGCCCTACCGGATTCTTTCTGAGGATGCGTCCGGTGCGTTGGCCCTCTTCTACCATCCCGCGCGATTGGGCGAGGCGTTGGGTGACAACCGTGCGGCGGCCTTCTTGGCACGGCGCGGATGGCCGGTCACCGGCGGGGTGGGGCCGATGTTGGACGAGCTGGCCCGTCGTTGGCAGGCTGGCCCGGCGCATGAGGTGGGGCTCTTTCTGGGTTATCCGCCCAAGGATGTCTGCGGGTTCTGCCATGCCGCGCCGGAGGTCACGCAACCGGGCGACCGTTGGCGTGTCTTCGGTACCGAGGGGCATAGCCGCAGACTGATGCGTCGCCATCGCCGTCTGGAACTTTGGGCCGCCGGCGTGTGTTTGACCCACGCCACTCCGACGGAACGCTTTCGCCGCATTGCCGCGCTTTCGATTTCTCGCAACACCACACGGAAAGGAGCCTGAACATGGCCAAGATCAACATTCTCTATGGCAGCACCACCGGAGCCACCGAGGCCGCCGCGCAACAGCTCGCGACGCTTCTTGGGGCCGAGGCCAAGCCCATCGCCGCGGCGACCGCCGACGACTTTGACGCCGACCTTGTGATTCTCGGTAGCTCCACCTGGGGCTACGGCGAATTGCAGGACGACTGGGTCGCCGGCATCGCCCTGTTGGACGCCGTGGACCTCACCGGACGCAAGGTCGCCGTCTTCGGCACCGGCGACTCCGTCGGGTTCGCGGATACCTTCGTCAACGCGATCGGTATCTTGGCGGACAAGGCCATCGAACGCGGTGCCACGTTGGTCGGACAGGTCCCCGCCGTCGGTTATTCCGCGGTGGAGTCCCTTGCCGTCCGCGACGGGAACTTCGTCGGTCTTGCCTTGGACGACACCAACGAGGCGGACCAGACGCCTGACCGCATTGCGGCCTGGGCGAAGACGCTCCAAGCCTCTCTGTGAGGCATTCACCCTTCTCTCCTTGCGCGGGTTCGGTCTCTCTCCCCGGCCCGCGTTTTTTTGCGAAGGTGACGTTTGGCGGTGGAAGGAAAACGGAGGGGGGATTGCGCGGTTTGTTATAATGGCGTCATGAAAAAGGTGCATTTGATCGGTATCGGTGGAGTCGGGATGAGCGCGTTGGCGCAGGCCTATCTGGATAAGGATTCCTGCGTGAGTGGATCGGACCGCTTGCTGGAGATGGGGCAGGAGACGCCGACGTTGGCGACGTTGCGGCAGGAGGGCGTGGCGTTGCATCCGCAGAATGGGTGCGCCGTCAGCGCGGGGATGTGGGTGGTCTATTCCACGGCCATCGAGGCGGACAATGGGGATCTGGTGGAGGCGAAGCGCGTGGGGGCGCGATTGTTGCACCGGAGCGAGGCGCTTGCGGAACTGGCGGAGGGGCATGAACTTATCGCGGTGACGGGGACCTGTGGGAAGTCCACGGTGACGGCACTTCTGGGGCACTTGCTGAAGGAATGCGGGCGCGACCCCTTTGTCGTGAACGGTGCGGAGGTCATCGGATGGGATTGCGAGGGCAGACGTATCGGCTCGGTGTGCCCTTCGCAGAACCGGACCGGGTTGATGGTGGTGGAGGCGGATGAGTCGGACAAGTCGTTGATGGCGCTGACGCCCAGTCATGTCATCGTGACGAACGCGTCGAGCGACCACTTCTCGAAGGCGGAGGCGGAAGCGCTTTTCCGAGACTTCAAGGCGAAGGCCTCGGGGATTGTCATCGATACCTCTAATGCGCCGGAGGGGCCTGCGCCGCGAACGAAGGGGTGGGAGACGCGCTTTGACTGGCGGGGGCGGGAGTGGATGTTGCCGATGCCGGGGGCGCACAACGTGGCGAACGCGAAGGCGGCCCTCGAGATGGCGTTGGCGTTAGGGTGCGATGAGACGGAACTTGCCGAGTCCTTGGCGACCTTTCCCGGGGTGCGGCGGCGGCTTGAGCGCGTGGGGACGCTGAACGGCGCATGCGTGGTGGATGACTACGCGCACAACGTGGAGAAGCTCGCGGCGGCTTGGACGACGCTTGCCGAGGCCTTTCCCGCGGGGGTCGTCGGACTCTGGCGCCCGCACGGTTACGCGCCGCTTCGCAAGATGATGGAGGGGTTGGCAGAGATGTTCAACACCGTGGTACGTCCGTGCGACCGACTCTTGCTGTTGCCGGTCTATGACGCGGGCGGGACGACCGACCGCTCGGTGAATAGTGATGCGCTCTTGGCGCGACTGACCTGTCCCGCGGAGTCGGTGGCCGATTTGGACGCGGCGGAGGCTCGGATACGCGATTTGGCGCGACCGGGGATGGCCGTTGCGACCTTCGGCGCACGGGATCCGGGACTTCCGGTGTTGGCGCGGCGATTGGCCGGTTTGGTTTGAGATAGGTTGAGAGATGGTCCACGCGTTTCTTCATCAGTTTCTGGATATTTGGCTGGATATGGCCCCTTGGCTACTCGTGGGGTTTGTCCTGGCCTTTCTGATTTCGGTCTTCCTCAACGAAGGTTGGATGCGGCGACACTTGGGTGGCCCCGGGTGGCGGCCAATCGTGAAGGCCTCGCTCATCGGCTTGCCGTTGCCCATCTGTTCGTGCGGCGTCTTGGTGGTGGGGCTGGCGCTTCGGCGCAACGGCGCGCGTAAGGCCCCGGTGTGTGCCTTCCTGGCTTCCACCCCGCAGGCCGGAACGGACGCGCTCTTGGTGAGCTGGCCCATTTTA
Organism: uncultured Kiritimatiellota bacterium; assembly: GCA_944389945.1. Lineage (GTDB taxonomy): Bacteria > Verrucomicrobiota > Kiritimatiellia > RFP12 > DVOR01 > Spyradenecus. The sequence continues at coordinate 124,967 of CALXOF010000002.1, read as the reverse complement.
GGACCCTTCATGACGCTGGTGCGCTTCGTGGGGGCGGTGATTGCGGGAGTCGTGGCGGGGGCCTTTGTGCGGTGGTTTGGCGTGGCGCAGCCTCCGCCCCATGAGACTGCGGATTTGGAATCCGACTGCGCGGGTCTCTGTGCTTGCCACCATCACGACCCCGACCATCCGCACCATGCGGGCGAGTCGCATCACCATGAGTTCGCCGACCGCAAGACCCGCGTGCGCGACGCGGCGCACTATGCCTTCGTGCACCTGCCCGGCGAATTGGCGGGTCTGCTCTTCGTGGGGGTGGTCGTTGCGGCGGCAATCGGCGTGGCTATTCCGGAGAACGCCCTGCAAGGGCTCTCCCTGCCGTTGGCCTATTTGCTTGCGGTGCTCATCGGCATCCCCACCTACGCCTGTTCGCTGGCGATTATTCCGGTGGCGGCTGGGCTGGTGGCGGCGGGCCTCTCCCCGGGCGCGGCCTTTGTCTTCATGGCGTGCGCGCCGACGACGCACGTGGCGGCGATGCTCGTGTTGGGGCGGGAGTTCGGTTGGCGGACGACCACGGCCTTTGTTGCGGCGGTGGCGTTGGTGGCCGTCGGCGTTGGGCTTTTGATTGACTTCCCTCTGCGGGGGCTTGTCTCAATCCCCGGGCTGACTGACCCTGGCCATGCCCACACGCACTTGCTGGGGATGGTCTTCCTGTTGCCGTTGGCGGTGTTGTTGCTCAATGGGGTGTGGCGGAACCGCCATCACACCCATCACGACTGATCTTTTTTGGCTTGGCGGCCGGCCCACGACATCTGATGGGCCGCGCCGAGCATGATGCTGGCATCCGGATCGGTGCGCACGCCGCGCGAGAAGATACGCTGGAAGCCTTGCATCATGTGGTCGGCCTTCTGTTCGTCCATGAAGCCGATGTCGAGCATCGCCTGGCGCCACTTAGCCATGAGGGCGTGCTTGGTGGCCTGAGTGGCCAGGGAGACCGCCTCTTCCACGGGGCTGACGTAGGTGCCGGTGGCAGAATAGAGTTCGTAAGCCACAATCAAGAGGGCCTGGGAGAGATTCAGGCTCTGATAACGCGGGTCGACCGGGATTCGGATGAGGTGGGTGCAACGGGCGATTTCATCGTTGTGCAACCCTTGGTCCTCACGGCCGAAGACGACGGCCACCGGGGCCTGCGCGGCCAAGCGAAGAATCTCCGGCGCCAAGACGCGCGGCGGTTGAACGGTGGCGCGGTAGAGCCCGCCGCGCGCGGTGGTGCCGACGACGGCCGCACAATCCGCGACGGCCTCGTCGAGGGTCGCGACCTCACGGCGCGCGTCCAGAATGTCCGTGGCATGGACGGCCAAGCGGCGCCCTTCTTCCCAACCATCCAGGATGCGCGGGGCGACGAGGGTCAGTTTACTGAGTCCCATGTTCGCCATGGCGCGGCAGACGCTGCCGACGTTTCCGGAGTACAGGGTGCCGACGAGGACGACGGTGATATTGTCAAGCGGATTCATGGGATAGGCTCAAAGAGGGTACGTGCAAGGGCCGCGATGGCGGCCGGCCAGGCCGTAAGGTCATCTACGGCGCAAACTTCGCGGGGCCCGTGGTTGCCGCGCGTGGGCAACAGCAGGGGAACGACGGGCACCGTGGCGCCGCTCTGCGGGAAGGCGCGGGCATCGGTGCCGGAGAAGTTGTAAACCTCCGTCTGCAGGGGAACGCCGCTGGCCAAGAGGCGGTCGCGCAGGGTGGGGGAGAGAATGCAGGAGGCGTCGGACAGCGTGACCACGGGGCCCTTGCCCAGAGCGATGCCCTGTGCCTTGTTTTCGTAGGTCGCGTCCAGGACAATCACGGCATCCGCCTCGACTTTCCGTGCCAGGACGGCGGCGCCGAAGCCGTTGACCTCTTCCATTGCGGTGGCGGCGACAACGACATTGAACTCCGGGAGGAGTCCGGCGAAACGGGCGTGCCAATCGGCAACGAGCGCGCAGCCGGCGCGGTTGTCCAGGAAGGGCGTGGTGACGAGACCATCCTTCTCTTCCCAAACCGGGGCCCAGCACAGGCGGTCCCCTTTGCGCAACTCCGGGCACGGCTCCGGGAAGGTCACGCGCAGGGGCAAGCCGTGGAGCCACGGCGCAGAGGCGGCCGGGGGACGTTCCAAGTGCGCGTGGCGGAGCCCGGCGGCGGTCTTCAGCAGAAGGTCGGCGGGCTCTTTTTGACGGATACCGCCGAGCGGGATGATTGTGGCTTCGCCGTCGGGTTGAACAGCGTCAACGGTGAACCCGGGGCAGTCCGCGTGCGCCACCAAGAGGAGGGTGTCGCTCTTTTTGCGTTCGCCCGGGCAGGCGCAGACGGCGAGGGAACCAAAGACGCGGGTGTCCAAGCCTTGTGCCTTCCAATCGCGCAGGAGCGCGGCGAAGACCTCGGCCTCGTCGCCGGGCGTGGCATGGAGCGAGCAGTAACGTTTCAGCGTGTCAAGCATGGTCGCCTCCCAGTTTAAGGACACGGTTGAAGCCCGGCGGCACATGGTCCGGGCGGTGTGCCACGCAGACGACCGTCAGGGCCGGGGTCTCATCGAGCAGTCGCCCAAGGAGCCGCAACAAGCGGTCACGGTCGTCATCCTCCAGGTTCATGCACAGTTCATCCAACAAGAGCAGGTTCGGCGCGGGCACCAACGCGCGGATGACGAGCGCCAAGCGCACCATCCCGTCGGACAACGTGCCGAGTTGGGACTTGCGCCGCTCGTAAAGGCCGAGCGCGGTGAGAAGGGCCGTGGCGGTCTTGCGTTGCTCCGGGGTAGGACGCTTGCGTTGGCCTTCGCGGTCGAAAAGTCCGGAATAGACGGCGGCCTCGACCGTCTGGCCCGGGTCGGCGAAGGCTTGCAACTCGGGGGAGACCAACGCCATGCGCGAGCGCACCGACCAGAGCGGCACACCGGGGCCAAGCCGCGCCCCGAAACGCTCCACGTCGCAGGCGTAGGCCATGGGATTGTCCCCCAGAATCAGCGACAGCAGAGTACTCTTGCCGCTACCGTTCGGCCCCACCACCAGCCAACGTTCCCCTTCGTGAACCTCCCAATCCAACCCCTCGAACAGGTCGCGGCCATCGGCCGTCAGATGGAGGTCACGCAGACGGAGGACGCAGGGCGTCGCGAGCGAAGGCGGATTCTTGCGGAAGGCAAGCGCCCGGGGACGTTTCTTCGGCGGCCGACAGGGACCCTGCGACTCAATCTTGCAGTCACGCAGACGGAGCCGATGGGTCGTGCAGGGCGGAATCTCATCCTCGTTGCGCACGGTGACGATCAAGGTGCGGCCCTGCGCGGCCAGCTCGTCGAGTGCATCGCGCAGGGTATGCTGCATGGTCGGGTCAAGCCCGGCGAAGGGGTCGTCCAACGCGAGGGCCGGGGTGAGGCGCAGGATGGCCCGCGCGAGCATCACGCGGCGCTGCTCGCCGTTTGAGAGCTGCAACGTCTGCCGTTCCAAGAGCGGGTCCAGCATCAAGGCCTTGCGCGCCCAGTCAAAGGCCCGGGCGAAGGCCTCGTGCTCGGCGGTCTCCGCTTCGCGTACCTCAAAAGGGCTGATGTCGTTCACGGCCTCATAGGTCAGCGTCTCGGCAACAGTGCGTGAGTCATAGCCCACGCTGGCGTACCACCGCGCCCCGGCCCAATCGGTGCCCGCGGCGGCGGCTTGCGCCCCAAAGGTGACCAGTGCCACATCGTCCGGATAACGCCGTGCTAACTGCGCCGCGACCCAAGTCTTGCCGCTTGCCGCGGGGCCGGTCACCACCCAACGCTGCCCCGGCTCGACCGTCCAGGCCTCGCCGCCGATATCCACCTTCAATGCGTTCATTGCGTCAATGCTTCCAACAACTTCTGGCCGACCACCGATCTGTCCAGGTAGGCCACAAAGCCCGTCGCAATCATCTGTGCGGCCATTGCCATCAAGATGACGCCGGAGACTTTGGAAAAGATTCGAATGACGTTCTTGCCGAAGATACGCTCCAACGCCTCCGCAAAGAAGAGGAGCGCACCGAGCGCCACTGTTGCGCCGATGAAGCCCAAGAATCCGAAGAAAAAGGTGAACCAATCCCAGGCCCCGCCCTCCATCGCCTTGGTGAAGGTCTCCGCACCGATGATGATGATGGGCGAGACGCACGCCGGTCCCATGATGATGGGGATTCCCAGCGGCACCACAATGATGTCGTCCACGTTGCGCGGACGCGACTGTGCCGTGGGCGTTTCATGCCCCAAGGCCAGTTCCTGCGCCATAATCATCAAGAGGATGCCCGCACCGATACGGAAGCCATCCACGTCCAGCCCGAAGAGTTTGAGAAAGCCTTGTCCCGCGAAGTAGGAAATCGCGCCCACCGTCACCGCCACAAAGGTCACGCGCACGGCCACGCTCCGCTTGCGGACACTGCTCGCGCCCTCCGTCAGCGATAGGAACATATTCAGCACAAAGAAGGGACAAAAGAGGAAGAACAACTTCACAAAGTTGCCCCAGGCAAACAGCAACGCGTCAGTCATCGCAGTCCCTCGCAATCATGGCCTTTAGTATACCAAATTCAACTTACTTTGATACTGCGTTGAATGGGGGCACTACCGCGTTTGGCCGGCGCCTCTAAAGGTCATTTTGCGGACCCTTAAGGGTTTCGCCCCGGACCACTATAGGGTCTCGACCCCGACCACTATAGTGGTTGACCTCGGACCACTATAGGGTCTCACCGCGAACCCTTAAGGGTCTCTCCGAGCCCCCTGCAAGAGGGCTCGTTGGATGAGGATAATTGCGGCATGAAGAGAGAGAATAAGTCTTGAGTGGGTCAGCTCAAGATTCAGATGAGCCACGCGTCGGAAGTCGGAGCTGGAGTGGGCTCGGTAGCCTTGAAGTATTCGTTGCGGTCTGTGGCAAGAACCTGCACGCCATCCGTAAGCGGGTGGACGCGGATGGCCTTGATGGGGCGGATGGGGCAAGGATACTCACAGCTACCACACCCGATGCAAAGCTCAGTCGTCAACATCGGCACGAGGTGCCCTTCGGCATCCGGCTTCATGCGGAGGGCGCCGGTGGGGCAATGCTCGGCGCAGGCACCGCACGAATTTTCGGTGGAGAAGGCCACGCAAATGGAGGGCTCAAGCACCGCCAGGCCCAGGCGCGAGCGTTGCTTGATGGCAAGGTCAAGCGGCGTAATTGCGCCGGTAGGGCAGACGTTGCCGCAGGTCGTGCAGTAGTCTTCGCACATACCTTTATCAAAGGCGAGGTGAATGATACCCTTTTCACCCGCAGGCTGAATAACCTGTGGCAGACAGTTGGCTACGCAGAGATTGCAATCCGTGCAGAGCGAACGAAGACGCTGGGGCGACCCCGCGCCGGGCGGGCAAATCACATCGTAATGCGGCGTGGGAAGCGGCGGCACCAAGGTTTGTTTGTCATCCTCTGGCGGCACCACCACAATGGCCTTCGGTTCCATGGGACAGGCGCTTCGGCACGCACCGCATCCAATGCACCGCTCTGCGTCCACCTCGGGCACGATGGAATTGTCCTCGCGCCGCACCATGTGCAACGCATGGGCGGGGCAAGCCGGTGCGCAAACCTCACACGATTCTCCGTTGAAGGCACGGCAGCGCTGTGTGTCAATCACGGCGAGTCCCAGACGCGTGCGCTGTTTCTCGGCCAAGGTCAGCGGGAGAAGCGCGCCGGTGGGGCAAACCTCCGTGCAACGCTTGCAGTCGAACTTGCACTGCGCGCCGGTGGTGGCGTAGTCCAAATGAACGATACCGGCCACGCCGGCAGGTTTGATGACCTCGGTGGGGCATTGCGTCACGCACAGTCGGCAATCCGTGCATTTGGAAGCGAAACGTGCGGCATCGCCGGCACCGGGCGGGCAAATCACGTTTTTCCTACGGATGGCATTCTCAATTATGCTCGGGCTGACAAAATGGGCTGCGACACCGACGGCCGCGCCGCCGGCAAGCACTCCGCCGACCGTGAGGGCCTTACGGCGCGTGGGGAAGCGGAAGCCTGGGTTGTGTCCGTAAGTAATGGCGCCGAAGGGACACGCCGATGCACACGCCAGGCAACGGATGCAACGGCCGTTGTCGATGGTGCCGGCCTTGGGATCCAGGCATCCCGCCGGACAGACGGTGACGCACTTGCCGCACTTAACGCAACGCTCCGTGAAGCGCAGACCAAAGGGCGCGTGTACGGCGGTACAGGCCAAGAGTGCGCCGACCGGGCAGAAACTATTGCAGAAGAAGCGACGCCGCCAGGCTACCAGAGCGAGAAGGACAAGGGCCGGTAGCCATCCATAAGCCGCGATGGCACCAAAAATCGTGTAAGGCTCAAGAAAGCGCAGGCCGATTGCCCAACCGCCGATGAAGGCGATTGACCAGACGGTCACGCCAACCCCTTTACGCAACAAGAACAGTCTAGGCTGAGGGTGATTCTTGCGCCAGAAGAGGAGCGCGCCAAAGGCATCCTGCAAAATCCCGAGCGGACAGATTACGGAGCAATAGGCTCGCCCTAGTATTGCAGTAAGCATCAAGACCGCAACAACGGCAATCGCGCCGGTCACGGAGAAACGCGTAATGACGGAGAGAAGGGCCGGGCCGAAGTTTGCCTTCGCAATCAAGGCCAGGCAGTCCGCGCCGTGGCCAAAGGCCAACGTCATCGCGATGATTGTGAGTACTGCCAAGCAAATACGAAGCGCGTGCAGGCTCCGCCAAAACCGAGACCGTGCCATGCTTAGGCCTCCAAACGAACCACGTCTATACGCGACTCGTCGGCGGTGCCAAGGCCATGTTTTGCGGCCAGGGCCACATAGCGCACATCTTCCGGCTTTGTGCGCAGGAGCTTACAGGCGAGAACGTCAGCCGCGACAATGTCGGTGGAGAGGATTTGGTACTTCACGGTACGGACGTCATTGAGGGTGACGCCGCGCGGGCCGTTGGTGGGCATGATGCGGTAGGCATCGATGACATTGAGGTCGGGCTTGCGGTAGAGCGCGGCGTCGGCGATGCACTGGTCCAGGTTGTGGGCGTGCATGTACTGGCGGTCCCAGACCAGCCCCATGAAGTTTTTGAGGGCGGCGGTGACCTTCGCGCCGCCGTGGTGCTTGAGGATGGGCACGTTGATGAAGACGTCCGCATCGAGGATAGCACGGTGGATGAGGGCGGTTTTCATGCTACCGGCGGCGGGACGGGAGACCTCGCGATAGGAGTCGCGGTCGTGGGCCTCGACCATTTTGCCGCCGGCCTGCGTCACGGCATCGGCAATGCCGGAATTGCGGTAGCACCGCTCCCAACTGTTACAAGTATGGTCAAAGACCTCGACCTGCGAGGCCCCGGCTGCGATACACTGGCGGACAATCTCCGCGACAAGGTCCGGATTGGTGTTCGCACCGTACTCGGGGGCACGGTCCCAGCCGATGTTGGGCTTGACAACCACCTTCTGGCCAGGGCGGACGAAGGTTGCGATACCACCCAGCTCGGCGATACCCTTGCGGAAAAGCGCTTCCGGTTCGCCACCGCGCACCGCCACAACCTTGCTCTTGGCACCTGTCGCCGCCGGAGGTTCGGCGGCGGCCAACGAAGCGGCGGGCGCGGTCACTACAAGCGCGGCCCCGGACATTAGGAATGTTCTGCGTTTCATCACGTTCCTCCGCGGGGCCGCGCCCCAGGTTTAGTGGATGACTTCGTGGACGGTGATGTCACGGTCGCCGGCGGTTAGGACGACCGCCTCATCTTCCAAGGTGACAGTGACGGGGCCGGAGGCGAGCACCTTGGTGTTCTCCGCAGTGATGGGCTTGGCCACCGGCACGCGGACGCTCTGACGGGCGGCAAGCGTGTACCCGGAGTTGAGGTCGCCGTCGGTCATGGCGCCGAAGACGTTGGCCGCGGAGTCCTTGGGCACGTCCACCTTGAACTGGCGGAGCGTGATGGTGACGGGCTTGTTGGAGAGGTTGATGTAGCGGGCGGCATTGACGCCATCCTTGGGGTCGATACGACGGATTTCCATCTCGCCGACTTGACCGTTGCCGCTGACCACGGTGGCGCGCTCAGACCAAGTCTTGCCGCCGTCTGTGGAGATCTGGATGCGGCCCTGCTTGGGGGCCTCCGCGGATTCGAGGATGAAGTGCACCCAGGTGGCGGTGACGCCGTCAGGCAGGCGGATGCCGAGCCACTCGTTCGGCTGAATCGTCTTGGGCTCCATGATGCGCGGCAACTGCACGAAGGTGCCCTTGCGGCTCACGGAGAAGGTCTTCAGCGCGTCCACGTTGGTGATGAACTCGTAGAGTTTGGTCTCGCTCTTCGGCGCGGGCTTGCCGGCGGTCTCCTGCCAGAGCTTGGCGTAGAGGGCCTCGCCGGCTCGGTTGAGGTAAGGCGTGAGGACGCGGCTGGCGACCTCGATGCCGGCGCCCTGCTGATAGGGCTTCTGGCCGTTGATCTTGGAGAGTTCGGCCTGTTCGGCACGGTAGGCCAGGAGGCGATTGAGCGCATCCTGCGCGGAGCCGTTGCCGGCCAAGGCCTCGGTCACGGCGGCGCCGGTGTCACCCAGAGAGCGGAAGAGGACAATCCAATCGTTGACCTCCTTCATGAAGAGGTCGTTGGCGCACTGCTTCAGCAGGGTGTCGCCGGAGGTGTTGATGGCCTTGAATTCCGCGGAAATCGCCGCCAAATCTTCCTTGGCAGGAGCTTGCCCGGCGTTGAGTGCCTTGAGGACGCGCTGAACGGTCGGCTCGATGGCAACGGACTCTTCGCGACGATAGCCGTGGCCGTTGGGGCCCTGGTCGGAGTTGTGCTCGGCGAAGGTCTGCATGGCGCCGGCCACATAGGGGAAAGTGCGGCGGATGCCGTCACGCCAAGCCTGGTCGGAATCGAAGTTGTCGGGGTTCCACGCATAGGCAGCCACGCCGAAGAGCGCAATCTTCGAGGCCTCGGGCTTATCCATGGGGTTGGAGACGAAGCCGGCGTAACGCGGGCCATTGGTGGGATCGTTGCCGTAGCAACGGCCGAGGAGCAGGTGGGCCTTGCAGTAGTCGCTCACAGGCCAGTTCCACCAGATGTAGGGCTTGCGGTTGACCTTGTTCATGAACCACTCGGTCGTGTCCTTGGTGATGTTGGTACAGACGGAGTTGCCCGTCCACATCACCTGGATGTCGGAGTCAAGGCCCTTGCCGAGCACGTCAAGATAATTGCCGTTCGTCCAGGCCTTGTTGTACTGCGAGGGGCAGAGGATGAGGGGCGTGACATCGCCCTTGGCGCGAACAAAGTTGCGGTTCACGTAGTTCAACATCTCCACCTGCTTCTCCGCGCGGGCACCTTCGCCCCACACGTCATCGAAGAAGACGGCGAAGGAACGGACGCCGAGCTTGTACATCATCTCGAACTTCGCCACGCAGGCGCGCATGTCGGAGTCGTCTTTCCAATGGATGTCACGGCCGGGGTGGACGGCCCACACGAAGTTGACCTTGTTCTCGTGGGCCACGCGCACGAGCTCGGCAATGCGGCGAGCCTCAGCCTCAGGGTAGGGGTCGCGCCAGCGGTTGGAGAAGCCGTGATAGGGGTCATCCTTCGGACCATAGATGTAGGTGTTCATCTTGGTCTCACCGTAGAAACGGAACTGGCTCTTGCGCGCCTCGAAGCTCCAGGGCAGGCCATAGAAGCCTTCGACCGTTCCGCGGAAGGCCACGTCCGGCCAGTCCTTGATCGTTACGCCTTGGTATTCATCGGAGGCGAGCAACTGCCTCAGCGTCTGCACGCCATAGAAGAACCCGGAATCGTCCGCGGCGGCCAACGTCGCGCCGTCCTCGCCCAAGGTCAGCGTATAACCTTCTTTGGGCAAGGAAGCATCAGTCTTCCAGGTCAATGTGAAGTCCGCATCGTCCGTCAACGGGGCGATTTTGGCGAGCGCGGCCTTGGCATCCGCGTCAAATCCCTGCGCGGGAGCCAAGGTGATTTCGTCAGGCTTATCGAAGTCGCCGCCGGACAGCGTCACCTCCTGCGGCGTAGGCCACACGCGCATAGAGGCCGGAAGCGTATCGGCGCACACCGCGCCCGCGCTCACCGCCATCAAGGCAAAAAGGGTCGTCTTCATCATTTGAGCCTTTCTTCTCTCAGGTTTTTCATTCAGTGTCAATCATTATAGCACACTTCATTCCATACTTTTTCATCAATCCTGTCCGGTCAATAGCGTTTAGGGAAATCGGTAAGCCCCCTTAGTATAAAAACGGCGCCCGAAATCCCGGGCGCCGTTTTATGAGGGGAAGGGTTCGCTTAGTTGAGCTTCGTCTTTCCGGCGAAGTAAGCTTCAATCTCTTCAAGCGTGCGACCCTTGGTCTCCGGCAGGAAGAAGACGGCGGTGATCCAGTAAATCACCGTGCAGCCGGCGCAGAAGAAGAAGATGGTGGAGTAGCCCCACATGCCGACGACCGGAAGGAAGGTCTGGGCGATGAGGTAGGAGACGCCCTGGTTGATGAGCAGGGCGATGGACATGCCCATGGAGCGGATGCGGTTGGGCATGAGCTCGGAGAGCGCCAGCCACACGCAGACGCCGGGGCCGACGGCATAGGTGGCGATGAAGATGATGAAGAAGATCGTCACCATCCAGCCGTTGAAGGGCGAGGGCAGGGGGCCGACGGAGAGGCTCACCAGCTCGAAGTCCACGGGGACGTTCTTGCGGACGGTGACATCCACAAGGGTCGCAGGCTTGCCATCGAGCGTATAAGGAACATCTTGGGCTTCTTCAACCTCCTTGAATTCCTTGACCTTGAAGGTCACCTCGTCCTGCCAGTTCTTGAGCTGTTGCTCGGTGGCACCCTCAGGACGGGGCTGAACCACGATGGACTTGACGGCGGTCTTCCCGTTCTCCTTGTAGACGATCTTGACCTGAGAAGGCTCGAAGGTCTCCGCGCCGGTAAGCTTTTGGATGGCCTCCGGCGTGAATTCCTGGTAGTAGCGGTAGGTGACGTCGTGCTGTTTGACCTTGCCGGATTCATCCTTGACCTCGAGGCCGGTCTTCTCATCGACGACGTTCTCCGTACGCGTGATGGCGTAATCGGCAGGATTGACGGTGTAATCGACCATCTTGCGCTCGGAGTTCCAGAAGAGGAAGGCGACGCCGAGGAGGCCGACAATGATACCGGAGGTGCCGATGGTGAGGAGGGCCTTGCGGCCAAGACGGTCAACCAAGAACATGGCGACGAGCGTCATGACCATGTTGAGAATCTTGACGGAGAGGTCGCCGGCGTTGGCCCAAGCACCTTCGAGGCCGGCTTGCTTGAGGACGTCGACGATATAGGCCAGGACGGAATTGATGCCGGTGGCTTGGTTGCAGGCGAGGATGACAACGGCGAGCACGAAGGGCACGACGTATTTCTTCTGCAGGAGGGAATCCTTGTAGGCGGTGGCGGTCTTGGCGGCCTCTTCCTGGGCGGCCTTTTCGGCCTTACCCATTTCGTCAAGCTCGGCCTGAGCCTTGTCGGCGCCGTGGCTGCGCGTCAGTGCGGCAAGAGCGGCTTGAAGTTTGCCCTTGCGGTAGAGCCAACGAGGCGAATCGGAGATGGCGAAGGCACCAAGGGTGAAGATGACGCCGGGGACGGCGCAAGCCCAGAAGATGGCGCGCCAGGCGAAGTTCTTGGCCGCAAGGATGTCGGCGGCAGTGCCGGTCTCGGCGATGGTTTCGACGTGTTGCGCGAAGTAAAGGCCGACCAAGGCGGCGAAGACCAGGCCGACGGTGAGCATGAATTGGAACATGCCCGTGCCAAAGCCACGCTTATCCGCGGTGAGACTCTCCGCGAGATAAAGCGGAACGACCACGCCAATGAAGCCGGCGGCGGCACCCTGAAGGATACGTCCGGCGACAAGCCAGCCGAACCCGGAGGGAATGCAGATGACCGGTACGCTGAGCACAAAGCAGATGCCGGAAACGATCATCAGCCATTTGCGACCAAAGAGGTCCGCCAACGCACCCGCAAAGAGGGAGGAGAGGACGGAGCCCCCCAGCACGGCCGCAACGACGGTGGAAAGTTGGGCGGCGGAATAGTCGGTGGTGGCCTGAAGATAGGGCAACGCACCGGCGATGACGCCTACGTCAATACCGTAAAGCAGACCGCCGAGGCCGGCGATAAAGAGGAGGTATTTGTTGTAAAACCCGGTAGTCATGGGGAGTCCTCCGGTTCGGAGATGAAAACAAAAAAGAAGGCCCGCCGCAGGGGTGAACCTGCGGCGGGCCGAAGGGGAATCAGCACTCGGGGAGCGAGGCGGCGGCGGCGGACTGGCCGAGGCGGCGCACCTGCTCATCGGGCATGAAGACGTCGATGTCGTACTCGGGGAACTCTTCCTTGAGCACCTGCTTGGCGGTGGTGAGGATGAGGTCGCCGCCCTTGCCGGAGGAGACGCGGCCGAGGAGCATTAGGGAGTGGTAGTCGTAGAACTCGGCGTACCACGGGAGCGTGTAGCCCAGGTAGATGCCGATGGCCTTGTAGATATCGACGGCGACGGGGTCGTCGGCCTCCATGGCCTTCTGGACTTCCTTGAGGCGGAGGGGTAGGGCCTCTTCCTTGAAGGGGAAGCCGGCGGCGAGGCCGAGCTTGTTGACGGCCTGCTGGGAGAAGTAGAGGGCGCCAACGCCGATATCGCCGGACCAGGGGTCGGCGGCGGCTTCGCAGTTGAGGTCGACGGGGGCGAAGGCGAGCTCGGAGATGCGGCCGGTGAGGACGCCCTTCTCAGAGTTGTCGATGTAGCCGACGGCTTCGGAGGTGCCCATGGCCAGGCCGATGATACCCTTCTTGCCGAGGGCGAGGCGACCGACGAGGGCGGAGACGTCACCGTCGTTGGCGACCTCGAAGGGAACGCCGTAATCGGCCTTGAGGCGCTTGAAGAGCTTCTGGGCCTTGGCGTATTCGGTGGGGTCTTTGATGCCCTTGATGAGGCCCGCGGTGCGGAGCTCGTTGTCGACGATGACGCCGGCGGAGGAGCCGCCGATGGCGTCGACCTTGCCGCCGGGGAGGTGGCTGATGGTCTCGTCGAAGCCGGCCTTGATGTGGTCGTAGTGGTAGTTGGAGTCGGTGGCGTTGTAGGGGTCCCAGGGGACTTCCTTCTGCCAGACGCTCTCGCCGTTGACCATGGCGGTGAGCTTGAAGTCGGAGCCGCCGAGGTCGAAGCCGATGCGGTTGCCGTTCATGTTGCCGCCGAGGGAGATGGCCAGGTCGTGGCCCTGGGGAATCGCGGAGGCGGGGGCCTCGACGATTTCGATGGGGCGGTCGTAGATGGTCTTGAAGAAGCCGTAGTCGAAGGCGCGGGCGCCGTTCTCGGAGTAGTCGGCCTTGATCTTGTCAACGACGGGCTTGGGGGCGTCGATGTAGATCTTGAAGCCGCCGGCGGACCAGAGCATGAACTTGACGATGCGCTCGACGAAGCGGGCGAAGCCGGGGCACTCGACGGCGCGCTTGGGGTAGGGGAGCTCGTAGCGGGCGACGGCGTTGTTGTCGCGCTCGATGGCGACGGTGACGATGCCGCCGGGGTCTTTGGCCGCTTCTTCCTTGATGCGGCGGAGTTTCAGGAAGGCGGCCTTGAAGCCCGGGTCGAAGGGCGGCACGAACTTGATGCCGGCGCAGGCGCAATCATGAGACATGGTTGCTTCTCCTTGTTAAATGGGTTAGACGTTCAGTTGCTGGCCGGCCTTGGCATCCTGATTGAGCTCAAGGTCGACGGTCTCGATGCCGAGCGGGGCGAGTCCCTGCCAGGCGCCGCGGGTGAAGTCGGGCACCTCGACGGGGGCACCGTCGTTGGCGTTGGAGATCTCGGAGAGTTCGGCGATGACGGACCACTGGCAGGACTCGTAGACGTTGATGTCCAGCGGGAGGCCTTTCTGCAGGCAGTAGCAGAGGCGCAGGTCCATGAGGAAGTCCATGCCGCCGTGGCCGCCGAGACGCTGGGCGAGCTCGCCGGATTCCTTCCAGAGGGGGTGGCGGTACTTCGCGACAATTTCGCCAAGCTGCTTTTCGTTGGCCCAGCCGAGGTGGGGCGCTTCGTACTTGGGATCGAGGGCGATGCGCAGGGGATAATCCTGGAGGACGCCCCGGGTGCCGCTGATGAGGTTGATGCGGGTGTAGGGGCGGGGGCTGGTGGTGTCGTGCTGGACGAGGATGGTGCGGCCCTTGACCGTCTTGATGATGGAGGTGGACATGTCGCCCTGCTTCCAGGGGCCGGTGAGCGCGTCCACATCGCTCATGCCATACTTCGTGCCCTTGGACTTCGCCTTGAGGGCTTCGATCTCGGCGGCGTGGACCTTGACGTATTCGGAGAAGCCGAATTCGCCGCTGTTGAGGCAGGTGAGGACGCGCATCTGGTCGCCGCGGCCGACGTTCATGTATTGGCAGATGGGGCCGAGGCCGTGGGTGGCGTAGGGGTTGCCGCCGTGCTGGGCGTTCCACTTCAGGCGCCAGAAGCCCTCGTAGGAATTCTCCTTGAAGTTCCAGGCGCGCAGGTCGTGGATGTAGGCGCCTTCGCCGTGAACGAGCGTGCCGAGGATGCCCTGGCGCACCATGTTGAGGGCGAGCATCTCGCTGTCGCCGTAGCAGCAGTTTTCCAGGAGCATGCAGTGGACGCGGTTCTCTTCGGCCAGGTCGATGATGTCCCAGCAGTCTTCCACGTGGAAGACCATCGGCACTTCGCAGGCCACGTGCTTCTTGTGGCTGAGGGCGTACTTCACCATCTCCACGTGCATCTGCCAAGGCGTGGCGACGTAGACGAGGTTGACGTCCGGGTCGTCAACGAGCTTTTTCCATTCCTCCGTGCCACCATAGTAGCCCTTGGGGGCGGAGAAACCGTGGTCGGTGAGCCACTTCGTGGAAGCCGCGACACGCGCCTCGAAGAGGTCGCCGAGCGCCGTCACGCGCACGCCGGGGATGGCGGAAAGACGATAGACCGCGCCGGGGCCACGCATGCCCAGGCCAATCACGCCGACCTTGACGGTCTCGAGCGGGGCGCAAGCCAAACCACCCACGTGCTCAAACTTCCGGGCGGGCAATTTGCTCGCGATCGTCCCGGCGATGGTTGCGGCACCGGCCGTCTTCAGAAAGCCGCGGCGTGTAGAAAAAAGACTCATGTCTCTTGCTCCTTGTTGTCAGTTTGTCAGTCTTGACCGCTTAACTGCGGCCATTTAGTATTAGTGTATACCATCGCCGCGCGAAGGTCAAGCCAAACCGAAAGTTTTCTGTTCTCCGGGGGGCTTGCGCCACCCCGGAGAACAGAAAACGGAGAACAGAAAACGGAGAACGGAGAACAGAGAACGCCCCTTCGGGGCGACGAGTGGGGCCTAGCAGTAGTGTCCGGGGGAAAGAGATAGATCGCAAAGACGCAAATCTTACAGGAAAGGTGGGGCGCTAACGCCAGGCGCACGTGCGTGCGCACTCCCGCGCCCCACTTTCCTGCGCCAAAAGGACCTCTCAAGACGGCCTAAGCGCGAAGACGATGGGCGGGAGGGAGCGATCAGCGGGCGTCTGGCCCGCAAAGCGACCGGCGTCAACCCATCTGGCTTCACCCGAACTGGCGTCTTTGCGGGAAAAGGAGGCTTGCCGATTTCCTCGGACAGTATTGAAGCCTTGGAGAACGCCAAGGCGCGAAACGGAGGGCGGCGGGCGCGGTCAGCGGCGAAGCCGCAGAGCGCCCGATGGAGCCCGAGGCGTTTCGCGTCCCATAGCGTCTTTGCGGTTATTCTACGAGGGAAATGAAAAAGCCCCGCGCGGGGCGCGGGGCTTTTTGGTGCGATGGGTTTTGCCCATACGCATTTAGTCCTCCTGGCCGGGGCGCCACTCTTCGGAGGCGGCGAAGGCCTCTTCGAAGGCGTTGGCGAAGGAGCCGAGGGGCGCGGCGTGGGCGCCGGTGTCGGCCTCGGCCTCAGCGGTGAGGCGGGCGACTTCGCCTTCGTCCATGCCGACGGCCTTGATGGAGAGGCCGATGCGGCGCTCGTCGCGGTCGATCTTGACGATGCGGGCTTCGACTTCCTGGCCGACCTTGAGGGCGTCGCGCACCTTGTCGATGTGCTGGTCGGAGATCTGGGAGATGTGGACGAGGCCGTCCACGCCGTCCTCGAGCTCGACGAAGGCGCCGAAGGAGGCGATCTTGGAGACCTTGCCCTTGACGATCTGGCCGATCTGGTAGTGGGCGGCGATGGAACTCCAGGGGTCGGTCTGGGCCTGCTTGAGGCCGAGGGAGATGCGCTGGTTGGCGGCATCGATCTCGAGCACGATGGCCTCGACGGTCTGGCCCTTCTGAAGGATCTCGGAGGGGTGGTTGACCTTGCGGGTCCAGCTCATGTCGGAGACGTGGATCATGCCGTCAATGCCCTCTTCCATCTCGACGAAGGCGCCGTAGGTGGTGAAGTTGCGGACCTTGCCGGTGATGCGGCTGCCGACGGGATAGCGATCCTGGACGGTGTCCCAGGGGTTGGCCTCGGTCTGGCGGATGCCGAGGGCGATCTTCTGGTTGGCGGCGTCGATGTTGAGGACGACGACGTCGACCTCGTCGCCGACGCTGAGGACGTCGGAGGCGCGGGCGATGCGCTTGGTCCAGCTGAACTCGGAGACGTGGACGAGGCCCTCGATGCCGGGTTCGATCTCAACGAAAGCGCCGTAGGGGGCGAGGTTGACGACCTTGCCGTGGAGGCGGCTGCCGACGGGATAGCGGGCGGTGATGTCGTCCCAGGGGTTGGCCTGGGCCTGCTTGAGGCCGAGGGAGACGCGCTCGCGCTCGAGATCGACGTCGAGAATCATGACGTCGAGCTCTTGGCCGACCTTGAGGAGCTCGGAGGGGTGCTTGATGCGGCCCCAGCTCATGTCGGTGATGTGCAACAGGCCGTCCATGCCGTCGAGGTCGACGAAGGCACCGAAGTCGGTGATGTTCTTGACCTTGCCGTGGACAATCTGGCCCTTCTGGAGGGTCTGGAGGAGGGCGTGCTTCTTCTCGGCCATCTGGGCTTCGAGGAGCTCGCGGCGGGAGACGATGATGTTGCGGCGCTCGTCGGAGATCTTGATGATCTTGAACTCCTGGGGTTCGCCGGTGATGTAGATGTCGAGGTCGCGGCTGGGGTTGACGTCAACCTGGGAGCCGGGGAGGAAGGCGTCCACGCCATCAACGGCAACGATCATGCCGCCGCGGACCTTGCCACGGATGGTACCGGTGACGGTGTCGCCTTCTTTGTACTTCGCCAGGATGGCCTCCCAGCGGATCTTTTCGTCGGCCTGGCGCTTGGAGACCACCACCATGCCGTTCTCGCCCTCGAGGTCGATGAGGAGGACGTCAAACTCGTCGCCCGCCTTGACTTCGTCGGCGTTCTCGAACTCATTGGCGGGGATGGCGCCGGCGCTCTTGCACCCGATGTCCACGAGGATTTCGTTGCCGCGCTTGCCGGTGACCTTGCCCTTAACGATGGTGCCGGGGGAGGGGACGCTGTCTTGACGGTTGAGGGCCGCCAGGAGTTCATCGTAGCGAGCACCGGTCTTTTCGACCGCCTTCTGAGGTTTGCGAATAGCCATTTTGGCCTGTTGCTTTCTGTTACGGACGCGCTCCCCTGGCTCGGCACGCATGCCGTTTGTCGCCGCGGGGTGGTTAAGCGCCCGGTTGTTTCCATAAAATCTTTCCCCACGCAGGGAAAGAATGACACAGTATAGCATTTTTCCCTTTGCTTGCGCAATGGATTTTGACGAACATGCTATAATAAAGGGCGAAAGGAGTCCGCTATGCGTGCTTGTTTAGCTCTGATGTGCGTGCTTTCGTTCGCGGCTGTGGCCGTCGCGGAGGAGGCGTATCCCTATGCGCCCTCGGTTGTTCCGGGCGAGCGGTGGAAGGATTTGCAGCTCAAGGTCGTGAAGCCCAAGGGCGAGCATGACCTGATTAAGGCACTTGACCAAGCCAAGCGCGAGGGGAAGTTCACCTTCATCCAGGTGGGCCGTCAGAATTGCACCAATACCATGCAACTCTGGCATATGCTGGCGGATGGCAGCGTGAAGCTTCCGGAGAATTTCATCTATGCGGACATCTCTCGGGACGATGACGTGATGCGCCAGGCCTTTGAGGAGCGCTTCACGATGGACGAATTCAGCGGCTGGCTTCCTTTCGTGGTCATCGTGGGGCCTGACGGCGTGCAATTGGAGTCTTGCTCCGGGCGGCACACGGCGCAGGAATACACGGCGCTGATTGAGAAATCCGTGGCTGATTACAATGCGTATGTCAAAGAGAACGCGCCGTCCGAGCCTGCCAAACCCTTTGCGGAGTCTTTGATTCCCACGCCGAAGGGGTGCGAACAGCTTGCCGTCAAGAAGTTGCCCGGAGAGCATGACCTTGCCAAAGCGATGGAGCAGGCCAAGGCCCAAGGCAAGTTTCTCTTCATCCAGTATGGGCGCACGAACTGCACCAACTGCCAGAAGGTCTGGAACCTTCTTGGGAGCGGCGCGGTCAAGCTCCCCGAGGATTTCCTCTATGCCGATGTCTCTTGCGATGACGAGGCGACGCGGATGCTCTTTGAGTCCACCATTTCCGTGACGGACGATGGTTACCTCTATCCTTACATTGTGATTCTTGGGCCCGATGGCTATCAGCTTGCCTTTCGCTCCGGGTTGGGCACGGCAGAGGACTATCGGGCGATGATTGAGCAGGCGCGGAAGGATTACGCCACGCCTTTGCCCTGATGGAGATTGACCTTAAAGAGGCGTTGCGGCGCCATTTCGGGTTCGGGGCCTTTCGCTCCGGCCAAGAACGTGTCGTACGTGCCGTGTTGGAGGGGCGAGACGCGCTTGTCGTGATGCCGACGGGCTCCGGGAAGAGTCTTTGTTTCCAACTCCCCGCACTGCTGATGTCGGGTACCACGGTGGTCGTCTCGCCGCTCATCGCGCTGATGAAGGACCAGGTCGACGCCCTCTCCGCCAAACGGATCCCGGCCACGTTTCTCAATTCGACCCTGACTGCGGACGAGTCGGTGCGCCGCTTGGCACAACTCCGCATGGGGCATTACAAATTGGTCTATGTCGCACCGGAACGGTTTCGCAATCCGCGCTTTTTAGAGGCGCTGAGTGAGACACCGCTTTCCATGCTGGCCATTGACGAGGCTCACTGCATCTCCGCTTGGGGGCATGATTTCCGTCCGGACTACTTGCATTTGGGCGAGATCATTGCGACGCTTCCGCCTTCCGTCCGCCTGCTTGCCGTCACCGCGACCGCGACTGACGCGGTGCGGGAAGATGTCGTCAAACATTTGCGTTTGGGTGAAGGGGGTCGCCCGGAGCCGGAAGTTATTGTCACTGGCTTTGAGCGCCCCAATCTTGCTCTCAATGTCACGCGTGTGCGTACTCACGGCGAGAAGTTGGAACGCTTGCTCCAAATCATCGAGTTCTTCCGGACCGGCATTGTTTATTGCGCCACTCGCAAGATGGTTGAACGCGTGCAAGAGATGCTCGCCGTGCATGGCGTCCGGGCATTGGCCTACAACGGTGCGATGGAGGATGAGGAGCGCACGCGTGTGCAGGATGCCTTTATGCGGCGTGAGGCGCCGGTCGTCGTCGCTACCAACGCCTTTGGCATGGGTGTCGATCGTCCGGATATTCGGTTTGTCGTCCACTGGGACATTCCCGGCTCCCTTGAGGCCTACTATCAAGAGGTCGGGCGTGCCGGCCGGGATGGCGCTTACGCATGGTGCGAACTCCTTTTCAATTACGCAGATGTCCGCACCCAGGAGTTCTTCATCGAGTCCGCCAATCCGCCCGCCGACCATGTGTTTGAGCTCTATGCCGCCGTGCGCAATGCCTGTTCCCAAGGCGAGAACGGCGAGGCCACACTCTCCCCGGAGGCCTGGGCCGAACGTGCGGGACTCAAATCACCCCTTGCCGTGCGCAACTTGATTGCGTTGTTTGAACGGAATGGGCTTTTGACCCGCGTCCGCCGTGTGGGTAGTCCTTACTCCACCATTACCGTTCCGAAGGAGAGCGACATCCCGGCCATCAAGCGGATTTGTGCCAGCCTTGCCCAGAAGGATGCGACTGACCGTGCCAGACTCCGTGAGATGCTGGACTACGTGGATGCAAGAGGGTGTCGTCACCGTTTCCTGTTGGCTTACTTCGGTGATCATGCGCCTGCCCGCGCCTGCACCAAGTGTGATAGCTGTCACCCGGTAGCTGACTTTCCTCCGCGCCTGCAACCGGATGATGCGTCGCTCACTCGTATCCGAAAGCTTCTCTCTTGTATTGCGCGCCTTCATGGGCGGGGGAATTATACGCTTGTCGCCGCGATTTTGCGCGGCGAGGCGGAGTCTGCGGAAGATCGTGCCCTCTCCACTTTCGGTATCCTCAAAGAGGTCTCTGCGGTGCAGCTGGTTCGTGATTGCGAGGCGCTCGAGATGGATGGGTATCTCTTCGGCATGGCACTCACGCCGGCCGGCTATGATTTGGTACTGGATCGTGCACCCATCGTCCCCATTGCACGCTTTCCGGAACGGGGCCCAAAAGCGCCGTGCAAATCAAAGTCGTCAGTACCGAAAGAGACGACGAACAATCAGCTTTCCACCGGTCTGGCGACCGCGCTCCGCAAATGGACGCTTGAGGAAGGCGAACGCCGTAGTCTTCCGGCTTACATGGTGCTCCATAATCAGACGATTGCTGCCATTGCCCGCAAGCGCCCCACCACCTACGAGGAGCTTGCCCTTATTTCCGGCATGGGCGAGGTCAAAATAGCGAAATATGGCGAGGCCATTCTCAAGCTGGTCTCAGCCTATCAGTGAGTAGGGACGGAACCTGAAATCATCATGAAAGTTTGACGGCGAGCGGCATTACAGGTCGTAAGTAATGATGCGCGTCAAGACTATCAAAGGAGGGACCGCAGGAAGGCGTCCCATTGTTCCCAGATGACGGGCGCGGCATAAGCTTTACGAATGTGGTCGGAGGCGGCGTTGCCGAGGCGTGTGCGAAGGCCCGGGTCATCGATGAGGCGCTGGAGTTGCGCGGCGAAGGTCTCTGGGCCGGGTGCGGCGAGCAGGCCGGTTCGGTCGTTCTCGATGAGACCATTGACGCCGGGCGCATCGGCAAACCCCACGCAAGGCAGTCCGCACCACATGGCCTCGGCAAGGGCAAGACCAAATCCCTCAACACGGGAAGGATAGGCACAGATACCGGCGCGGAGGAGGGTAGGGCGGGGATTGTCTAACAGACCGGGAAAGTCAACACGGTCTGCAATACCGAGGTCCTGGGTACGTTGGCGGAGGCGGTGTTCCCACTCTGGGGTCCCCGCGCCGTAGAGGACAAGGCGCCATTCCTGCGCGCGTTGGAGTTTGGCGAAGGCCTCAAGAAGCGTAAGGTGGTCTTTGTCTTTGCTGAAGTAGGCCACGTAGAGAATGGTCTTGTCGCGATTGTCCGGCTTGGGGAGCGGTTCGTCCGTGGGCCAATCGATGGCGTTTCCGATGGCGGTGCAGGGGGCCTCAGTGTAGGGCCGAAGAAGGGGGACAAAGTCGGGAAGGAGCACCTGACAGGCGGCGACATGACGGAGCGCCTCGCGCAAACGATCCGCACGGCGACGTTTGTTGCTGGCAAAGGCGGAGGGTGGATAGGTGTGGAAGAGTTGCAGAAGTGGCGCAGGGAGGGGGCCTGCGTAGGTGAGATCCACAGCTTCGTTGGGACCGGAGGAAAGGATGAGGTCCGGGTGTATTTCTCGGAGCGTGGCTTGAAGCTTGAGGCTGACGCGTTGCGTGAGGTCGAGCGCGGGAAGGGAGCGAAGAAGGCGAGCCCCGCCGGCGCTCTTCAGAAGCAGCTTGTTCAGAAAGCGAAGTGTGGCGCTCGGCTTTGGAATCTGGACGCGATGGAGCGTGACCGTCGAATCAAGCGTGACAGAAAGCGCCTCCCCTTTAGGTTGCTGGGTGAGGAGGTGGACGCAATAGCCCCGCTTCGCGAGCGCATTGGCCAGCGCGGCAGTAACACGATCCGCGCCACGTCCGGAGCGGAGGACATCCTTATAGATGGCAAGGATTGGACGATGTGTACTCATCGGCCAGAAATGTCAGAGAGCCCTTGTTCACGCATCAAGGTCGCGGCGCGATCGGCCGCATTGAGAAGGGCTTCCAGCCGGGTGGCGCCTTGGCCCAGTTGCGTGCGCAATCTGGTTCGTTGGAGGTTGTTGGTGATGGCATCATCGTCGCCAAGGGTGTCTACATAGAGGTCAAGATCTTTGCGTGCGGAATCGATGTCGCGCATGGCGGCCTGGTAGCGGGCCGTGATTGCGGCCTGGACGGAGGGACGCCAATCTTCTCCCGGCTGGACCTCCGGGGTGGGCATGGTGCCATCCGCGACGCGCTTGGCGTCTTCATAGATGGTTTTGTAAATAGTTGAGACGCGCTCGGAGAGTGCCATGAAACGTGCCACTGCGTTGGGGGCCTCGGCGGGGTCGATCCCACAGTCGACGGTAGATGGTGTGCTTGCTTCGGCAATCCAACGTTCAAGAAGCGTGGGGGCGGACTGCTTGACAGTCGGCGTTGCGGTTTCCGTCTCTTTGGGTGCAAGGACTTGTTGGATGGGGGTGGCGCAACCGACGAAGAAGACTACGCCGACGAGCAATGCGATGACTGTGGTGTTTGGCATCATACGAACCTCCTCTGCAACAATCTCAAGCATAGCGGAAACCAGGGGTTGACGCAAGCCAAAAACACGCGCTGCTTACGGGAAGACGCAGGGGCTGCCTTTGACGCTCGTGGCGCCGTATTGCCTCCAATGATGTCTAGGTAAATGCAGTAGTGTCCGGGGAAGTTTTTCCGCGAAGACGAGTTGGCGTGGAAACCCTGCGGGTTCCGTCGTTCCCTTTGGTCACGCCGCCCTTGGGATTTCCACGCTATCGCGCCAAAGGGGCGGCTTTGCCGCCCCGGAGAACAGAGAACGGAGAACGGAGAACAGAACGCCCCTACGGGGCGACGGGTGAGACTCTGAAATCGACAAGGCGCGAAACGGAGGGCGGCGGTCACGGTCAGCGGCGAAGCCGCAGAGCGACCGATGGAGCCCGAAGCGGTTCGCGCCTCATCTTGCGTCTTTGCGGTTTCGCAGGGGTCATTCGGAGCACTCCTGGCGTGGGGGCTAAAGGCCCTTTCTGAGACCCTATAGTGGTCCAAGGTCAACCACTATAGTGGTCGGGGTCGAGACCCTATAGTGGTCCGACCCGGAACCCTTAGTGGTCCAGAAAGGCCCCTTTTGGGGGCCTAAAAAGCCCTTTTTGGGGAGGGAAAGTTTCCATGAAAATGTGGTTGCTCCGGCGGAGCGCAATAGTATCCGGGGAAAATGGAGACCGCAAAGACGCAAATCTTACAGGAAAGGGGATGAGGAGGTTTGGAAGCTTGGAGGCTTGGAAGTTTGGTTTTCGGGGAGGGGTTTCGCCCCACTCCCCTACTTCTCTTCTTCAAGCGCGAAGACGATGGGCGGGAGGGAGCGATCAGCGGGCGTTTAGCCCGCAAAGCGACCGGCGTTAGCCCATCTGGCTTCGCGCGCACTAGCGTTCTCGCGGAAAAGAGGCTTGTCGATTTCCCCGGACAGTATTGGTTTGGATGATAGGGTGTGCTTGACCGGGATGCTATAATGAAAACATGAAAAAGTTCTTCCCATTCGTCTTTTCATTGGCGTTGGCTGTAACGCTTATCCTTGGGTGTGCCGCGCCTCAGCAGCAGACCTTCCAACGTGCGCCGTTCTCCGAGGAGTGCGCCGCGCTCATGGATTCCTTGGCGGGGTGGGGGCCGAAGGCCGATGCCGCCCACGTCGAGGCGCTCAACTCCGCCGCCGAAGGGGACTTCACCGAGCTCAATAAGTGGCGCGAGGGCTTGATTCGGCCATCCGATGAGGTGGCCTTCAATACCGCCCATGCCGGCAAGGTGACGCTTGCGATGGAGGGCCCGTGGGTCGTCTACACACCCGCTGTCACCCCTGTTGCCACGGTCGTCTATCTCCATGGCGGCGGCTGGATTGTTGGCGACGCACGCCTCTGCGAGGAGTTTTGCGCGGGCCTCGCCGAGAAGGCCGGTGTCCAAGTCTGGTCGCTCAACTACCCACTCGCTCCCGAGCATCCCTTCCCCGAGACGCCGCAGTATGTCGCTGAACGCGTCCGGGCTTTGCGCGAACGCTTTCCGAATCGCCCGCTCTATGTCGCCGGTGACTCCGCGGGCGGTAACCTCGCCGCCGTCTCTGCACTCTTGTTGCCCGGTAAGATTGACGGACTCATCCTGGCCTATCCCGCCCTCTCCGTCCATGAGAAGGTCGCGCCCGAGGGTGAGACCTATGGCGACATCCTTGCGTTGACCGATGCGCTCATGTCTGCCTTTGGCCGGCTCTACGTGAACGAAGAGACTTCTGCCACGAATCCGATTGCCTCGCCGCTTATTGCGGATGATGCGGCTCTGCGTGCCTTCCCGCCCGTCCTCACCCTCGCCGCGGAGTGCGATGTTCTGGCCGGCCAGTCCCGTGTCTTCCATGAGCGTCTGGTCGGTCTGGGGCGTGACTGCGATGTCCGTCATGTCGTCCGCGGCTCTGTCCACGGCTTCCTCTCTTTCCCCACCTTGAAGGGTGCCCAGCGCGAGGCCGTTGACGTCGCCGCCGGCTGGATTCTCGGTAAACAATGAAAAAAGGCTTGCGGTGCGCTCTGTTTTGCGCTATGCTATCTCCAGAAAGTAGCGATATGAGGACACCGCACACTTGGCTTTTGACCGCTCTTGCACTGGGTTGCGCCTGGTGCACGCTTCCTGCACACGCCCAACTTACTCCGGCGTATAACGAGTCCGCGCCTTACTGCTTTGCCAATGCGGGTCCCCTTACGCTGACAGGATGGTCTGTTCTCAACGCCTTGGACGAAGCCACGCAAAATACCCCGCTGAATTACACTGTTGCCTCGGACGAGGGCGGTAATTATTTGGATCTCTCTGCCAACCCGCTTGCCGCCTCCGAAAAGGTCTATTTGGCTTTGACCATCGCGCAGGAGGGGGCCACCAATCCCGGCATTCCGATGACGTCCTTCGATGCCTCTGTGCTTCGCCTCGATAACGTCTATGCCAAGGTGCGCTTTGAGGAGTCCGCCATTGCGCCGGAGTTTGAAGATCTCCGTAAAATGTATCTTCGGTATGATCAGCAAGGAGTGGACGGATCCGCCGTTGCCGCCAAGGTCGGACTCTACGTGGACGATGAGGGACACTTTTGTGTCGTGCGTCCAAGCCCTGGGGAGACCGGGGAACCTGACAGTGTCACCTTTGATTGGTGCCAAACCGGGACGACCTACGACTCTGTCGGCGGGGGAGCGGTCATTGTGCGTATCGAGTTTTGTACCTACGGTGAAACGGTGGATTCGCCAGCGACTCAAGCTTACCGAGTGTGGGTGCGTAATGCCAACCCCGACGGCGAAGGTGCACAGGAGGTTTGCCTGACCAGTGGCCTCGGCTACAGTTGGTTGAGCGGTCCGGGCAAGGGTTATGGCTTTGACTTTTCCTCGCTTGGCCAAGGCGATTGGTTCTACGCCATCGACATTGCTGAGGCTGGGACCGAAACAGGCTCGGCGAATCTCGATGCAGATAGCCTGAACGCCCTCAACCAGTTGGCTTTTTCCGCTTCGGGTGGCGGGTTCTACTCTGCGTGGCTGGATGTCAACAAACCTTCCA
The DNA here is from genome assembly GCA_944389945.1 of uncultured Kiritimatiellota bacterium. GTDB lineage: Bacteria > Verrucomicrobiota > Kiritimatiellia > RFP12 > DVOR01 > Spyradenecus. The sequence goes on along the minus strand of CALXOF010000002.1, from coordinate 99,342 downwards.
CTGCCATCACGGATACCGCTGCGCTGGAGACGACCTACCAGTTGGGTGATTTTGCGAAATACGCCGGTGTCAACGCCACGCCCGCATCGCGGACGAAGTTTACTGAATGGATGTTGCGCTACGGCGTGAACTTGGATAAGTATCTCAAGAAAACGGGCGGCATCCAGACCATGAATGCCCAGGTTAATGCCACTGATCCCTCCGATGAGCTCTTCAATGACTTCCTCTTGGACGTTGACCCAGAGGCTAACGTGGAGCACCGCCTGATTGTCACTGGCATCGTGCCGGAGGCTAACGGCAAGGTTACGCTCACCGTGCGGGGGCCAGCTGGATGCGCCCTTCGCACAGCCGTCAGTGATAGCCGTGCGGGGCGTGTATGTGTCACGCGGGCCGCGACGCTTGACGAATTGCCCAACGCCAAGCCCGAGAACGTCAACAGTGCGTTGCGGTTCGACGACGCCAACACTGCCACCTTGGTGTTGGAGGGAGGAAAGACACCCTTGCCTTTTATGAAAGTGACGCTTCAGGGTGATGAACTTCTTTAACCGCTACGTAGCGGACGCAGGGGGCGCGCCAAGCGCCCTTTTGCTTGTGTTGTGCACCACATTTTGCGATAGTGTTGGGAAAGGAACCCTGTTATGCAACGACTCACCCATTCCCTCTGCATCAGCCTCACTTTTGTCGCCGCGTTTTGCGTGGCCGGCCTGACCTTCGCCGCGCCAACGCCCGAAGACCCCTTCCGCCCCGACGTCACCTATGCCGATGGCACCGTGACGGCAACCTTCTTGTTGCTCCAGGACGGTCAGCATATCTATGACGCGATGCTGACCTGTTCCCTTGGCGCTCCCGCGACCAAGCCGCAGATTTCCGGCAAGGACGACATGGGCGGCGATTATTATGCCAATCTGGCCGAGTTCACCTGGGCCGCAGCCCCCGGGCAGACCTTTACACTCGGTTATCAGGGCTGTGATGCCACCATGTGCCACATGCCGCATGAACTGACGCTTTCCATCACCGCCGATGGCAAGGTGGTCGAGGGGGCCCTCCCCGCACCTGTTGCGACAGCGCAAGCACCCGCCGTGGTGGAATCCGTGCCGGAGTCTGACGCGGAGCGGAGCAAGGCGGGCTTCATCCCGCCGGAAGAGTTTGTCGCCTTCCTGCGCGGAGAGCAACCGGAGGAAACCGAAGTGTCCTTCTTGGATGACCCGCAGGCGTGGGTTGCGGCCAATGGCGTGTGGTTGCTCATCCTTGTCGTCTTTGTCGGCGGTTTGTTGCTCAACCTCACGCCGTGCGTCTTGCCCATGATTCCCATCAACTTGGCCATCATTGGCGCGGGTGCGGCGGGTGGGAGCCGTCTGCGCGGTGCCTTGCGCGGCGGAGCCTACGGATTGGGTATTGCCTTGACCTATGGTATTTTGGTCTTCATTCCCATCCTCACGGGCATGGCCTTCGGTGCCATTCAGTCCGCGTGGTGGTTCAACGCCGCCATCGCCGTCGTCTTCATCCTCTTGGCGTTGGCCCTCTTCGACGTCTTCATGATTGACTTCACCCGTTTCGCCGGACCCGGTAGCGGCAAGAAGGGAACCATCGCGGCCTTCGTGGCGGGGGCGATCAGCGCCGTGCTCGCGGGTGCGTGCGTTGCGCCCGTGCTGTTGGCCGTGCTCTTGCTGACGGCTGATGGCTTGGCCACCGGGGCGAAGTGGATGGCTTGTTTGCCCTTTGTCTTGGGGTTGGGCATGGCGGCGCCGTGGCCCATCGCTGGCGCGGGGCTCTCGTTCCTGCCCAGACCCGGCGCATGGATGACGTGGGTCAAGAAGATTTTCGGCATCGTTGTTTTGCTCTTCGCCGCCTACTATGGGTGGGTCGCTTATCGTTCCTTCGCCCCTGCGGAAGCGTCTGCCGACGAAGCCGGGGTCATCAACCTTGATGGTGCGGATTTACCCGCTATCGAGGCTGCCATCGCCACGGCGCGCGCCCAAGGCAAACCCGTCTTCATCGATTTCTGGGGAACCGCCTGCAAAGCGTGCGACGAGATGGAGCGCGATACCTTCCCGGATCCGGCCGTTCAGGCCGAGCTCGAGCGCTTCGCCTTCCTCAAGGTGCGCATGGATCTCTCCGACAGCGGCATTCTTCCTACGAAAGAGCGCTTCAAAATCATAGGTCTGCCCACCTACGTTGTCATCGAGTGACTGCGGCGCCCGGCGCGCATGAATCGCAACCAACACACGCTCGACACCTTTCCGTCGCACCCGGCCATCGGCGATGACCCCGCCGTGGCCCGGTTTGCCGCGGGCCTTCGTGCCGTCCGTGGGGCTAGTCCGCTCACCGTCACCAACTACTTGCGCGACATCGGACAGTTCGCCGCCCATCGGTGGGGCGTTCAGACCGACCCGCCCTTCGATTGGGCCGCGCCGGACCGTTCTGCCGCCCAAGCCTTTCTCTATGACTACGCGCGCACGGGCGCCAAACCCGCCTCCACCTCCCGCAAGCTCGCCGCTCTGCGTGCCTTCTATCGCTTCCTCGTACAGGAAGGCACGCTGAAGACCTCCCCTTTTGCCGGCCTTCGTCCGCCTCGCAGGACACGCCCGTTGCCGACCCTGCTCACGGAGTCCGAGGTTATCCGACTCCTGGATGCCCCTGCGCAAGCCCTGCATGACGCACCGTCCGACCTAGATCCGCTTCAGCGTTACCTCCTTTTGCGCGACCGCGCCCTCTTCGAGACACTCTATTCCACCGGAGCCCGTCTCTCCGAGATTGCTTCCCTCACCAATGCCGCCGTTAGCCTGGCCGAGGGGTCCTGCCGCGTCATTGGCAAGGGTGACAAAGAGAGAATCTGTCTCTTGGGGCGTCCCGCCTGCGAGGCCATCGCTGCTATGCGCGACCAAGCCCACCTGCTTTGGCCCCGTGCCGATGCCCCCGAATGTCCAGTCTTCCTTAATAATAGGGGCGAGGCCCTCTCCACGCGCTCCATCGAACGTTTCATGAAGCGTTGGCTCGCCGTTGCGGGGTTGTCTCCAGACCTCTCCCCGCACAAACTCCGCCACTCCTTCGCCACCCATCTGCTCACCCATGGTGCGGATCTCCGCGTGGTACAGGAGCTACTGGGCCACACGTCTCCCGCCACCACGCAGATCTACACTCATCTCGCCCCCGAGCGTGTCGCGGAGACCTATCACCAAGCCCATCCCCGCGGTCACCGGCGCTCCGACAGAGCGCCGGGCTGATTAGCAGATTGGCTGATTAGCTGATTGGAAACGCCCCTGCGGGGCGACGGATGAAACCGCCGTGTAAACGGCGTTAGCCGTTGGATTTCCCAAAACCAAAGCGTGGCGTGCAAAGCCCGCCACGCCACTACAGGCCCCCGGGCCGGATGTGCGCCTTGCGCGCACGCACGGCCCGACCCCTGCATCGCCTGCTTCGTGTCCTTTGTGTCCTTGGTGATTTCCAAAACACGCTGGAAGTCCTGCGTGCGGTAGCACGCCCATAAATCTGCCCAAAATCTGCGAAATCTGCGGTCCCATCACGCTGGCAATCTTCAGGAGATGCAGGAGCGCCCCTGCGGGCGACAGACACCAAGCCTCCAAGCTTCCAAACTTCCTCACCATTTCTTGCACGTCTGCCTTGGTTTCCCATTTTTGGTATACTGAAGGAAACGGAACACCATTGGAGACCGAAGATGAAGCGACTTTCCCTTTTGTTGTGTTGCGCAGCGACCTGCGTCTTTGTTGGATGCGGGGACGACTCCGTTGCCGAGAGCGAGAGACAGGAGCGGGCCAACGCCCTCTTCACACAGGCCGTGGCAGCCGCGGACAACGGCAATGCTCAGGAGGCCGAGCGCCTCTACCGTGAGCTGTTGGGTCAAGACGGCGACAATGCCTCCGCCCATCTGAATCTGGCTATGCTCGAGGACGACGTGCTGAAGAACTATCTCGAAGCCGTCCACCATTATCAAGTCTACTTGGCCCTTCAGCCCAACGCCGAGAAGCGAGGCATGGTGGAGGAGCGTCTGGTTGCCGCGCGGGAGAACCTGGCCGCGCAGTTGGGCGGCGGGACCGAAAAGGCCCGTGCCGACGAGGTCGAGCGGAAGCGTCTGGATGCCGAAATTGAAACGTTGAAGGCGAAGATTGGCGAGCAAGAGGCCCTCCTTGTCGAGAAGGATAAGACCATCAAGAGCCTGGAGGCGCAGGTCGCCACCTGGAAGCGTACCTCCGCGGAATTGGAGGCCGCAGAGACCGATGCCGCGCGCAAGGCCGAGCAGGAGGCCGCCAAGGCCGCCGCCGAAAAGCTTGCCAAGGAGGCCCAGGCGACCTCCCAGAACGATGAACGCTCCATGCTCGATGAAATTGCCGCTGCCCGCGCCGAGGCCGAGCGCATGATTAACGAAAAGGATGGCGGTGTCTCTGCCGCGAATGCCGCCACGCGCAAGGCTGTTGAAGGGCGCGCCGACACGCCGCGTCTGGGGGCTTCGCCCGTGCCCGGCCAGGATTACGTGGTGCGTCCCGGGGATACGCTCTCCAGCATCGCTCGCGAGGCTTACGGCAGTGGTGCCAAATGGGAGACCATCCTTGAGGCCAATCGCGCGACGCTTTCCCCGAACGGCGACATCAAGCCCGGTCAGGTCCTCATCATTCCGTAAGATAGGGCCCCATGCGTCTCTTCCGCCGTCGTAACGTCTCTTTCCATAGGCCGGAGAGCGAGTCTTTCCGGTTGGATACGGGTGATGTGGCGGAGGGCAGACCCTTGTGGGCCAGACTCTTTCGTCGCCGCCGCCGCGATGTCTTTTCCCGTTACATCGCCGCGGGCGGCACGCGGAGCGCGCGTGACGAAGGGCAGGACGCGTTGGAGCGTCGGTCGTGGCGCCGTTTTTCCGTTGCGCTTGGCGCATTGATTCTCATTTGGATGTTGGGAGCCTGGTTATGACCGCATTGCCCGAGACACCGGCCTTTGTCGTTGATGTGGAAGCCTTGCGCCGCAATGCGGCCATCCTCCGCGAGGTTGCCGAGGCCGCGGACGTACACGTGCTGTTGGCCCTCAAGGCCTTTTCCATGCCGGCGGCCTTCCCTTATCTTTATGCCGAGGGAACGTGTGCCAGCAGCGTTCATGAGACGATTCTGGGTGGAGAGTTTGGGGGCGAGCGCCATGCCTTCGCCGCGGCCTTCTCCGAACGCGAGATGGTTGAGTTGCTAGATGCCGGGCTCAACCACATCACGCTCAATTCCTTCGCACAGTTGGCCCAGTGGCGCCGCGTGGCCGCCACCTATCCGCGCGGTGCCGAGGTCATTGTCGGTCTGCGTATCAATCCGGAACACTCCGAGGGGCAGGTGCCGATTTACGACCCCTGCGCCCCGCACTCTCGTCTCGGCATTCGTCGTGCCGCCTTTGCCGGGCAGGATCTCACGGGCGTCACCGGTCTTCATTGCCACAACCTCTGCGAGCAGAATGCCGACTGCTTCGCCCGCACGTTGGCCGCCATCGAGGAGAAGTTCGGGGACCTGCTCCCGCGCCTCTCGTGGTTTAACTTCGGCGGCGGTCACCACATCACCCGTGCCGACTACGACCGCGATTTGTTGGTGCGCACGCTCCAAGGCTTCCACAAGCGCTATCCGCACATCCGGTGTTATCTGGAGCCCGGCGAGGCCCATGTCCTCAACGCCGGCACCTTCGTCTGCACCGTCCTGGACGTGGTGGACAACGCCGGCCCCATCGCCATCTTGGATGGCTCCGCCGCCTGCCACACGCCCGACGTCATCGAGATGCCCTATGTCCCGCGCGCCTTCATTGACCCTGCATGGGATGGCGCCGCCGCGCCTGGCCCCGGTGCGCTCCGCGCCGGCAAGCCCGGCGAAAAGTCCTTCGAGGTGCGCCTGGCCGGCCCGAGTTGCCTGGCCGGAGATGTCTTCGGCGATTACTCCTTTGACCGTCCACTCGTGCCGGGCGACCGCGTGATTTTCGAGGACATGGCCCTCTATACGATGGTCAAGACCAACACCTTCAATGGCATTCGCCTTCCTTCCCTGTGGTTGCGCCAGGGGCCCGGCGACTTCACCTGCGTGCGCAGCTTTGGTTATGACGCCTTCCGGTCGCGTTTGTGAGAGGAGCCCGCCATGAGAAAGATGCTTTTCTTCGCCCTTGCCTTTGCCCTTGGCTTGCCTCTTGCCGCGCAGGAGAAGGGGAAAATCGAGCTTCCCGCGTTGGAGCATGAGCTGACCGCGCCCAACCATGTCTATGGCCGTGCCCTCGACCCGGAGGACTTGGGCCAGCGCGTGGTTGTTCTCTGGAACATCTCCCGCTTCGTCGAGCCAGGTTACAACCGCCTCAAGGCCGCCGAGAGCGGCGACGATGACGACGACAACAACAATAACTACCGCAACAATCGCAACGATGAGGACAAAGAGGGCGGCCCCAAGGATCAGTTGCGCGAGGAGAGCCGTGCCATCCAGCGTGCCTCCAAGGGCGCGGTCAAGGATGGCCGCCTCCTGGTCATCGCTGTCGATGTTCAACCGGCCGACCCCGAGCTCCGCCGTTTTCGCACCGATGCCATCCGTGAACTCAAGCCTTACTTCCCGGTCTACTCCATCGATGCCAACTCGCAATACTACGATGCTTCCGGCAAGCACCGCGGCATGATTTCCGACATCAAGACCTTTGCCGAGGGCAACCGCCTCACCGACCTCCTCGCCGAGACGCCGGACTACATCCCGGGCCGTATCATCACCTTCAAGACCACGAAGATGGAGACGCTCTCCAAGCGCTTTGTCGAGGGCAAGAACATCGAGCAACCCCTCAAGCAGCTCCGCGCCGCGGCCAACGGTTCCGGCGAGAAGGCCGAGGAGGCCCAGCGTATGCTCGCCGCAGTCGAGGCCCATCTCGCCGCCATGACCGCCGATATCGACGCAGACCTCAAGGCCGCGCCCTCCCGCGCCCTCACGCGCATCGAGGTGCTCATGAAGACCTCGCCCTCTATGGGTGCCCGTTACGCCGGTGCCCGCCAGGCCCTTCGCAACAACCCCGCCGTCCGCCAGTTGGCTCGCGCCCGCGAGTTTCTTCACAAGGCCAACCACGGCGATGTCGGCCGCGGCGACACCGGCCGCCAGGCCGATGCCTTTGCCAAGGCCCTCACCGCCATGTCCAAGAGCGACAACGCCTCCATCGCCGCTGAGGCCGCTGAGCTCGCCGCCGCCATGGAGCCCTATTCTGCCGCCACCCTCGCCGCTCAGCAGGAAAAGCTCCATGAAGAAATTGCCGCCCGTCGCAAAGCCCGCGATGAGGCCCGTAAGGAACGCGAGCAGGAGCGTCGCGACCGTCGCTCCGGCCGTTCCGGCAAGGGGAAGGAAGAGGATGACCCGGATCCCGTCCAACGGTTCGACACCGCCGGCGCCATCCTCGCCAAGACCTCTGGCGATGCCGCCATTGCGCCTCTCCGTGCCGAACTCGACCGCCTCAACGACGCCACCTGCAACTATGAGCGCATCCGCGAAAACTATGCCACCCACGTCAATCAGCAGGGTGAGCGCGGCGCGGCCGCAAAGGCCGTCACGGATGCCATCAACGCCAACCGCCAGACCTATCTCACCGAACTTGAGGCCATCCAGAAGGAGAGCCGCCCCCTCGACCTCTACTCCACCCGCAACTGGGAGCAGATTCTGGAGGTCAACTATCCCTCGCTTCAGCGCACCCCTGCCGGTTCCGAGGCCATGAGGATGCTTCGTGACTCCGAGCTTCGCGGTATCTATGGCATCTACGAGGATGTCCTCAATGGCACCCCCGACCGCGAGGAGGACGAGTCCAATGAGGACTACGCCGTCTCCACGAACCGTTATCGCCAGACCAAGCTCAAGGCCCTCCTCAAGTATCGCGGTTCACGCAGCAAGTATGGCCGCATGGCCGCCGTCCAGCTCGACACCCTCGGTTACTCCAACGCCGACATCCAGCAGAAACTCAAAGACCTCGATGCTCAGCTCAAGGATCTGAAGAAGTCCGCCAAGGAGGCCGAGAAGGCGCGCGAAGAGGCCCAAAAGAACGCCCGCCGCAACCGCGACTGATTCATCTTTCATCGACCGCGACTGATTCATCTTTCATCGACAAAAAAAGGCCGCCCCTTGGCGGCCTTTTTTTGTTATCGAGCCTTTCTCTATGAAGCCCTTTGGGGAACTTTGCGCGCCCAATCCTTTGGAGGTGTTTGTTGATACCCTATAAGGGTTGACCTCCGACCACTATAGGGTCTCACCTCCGACCCTTATAGGGTCTCGATACGGACCCCTATAGGGTCTCACCCAGGACCCTTATAGGGTCACGCGGGGATTCGTAAGGGGGTGACGAGGGGAGGGTGGGGGATGGTCATGCATTTTGCTGTATGCTTTTGATGGGGCTGAGGAGGGTTTCTTTGGGTCGGTTCTTTATTTTGGGGGGATTTTTTGGTATTCTTCACGAAAAGATGATTGTCAAAGGAATGCAACGCGCGCGCGGCGGGTTTGCCTTGGTCGCGGTGATTTGGACGGTGGCTGTGCTCAGCCTCCTGGTGTGTTCCTTTGCCATGGATGCTTATATGGAAGGCAAGTCCGCCGTCTATATCGGCAATCGCCATCAGGCGACGGCGCTTGTGGAGAGCGGGTTGGTCTTGGCAGAGATGCTGATGGAGCGGCAGGACGGCGTCTCGGAGGAGGCGACGAAGGAAGACGCGGAGGAAGACCGGTGGATTGTGCCGGCCATTCGCTTGAAGCGGGGGCAACGGGTGGAGATCCACCAACGTCTCTATTATGACGAGCAGCGTCACCTGCACTTCGCCGAAGACAGTGTGGAGCAAGGGGTGGGGGACGAGCCCGACGCGGAAATCTTCGTGGCCATCGAACCCGAGCCGGCGCGCTGGAACATCAACAAGATGACCCACGCGGGCATGGGCGAGAAGGAGGCCGACGAGTTGTGGGCGCGTATCCTGCTCTGGGCCGGCGTGCCGGAGGAGGATTGGGACGAGCTGGTGGACTCTTTCTACGATTGGGTGGACGAGGACGACAACAAGGAGTCTGAGTACGGCGCGGAAGAGGAGTATTACCAAAGCTTGGATACGCCCTACCATTGCAAGAACGGCCCCCTGGACACGGTGGGCGAGCTAGCCTATATCCGCGGCTTCAATCGGAATGGGGGCGTCCTTCTGAAGGGTGGCGTGTGGAACCCGGACGAGGAGCGGGCGCGCCAAATCACGGTTAAAGGCATCGAGCACCTCTTCACCACCTATGGCACGGGGAAGATCAACGTGAACGCTGCGCCCCGCGAGGTGTTGCTGACCGTGCCCTGCCTGGTGGAGGACCCCATGGAGGAGGTCGAGACCTGGGACACTTTGACGGTGGATGCCATCATCGAAGAGCGCGAGGGACTGAACGCCGGCACGGCGGATGCCTCGGAGCGCGTGGCGCAGGAGTATAGCCTCGCCGAGGACAAGGCGGTGGCAGATTACCATTTCAAGGATATGTCGGACTTCCTGGCGCGCATCTCGGGTCTGACGCAGGAAGAGGTGAACCCTTACCTGACGGTGGATTGCGACGTCTATCGCCTGGAACTTGAAGGACGCGTGGGCAACGTGCGCCGACGCGTCTGGGCCGTGGTGCAGCGCGGTGCCTCTGGGAGCGACTCGGCTGCGGCCGCGGGCTCTGGGAAGACGAGCGCCGGGCTCGGCGGCAATGGATTGGTCATTTTGCAGTGGCGGGAGGAAACCTAAGGGATGGTTAAGAGACGACAGAAGTTGCCTGACAGCCTGCCCTACGTGCCGACCTTCGACACGGTGTGCTCGCGGCTTTCCCTGCCCATCGAGGCGAAGGAGACTCTAGCCGACGCGGTGCGCTTGGCGATGGAGTCGCTGATGCCCTTCGAGGAAGAGGCCTATACCTATTCCTACGAGGTGGTGCGGGAACAGCCTGAGGCGTTGGACGTCTTCGTGGCGGGTGCGGCGAATGAGACGTTGGCGCAGTGCGGCCATGATGCCTTGCGTGCGGTGGGGGGCCTGGGCAAGGTGCGGCTGGATCTTTCGGCGCTGGGGTGGGCGCGTGGCATTGTGGCGCGCTGGCCGCAGGTGGGCGAGGGCATCCGCCCCGTGTTGGTGCGCGCGCCAACGGAAATCGTCTTCCTGTTGTTGGCCGATGGCGCACCGTTGGAGGTGCGCGGGTTCCCGCCGGAGACGGCGGATGCGATGTTGGCCCACGCGATGACCTTGGCGCTGATGCGCCTGGCCATGGAGGGTGGGGAGACCGGTTCGGTGGGGCGTGGATTCTGCCTGGCGACCGAATCGAATGAGGCAGAGCCGTTGCGTCAGGCGATGGACGGGGAGGTTGACTTTGAGCCTCTCGCCGATGCCGAGACGCTGTTGCAACAAGGGTTGCGGGCCCGAGCCGAAGATGCTGGCGTAACCTTCGATTTGACCCCTCCGGTATGGATTGCGGAGGCCAAGGCGCTGCGTCAGAAACAACTCTTGGTTGTTGGCGGCGCGGTCTTTGCCGTGGCGTGGCTGGCCTGTGCCTTCGCGCTCTTCTTCCTGCCGCGCTACTATCAACGGCAAGCGGATGAGATTCAGGCCCAGATTGACGCCCAACACGCGGACTATCGGGCGACCATGGCCTTGCGCAAGCAGTTGGATTTGGTGAAGGCCTATGGCGACCGCAGTCACTCCGCCTTGGAGATTCTGCTCTTGATTTGCCAGAGCAAACAACCCAACGTGGTGCTCAAATCCTTCACCTATGACCGAACGAAGGATTACACGGTGCGCGTGACAGGCCTGGCCGATAGGGCGAGCGACGTCTACGACCTCATCAACAAGTTGGAGGCCGATGCGCGCATTGTGCGGGTGGACCGCGGCTCGCAGGTGGCCTCGCTCGACCGCTCCACGGGGCGGCAGTCCTTTACCTTGACGCTTCAGCTTCCCGTGCCCCCCAACCCTGAGGAGGACGAAGAGGAGGAGACCCTATGACGGAGCGCGACAAGAAACTGCTGGTGGTCTTCGCCTTCGTGGTGGCGTTGGGTATTTTGGGCATTTGGTTGCCGAAGGCCCGTGTCGCTTGGACGATGGCGAAAGAGAGTGTGGAGCAGGGGCAGTCGCAACTGTCGCTGGAACGCGCCGTTGTCTCCGTCCGCCCCGAACTCGAGGCGCAGTATGCCCAACTCCGCGCCTCGATGCCCAGCTTCCCCGAAGGCGTGGCGCTGGACACCACCCATTGGTTGCCGCTGGTGGACAACCTGGCCACCGCCAACAACGTGAGCATCGTCCGCCGCGCGGTCGGCAACGAAACAACCCACGGCACGGTCACCGAGTTGCCCATCCGTTGCACCGATTGGCAGGGGCGATTGGATTCACTCGTAGACTTCCTTTACCAAGTTGAAACCCAAGAGGGTGCGATGATGGACGTCCGCGCCATTTCCATTAGTCCGGATACCAAGAACCCAGGCATGCTCAAGGGCACCTTCACCATCAATTGCGCCTACACGCGCCGAGCCGCCACCACTGACGAGGATTGACCATGCGCGACACTTCCCGTTTTCTGCTTCTCTCTTTGCTTCTGCTCTGCGTCGGCGTGGCGCAGGCGCAGACGCGCGCCCCTTCCATCACCGGCCGCCGCACCACCACCGCCCGCCAGGGCCAGCAGGCCGCCGCCGCGGCCGCCGCGACCTCATCCACCGAGGTCGCCAAGCAGCTCGCCAAGGCCGAGCGCGGCAAGGGCGGCCGCCCCAAACTGAAGTTCGACAACGCCCCCGCCGAGCTCTTCCTGCAGATCTATTCCCAGGTCACCCATCGCACCCTGCTCACCTCACCCGACGTCCCCAAGGTCACCATGTCCCTCCGCTCCACCGATGAGGATGAGTGGACCGACGAGGAATATCTCCAGGCCATCGAGCAACAGCTTCAGCTCAACGGCATCGGACTCATCCCCGTGGGCGAACGCTTCGTTCTCGTTGTGCCCTTCAAGTCCATCGGCCAGCAGGGCATCGAGACCTTTCTGGATATCCCCGAGGGCGGCCGTCATCCTGAGCAGGGACAGATTGTCCGCCAAATCCTCACGCCCAAGAACATCTCCGCCGAAGAGGCCCAGAAGGTCATCGAGAGCTTCAAGCGTCCTGACGGTCAGATCCAATACCTCGAGCGCACCAACTCCCTCCTCATCACCGACACCCAGGAAAACGTCAACCGCATGATTGAGATCCTGGAGTTCATCGATAAGCCCCTCCCCGTCCTCGAGGAGGTCAACGTCTACCCCATCAAGTACGCCAAGGCCGCCGACATCAAGACCGCCCTCGAGGAGTTCGTCGCCGCCAGCCGCGAGGAGGACGAGAGCTCCAAGCGCACCACCGCCGCCCCGCGTCCCTCCAACTCCCTGAGCGGCGGCATGCGTCCCGGCGTCTCGCGCGCCCTCCCCGGCGTCACCCGCCCGCAGACCACCCAGCCCGAGCCGGACTCCTCCGTCGGCGACGCCCTCGTCTCCGACGCCGACCGCGGCATGATCCGCGGCAAGGTGCAGATCATGGCCGATGAGCGCTCCAACCAGCTCATCATCGTCACCCGCCCCTCCAACATGGCCTTCTTCGAGCGCATCATCAAGGTCCTCGACATCGAGACCGCCCCCGAAATCGCCGTCGAGGTCATCCGCCTCAAGTATGCCCAGGCCGAGACCGAGGACTCGAACAAAGGCGTGGCCGACCTCCTCAACGAGCTGATTGACGGCACCTCCTCCTCCAAGGACGACGACAACAACACCCGCAACACCGCCAACCAGGCCGGCAACCAAAACCTCACCCGCCGTGCCCGTCAGGTCGAGGCCACCCTTCCCGCCTCCACCAAGTCCCGCATGGGCGAGCTGAAGAAGGAGAACATTAAGATTCTCGCCGACTCGCGTATCAACGCCGTCATGGTCATGGCTTCCCCCTCCGACCTCGCCGCCATCAAGGAAATCATCGCCGCCATGGACGTACCGGTGGCCCAGGTGCTCATCGAGACTGTCGTGCTAGAAGTGACGCTCAACGATGAGTTCGAGACAGGAGTCCAGTGGGTCAAACGAATTTCTGGCGGAAGTCAATATCGAGACTCGTATCGTGGAGGTGGTATGCCAGGCGAGTCTGGTGACAATGCGACAGACCTATTCAGTGCAGCGGCCGGTACGGTCGTTGGATCTTCGCCTGCAACGCAGTATTTCGGTACTATTAATAAGCTCAACCTAGACTTCCTACTGCATGCTTTGGATACGGATGGGCGCACAAAAATGTTGACTTCGCCTATCCTTATGACGCAGGATAACAAGGAGGCTACCATTGAGAGCACGCGCATGGTGTATCTCTACAATGGCATGAAGTACATGGGTTATTCCGGTGGTTATAGTTCCGGTTATCAGCCTGACATTACACAGGAAGAAATAGGCCTCTCTATCAAGGTTACTCCTCGGATTAATCCTGATGGAACGGTTGTGCTTTCCTTTGAGGAAACTTTCCAGAATGCAGACCAAGAACAGAGAGTCCCGGGTACAGGCTCTACTTCCACGGTCGTACAGGACGATGAGGATGAAGAGGGTGGAAGTTCAACCATTGGTTCCAGTAACGCGTCTCGTTCTTCTGAGACGTGGCCGACACCTACCACTCGTAAGATTTCCGGCTCGATTGCCGTTAACAATGGGCAGACCGTTGTCATTGGAGGTCTTGTCTCGCAGACCAAAAAGGAAGAGCAAGGAGGTATTCCTATTTTGAGGAACATCCCTTGGATTGGCAAGTACCTCTTTGGTTATACGGAATACTCTGATGAGCGGACCGAGCTTCTCGTCTTCCTCACGCCCTATGTCTTCCAGACTTCCGAGGAGGCACAGGAAGAGGCCAAACGCCGCAAGGACTACCTCGATGCCGCCGGCATTTGGAACCGCGGTTGGTCGAGCTCCGAGTTGGCTGATGTACCGGACGAGGAGGAGATGCTCCGTCGTGAGAAGCTGAAACGCGCCTACGAGGACAAGCAGTTCGCGGCGTCGCAGGAGCGCGTGAAGGCGCGGCGTGAGCATGACCGCAAGATGTTGGACTTGCTCGAGGACTCCATTCGCATCAAGAGCGAAGACTTGGAGGACGAGCGCGAGGACCTCACCCCGCGCGAGATCCGCGACCGTGAGCGCGAAATCTCCAACGAGAAGCAGATGCGCGAGGCCCTCTACAACGAACTTGAAGAGAGCGCAGACGCGGCTCCGGCGGAAACGCCCACCGCGCCGGCGGCGCCCGCCTCGAACGAGTCCGCGTTGCTGCGCCCCATGATGATTATCGAGCCTCAAGAGGAGGAATGAGATGGAATTGACTCAGGAACAGATTGAGCAGGTTCGCCGGTGGGTGGACGAAGGCGCCTCCCTCAGCGACGTGCAGGCGCGCATCCGCAGTGAGTTCGGCCAACACCCGACCTTCTTTGACGTGCGCATGCTGGTGATGGACATCGGCGCGCAGGTCAAGGACAAGGTCGCACAAGTCGACGCCGACGACGTCACCAAGGCCAAGCTCCCGCCCAAGCCCGGCGCGGACGCCGCACCCGCGGCCCCCGGCGGCGTCTCCGTCACGGTTGACGCCATCCAGACCATCCCCGGTGCGCTCGTCTCCGGATCTGTCACCTTCTCCGACGGCAACAAGGCCCGGTGGTACTTCGACCAGATGGGCCAATTCGGTTTTGAGCCTGAGCTCCCCGGCTACCAGCCCTCCGCCGAGGATTTTCGTGCCTTCCGGACCCAGCTCCAGGCCGAGCTCTCCCAACGCGGCTATTGATTGGAAGGTTGGAAGCTTGGAGGTTTGGATGTTTGGCAACGCCCTGACGGGCGACGGACAGAGATGAAAGCAGGTTGGCTTGAAGGCGCTTGCAAGTGGTGGCGGGGGATACGCCCCCGCCTCTTTTTGTTGGCCTTGCTTCTCTCCTCCGTGACATTTGTGGCCCCCGCGCACGCCCAGCGTCCTCAAGCGGTCGAAGGGGCGTGGGGCAACGCCCCACCGCAAAACCAAGCCTCCAAACCTCCAAGCCTCCAAACTTCCAAGGAGACGGCGCCGGCTTCGCCGGTGACCGTCTCCTTCATGGGCGGTTACGACCCGGACCGGCCCGAGGGTGCCGTCACGCGGCAGATTGTCGCGCTTGGCGCGGAGCACCCCGAGTTGCGGCCCGTCAAATGGGGCGGCCTGTGGCTTCCCGGCGCGGGCGGGCGTTCGCCGCTTCTCCTTGCCATGGCCGGCGGCAACGCCCCGGACATCTACCAAGTCTGGTTTCATATTGCCCAAAGCGACATCCGAAACGGCTTCTTGATGCCGTTGGACCGTTGGTTGGGGCCGAACGGCGAAAAGTGGGAAGGGTGGGCGCATGTGCCCGAACTCTGGCGCCGTGTCGCCACGGCCAATGGCCATGTCTACGCCCTGCCCTCGGCCTCCGTCGCCTATTACGGCATTGTCTACAACAAAGATCTCGTGCGTCGGGCGGGGCTCGACCCCGAGCGTCCGCCCGAGACGTGGGAGGCGTTCTGGCGGTGGTGCCAAGCCCTCACCAAGCCCGGTCAACGCGCCTTCGGCGTCTGCGAGGCCCCGTGGAACTGGTTGCCTTGGCTCCAATCCGCGGGCGGCAGTCCCATCATTCAGAGCCGGGTATCGCGCCTGCGCGGCACGCCCGTCGATTTCCCCATGGAGGCCACGCAGTGCATCACCGAAGACGGTGAAGACCTCTCGGACGTTGAGCCCACGTGGCGCGCGGCCTTCGATTCCCCCGAGGCCCTCGCCGCCGCCGAGTTTCTGCGTCGGTTGGCTTGGGCCCCTTGGATTCGGGACCCTCGGACCGGCGAGCCCATCGACTTGACGCCCGAAGAAGCCGAGGTCGGCTACGCTGTCCGTGGAGACCTGACTTTTCACTTCGCGCCCGAGGATGTGCAGGAGGGCGTCATTCTCAAGTTGCCCCTCAACAATGACCCCGCGCCCTTCATCCGTGGTGAGGTCGCGGCCATGTTCGCCGGCACCGAGGCCATCGAACGTATTACCGGCGAGGGCGGCCTCGACCCTGAAGCTGTCGGTTTGATGCCCTTCCCCGCCGCGCAATCGGAACTCCCTCGCGTCTTTCAGGCGCACCGTCACTTTTGGGGCATCAGCGAGGGCGTTGCCCGCCGACCGGAGGCCGAGCAGGATCTCGTCTTTGCCTGCTTGGAACGCCTCGCCTCCCCCACACTCAACGACTCCTACATCCGCCAGCAGGTTCTGGAGGGCAACGCCCGTTGGTGCCATCCCGAGGACCTTCGCCGTCTGGGGTTGGATGCCTACTTGGAGGACATCCCCCCCGCCATCCGCCAACTCTACAAGGACCTCGACGCCGGCACTATCGTTGCCCGCACGGAACCCTTTGTCGGCTTTTGGCAGGGTGTCAGCGACCTGCTTCAACGTCGCTTGCTCGGTCTCATTCTCTCCGAGGAGGGGCGTGACTTCGACACGGCCGCCGCGCTCCGCGCCATCAATGAAGACGCCAACCGCGGACTGATGTTCCGCGTGCCGGAGGAGGAACTCGACCGCCACCGTCCGCTGGCGCGCGCCATCCTTCTCCTTGTTGTTTTGGCCTTCTTGACGTTCTTGACCGTCTCGGTCTTCCGCCGTCGTTCCACCCGGGCCCGCGAACGCGTGGCGTCTGAAACGGTGGGTCCTGCGGCGCACAAGGTGCCGCGCGTCGCGTGGCTGATGCTGCTCCCGGCGCTTCTCTCCGTCGCCCTGTGGAGTTACTACCCGCTCATCCGCGGCGTGCTTATGGCCTTCCGTGACTATCACATCGTGGGCGACAGCCCGTGGGTGGGCCTCGACAACTTCATTCTGGTGGCGACCGACTGGGGCTTCTGGGCCAGCGCGGCCCGCACGCTCAAGTATGTTGGCCTCACCCTGCTCTTGGGCTTCCTCACGCCTGTCATCCTCGCCGTCCTGCTCACGGAGATTCCGCGCGGCAAGGTCCTCTTCCGCACGCTCTACTTCCTGCCGCACCTCACCTCCACCCTCGTCATCACCTTGCTTTGGCAACTGATGTACGACCCCACCGAGAACGGCATGCTCAATCAACTCCTCGCGACCTTCGGCCTGGAGCACCGCACCTGGCTCCAAGACCCCGCCCTCGCGATGGTCTGTTGTATCCTGCCCGGCGTCTGGGCCGGCGCGGGCATCTCCTCGCTCATCTATATCGCCGCCCTCCAGGCCCTCCCGCAGGACTACTACGAAGCCGCCGCCATCGATGGTGCTGGCTTCTGGGGACGCGTCCGCCACGTGCTCATCCCGCAGTTGCTTCCCTTGATGGTCATCAACTTCGTTGGGGCCTTCATCGCCGCCTTCCAGAGCATCGGCAGCATCTTCCTGCTCACCTTCGGCGGCCCCGGCGACGCCACCAACGTCCTCTCCCTCGCCATTTGGAAAGAGGCCTACAACAACCTTCGCATGGGCACTGCCACCACCATGGCCTGGTTCCTCGGTGTCGGCCTCATTGCCTTCACTTACCTCCAATTCCGCATCCTCCGCCGCGTGGAGTTCCGCCGCGCCGAGGAAAACTGACCCCGCAGGTTGGAAGTTTGGAAGCTTAGAGGCTTGGAGGCTTGGTGTCTGTCGCCCATAGGGGCCTGACGCGCCCCGGAGAACAGAGAACGGAGAACGGAGCGTGCAGGTGTAAAGCGCCAAACCTTCCACGGCCATCAGCGGGCGCGTCAGCGCCCCTATAGTGGTCCGAGGTCAACCACTATAGGGGTCGGGGTCGAGACCCTATAGTGGTCGGAGGCGAAACCCTTAAGGGTCTGCGGAGAGACCTTGGAGAGGCGGTTTGGAAGCCGGGACTGCAGGTTGGGAAACCGCCGATTACGCAGATTAAAGCAGATTTAGGGGCGTGCTACCGCACGCAGGACTGCCAGAATAGTTTCACCACAAAGGGCACAAGGAGCCACAAGGGACACAAGGGAAGGTGACGCGGGGGCGGGCCGTGCGCGCGCGCACGGCGCACGTCCGGCCCGGAGGCCTTGTAGGGGCGTGGCGGGCTTCGCACGCCACGCTTTGGGGAGGGGGGCGGCACAGCCGTCCTACGGCGCTTGCCATGAACACACAGAAACGCAAGGGATGGGCACGGTAGAGAGGCGCAACGCGCCGAACGGTGAAGTGCCCAGGCCCTTGCGTTCCTTCGTGTCTTCGTGGAAACCGGAGCGCCGGAGAAGGGGCCTAATCAAAAAAACACTTGTTTTCTACCCCTAAGTGGGTAAAATGCCCTGCCAATTCAAAAAAGGATTCGAGTCTTATGAGAACTTGGCACACACTTTGCCTTGCGGCGACGCTGGCCGTCGGCGCGGCTTTTTCTGCCTTCGCCCAGGGAGTTACGGGGGGGTACTGCCTCTAAACAGGCCTCTCAACCCGCCACCACATCTCTGAATGCCAGAGCTGATGTGGTGTTGTCCCAGCCTGCTCGTTCCATCAGTCTGAACTTTTCCGGTGCGGATGGCGTCAGTGCCCTTTCGGGAACGACATCCGTCGGTGCCATTGTGGATGTGCGTGGGGACCGGTGGGTCAACCTGCCGGTGCCAGCGGGGAAGTCGAGGTAACCCAGGTTGTAGGCGCCTCCGGTCAAGAGACGCTGTTGCGGCCCTTCCGCGTGACCTATTCCGCCAATGGGGTGGGGGCCGTGCCCGAGTCCAAGTCTGTCTCCGGGTTGATCAAGACCTATCTGGAGGACGCCGTATCCATCACGGTCGCCGACATCCCCTTCCCTTATTATGAGGTCATTGTCTACTGCTCCACGGCGGACAGCAACGCGGTTGACGTTTCGACCGGGAGCGAAGACGCCGCGCTTGGGGTGATGCACTTCTCTCCCCTCACCATCAATGGCGTGCGCTATGCATGGAATGCCTCGGACACGACGCAAGGCGCCGCCGGCACACCCTTTGCGGATGCGCACCCCAGCCAAGTCTTCGGCGATGCCTCGAAGGGTGAGCCGACGTTGGGCGCGAATGCCTTCTCCTTCCCCATCTCCGGTAGTATCACAGATGACGCGTTCAACAACAAGTGGGTTACTGCTACTAACGCGTTCTCCAAGAAACAGACCGCAGCGTTCTCCGGGGATCTGACCATTCGCGGCGGTGCGCGCGCGACCGTCACCCAAGACGGCAAGACGGTGGTCGTCGGCCGGGGTGGCATCGCCGCCATCCAAATCCGCGAGGTGATGCCATCTGTCATCAACGTCAACATGGTGGGGAATGTCAACGGTTCTCCTTATGCTGAGGTTGGTCGCATTCAAGGGATTGGCGGCTTTTCTGGGTTGTTCCCCATCACGAACGCGCGGTGGAACGATCTCGTCGGAACTTCGCTCTCGGACTTGTATGCTTCGGCCGGCTCGCCCCCTACGGATGCTCGGGTTGAGACTGACATCCCTGCTGGCACTCAAGGAAATTACCAACACAGTACGGACAATGGTTACTCGAACGCCATCACCGACCGCAAGGCGACGTATGGCGCGATGGGCTTGTGTTATCGCGAGGCGACTGAGGGGACGGAACTTCGTTTGCGTGACATGCCTTACGCGCGTTACGACCTGATTCTTTATCTCGGCACGGATCGGGATGGCAAGACGTGGAATCCCGCCAAGGTGACCACCGCCGACGGAGAGGTTACCTATTATTCGTATCCTGCAGGAACGACCGCTTTGGCCGCTGTCGCTTCGACCTCCGAACCCGGAGCGTGGGGTTCTTCCACCGATGGCCTCACGCCTGCGAGAATGGGGTTGGGCAGGGATGCCATGTTGATCCGCGGCCTTGCCGGCGACGTGGATATCGATACCGGTGCGTGGGTCTCGACTTCCAATACGCGCGGCGGCATCTGCGGCTTCCAAGTCGTCTATGCCGGCGAAGGACGTAAGGCCGGCTCCATCAATCTCAATTTCTCCGGCGAGGGTGGGGACTCTGCCGCCGTGCCGGTGGACGAGACGGGCTATGGCCTTGTGGCCGCCCCTGGTAGGACTTGGGTCAATCTCTCCGGCGTTTCCGGAACCGACACTCCCATCGATGTCGCCTGTGAGACAGACCTGAGCGGGCAGCCCGTGGTCACCTTCACCTCCACTGGCACGGGTGCGCAGGATTCGGTGGACGACTGCTTCCTCAAGGGCGGCATTGAAGGCGCTGACATCACCGTCAAGAACATCCCCTATGAGATGTACGACGTCATCGTCTATATGGCCTCCTCCGAGGCCGGGAAGATGGCGCCTGTCAAGGTCAACGGCACCTACTATTCTTGGCAGGAGCAGGTGCCCGTGGCTACCACCACGCCGTCTCATGCTTGCGACCTGGGGTGGGGCACTGGTGCCCAAGCCTCCGCTGCGATTGGCACCAATGCCATCCGCGTCGAAGCGCAGACGGATGAGACCCTCACCGTCTGCACGACCGGTGGTCTGCCGGAGCTGGGCGACTGCGTCGCCGCCATCCAGATTGTCGAGCGCCTCCGCGTGCCCGTGACCGGCTCGGCCTCTTGGGCAAACACCATCGCCGGCCTTGACCCCTCCTCTCCCCTCTACCTCGACTTCGGCCCCACTGGTCAAATCACCGGCGATGTCACCCTCTCTGATGATGACATAGTTGACCTTGTAGACTTCAAGATGGTCAACGTTCAATATCAGACACCGCCTTTTGCAGGTACAGTCACGGTCAACAACTCCGTAGAGTTCTGTTTGCCAGCGAATACGTCGTTTGTAAAACTCGTGCCCGAATGGTCGGAGGTGGCGGGGACTTCGTTATGTTTGGCAAGTGCCAATGGTGTTTATACTTCGCGTGGGTTGATGGTGTGGATTCCAACCGAGGGGTCTGCACTTTGGAATATTCCTATTCATTGGACGGGCGCCGCGAATGACAATAATTGGAATAATGGGGCGAACTGGTCGACCGGTGCGGTCCCTGCCTCCGGCGCATCTGTCCTCATTAATCTAGAAGAGGGCGAGAACCTGACCATCAATGTGCCTGATGGTGTGTCTGCGGTTACAAGTGTGACCGTCACGGGGCGCGGGGATGGGAGCACGCTGACGGGTAACCTGACGGTCACCGGCACCTTCACGGCGCAGGGTGAGGTGGACATCACCCAGCAGAGTGGCACCGTCTCGACGCCCGCCCTCAACCTGGACGGCGCGATTTACCGTATCGGCACGGGCGCGACCCTTGCCGGCATCTCCGGTGGCACCACGGTCACCGAGACCAACAGCGGCAAACTCATCGGTGCGGAGGGACTCCTCGGCGACGGCGAACTCGGCGATGGCGCGGTCGGTGAGCTCGGCGGCCTCGGGCGCGCGGCCGTAGTAGAGGCCGGCGACCTCGAGCCTGCGGCGGGCGTTGTCGAAGGCCTCTTGGGGGTTGACAGTTGCGCGCGGTTGTGCGATAGTATTGGTGTTGCCTTGGTTATCCGAGGTAAGGCCGTTCCTTCCAAAGGTCCTAATTGAGCGGTTTAGCTCTCCCTTTGGGCTCAAAGGGACGGCCATTCTTTTATCCCGCCAGGCCCTTTTCGAGATGGCCCGTTTCACGCGAGGCAAAAGGGGCAGACGCTTTAGGCGCTTGGTGTCCACGTAAAGCATACTGCCTTCGTTTGCAAGATTCACATAGGTGTCTTCTGCAGCAGGGTCCTTTGCGTAGGCGCTGGCCATATAGGCATCGTTTCCGTCTGCCTTGGAAGGCGTCATATAGAGCATGACCGGGGCCATGCGTCCAGTCCCATCGTCTGCCAACTGGTCGGTGAGAATCGTCCAGCCATCCCCACGCTTGAAGATGGCGACCGGGCGCGCGTATCGACCGGGCAATTCGGCGAACGTCTTGGCATTGATGTGGTGCTTGCGGTTGACCTTCCTCAATCTATCCGCGGTCGTCACCACCTTGCCGGGCTTGAAGTCATAGTCGAGCAAGAACGGCGGCACGTCGGAGATGATCACGACCTGCGCGTCACGGGTCTTGCCGTAGCCTTCAACCATGTTGCGGGCCACGGTCTTGCGCAGGGCGCTCTTGGCGTAGGTGAAGGGCTCGTTGGCGTGCGGGCCTGCCGCCGTCACCTCGCGGCGGATGTCGGGGTCGGCGGGGTCGAAGGCGCCGCTGTTCTCGGTGGCGGACTTGATGGCGCGGGGGTCGAAGACCACGTAGTCCGTGCCGGGGCCGTTGCCGCCCCACTCGCCGCCGTTGTCCACGACGTTGCGGATGATGAGGCCGTCGTAGAAGCCGCCCTCCAGCGCGTCGCGGGCGAGGTCGTTGGTGGAGGGCCGCTCGAGGGGCTGCACCTCAAAGTCGCCCTCGGCCAAGCCGAGCTCCTCGGCGTGGTCGGCCGCCTCGGACTCGTCGTAGAAGTGGATGGGGTTGCCGTCGCCGTCCTCGGCGAAGGTGCCCTCCTCGTTGAGCCAGAGCCCGAAGTGTGCCTCGTCCTCGCCCAGGCCGTTCCAGGCGTAGCCCTCGAAGTCGCGCACCATGGGGTTGCGCAGGTTGAGGAAGACAGGGTAGTTGGCGGCGTAGTGCTGGGTCTCGGCGATATGGTCGTTGGCGTAGGCGAGCGCGGCCTCGGGGGTGGTGAAAACCTCGTCGCCCTCCCAGCCGTTGTCCTCCACGTTGCGCCACATCTTGACGGCGCGGTAGGGACGGTCCTCGAAGTCCTCGTTGATCTCGTCGGCGACGCGCCGGGCGCGTTCCTTGTCGTCGAAGATCTCCGCGCCGGTGCGCGGGGAGAGGCCGTCCTCGTCCACGACGTGCCACTCCTCGACGAGGGCGTAACGCTCAATGGCCTCCTCCACCGAATCGAAGCGCAGTTTGACGAGGTCGTTGGAGCCGGAGTAGGTGCGGGCGTCGGCGAGGAACTGCGCGAACCAGTAGGTGCTGTCGGGCGCGTTGCTGTGGACCTCGCCGAGGTCCTTGTTGAAGACGGTGAAGCCGGCGGTCTTGGAGCCGTGGAAGACGACGAGGGGCTCGCCGTTCTCGTCCACCACCTTGCTCGCGTTCGCCGGGTCATTCTCCCAGTCGCCGAACCAGGCCTTGAAGGAGGGCGTGCGGACAAGGAGCCACTGTTCCTCGGTGAGGTTGGAAGGCGCGCCGTTGGGGGCGTTCATCCAGTCGTCGGCGTAGGCCTCGCGCACCTGCTCCTTCTCGGCCTCCAGCCGGTCGAGGAGGGCGTCCACGCGGGCGTCGCGCGAGGCGGTCACCTCGCGGCGCGGCTCGGCGACGGCGGGGTCCTGCGGGAGGAGTTTGGCGAGGGCCTTGCCGAGTTCCTCGATTGCGACGCCCCAGCGGGTGTCGAGCACCGTCGTCGAGCCGTCCGCGTGGGTGAGGGTGATGACGACGCGCTCGTTCTCTTCCTCAAACTCTCCGTAGGAAACCGTGGTGCCGAGGTAGTCGGCGGCGATTTGCTCCAACGGCTTCAGCGCCCGGGCCTTGGCGATCCGCTCGCGCAGTTCGTCTGGCGTGGGCGGCGGCAAATACTTTTCCAACGCGTCGCGCAGGCGTTGCGCGAGTCTGCTGCCGACCGCGTCCTTGATGGGTATCTCGATCGTCTCCACCGCGCCGTCCGGGCCGGTGAGAACCAGGGCCCTCCCGCCGACGCCCGTCTTATAGTCGACTTTGACACCGAGGGCATCCCGGGCAAAGGCGACGAGTTCAGGGTAACCGATTGCCCTGGTGAGTCGCTCGCGTAGGGTGGGGACGCGTGCCGTGGAGCGGCCGTCCAGCGCGGCAAGGAGTTCGTGGCGGAGCTTGTACGTCGCGTTGTCGAGCGCATACGAGCCCTCGACATGGAAGCCGAACTCCGCGCCGTTGGGGTAGGTCATGAACAAATCGACGTTGGTCCCGTCCCGGTTGCAATCGTAGGCGATTCTCGCGCCGAAGTGCTGCTTGGCGAAGTCGATGAGCTTGGAGATGTACCGCTCGGTCTTGACGATATCGCGGGGCGTGCGGGTCTCGGGCGCCTCGAAGTGGTCGTTGGCGAGGGCCTTGGACTCCGCCTCCGTGAGGCGGCGTTGGTTTTTGCGGTCGAGGCGCAGCTTGCCGAAGGGCGTCAGGAGCGTGTGCTCCTGCCATCTCCACCCGCGGTCCTCGGGCTTGAGCAGGTGGATGCCCGGCAGACGGACGCCCTCGCGGATGGTGACGCCGGGGCCGAGCTCGGCATAGATCCACGCCGCGTTGAGCAGGTCGTCGCGCCACTGCTCGATCCGGTGGATGGTCTGCATGAAGTCTTCCGTCGTCTGGTCGCCGTAGTAGGGGAGTGCGTGGACATACTGCGGCCCCCCGCGGTAGAGTCCACGGAGATGAGGAGGCCGCTCGCCGAAGGTGGTGTGCTTGAGGATCTGGTCGCGATAGTGCTGGAGCTGAAGGGCGAGAGCCTCGAAGGCCAGGGGCGGGTCGAGGCCGAGGACGCGCGCGCCCATCTCGATGTCTTCCATGGAGATGGGCTGGTAACCCCGCAACTCGAGGAAGAGCATGCTGTTGGTGTTGGGGTGGTCGGGATGGAAGAAGAGGTCGTAGCGCGGCAGGACGATGCGCGAGCCACTGACGAAGGGCGCGTCCTGCGGGCGTTTCTCCTCCTGGGCCACGATGGACCGGAGCAGGAGGTCGTCGAGGGCCAGCTCGGTGCGCGGGGTGAGGACGCCCGTGGCCTCACGGCGGACGGTCGCGACGGCCTGCGCGCGGCCCTGCGCCTCGGCGGGCGTGGGCGTGGGCGGCAGGAAGGAGGCGTCGGGCACGAAGGTCTCCGTGGCCGCGTCCCAGACCCACCGGCGGACGACCTGCAGGTGCTCGTCTGAGAAGGCGACGTAGGTGCTCGACCGGTCGTCGCGCGTGTGGACGCCATCGATGTCGAAGTCCACCAGAAGCTCGGAGGCGGTTCGCTCGGACTCGTCCGCCTCGGTGAAGAAGCGGACGGCATCGACCACGAGTTCGTAGGCCTGCTCGCCGGTCATCCCGCGTGTGGCCCAGTCCCTGCCGAAGGTCTGCCGCAGTTCCTCCTCGGAGACGTCAAGCGAGCGGACGGCGGCGAGGACGCGGGCGCGGTTCTCCGGGGTGACCTCCTGCTCCCAGTCGAGGACGTGGCTTTCGTCGCCCGGGGCGCGGTGCGTCCACCATCGTTGTTCGTGGATGGCGGCGGTGGGACCCGCGGCGAAGGCGCGCGCGACGTCGAAGACCTTGTCGGCGTAGAGGCCCCAGCCGTAGACCTTGCCGCCGTCGTTGGAACCCACGGCCCGCAGGCTCGGCTGGTCGTAAGGCACGGGCCCGCCGGAGAAGAGGCCGGAGACCTCGCGCCGGGGGTTGACATTTTCCCCGGATTGTGGGACACTGTCAATGGATTCACGGGCGTTAGAGTGCACGTCGTTGCTGGTCTGCCTCTCTCCCTGAAGACGTGGGTCCCTCAGTTCCAGCAACTCGAGCGAGTAGATCCTGTTTGGGGTCTGCTCGCTTTGATTTGGCTTGGGCCTCCTGTACGACGTGGAGACCTTGACGGTGAGATACGCGATGGCGACGAAAGGCCCGTCCCGGCGTTGGATGACGACGCTTGTGGCGTAGCGTTGAATCCTGACGTTGGGGTCTTCCTTCCCCTTCTCTCTCCCCTTTGTGATGATGCCGGGCCTGTCTTCGACGAGGCGTCCATACCGGAAGAGTTCGCCGGCCTTGACCGCGGCGTTGAGATGTTCGTCGTCCGTGAAGCCGTTGAGGTGGCTCTTTGCCCTGGCGGCGTCGCTGACGAGTTTATTCCGTTGCGGTTTATTGATGGACGCGTTGACATTTCGTTCGATGTTGGTGAAGACCTTGTCCTCTTGTTCCGCCAAAAGCTCGAGCGCGCGGTCCGTAGAGATAGCCGAACTCGACACGGTGGTGGCCTTGGCGCGGGCGGTCACCTCGCGGCGGAAGTTGTCGGAGGGCAGGGGGAGCCCGCCCTCGGCGTCGCGTTGGTCGATGTCGGCGAGGGTCGCGCGGTGGAGGGCCAGTGCGCGCTCGACCGCCTGTGCGGCCTCGGCCTCGACGGCCTCGATCTCGCGCTGTTTGGAAAGCGAGACGGTCTCGATGTCCCCGCGCACGGCCTCCCAGAAGGCGTCCACGGTGGGGTCGGCGATGCGCCCCTCGTCGTAGAGCGCCTGCGCGGCGGTGTCGGGCGAGTGCCCGCCCGCGCCGGTGTAGAGCTGCTTGCTCGCCCACGGCGGCACGCCCAACCCCTCCATATCCTCGGGGTAGAGGTGGGTGGACTGCGCGATGGCCGTCTTGCGGTCCCAGCCGTTCTCGGCCATCTTGCGCTTGATGAAATTCTCGCGGGACTCGACCTCGACATGGCCGATGGCGCGCGTGGAGGCCAGGACGGGCGTCTCCTTGACGCGGCGTTTCTCGGTGTCGATGGCCTTGCGGGCCTCGCGGGCCTCCAGACGGAAGGCCTCGTTCTCGCGGGCGACGTAGTACTCCAGGCGCGCGGCGGGGTCCACGCCCAGCGCGGCGCGGAGCTTGAGGAGGTCGAGCTCGCGGTTCTTGGCGTCGCGCCACTTCTTCAGCGCGGCGCGGCGGTCGGCCAAGGCGCGGTTGCGCTCGGCGGGTTTCTTGGGCAGGGGCTGCCGGCAGAGTTTAGCGAAGGAGGCGGCCAGGGTCGGGATCACGGCCTTGGGGTCGGGGTTCTTGCGGTCTTTCTCGTCGAGGTAGCCCCGCAGGGCGAAGAGCTGGCGTGCGGCCTGCTCGTCGCGGGCCTCGGCCTGCTCCCGGAGGGCGGCGTCCAGCGCGGCCTCGGCGGCCTGCTGCTCTTGGATGGCGTCCTGCTTGGCCTCCTCGGTGGTGGCGGCCTCTGCCTTCTCGGCGGCCTCACGCGCTTTGGCGGCCTGCTCGCGAACGAGGGCGTCCAGCGTGGCCTGACGTTGCGCGGCGCGGGCGGCCTGGAGTTTGCCCCACGCCTCGGAGGCCTCGGCCGCGTGGTCGTCGAGCGCGTTGGCCAGCCGAGCCATCAATTGACGCCCGCGGGAGGCCTCGCCGCGTTTGTCTCCGAGCAGGCGCGTATCCCCGGTGAGCTCGGTCACGCGGCCCTCTTTGTTGACGACGGGCACGACGTCGCCGCCGGCCAGCCAGTCCATGAAGGCCCCCGCGGCGCGGCGCAGAAGTCCGCGCACGCCCTTGTCCGGGATGGCGCGGAGCACCTCGCCGGCCATGGCGTCGAGCGCCTCCATGCCCAGCCCGGACTCCTCGGCCAGACGGGTCGCGGCAGACTCCTCGTCGAAGAGCTCGTCGGCCGTCTTGGGGTCGCCGAAGAGTTCCCGGGCCTGCTTGACCAGCTCGCTGTCGGCGTTCAGCACGCCGCCGTCGCGCAGGAGCCGGACGACCGCGTGGAGGGTCTCGTGGGCGAGGGAGCGGTTGGTGGCCGCGGCCTGACCGGAGAGCCCGCCCTGCCCGAAGGCTCCAAGCCCACGCTAGACGAGAACGGCAACCTCGTGGTCGACCTGCCCACCTTCCCGACGCTGGACGAGAGCGCGACCGATTGGTTCGAGGATAAGTGGACCGATGGCAAGGACGGCGACAAGGTTCAGCCGCCGACCGAAGGCGTTGTCGTCATCGACGGCACCGGCTCTGCGGACGGCATCACCGTCACCCTGCCCATCCCCAACGGCATCACCGATGTGGTGATCAAGGGCGAGGTCACCTTCACGGGCGACGAAGAGAAACTGCCGACCATCATCGTGAGCGAGGGCGGCACCGTTACCCAGCCTGACACCATCGTCACGGGCGACACCGTCTCCGTCACGGGCGATGGCACGCTCGACCTCTCCGACCACACGTCTGGCAATCTGCCCACGCTCGATGGCGCGGGTGAGAACGGCGAACTGCCCGGTACCATCGTGCTGCCTGACACGGACGGTGGCTCTGTCACCCTTCCCGTCACCCCCGGCACGACCCTGCCTTCGCCTATCCCCGATGGCATGTTCACCGTCGAGGACGAGAATGGCAACCGGTGGCCTATCCCTGGCGGCAACGTCAGCATCGGTGAGGATGGCGCCATCACCATCGACACCGCGCCTAACATGACGGACCTCCCCGGCGGCAATGAGGGTCTCTCGCCCGAAAAGGAACTGGAGATCATCGATGATGCCCGCGACCAGAACGTTTGGGGCGACTTCGACGTGGTGCTCAAGCCCAACGGTGACGAGTCCGTGGAGAACCTCGATGGTAAGACGCTCGATGAGACGCTGACCGTCTTCGAAGGTCTCGAGCCCGAGGTGACTGTCGATGAGACGACCGGCAAGGCCACGCTGACCTACGCCTTCTGGTTCGGCATCAGTCGTCTGACCTACGAGGAAAGCTCCAAGAGCTGGTTGGTCACGGTTCAGGTCATGGACGCCAACGCCGAGAACAAGACCGCCAAGATTGCCGAGGGGAGCGTCCATACGCTCAAGGTCAATGACGCGGAGGAGCGGATTGCCGCCGAGGTCGTCACGAGCAACGACGATGGCACCGTGACGTTGTGCGTGAGCGAGATTGCTCTGCCCGCGGTCAATGGCCGGACGACGATCAAGGCCTTCATTGCGGCTCCGGAGACTACGTCCGCGGAGTAAAGGATTTCCTTCATCCTGTGTGCGTTCCATCCAAGCACCGGCCCCTGGGGTTCGCTCCCCAGGGCTTTTTATGGGGCGCTGGTGCACCCTACCTTATTATATAGTACATCCATACGTCATCCGGAGGGGCAAAAAGGGGCTTGTTATATAGTACATCCATACGTCATCCGGAGGGGCAAAAAGGGGCTTGGGGGGCCTCCCAAAGGCCCCTTTCTGAGACCCTATAGTGGTCCGAGGTCAACCACTATAGTGGTCGAGGGTGAGACCCTATAGTGGTCGGGGTCGAAACCCTTAAGGGTCCGCAAAGAGGCATTTTGGGGAGGCGGTTTGGAAGCCGGGAGAGGACTGCCAGAATGGGGAAACCTCAGATTTCGCAGATTTTGGGCAGATTTATGGGCGTGCTACCGCACGCAGGACTGCCAGAATAGATTGGAAATCACAAAGGCCACAAAGGACACAAAGAAGGCGATGCAGGGGGCGGGCCGTGCGTGCGCGCAAGGCGCACGTCCGGCCCGGAGGCCTGTAGGGGCGTGGCGGGCTTCGCACGCCACGCTTTGGTTTTGGAGAGTTGGTGCGCCGGAGGCGCACACGACCAGGGTCAGGAGATTCAGGAGGTTCAGGAGATACAGGAGCGCCCTTGCGGGGCGACGGGCGAGGCGCTGTGCAAAGCGGCGTCAGCCGCAAAGCCAAACTTCCAAGCCTCTAAACTTCCAAACTTCCCTGACTGTGTGCAGGATTGGCGGGGTTTTGGTATCGTATAAGGGTTATGGCGTTGGAAAGAAAGAGACGATTGATGAAGCCGTTGCTGATTGTGATGAGCGCGCCCAGCGGGGCGGGCAAGAGTACGTTGTGCGATTTGTTGCTCCAGGAGTTTCCGGAGATCACCTATTCCGTGTCGTGCACGACGCGTGCGCCGCGCGGGGAGGAAGAGGATGGGGTGGACTACTTCTTCCTCTCCAAGGACGAGTTTGCGCGGCAGGAGCGGGAAGGGCTGCTCCTGGAATCCGCGACGGTGCATGGGAATCGTTACGGGACGCCGGCGGGTCCGGTGCGCGAGGCCTTCGCAGAGGGGCAGAGCGTGCTGATGGACATCGACGTGGTGGGGGCGGAGTCGGTGCGGCGGTTTGTCGCGGGGCTTCCCGCGGACGACCCGTTGCGGGCCGGGTTCGTGGACATCTTCATCGAGCCGCCGAGTCTGGACGAGCTACGGAAGCGGTTGGTCGGGCGCGGCGAGGATTCGCCCGAGAGCATCCAGGTGCGGTTGGCGAACGCGCAGGGCGAGCTGGATCGCGCGCATGAGTTCACCTATCGCGTGGTGAACGACGACTTGCAGGTGGCCTATCGTCGGCTGCGGGACATTCTCCTGGTGAAGGGAGGCGAGCTGTGAGCGTGCGGGTGGCGCTTGGCGTGACCGGGGCGATCGCGTGCTACAAGGCGTGCTCGCTGGTGCGCCTGATGGTGCGCGAAGGGTGGGAGGTGCGCGTGGCGGCGACGCCGCGGGCGCTTGACTTCGTGGGGGAAATCACCTGGCGGACGCTGTCGCAGCATCCAGTGGAGACCGATGCCTTCGCGGTGCGGCCGGATTGGCATCCCCTGCACATTGAGTTGGCGCAGTGGTGCGACCTCTTTGTGGTGGCGCCGTGCTCGGCGAACACGCTGGCGAAGTTGGCGCACGGGCTGGCCGACAACCTGCTGACCCAGGCCGCGCTGGCGTGCACGAAGCCGCTGGTTTTGGCTCCGGCGATGAACAAGGACATGTGGGCCAACCCCGCGACCCAAGCAAACGCGGAGGCGTTGAAGGCGCGCGGGGCGCGAATCTTGGACCCCGAGGCCGGGGAACTGGCCTGCGGCGTGACCGGCACGGGACGTCTGCCCGAGCCCGAGGCGATTTTGACCGCGTTGAAGCGGATTGCGGGAGCGCGTGCATGAAGTGCGAACTGTGCCATGAACGTCAGGCAGAGACGGTGCTTTACCGGAAGGGCGAAAACGGGAAGCGCGAGGAGCTCTATGTCTGCCATACGTGCGCGGCGCGGGAACGGGCCTTCGGAGAATCGCGCGGCATCCAGGTGACGGCGATCGACGCGGGCGAGCAGGGTGGGGAATCGCCGATGGGCGAGCTCTTTGGGCGCATCGGGAAGTTGCTCGAGGGATTGCCCGGGCAGGAAGCCGAGCGCGAGACGCGTTGCCCCGGGTGCGGGACGACGATGGACGAGATTCGCACGGTGGGGTTGATTGGGTGCCCCGTGTGCTACAAGACTTTCGGGAAGGCGTTGCGGGCCCTCTTCGACGAATGCCAGCTGTGCCATCAATACGCGGGCGACACGTTGCCCGGCGAGGCGCAAGCGACGACCGAGCAGGAGTTGGAACGGCAGTTGGCCGAAGCGCTGAAGCGCGAAGACTACCGCGAGGCCAAGCGTCTGCGCGCGGAACTGAAGCGGTTGCGCGACGAGGAGAACGGTCATGGCGAGTGAGGCGTCGCGGGCGGAACGGAACCTCCACATCTTCTGCGTGAAGACGCAGATTTCCCTGGTGCGCAATGTGCGCGGGGCCGTCTTCCCCGGCGCGATGGGCGACCGTGCGGCCAAGGCCTTCGGGAAGCGGTTGCAGGGGGCCATCGCGGCGCGCGTGCAGGTGGAAGACCTGACGGACGACGACGATTTGGCCGAGATGGCAGAGGTCTATCACGGGTTGGCGCCGCGTAGCGAGCGCGGGCCCGGGTATCGTCTGCTGAAGGCAACGGCCGCGGACGGCGAGACGACGGTGTGGTGCGAGGTGATGAGCGCCAACCACCTGACTTTCTCGGTGAGCGGCGACTTCTTGGACTTCGAGGAAAAGGCGGCGCTGTTGCGGGCGTTTGTGGACGCGCTGGCGGATCCGCTGGAGTATGTGAGCACGCGCGAGCTGGGGTATCTGACGGCGCAACCGACGCTGGTCGGGACCGGGCTTCGTATCCGGACGTGGATGCATTTGGGCGGGTTGGCGCACTTTGGGTATCTGCGCGAGCTGTGCAATGCCGCCGAGGTGAAGGGGACGTTGGTGGAACTGGAGCGGCCTGAAAGCACGCCGCCGGGTAGCCTGGTCATCCTCTTCAATCGCTTCTCCCTGGGAGCGCCGATGATGGAGATTGTGCGGCGCTTCAAGGCCTTTCTGGTGCGCGTGTCGGACCAAGAGACCGAGGCCCGGTGGCGGATGTTTCGCGACGAGCCCTTCGTCTTCCTGGATATTCTGACGCGGGCCAAGGCCGTGTTGAAGGCCGCCACGATGATGAGCGCGGAAGAGGCGCTGGACCTGCTGTCCGACCTGCGGCTTGGGTTGACGACGGGGGCCATCACCGCGAAGAAGGTGAATCCCCTGGATCCGCACTGGTTTGACGACGCGACCGAACGCGTCTTCTATCGTGCGCATGGACGCGCCCTGCGGCGGAAACACGTGTTGCCGCATGACGTGGACACCTTCCAGCCGTGGCGCGAAGAGGCGTTGCGGGCCGCCTGGATGCGGCCTTTGGCCGGGTTCTCCCTCTCGCGGGAGTTGGTGGAAAGGGCAGACGAGCAATGAGACGGCGATTTTTCCTTGCGGCGTTTGCCGCGCTTTGCCTGGGCGGGTCGGTGCTGGCCGAGGACGCGACGGAGGGATTGACCCCGCAGCAGATTCTGATTCAGGCGCGGGAGATGTTCCCGAAAGAGAACTTCACGGTGATGGGTGAACTGATCACCGCGAAGGCGCGCGGATTGGAAGAGACGGCGCGGCCGTACACGCTGGAGCTGAACTGGGCCGGGGCGGAACCCGTGGCCAAGTGCGTGTTGCTCTTTTCCGAAGAGAACCAGGCGGAGTTGTTGAAGGCCGAGATGCGGCGCGTGGACGGTAAGCCGAATCTGACGCTGATTCAGGACGACGGCACGCGCGTGGAAGGCGTGAACCTGAACACCCCCATCGGCGAGAGCGACCTGACGTGGGTGGACCTGACCTTCGATTATCTCTGGTGGCCCAACGTGCGGTTGTTAGACGAGGCCGAGCTGGAAGCCAAAGACATCCCCACGCGGCGGAGCAGCCGGGAGTGCGTGGTGTTGGAGGCCGAGCCGCCGACGCCCGTGCAGGGCTTGACCGCTGTGCGCCTGTGGGTGGACAAGGGAACGGGACTTTTGATGCAGACCGAGCAACTCGGGCCGGGCGGGAAGACCGCGCGGCAGATGTATGTGCAACGGTTGGGCCGTGAAAATGAACGGTGGGTGCCGCGGGAATTCCGCGTGCGTCGGCTGGGGTTTGACCGCGTGACCAAGCTGACCGTGGAGAGCGTCCGGTCCGACACCTTCACGACGGAGGAGGGCAACGATGCGTAACACCGGGAGTCGCCCCTTTGTCACGCTGACGGCGACGCAGAACCGTATCGTCGCGGCGACGATTACCTTTTTCTGTACGGCGGCCTTGGCAATCGGGGTGGTGTCGTTGGTTTGGCTGACCTTGGAGGTGTTGGGCTATTTCCTGCATGTCATCGGGCCGGTGATTGTGGCCTTCTTCCTGAGTTTGCTGACGCGGCCGTGGTATGCGCGGTTGCAGGACTGGTTCGGGGGACGCGACTTCCCGACCGTGATTGTGTTTGCGCTCTCCTTTTTGGTTCCTCTGGCGCTATTGGTGTGGTTTTTCGGCGCGTTCTTCTACACGCAGACGGTGGCGCTTATTGAGGCGGTGCCCGTTTGGGTGGAGCAGTTGCGAGCGACGTTGATTGAGCTCTTCCCGAACGCAAAGGACGTGGTGCAGGGGTTGCCGACCGTACCCGAGCTCCTGTCCGTGCACGGCGCAGGATTCGCGCAAATCGCGGAGCGTGTGGCAGACACGGGCCTCTCCGTAGGCGAGGTGGCGCTTGCCATCGGCGAGGTGATTCTCTCCTTTGGCTCGAAGGCGTTGATGTGGCTGCTGACCCTCTTCTATTGGATTCTCTTTGTGATGCAGAAGCCGATGACGGGGGACGCGTTCGCGGCGCGGTTGCCCTTCCTGGGCGAGCGGGGACGGCGGGTCGTGGCGGACTACTTCCAGGACTTCAGCGACATCGTGGTCTCGTATTTCCGTGGGCAGTTCATTGACGTCTTCCTGCAGGGGCTTTTGTATGGAACGGGCTTCCTGCTTCTGGGGGTGCCCAATGGGTTCCTCATCGGCTTCGTCCTGGGTTTGATGAACCTGATGCCGTATGTTGGCGCGACGCTTGGTCTGTGCGTGGCCTTGCCGGTGGCGTTCTTTGATGGCGGCATTTGGTTGGCGGTCGGAGCCTTTGCCGTGTTTTGCGCTGTGCAGACATTCGACGGCTATGTCATGCAACCTTATATTCAAGGCAACCGCATGAAGTTGGCGGCGTGGCAGATTGTCTTTGCGCTGTTGTTCTGGACGCAGCTAGGCGGCTTCTTGGGGCTGCTGTTGGCCATTCCGTTGACGGCTTTCGTGAAGGCCTCGTGGGATGGCTGGCGCGCCCTGTCGGAACGGTTTGTTGGAAGTGATGGCGAAATGGAAGGAAATCGAGCATGAGCGACTTGGCCATCGCACGACTGTTGGTTGCGGCTTTGGCCGTGGCATTGTTGGCTTGCGGCGGTTTTCTGTTGCATCCCGCATCGCCACGGTTGGTCGGCAAACTGCCGCGGGCGTATGCGGTCGGGGTTGTGCTGTCCGCGATTTGCTGGATTTGGGTGATGGCCCAGTTGTTGCTTTTCCCCATTGACTTTCTTGCGTTTCTGACGCCGATGCGGGTAATTGTCGGCGGCATCGCCTGCATGGTGCTGACGTGGTTGCTCCTGGACAATCTGCTCTGCGCGCGGGCAATCGGCGGGTTGTTGATGTTGTGGCCCATGCCGGTGATTTTGGCTGTCCGCGAGCAAGTGACGCTGTGGCGCGAGGTGCCCGTTGTGGTGGGTTACTTGAGCTTGACGTTTGGCATGATAGTGGTGTTTTATCCTTGGATTTTTCGCAAGTTGTGCGAGCTTGTGGTCAAGTACGTGGTGTTGCGGCGGATTCTGGCTTGGAGCTTTGTGGTTCTCGGATTGCTCACGGTGTGCACGCTCATTGCGTTGGGCGAGGTGATTGGCGAGGTGATCATCCAATGAGCAAGATTCTCTTTTTCTACGTGTTGCGTTCGTTCGCGGTGCCGGCGCTGATTTGCCTGTTCGGCCTCTGTGCGCTGACCTTGCTCTTCATGAGCTTTGACCTGATTGGCGCCTGCTTTGACGCGGAATCCGTTGTGACCTGGCGTGTGGCCTTGGACTTTCTGTGGGGCACGCTGTCGATGTATCTGGAGTGGTTGTTGCCGGCGGTCTTTCTGCTGGCGACGCTCTATACGATGTGGCAATTCTGTCGTCACAGTGAGTTGATCGCCATGCGTGCCGGCGGCATTGGGATGGGGGTCATCGTCGCGCCCATCGTCTTGACGGCGCTTGTCGCCGCCGGGCTCTCCTTTGTCAATACGGAATTCGTCAAGCCGGTGGCGGCCATGCGTGCGCTCGCCATCAAGGATAACGACTTTAAGCAGACCGGGCGCGAGCCCATCGCAACCGGTTTTGCCGCGCCTGGCAATACCCATGTGTGGAGTATCGGTGAGTTGGACCTCTCCAACATCGAGCGCTTGGGGGATGTGAGTGTGACCTTTAGGCGCCCTGACGGTTCTATTCAAGTGCGCTATGAGGCACCAGAGGCACGCTGGATTGACGGAGAGTGGTGGTTGCAAGGCGGGGTGACGTGCCGCTATTACGATGAATTGGACCGCCAGGAGCCGGAGCGTACCCAACAGCATATGAATTTGCCGCTTCCTCGTGCCACGGAGACGCCGCGGCAGATTGTGGCGCAGAACTTTGACATCACGCTTGCCTCTTTCGCTGACCGCAAAGCCAACCGCAAGACGCGCGAGCAAAGCGGCATGACCACCGAGGATAAGAACAAGGACTCGTACGCGACGTACAACCATTTTGCGGCGCCCTTTGCCATCGTGTTGGTGACCCTCTTCGCCATCCCGGCGGGGATCGCCTCGGGCCGTCAGTCGGTCTTTCGCGGCATTCTGCTGGCCATCGGGCTTTTCATCGGCTACTATGCGGTGACCTTCTTCTCGATGTTTCTTTCCAATATCGACATCATCAAGCCGGCGTTGGCCGTGGCGTTGCCCTGCCTTGTTTTTGCCGTGGTGTCTGTGATATTGTTCAGGCGGTTGCCTTAAAGGGAGAATTGCATGGCACGTTCTCGAGCAACGATGAAAGGTGTCCCTGGAGACGCCGCGCGCCGAAGGGGATTGCGGCGCGTGTTGGTGCCGATTGCCTGTTTTGGCGTTGTCTTCGGCATTGGCATCGGGTTGGCAATCGGCGGGGTGGGGGTCTTGCCGTGGTGGATTGGCGTCATCCTTTTGGCGATGGCCCTCTTTGGGTTTTTGCTTTACTGTCGCCGTCAGCCGGCCTTGGTGTATGGGTATTTCAAGGGCGCACGGGGTGAGGAGATGGTGGCCGGCGAGCTGGCCCATCTGCCGGCCGCATGGACGATTCTCAACGGCGTCTTGTTGCCTGATGGGCGGGATGTGGACCATGTGGCCGTTGGGCCGCAGGGCGTCTTTATCATCGAGACAAAGCACTGGAGCGGCGAGGTCTCCGTGGCCGGTGCGCAGATTTTGGCCAATGGGCGTCCGTTGGCGTATTCGCCGGTGGAGCAGGTGCGGCGCGCCGTAAATGCCATCGCCCGTGCGTTGGAGGTGCGTCCGGAGGTTCTGCATGGCGTGCTCTGTTTTGCTGGGCCGCAGTTTGCCGATGCCTCCACCCAGGCGGATGAGGTCTTTGTTTGCTCCTATCTTGACTTGGTTTCGGCCATTTCCCTTGGCCCCGCGGAACTTGATGCCGCCGCCGTTGCCCGTTGCGTGGCACGGTTGGGGTCGCTTACGATTACGGAAGGATTGTGATTTATGACGAAGCGTTTGCTTTCCCTGCTTTTAGCCCTTCTTCCCCTTGCCCTCTTTGCGGAAGTCACCTCCATCGCGCCGGAGCCCGTTTATCCGGAGATTGCGCGCCGTGTGACGCGTCAATTGGGGTTGTACCATCTCTCCGGGGAACGATTTGACGACCGGCTTTCCGCCATTGCGTGGACCAATTTGGTGGACTCCCTTGACTTCGACCATACGTTGCTCACGCAGGAGGACCTTGCAAAGATTGAATCCAAGAAGACGCAGATCGACGATATGATTGCGCGCGGGGATTTGTCCTTTGGCTATGATCTGATGCAGCTCGTCCGGGAGCGACTCTTGGAGCGGTGTGACTTTGTGGAGACCATCCTCAAAGAACCCGAACCCTTTGACTTCACGGGAGACGATGTTTACGTGTGGAAGCGTCGCAAGGCGGAGCGCCCGGCCAACCGAGACGAGCAACGCACGCTTTGGCGGACTGCACTCAAGAACGAATATCTTGCGCTTACGCTCGCCAAGCAACTGGACGCCGAAGAGGCCGAGATGGACGATGCCGAAGCGGAAGAAGAGCCAGACTACATGGACGAGGACCTCAATGAGCCCGTTCCCGTCATCCTTTCCAAGCGGTATGCGGCCCTTCGCGATGCCTACGGAGAGATGGATTCCGAGACCGTCCTCCAACGTTATCTTTCGGCTGTCGCCACTGCCTACGACCCGCACACTGACTATATGTCCCCGATGAACTTCGAGGACTTCAGCATGGAGATGAATCTGACGCTGTGCGGTATCGGCGCAACGTTGCGTTATGACGATGGCACAGTGCTCGTCGCCGAGCTGATGTCCGGCGGCCCTGCCGCGCGTGACACCCGTGACATCCGTTTGCAGGAGGGCGACCGCATCATTGGCGTTGGCCAAGGCGATGGCCCCATTGAGGACATCCGCCACAAGCCGCTTTCTCGGACCGTTCGCAAGATTCGTGGACCCAAGGGAAGTAAGGTCGTCCTGCGCGTGATTCCCGCTTCGGACAAGTCGGGGTCGCGTACGAAGATTGTCGACTTGGTGCGTGATGAGATTAAGCTTGAGGAGCAGGCCGTCTCCGGCCGCGTGGAGTCACTCACTCTGCCGTCCGGCGCGGTTCGCAAGCTGGGTTACGTCCGCATTCCCACCTTCTATGCAGGCGTGGTCGGCGGCGATGACGGCGCGGATTCCCGCTCCATGACGCGTGACTTGCTTCGCTTTATCCAGGACTTCAACGCCGAGCACGTCGATGGACTCGTTATCGATCTGCGCAACAATGGCGGCGGCTCCCTTGCCGAAGCGCTCTCCATGACCGGGCTTTTTGTCACCGGCCCTGCCGTCCAAGTGCGGGATCGCTCCCGTATTCAGACGTTGCCCGCGCAGGGGCGGGTCGCCTTCCGCAAGCCCATCCTTGTGCTTGTCAATCGCAATTCCGCCTCCGCCTCCGAGATTGTCGCCTCCGTCTTGCAAGATTATGGCCGGGCCATTGTTGTTGGGGATTCCAAGACCCATGGCAAGGGCACCGTGCAGACCGTTATGGGACTGGGCGACAACACGGTTTACGGCGCGGACCGCGTTACCTCCGCGTGCTTCTTCCGCATCAATGGCGGCACCACGCAACTCCGCGGTGTCATCCCTGATATCGTTTTGCCGTCCATCTATGATGCGCTTGACTTGGGCGAGGATCAACTTCCCGGTGCGTTGCCTTACACGGAAATCCCGCCCGCCTACTACGCGCAGACCGCCGACCTCAAGCCCTTCCTGCCGCGCCTTAAGGAGGCCTCGGACAAGCGCCTTGCCGCGGACGTGCAGTATCAGGCCTCGCAACAGCTCATCGCCCATGTGCGTAAGGCCAATGCCGAGGAATCTGTTACCCTCAATAAGGACAAGCGCTTGGAGCGGATGCGTGCCGAACGGGCCATGGAAAAGCTCCAAGAAGAGGCCATGCGTGGCGGTTCTGCCAAGGACCGCAAAGAGGGGCCTACCGTCGAAAACGATCCGGTCTTCCGCGAGTCGTTGCATATTCTTTCGGATTACATTGACCTGCGCGGCGGTCCTCATGTGCCCGTCAATACAGACGGAGATCTGGGCCCGCGGCTCTTCCGCTTCTTTGGTGCGCAATGAGAGCTTCAGACAACAACGTCCAAGCCGACTTCTCCACACCGCTTCTTGATGCCATCGCCACGCCGGTGGACGTCAAGGCTTTGCCGGAGGAGGCACTTCCGCAGTTGGCGCAAGAAATCCGTGCCCGCATGGTCGCGGTGGTATCCAAGACCGGCGGTCATCTGGCGCCTAGTCTGGGTGTGGTGGAGCTGACGCTGGCGCTCTGCCGCGTCTTTGATTTCCCTTCAGACAAATTGATTTGGGACGTTGGCCACCAGACCTACGCCTGGAAGATGCTGACCGGCCGCAATGCGCGCATGGAGACGTTGCGCCGATTTGGTGGTGTGCGCGGCTTCCCATTCCCCGGGGAATCGCCCTATGACACGGCGGTCGGCGGTCACGCGGGGGTTGCGCTTGCCACCGCGCTTGGGTTTGCCGCGGCTCGTGACGCTCGTGGTGGCAACGAGAACGTCATCGCCGTTGTTGGCGACGCTTCGCTGACCAACGGGGTTTCCTTGGAGGCGCTCAATGCGGTCTGCCACACCACAGAACGCCTCATTTTGGTTGTCAACGACAATGGGATGAGTATTTCGCGCAACGTCGGAGCCTTTGCGCGTCTCTTTGCCCGGCGCCTCACTGGCTTCCGTTACAATCGCATTCGCGCGGCTGCCGCGGCCGCCGGCCACCGGTTGCGTCTGAATCGCCTCAAAGCCTTTTATCGCGGGTTCAAGTCTATCGTCAAGTCTATTCTCCTGCGCAATCGGTCCGTTATCTTTGAGGATCTCGGTCTGCGCTACATTGGCCCTATCGATGGACATAACATTCCAGCCCTGTGCGATGCCCTGCGTGCCGCGGCCTCTGGCCAGGGCCCTGTTGTCCTCCATATCGACACTGTCAAAGGCAAGGGCTACCCGCCCGCGGAACACAACCCCTCCAAGTGGCATGGCGTTGGACCTTGGGCGGCCGAGGCGAAACCCACCGCAAAGAGCGATGCCACAACCTGGTCTGAAGCCTTCGGAGCCGTGCTGTGCGCACAGGCCGAACGCGACTCCTCCATCGAGGTCATCACCGCGGCCATGCGCGATGGAACCGGGCTCACGGACTTCTTCCGTCGCTTCCCGGCGCAGGCGCATGATGTGGGTATCTGCGAGGAATACTCCATTGCCTTTGCCGCAGGCCTTGCCGCTGCCGGTCGTCGGCCCGTCGTCGCGCTTTACTCCACCTTTGCCCAGCGTGCCGTCGACAATCTCATGCACGATGTCTGCCTCCCCAATCTTCCAGTCGTTCTTTGTCTGGATCGTGCGGGGGTCGTGGGGGCTGATGGTCCCACGCATCATGGGCTGTATGATTTGGCGATGCTTCGCGCGCTTCCCAACTTGGAGATTCGCGTCCCCGCCACACGCGCCGCCTTGGAAGCCGCCCTCGTCGAGGCACTTACGCGCCGTGGGCCGACCGTTATCCGTTATCCCCGTGGCTATGTCCCGGAAGGGCCTGCGCCGAGGTTGGAGGGGTCCACGCCTGGGGCACCGGTGATTTTGGCGCTAGGACACACCGTCTTTTGGGCGGAGCCAATTGCCAAATCCTTGGGGCTTGCGCTTTTGCCCGTTGAATCCGTCAAACCCTTGCCAGACTTCATTCGTGGGCTTGGCGCTCGTCCGCTGATTACGTTGGAAGATGCCGCGGCGTCGGGTGGATTCGGCTCTGCCATTGCGGAAATTCATCGTGGGCCCCTGTTGATTTTGGGATGGCCGGATCGTTTTGTGCCACAGGGCACCGAGGCCGAGCTCCGCGCCGCCTGTGGGTTGGACACCGCCGGATTGCGAATGCGCATCGCAGCCTTCGTGGGTGGACTGCCCGGGGGAAGCCATGGCTGATCGTCGCCCTGTTCGTGTCCTGCCCGAGACCGTTGCCAACCAGATTGCGGCCGGCGAGGTGGTTGAACGCCCCGCCTCGGTCGTCAAAGAGTTGGTCGAGAACGCGCTTGATGCCGGCGCCACACGTGTGGATGTTGTGGTGGAGGGCGGCGGCGCCAAGTTGGTCGAGGTCGCGGACAATGGGAGCGGCATGGACCGAGAGGACGCCTTGGCCGCGTTGGAGCGTCAAGCCACCAGCAAGATTTCCACCTCGGAAGATATCACGCATATCGGGACCTTTGGTTTCCGCGGAGAGGCCATTCCTTCCATCGCCAGTGTCTCGCGGTTTTCCATCGTCACGCGAATCGAGGGCGCCGATGCCGCCACCTCCATCCAAGTCATCGGCGGCACGCGCGACTGGGTGGGCGAGGCCGGGCGGCCCATCGGCACCACCGTCACCGTGCGCGATCTCTTCTTCAACGTCCCCGCGCGCCGCAAGTTCCTGCGAGCGCCTACCACAGAGCTCACGCGAATCCGCCAGACCCTTTCCGCCATCGCGCTGGCCAATCCCGCCGTGGCCTTTCGCTTGCGCGCGGATGGGCGCGACCTCTTCCGACTGCCAGAGGGCGACACGGTGGCAGACCGTGTCCGGTCTATCTTAGGCGAAGCCGTCACGGACGCGCTTTTGCCCATTGGCCATGAACAGGGAGACATCGCCGTCTCCGGGTTCATCTCCAAGCCCGACTTCGTTCGCGGTGGTTCTCCGGAGCAATACTGTTTCGTCAATCGCCGTCCTGCAACGGCGGTTCAGGTCCAGGTGGCGGTCCGCGATGCGTGGCCTGTCCGCGACCATCGTCCTGTCGTTGTGCTGTTCGTCGATTTGCCGCCGGAAGAGGTCGACGTCAATGTCCATCCCGCCAAGCGCGAGGTGCGTTTCCGTCGCGGTGATTTGGTCTCCGCCGCTATTCGCGTCGCCCTTGCCAAGGCCCTGGGCGCCACGTTGCCCGAGCCCACGCCGCTTGGCGCTCCGACCCCGACGCTTTCTCCCATCGGCCCACTCCCTACGCCGCAAGCTCCCAAACCGCGTCAGGCCAATTTGCCCCTTGAGGGAGTCACGCGCGGCCCCTATCCTTCAGTCGCGCCAACGCCCCCGCCGCCGACCACGGAGGGACTTCCCAAAGATACGCCGTTGCGGCCGCCGAAACTCGCCGATTATCCCATTTTGCGTGACCCGCCGCCCAGTGTCGCGCCGATTCAACCTCCGCCGCCACCGCCGCCGGAGACTGGGCCTGCCACGGTCCTGCCTTGGAAATGGCTTCGCGTGGCCGATGTGCTCGAGCAGGGCTATTGGCTT
The DNA here is from genome assembly GCA_944389945.1 of uncultured Kiritimatiellota bacterium. Classification (GTDB taxonomy): domain Bacteria; phylum Verrucomicrobiota; class Kiritimatiellia; order RFP12; family DVOR01; genus Spyradenecus. Next base: position 57,571 of record CALXOF010000002.1, on the reverse strand, counting down.
GTCGTCACCGACCAAGGCTATGTTGTCGTGGATGCCAAGGCGGCATTGGAGCGACTCTTCTATGATCGCTTTTCGCCCGCCGCCGGGGCGACCCTCGCCTCGCAGCCGCTCTTGATCCCGGAGACCCTTCATCTTCCCGCCGCGGATGCCGAGCGCGTCGCCCGTTTTCTGCCGGAGCTCGGGGCCTGTGGGTTTGGCGTCTCCGCGTTGGGGCAGGATGCCTTCCTGATTGATGCGCTTCCCGTTGCCTTCGCCGAGCTCCCGCCCAAGGAGATCTTGGCCGACATCGCAGTTGAGCTGGATCAGCCTGGTTTGCGCAAGGGACTCGATGCCTGGCGCCGCGAGGTGGTCGCCCGAGCCGCCGCGCAAGCCGCCGCCCGAGCCTTTCGTGTTACCTCGACCCAAGCAGCCGAACCGCTTCTTGCGGAGTTGGCCCGGAGCGTCATGCCCTATGCCACGCCACGCGGCCGCCCCACCATGATTCTCACCACCTACCGCGAGCTTGATCGTCGTTTTCGTCGTACTTGATTGCCCGGAGTTTCCTAATTGGAGCGCCTATGAACGTGAATGATTGGACCAAAGAAAACCGTTTGTTCATCGCCGTCGGCATTGTCATTGCGGTGGGCGTTGTGCTCTTTTTCTCGTGCGGTAAAATCAACGCCGGGGAACGGGGCATCGTGATTCGTTTCGGCAAGCCCGTCAGAGTGGTGCAGCCCGGCCTTTACCTAAAGATTCCCTTCATGGAAACCATCAAGGTCGTCAATGTCCGGACCGAGACGGTTGTGACCCAGAACATGAATGCCTCCTCCAAGGACCTCCAGGAGATTGCGGCATCCGTCACCACGCAGTGCCACTATGACCCCGAGAAGGTGGTGGAGACCTACACAAACTTCGGTTACGACAACTTCCAGCAACGTCTCATCATTCCCGCTATCTACGAATCGGTCAAGTCCGCCGTCTCGAAGTTCAACGCAGAGGAACTTATCACCAAGCGTGAAGAGGTCCGCGGCGTCATCTTCGACAACCTCAAAGTCGCCCTTGAGCGTTACAATGTCTGCCTCGACTCCCTTCAAATCGCCGACCTCAACTTCTCCCAGCGTTTCAATAACGCCATTGAGGAAAAGATGATTGCCGAGCAGGAGGCGCTTAAGGCCAAAAACGTTCTGGAGCGCGTCCGCACAGAGGCTGAGCAACAACTCGCCAAAGCCAATGCTTCTGCGGAGGCGAAGGTGCTTTTGGCAGAGGCGGAGGCCAAGTCCATCAAGCTCCAGGCCGATGTCATCAAGGAAAATGGCGGCAATCAATATCTCCTGCTCAAGGCCATCGAGAAGTGGGATGGGCGCCTGCCCACCACCCTCCTTGGCGATGCCGAAAAGGTTTCCACGTTGCTTCAGCTTCCTAAGCCGTAACGTGCACGAGTCGCCTTCTTTTTCAAGGAAGGGACATAATCGCGACAGATACGCGGGGTGTAATCGCCCCGCGTTTTTATGCAAAGGTGTCTTTGTGATTCAAGGGATAAAGCGACTGAATGCGCTCTCTGGGGCAGTCAGTTTCTGGGAAAAGTTATGGATGGGTACGCTTTTTGCTTGCGTTGAGGGCGTGCGCTTTGTATAATGCGGCGCGTTTTGTGTGTGAAATTAACTTGAGGACTGCGGGAGAGTGTGGGATACTGTTTCTGAGCGCCCTGTAGCTCAGTGGATAGAGCAGCGGTTTCCTAAACCGCGTGTCGCAGGTTCGATTCCTGTCTGGGCGACCATTTTATCGGAGACTTTGGCATGAAGAAGGTCATTTGGATTATTGTCGTGCTGGCCGCGGTGGGCGGCGGGGTTTGGTGGTGGCTGTCGCGCCCGAAGGGCGAGGCGGCGCCGGTGGCTTACAAAACCGCCGCACTCTCGCAGGGGCAGGCCACAAAGACCATCCGCGCGACGGGAACGATTGAGCCCGAGGACCTGATTGACATCGGTGCGCAGATCACGGGGCAGATCATGGCCTTCGGCACGGACGTGGACGGCCGAGAGGTGGATTATTGCTCGGTGGTAAAGAAAGGGCAACTGCTCGCGCGTATCGATGACGTGACCTATAAGGCCGAGGTGACCATCGCACAGGCGACGTTGGCGAGCGCAAAGGCGCAACTGGCGAGCGCGAAGGCCGATGTGACGCAGGGCACGGCAAGTCTGCGCCAGGCGGAGCGGGATTGGGCCCGCGCCCAAAAGCTTGGGGTGGGGGCGGCCCTCTCGCAGAAGGATTATGATGCGTACCAGAGCGCTTATGAAATCGCCGCGGCGAATCTGGACGTGACGAAGGCGCAGGTGGAGCAGGCGAATGCGGCCATCGCGCAGGCGCAGGCGCAACTGGAGAAGGCAGAGCGGAACCTCTCCTACTGCGACATTCTGTCGACGGTGGATGGCATCGTGATTGACCGGCGCGTCAATATCGGCCAGACGGTGACGGCTTCGATGAGCACGCCTTCGCTCTTCCTGGTGGCGAAGGACCTCAAAAAGATTGAGATTTGGGTGCCGGTGAACGAGGCCGACATCGGCGAGATCAAGGTGGGGCAGGAGGTGCGCTTCACGGTGGATGCCTTCCCGGACAAGAGCTTTAAGGGAACGGTGGGGCGGATTCGCCTGAACGCCTCGATGACCTCGAACGTGGTGACGTATACGGTGGAGGTGACGACGGACAACCCGGACGAGTTGCTCCTGCCCTATCTGACGGCCAATGTGAGCTTCGTGTTGGCGGAGTCGGAACCGAACGCGCTGTTGGCGCCGGTGGCGGCAACGCGGTGGAAACCGGAAGGATGGACACCCCCGCCCGAATTGGAGGGGAAGGACGTCATCTTTGTGCAGGATGAGCGCGGTCAGCCGCGGGCGGTGCCGGTGACCCTGGGTGTGAGCGATGACGTGCGCGTGGCCATCACGGCCGAGGGCCTGGGCCCCGGCGACGCGGTCATCACGGGTACGATGACGCCCATCGAGGTGCAACAGGCCACGGCGGCCGGGAAGAACCCCTTCCTGCCGCAGCCGCCGCAACGCAAACGCCGCTGAGGAGTGTCCATGGCCACGCCGTTGATTGAGTTGCGCGGATTGGAGAAAGCCTACCGACTGGGCGATGTGGACGTGCCGGTGCTGAAGGGTATCGACATGGAAATCCACGAGGGAACGCTCCTGGCGCTGATGGGGCCCTCGGGCGGCGGCAAGTCCACGCTCATGAACATCCTGGGCTTCCTGGACGTGTCGACCGGCGGGCAGTACCTGCTCGATGGACGCGACGTGACGACCCTCTCCGCGAACGCCCGCGCCGACCTGCGCAATGAGCGTATCGGCTTCGTCTTTCAGAACTTCAACCTCTTGGCGCGAACCTCCGCGTTGAAGAACGTGCTCATGCCCTTGGAATATGCCAAGCACCGCAAGAGCGCGCGCGAGGAGCGGGCTTGGGCCGAGAGCCTCTTGCAGCGCGTGGGGTTGGGCGAGCGCATGGACTATCAACCTTCGCAGATGTCCGGTGGTCAGCAGCAGCGCGTGGCCATTGCCCGGGCCCTGGTGAATCGCCCCAAGATTCTCTTCGCTGACGAGCCGACCGGTAACCTGGACTCCAAGACCTCCGAAGAGGTGTTGCGGATGTTCCAGGAGCTCAACGAGCAGGAGGGCATCACCATTGTCCTCGTCACTCACTCCGCCGAGGTCGGCGCCTTCGCCAAGGAGGCCTACCATATTAAAGATGGCCTTATCGTCGGCGGCACGTATACCGAGAAGTGAGGAGACACCATGTTTTTGCTCGCACAGATCGGTTCCGCTTTCGTCTCTCTCCGGCGCAACGTCCTGCGCTCCCTGCTGACCATGCTGGGCATCGTCATCGGCGTGGCGGTGGTCATCACCATGATGGAGATTGGCGCCGGTGCCTCCAAGTCCATTCAGGCCTCCATCTCGAACATGGGCACCAACGTGCTCATGATTTGGCCGTGGGCCACCAAGACCGCCGGTATCAGTTCCGGTTCCGGCGGTGCCGTCACCCTCACCGAGGAAGACTGCGCGGCTATTCGCGCCGAGTGCCTGGCCGTGGAGGCCGTCACGCCCTCGCTCTCGCGCCGCGGCATCCAGGCCATCGCCGGCAACCGCAACTGGACGCCCTTCACCGTTTACTCCGGCAACGAGGACTACTTCACGGTGCAATCTTGGGGTACGCCCGACAGTGGGCGCTATTTCACGGCCCGCGAGGTGCGCACGGCGGCCTGCGTGGCCGTCATTGGACAGACCGTCAAGCGCGAACTCTTCCCGAACGAAGACCCTGTGGGCAAGGACCTGCGCCTCAACAGCGTCCTCTTCCGCGTCATCGGGGTGCTCCCCATCAAGGGCGCCAACATGATGGGTATGGACCAAGACGACACCGTCATCGTGCCGTGGACAACCATGCGCAACCGACTCTCCCGTTCCGGCGGCTCCGCCACCGGAGCCTCCGGCGCCAGCTCCTCGTCTTCCACGGAGTCTGACACCTCGGACGTCTATCCTGCCGTCTCCGCCTCCACCTATCCCGAGCAGGATTCCGTCCAGGCCGAGAACTACCTCCTGCCCGTCCGTTTCAACAACATCAATCAGATCACCGCCTCCGCCAAGACCGCGGAGCAGGTCCCGGATGCCATTGAACAAATCACCGAGGTGCTCCGCCGTCGCCACGGCATTCAACCCGGCGAGGAGGACGATTTTGTCATTCGCGACATGTCCGAGATGCTCAAGACGATGACCGCCACCAGCGGCCTGATGACCTCGTTGCTCTTGATTGTCGCCTTGCTCTCCCTGGTTGTCGGTGGCGTGGGCATCATGAACATCATGCTCGTCTCCGTCACCGAACGTACGCGGGAGATTGGTCTGCGCATGGCGGTCGGTGCCCGGGGCAGCCGCATCCTCACCCAGTTCCTCACGGAGTCTGTCCTGCTCTGTCTGCTCGGCGGCTTGGTTGGCATTGGGGTGGGGCGCTTGGCCAGCACCATCATCGCCAATGTTCTGGGCTGGCCTGTCAGCGTCAGTCTGGGGGCGATTCTGATTTCTGCGGGCGTCTCCGCGGCCATCGGCGTGGTCTTCGGTTTCTATCCCGCCTGGCGGGCCTCCCGTCTGAACCCCATTGACGCCCTTCGTCACGAGTAATGCGGCATCGTTCACTCAATTCTCGTGATTATGTTATCATAACGCCATGAGACGCACCCTCTTTGCACTTTTGGTTAGCCTGTTGGCGTCGGTTGCTGGCGCGCAATGGGTGGACTATGGCGCGCGGCGTCAGCCCATCCCGCCCACCGACAACGCTGACCTCCGTTGGCTCGATGCCGCGCTTTACGATTCCGGCTTCATCTTCAACGATGCGGTCCGCCAGGCCTATTACGATCATTGTATGCGTCTGGTGACGCCCGAGCTTCACTTTAGCGAAGCCACCTGGCTCTGGTTGGAGCAACATCCGGCAGTTTTTAATGCCGCCTTCTCCTTGGAATATCCACCCAACCCCAACGTCATCCACAACTTCGTCAAGTTGGCCAAGCTCGTTGGCCCCGCCTACGCAGAAAAGTATCAGCAGCTCCTCATTGCCTTTGCCGTCGCCTACCGCAAGGACCGTATCCTCGACAGTTCCCTCACGGCCAATCGCTACGGCATCATGGAGACCCGCAACTTGGCCTTCGACCCCAAGCGTAAAGCTGAGCTGGAGGAGCAGGTCAAGGCCAAGCAGGGGTGGTCCGTCAACAGCGATGTCGCCGTCCCCGCAGAATCCGCCTTCGCCCATGACCAGCAAGGGCGTATGTACCAGGATGAGCGGGCGCGCCTCAACGCGATGAGAACCCTCCACGCGCAGTTTGATGTGGGCAATGACCAGGCCGCCAAGCAGCTCGTCAACTGGCTCAAGAAACATCCTAAGACGCAGACTTACGAGCTCGTCACCATGAATGCCGGCGCGCTCCGCAACAAGACCGGCATCGATATCGGTTCACGCGAGGTCAAGAGTCTGCCCTGGGAAAAGATCGCCCATGCCGCGGGCCGCTTCCCGCCCCGTTCCCCCGGCTCTATCGCCGAAAACCTCTGCCTGCGCATCATGCGCTACGAGGAGAAAGGCGCCGAGCGTTCCAAGCTCTTCCCCCTCTCCAAAGCCCCTTGGCCGCTTCTCCTCCTGATCACCCAACAGGACCCTGTGGATGAATCGACCTACTGGTGGACCTACTACAAGACCAAGGGCAACGTCCCCGGCTACGCCACCTATTCCTTCGATTACACCAAGCCCGAAATCCACTATCGTGATGCCTCCTGGGCGCCCGACGCCACGCCCCGCATTCTCGCCGATGGCGGCGTCTGCGGCCGACTCTCCACCTTGGCGGAGTTTGCCCAACGCTCTATTGGTACCCCCGCCGCCGGCATGGGCCAACCCGGTCACCGCGCCTACATGACCTATGAATATCGCAATGGGCGTTACCAAGCCATCCTCAACCACTCCGTCGACACCATTGCCGTTTCCACCGTCGGCTGGACCCTCCCCCCGCTCTATGGACCCGTTACCGACCCCAACACCAAGCTCACCGGTTTCGACCTCCTCACCCCTGCCAACAGTGATAACTACCTTCGCAACAACGTCCGCTGGCACATTGGTCTTTGCGAGGCCATGAACATCGGTCTGGCCAACTGGGAAGACTCCCGCATGGCCATGCATATCCTCGACCTCTACACCTCCAACAAAGACCCCTCCCTCAACGCCTCCACTGACCAGCAGGAAGCCCTCCTCCGTTCGGCCATGGTTACCTGCATCGCTAACACCGATGTCATCTTCCGTCTCGCCAAGGCTCGCAAGGGCAACGCCACCCGAATTCTCGACCTCATGGAGGGCTTCGGCAACTTCTTCGTCAGCGTTTCCGACGGCGCCACCGGTGCCACAGCGCTCGCCCGCAACACGAACTTTGGCGATACCCAGGCCGGCGCAGACCTCACCGCCCTCCTGCGTAACCAATTCTCCACGAACGCTTCTCCTCGAAACCAGAAGAAAATCACCAACGAGTGGGCTCTCTTTGTTCGCAACGCCATCTTCATCGGAGCCTTCACCAACATCCCCGATGCCAACGACCCCCGCTACAACGGCGACCGCCTGGCCTGGTTCAAGGATAAAAACGCCTATTCCAAGGCCGTTGCCGAAGAGCTTAAGTACCAGAAAAAACTCGGCAACTCCCCCTTCCTCGCCGAGGTTCAGGCCCTCAACGACAAATACGACAAAGTGCGCCTTGACGCCCAGCGCGACCGTACCCGCAGCGTCAAAGAAGAACGCCAGCGACGCCAAGCCGAAGAAAACGTCTGGTGACGCACCTTAACCGAAAGTATCCGCGACATGCTCTTCTTCCACCGAAAGCCCAAACCTACCGTCATCCCCAGAACCAAGCACAACATCTCCCGCCGCGACATCGACCCCGATGCCCTTAAGGTTCTTTACCGCCTCTCCCAACTCGGCCACAAAGCCTACCTCGTTGGCGGTTCCGTCCGTGATTTGCTCCTTGGCCGGTCCCCAAAAGATTTTGACGTCGGTACTGACGCACGCCCCAACGAAATCAAGCGCCAGTTCCGCAATTGCTATCTTGTTGGCCGTCGCTTCCGTCTCGCCCATATTGTCTTTGGCAAAAAGGTCATCGAGACTGCCACCTTCCGCAAGGCCCCGCCTCCGGACGCCGTCCCCGATGAGACCCACGGGCTCTATCAATTCGAGGACAACACCTTCGGTACCCCGGAGGAAGATGCCCTTCGCCGTGACTTCACCGTCAACGGACTCTTCTACGACATCAACGACTTCTCCGTCATCGACTACGTCGGCGGCCTTCGCGACCTCAAGGCTCGCCGCATCCGCTCCATTGGCGACCCTAACATCCGCTTCCGCGAAGACCCCGTCCGCATGATGCGCGCCATCCGCTTCGCTGCTAAGCTCGACTTTGACATCTGCTCCGCCGACCTCAAGGCCATCCGCCGTTACGCCCCCGAACTTGCCAATGCCTCCGTCTCTCGCCTTTGCGAGGAAATTCAGCGCTTGCTTGTTCGTGGCGCCACCCTCCGCTCCATCCGCCTCGCCCATGAGACCGGCGTCCTCCGCGCCCTCTTGCCCACCCTCGATGCTTGGCTGGACCGCTCCGAGGAGAATCAGTCTGCGCTCTGGGATTCCCTCGCCGCGCTCGACCGTCTTGCAGTCGACCACGACCCCTCCCCGGCTGTTGGCTTCGTCGCTCTATACTGGCCCATGATTCGTCAAACTGCCCAGGCCCTCGCTCCTGCCGCACCCGCCCTCAACGCCCGTCAGGCCCGGACCGCGCACCGTCAGACCCTTCAGGTCGCCGCCCAGCAGGCCTTCGATCCCATCATCCACAAGTACCGTCTTCCCCGTGCCGTTTGGATGACCGCCATCGATATCCTCGTTCACGCCGACCGCTTCAATCGTCCTGCCGCCGGCAACCAGTCTGACGTCCGCTTCATTCGTCACCCCCTCTATCCAGACCTTCGTCTGGGTGCCCAACTGCTTGCCCACGATGCTCCTACGCAGCCTGACTTCTCCACGTGGGATCGCCTTTCCGCCCTCCAAGGTCCCATCGAGGTCGGCCCCAATCCGCATTCCCGCGCCGCTCGTCGCGCCCGTCGTCCCCGCAAACCCAAAGGCCCTCGCCGGGACAAAGCCCCCGCCGCCCCCGTACCTTGACCTACGCCCCATTCCATCATTGATAGGCCCCGCCGCTCCTAAGCGGCAGGGCCTTTTCTTTTTCCCCCGTTGCCTCTCCCTCTTCCCATTACCGTTCAGACTGCCAAGCCAAAGGTCTTTTCTCGACCCCTATAGGGTCTCCCCTTGGACCCCTATAGTGGTCGCCCCCGGCCCCTTATAGGGTCTCCCCCTCGACCCTTATATTGGTCCCCCTCCGACCCTTATAGGGTCTCACAAAGCCCCCTTTAGGAGACAGCCAATCACCCATCGCGATTTCGCCGTAGACCATGGGTCGTCACTCACCATTTCGTGCACACTAGCGTTTTGTGGAAAAGAGAAGGCCTCTAAAGTTCCCCAAACGCTATAGATTTGAGGCACGGTGACGCACAGTTTGCTATTATACAGGTACGCGATAGAGATTCTGTCTTATCAGAGTATGTTTGTCGCAAGAATGGAAGTGACATCGGATAATGGGAACTGTCATGATTGAGCGAATGAAGTCTTGGATGTCCGCATGGCGTCCTGCTTTTGGCGTGTTGGAACGGGAGCTTTTGGTCTTTCCGCTGGCGGTGGTGTTGCTGGCCACTGCGACTTTCTGGTTTGGCGGGACGTGCGCCTCATGGCAAACGTGGGGGGGGGTAGCAATCGTCATCTTTATCGCGGCGTTTGATCGCCGCGCCTCGTGGCGGGAGCGCTTCCGTGGGATGGCGCTCTTTCTTTTTTACCTCGTGCTTGTGTGGGTTCTCGCCGGGTGCCTGGCGGAGAATGCGTTTGACAATGCGCGCTATCGTCACCCGGTGACGCGGTTATTGATGTTGGGTTGGAATCCCATTGAGACGGCGACGCCAGAGGCGTTGGGTGCGCTCGGGTTGGCTCCATTGAATGAATTGCCGGTTTGGCATGTTTTGTTTATCACGCATGCGGCGGAGGTATTCAATGCCTCGTTTGGACTCTTCTTGGGTACGCCGTTCAATGTGGCATTGCCGATTCTCTTCTTCATCGTGCCGGTGGCATTGGTACCGATTTGGCGCTTGGGTCGTGATTTGGGGTGGAGCCGCTTGTCGCGTTTTGTGGCGATGATGTGCGTGTTGGGGGCGGTGCCGCGGTTGTGCGGCGCAATGGACAGTGCGGTGGATGTGGTGGTGGGGCTCTGCGGAGCGGGAATGATTGCCGCGATGACGCGTATTGTTAGAGGAGAAAAGGAGTGGTGGGCACTTTTGGGATGTTCACTGTGGATGGTGACGGCGAAACAAGGCGCCTTGTTGACCTGCTTTGTGTTGTGGGTTGTCTTCTCCGTGGTCTTACTGTGGCGTTTCCGAGCAACTTGGGGGCGCCGTCTGGCGCAATTGGCCGGATGCGCCGTGGTATTGGGGATTGGGATGGCATGGATTTGCGCGGCACCATATTTTACGTCGTGGAGTCACTATGGTCATCCACTCTATCCCGCTTATACGGTCGATGCTGAGCGTTACCCTGCGTATGACATCACGGGAGACTTTGAGATTCGCAATGATGACGCCCGGGCGATGGGCCATGTGGGGCACTTCTTCAATGCGTATGTGAGTTCGTCTTTGACGCGGGCCTATTATGCCTGGAAGACGGATAACCCAGACTTTATGCCGTATTGCCAGGTCTGGGAGCAGGAGAATGCAGAAGGGCTTGGCGCGGCCAATTCTACGTCTGTTCGAATCCTACTTTTGGCTTCGTTTTTGGTGATTCTCTTCTTTGGTCGTGGAATCCGACTGATTGCATTGTTCTGCGCAGTAGGATTATTTTGTTTCCCCACTTCTTTTCTCGGCTATTCTCGGTATATCCCATGGGTGGCGATTTTGCATGGGATGGCGGCCGGGATTGTGGCCCAATGGGCGATTCAGCGTTTGCCGAAATGGAAAATCGGCATGGCGTTTGCCGGTTGCTTGGCGTTGTGGGGATTGAGCCTCACGGTGATGTATGTCGCGGTGATGATTGACTATCGTTTGGAATTGACCCAAGCTTTGCGTTCTCCAGGTGTTAAAGCTGTGGTCTTGGCGGGTGGAGAGGAGAACGCCAACCTGCGTTTGTTGTGCAAGCAGGAGCCGGCATTGCAAAACGCAGAGGTGTTGCCTATGGGTTGGCAGGGTGAGGGCCTTCGAAAGTTCTCGTTGCCGAGCTTCTCCGCCGTGCTGAAGGATGGGCCAGAGCCACCGCCGTCGTTGTATCGGGAGGCGTCTGGACAACCGACGCGAGTGGGACGGTATTTGCGCTATGTGCTCTTTGTGCCGCGGACTTATCTCGTATCGCTACCGAAATTGATGTGGTGGCGAATCGAATCCCTGTGGCGTTAGGCCATGGGGATTAACCGCGGGTGGCGAGGAGGGCTTGGGCGTTGGCGGAGGTGAGGTCGGCGAGCTCGGCGAAGGGAATGCTACGGATGCGGGAGAGGGCGCGGAGGATGAGGGGAAGGTTGGCGGGGGAGTTGAGGAGGGCGCGGTATTGGCCGAGGACGAGGGGCTCGCCGCCGATGGGAAGCATGTCGGGGGAGTCGGTCTCGACAAGGAGACGATCGAGAGGGATGACGGCGGCCAGACGGGGGAGGGTCTGGGCCGCGGGAGAGAGGAGGGCGCCGCCAACGCTGAACCAGACGTTGGAACGGCTCAGGACGGGGTGGCGGAGGAGATCGGGGGAGAAGGAGACGCCGTGAAGAAGAATGGCGGGTAGACGGTCGGCCCAGGGCTCCAGAACACGGAGGAGTGCACCCCAGGCACGGGCGCCATGGAGGACGACGGGGCGGCCAAGGCGTGCGGCGAGGGCGAGTTGGGTCTGGAGGGCATCGCGTTGGGCGGCGCCGCCATCGAGGGTCTTGCGGATGCCATCGAGCCCGATTTCGCCAACGAGTGCGCCAGGGTCTGCGCGGAGGGCGCATTCAAGGAAGTCGGCCCAGTCCGGACAGGCGGTGGCGACACACCAGGGATGGAGGCCGAAGGCAGTGGTGACGTTGAGGGCGCAATGGACTTCGGCGTTCCAATCCTCGGGGCGAGTGGCACAGTCGATACAGCCGGTGACGCCGAGGTCGATGGCCTCTTTGACAAAGCGTGCGTGATAGGGGATGATGCGAGGGTCGCGGAGGTGGAGATGGGAGTCAAACATCGAAATCAGGGCCAGAAGACTTTGGGCGCGGGGTCGAGACGGATAGCGTCGGCGGTGGGGAGGGTTTGATAGCGGGCGAGCATCTCTTGGAGGGTGTCACCGCCGAGTTTCTCGGTGAGAGCGGCGGCAAGCTCGATGAGGAGTACACTTTCAAGGACGACGCAGGCACGGGGGACGGGGCAGGTGTCGGAGCGTTCGTAGTTGGTCTGCGCGGGGACGTGGGTAGCGAGGTCGACGCTCTGCTGGGGGGCGAGGGTGGTGGGAATGGGCTTCATCGCGGCGCGGACGATGAGGGGTTGCCCGGTGGTGATGCCGCCTTCGAGGCCGCCGTCACGGTCGGTGGGACGGGTAATCTGGCCGTCTTGCAGGAGGATGGGGTCGTGACAGGCGCTGCCGGGGAGGGCGGCGTTGGCGAAGGCATCGGCAAAGGAGACGCCCTTGATGGCGTTGACGGAGAGCACGGCGGCGCCGAGGCGGGCGTCCAGACGGCGGTCCGGGGTGACGTAGGAACCGAGGCCGATGGGAAGTCCGTCGACGACGGTGACGATGAGTCCGCCGAGCGTTTCGCCTTTGGAGCGGGCGAGGTGGATGGCGTTGGTGTAGGCGTCTTCTTGCGCCTGGGAGGGGGCGCGGGAGGGGGAGCGCACGGCAAAGTCGAGCGCCTCGCGAATCGGAGTCTGCGCTTCAGGGACGTTGCCAAGCGCGGCGACGTAAGAGGAGGCCGTGATGCCGAACTTGGACAGGAAGGCGCGGGCAATGGCACCGACGGCGACGCGGCAGGCGGTCTCGCGGGCGCTGGAACGCTCGAGGGCCGGGCGGATGTCGTCAAAGCCGTACTTCACGCAAGCGGCGAGGTCGGCGTGGCCGGGTCGGGCCACGGTGTAGGCGGAGACGGATTTACCCTTCCACGCGGCGTGGTCGCGGTTGGGGATGGAGAGCGCGATGGGGGCGCCGGTGGTGCGGCCTGCCATGACACCGGCGAGGATGGTCGCACGGTCGGTCTCAATCTCCATGCGGCCGCCCGCGCCAGCTTTGAGTTGACGCTTGGCGAGGTCGGCGGCGAGGAGGTCTTCATCGAGGGGGAGCCCGGCGGGGACGCCTTCGACGATGACGGTGAGGGCGGGACCGTGAGATTCACCGGCGGAGAGATAATGGAATGCCATGGCGGGCTCCTTAGTCGGCAAGGTGGTCAATCAGCGCCCACACCCACGCGGTCGCCACGGCAAGCGTGACAAGGACCCGGACGAAGGAGACTCGTTCCGGGTCGTAGATTTTGATGAGGTGGGTGTAGGCGCGGCGAAGCACTTACTTGGTTTCCAGGGCCTTGACCTTGGCCTCCAGGTCTGCGACCTTCCTTTTGAGCTTGTCGACGAGATGCGGGAGGAGAAGGCCTTCGGCGAACTTGCGCTTGGGGATGGCCGGGGTACCGGCGACATACTCGCCCTCGGGGACGTCTTCCTTGACGCCGGCCTGGGGGGCGACCTGCGCGCGTTCGTGGACGGTGAGGTGGCCGGAGACTCCGGCCTGCGACCAGATGAGCGCGCCGGACTCAATCTTGGCACTGCCGGCGATACCGGCCTGCGCGATGATACCGACGAAGGGTGCAATCTGGACGTTGTGGCCGACCTGGACCAAGTTGTCGATCTTCACGCAGTCGCCCACGCGGGTGCGGCCGAAGCGGGCACGGTCGATGCAGGTGTTGGACCCAATCTCGACATCGTTGCCAATTTCGACAATGCCGACCTGCGGCACCTTGGTGATGACGGGGCCCTTGGCGCCAATCTCGACGGTGTAGCCGTAGCCATCGGTGCCGATTTTGACGCCGGCGTGGAGGATGACGCGGTCGCCGAGGACGCAGGACTCGCGGATGTTCACCTGCGGATAGAGGTGGCAATCGCGGCCGATGGTCACGTGCTGGGCGATGAAGACGAGTCCGTCGATGATGGTGCCGTCGCCGATGGAGGCACCGTCCTCGATGACGGTGTAGGGGCCGATGTAGACATCCTTGCCGAGGGTGACGCCCTCGCCGATGACGGCAGTGGCGTGGATGCCGGGTTCGCGGACAACGGGCTTGGGCCCGAAGATGGGCGCGAGCGAGGCAAAAGCCTTGTTGGGGTCCTCCACGCGGATGAGGGTGGCGGGGCATTCGCCTTCATAGTCGGCATGGACGAGGACGGCAGTGGCCTTGGTGTCCTTCATCTGTGCGGCGTACTTCTGGTTGGCCAAGAAGGAGACATCGCCCTCGCGCGCCTCCAAGAGGCTGGCCATGGCGTGGATTTCGGCCTCTCCATTGCCGACAAAGGTGCCGTTGACGGCCTTCGCGACCTTACTCAGCTTCATGGGGAGCCTCCTCGGGTTGGGCCGGCGCTTCCGCGGCCGGAACAGCAGGCTGTTCCGGCACGGCGGTCTCTGCGGCCGGGGTGGGGGCCTCGGTTGCTTCAGCGTCGGCGGTCGGCTGCGTCGCTTCTTCGGCGGGGGCCGACGTGGGCTCTTCGACAGGAGCTTCCGTTGCGGGGGCGTCCTCAGCGGCGGCAGGTTGCGCGTCAGCCTTGGGAGCATCGCCTTCGGCGGCGGGTGCTTCGGCGGACTTCTCTTCGCCTTCCTTGGGCTCGCGCTTCATCTCCTCGGGGAGCTTGCGGAACTTGGGGTTGGTCTCAGGCAGAGCCAAGACCCCGTTGTAGTATTCCACAATGTGGCCCTTCTGGAAGAGGAAGGCAATCTGGCGGGCCAGGATGGAGACGTCCACGTCCGGGAGTTCGGCCTTGAGGGCGGCGAGCAGGTCGGCACGGGTGCAGAGCGGGTGGGCGGCCACATAGTCGAGCGCGGCCTTGATTTCACGAACGGCGTGCTCGGCGGTGAAGGGCGCGAGGGTGATGTTAGCCACGAACTCGGGGCCACGCGCATCGTTGCCGCGGAAGAGCGTGAACTTGCGGTGGCGGAAGGCACCACGCAACGCGAAGAAGAGCGAACGCGGATAGCGCTGCTCATCGCGGAGCGTGTACTTCAGCAACAGGCGGAGCGGCAGGGAAGGCGAGGTCTGCGCCAGGGAGACAGGGAGGCAGACATGCTTGGCGGACGAGATGAGCGTGGGCAGGATCTCGCGGCGGAAGAGGGCCTCGGCCTGGTCGCGGTTGTAGGCCTCGCGGGTCTCCGCAGGCTGCTCCTCGGCGGGTTTCTCTTCGGCGGCGGGTGCTTCGCCTTCCGTAGGCTCGACGGGCTTCTCGGCTTCGGTGGGCACCTCGGCCTTCTTCACCTTGAGACGGTAGACCGTCTGCGTGGTGACGGATTGCTTCCAGGCCTCGATGGACTCGGGGTCGGTGTGCATCTCCAAGGTGCGCAGATAGTCGTGCTCGGACATCTTGGCGCGGGCGGCGAGCTCGGCCACACGATGGCGGTAGCTGTGGTGGTTGGGCGCGCCGACCCACTCGCCGGTGAGGGTACACTTGGCCACGCGCGGGAAGTTGCCCGCGGGCGGGTCGCAGGGCTCCTCTGCCACATCGAACCAGTCGTTGAGATGGTTGGCGAGGAGGTGCTGGGCGATCTCGGCCTCGGAAAGGGCGACCAAACCGCAGGACTTGCACGTCCAGAAACGCACGTCCGTCTCGGGCTTCGCCTCGAAACGCACCAGGCACGCCTGTGGATTCTCCAGGAAGAGGTTGACGAACTTCTTCATGGGGAAGGCGATGTGGGTGCCCTGCAGCGTCTTGATGATGACACCGAGATTCTTCTGGTTCGGGAGGATGCGAATCTCCGCGTCAAGCGGCTTCACAGGCTCGCGGCGCTCAAAGGGACGGCCGCCTTCGCGACGAGGACCGCGCGGACGCTCCCCCTCCGGGCCCTCGCGGCGCGGACGACGTTCGCCGCGTTCGGGGCGTTCCCCACGCGGTTCGCCATCGCGGCGCGGCGGGCGGCGTTCGCCGTGGGGCTCACCATCGCGGTCACGGCGCGGGGGACGCTCACGGCGGGGACGCTCCTCGCGCCCCGTGCGCTCGTCGTAGTTCTTGCCTTGGTAGCGGCTGACATAATCATCGGCGGACTCCCGCGCCCAAGCGGGGGCGAAGTCAAAACCAATGGACTCGGGCTTCTCTGCGTCGCTCATTGTGCGTCGCTCCTTTAGGCCTGCCCCTGCGCCACGGCGGCCAGAAGGCCACCGGCGAGGATGAGGCGTTTCTGACGGTCGGACAGCTCGGTCGTCACGTCGAACGTGTTGTTGTTGGTAAGGTCTTTGACGGTGGCGCGGCCGGTCTCGACGGCTTGGCGCAACCCCTCGATGACAAGGGCGTCACCCTGCGACACGCGGTCGTAATCCGCCGGGTCGGCGAAGACGAAGGGGACAATGCCGAAGTTGATGAGGTTGGCGCGGTGGATGCGCTCGATGGACTTCGCGACCACGGCGCGCACGCCCAGGTACATGGGGCAGAGGGCGGCGTGCTCGCGCGAGGAGCCCTGACCGTAACTTTCGCCCGCGACGATGACGTTGGCCTTGCCGGCATCGCGGTTGGCCGAGGCGTTCTTGTAGAAGTCGGGGTCGGTGTGCTCGAAGACGTACTTCGCGTACTCCGGGATGTTCGAGCGGTACTTCAGGCGGGCACCGGCGGGCATGATGTGGTCGGTGGTGATCTTGTCGCCGACCTTGATGGTCGCCACGCCTTCCAGACGCTCAGGGAGCGGCTTGCCGGGGGGCACCTCGCCGATGTTCGGGCCGCGGACGATGGCCGTCTCGGGGACGCCTTGGCCGGCGGTCTCACGATAGAGGAACATGCCATCGTCAATGGTGAAGTGCTCGGGCATGGCCACGGCCGGCACCTCGAGCGTGCGCGGGTCGGCGAAGGCGCCGGCGAGGGCCGAGGCCGCCGCCGTCTCGGGCGAGACGAGGTAGACCTTGGCCGACTGCGTGCCGGAGCGGCCCTCGAAGTTGCGATTGCTCGTGCGCAGGCAGATGGCGTCCGTGCTCGGGCTCATATGCGCGCCGATGCAGAAGCCGCAGGCATTCTCCAGGATACGGCACCCGGCGCCGATGAGGGCGCCCAGCAGACCTTCGTCCGCGAGCATTCGCACCACCTGCTTGGAACCGCACGCGATGCCGACCTCTACGTCGGGGTGGACCTGCTTACCCTTGAGGAGCAACGCCACCGTCTTGATGTCGCGGTAAGAGGAGTTTGTGCAGGAGCCAATCATAATCTGATTGACGCGCTGACCCACGTGCTCGGCGATGGTCTCGATGTTGCCGGGGTTGTGCGGCGCGGCGGCGAGGGGCTCCAGCGAAGAGAGGTCCAGCTCCCACGTCTCGTCATAGGTCTCATCGTCCGCCGTCAGCGGCGACCAATCCTGCTCACGGCCCTGGGCCTTGAGGAAGGCGCGGGTGACGTCATCCGAGGGGAAGACCGAGGTGGTGACGCCGAGCTCGGCGCCCATGTTCGCGATGGTCGCGCGACTGGGCACATCAAGCGTCGCCAGGCCGGGGCCAAAGTATTCGAAGACCTTCCCGACGTTCCCCTTCGAGCCGAAACGGCGCAACACGGCGAGGATGACGTCCTTGGCGGAGACGCCGGGCTGAAGCTTGCCCGTCAGGCGGATGCCGACGACCTTTGGCCAGGCGATGTAGTAGGGGCCGCCGCCCATCGCCACGGCCACATCGATGCCGCCCGCGCCGATGGCCACCATGCCGATGCCGCCGCCCGTAGGCGTGTGCGAATCCGAGCCGATGAGCGTCTTGCCGGGCTTGCCGAAGCGCTCCAGGTGGAGCTGGTGGCAGATGCCGTTGCCGGGCTTGGAATAGACGATGCCATACTTCTTCGCAACGCTCTGCAGATAGTCGTGGTCGTCGGCGTTCTCGAAGCCGATTTGCACCGTGTTGTGGTCCACGTAGCTGACGGAGAGTTCGGTCTTGGCGCGGTCGATGCCCATGCTCTCGAATTGCAGATAGGCCATCGTGCCGGTGGCGTCCTGGGTCAGGGTCTGGTCGATGCGGATGCCGACCTCCTGCCCAACGACGGGCTCGCCGGAGACCAAATGCGCGCGGAGGATTTTCTCAGTGACGTTCATGCTCGGAGTTTTCTCGGATTAGGCCGCCTTCTTGGCCAGCCAACGACGCTTGATGGCGAACCAGAAGGGCGCCACGTAAACAAAGAAGAGGGTCATAGGCACCAGGTAGCAGCAGCAGACCACCGCCGTCTTCGGCCCGATGAAGAGACCCAAAAAGGCCAACACGCCGATGAACTGCCCGATGGGCGTGTTCGTCGGTTTCGGATACTTGAAGGGCGAGACCTGCAGGAGCAGGCAGATGACACAGTTCGCGTACATCACCCAAGAGAGCCACCCGCCGCTCTGCAGGTTCAACCACGCCGGCAGTTCATAGCCAGCGATTTTGCCATAGCCCAGCTTCCAGGCCTCGATGAACAGGACGATGCCCGCCAGGCAGAGTGCGTTCACCGTGATGGGCATCCCCGTGTAACCGCTCATGCCATGGTCTTCGTCCACCACTTTGAAGCGCGCCAAGCGGATGGCGCCCGAAAGCACGATGGCGATGGCCAAGAGCGCTCCCACCGGATGGATGGCGGGCGTTGCCGCCGCGAAGTCGTGGAAGAGGTAGAAATAGATCAACATCGCCGGGGCGATACCGAAGGCCGTGATGTCCACGAAGGTGTCGAACTCCGCGCCGAAGGCCGTCGAGGCCTTGAGCATGCGCGCCATCGTACCGTCGATACCGTCCAGAATCATCGCGCCCAAAATCAGGAGCGCGCCCCAGTAGAAATTCCCCGTGGCGGAGAAGAGGATGCTCATCAGCCCGCAGACCAATGCACCCGAGGTGATGGAATTGACGAAGCCCACGCGGTTGGCGTGCGCGGAGGGACGCTTCAGCTTCATAATCTTGCGCATGGCTTACCTCCGCTTGGCGATGACCGTCTCGCCCGCACGCACCGGGTCACCCGGCTTCACGCAGACCTCCACACGGTCGGCCGGTAGCCAGATGTCCATGCGGCTACCAAACTTCATCATGCCCAGGATGCCGCCGCGCTTCACCGGCTGGCCCTCCTCGAGCCAATAAATCACGCGCCGCACGATGGGCCCCGTAATCTGCTTGTGCAGGCACCGCAGGCCATCCTTGTCCTCCACCAACACGATGGAGTGCTGGTTGTAGAGGCTCGAGCGCTCATCCATCGTCAACAGATGCTTGCCGTGGCGATACTCGCACTGCTTCACCGTGCCGCCGATGGAGAGACGGTTCACGTGCACATGCAGGGGCGACAGGAAGGTGGAGATGCGCACCGCGCGCTCCCCTGGGAAGAATTCCTTGGCCACCGCGCTCGCCGGCGAACCATCATCCTCCGTCACATACTGCACCGAGCGCACCGTTCCCTCCGCGCCCGAGACGATGTTCTCCTCGCCCGCCGGCGGCACGCGCCGCGGATTACGGAAAAACCACATCATAAACGCCGCAAAGAGCACGCACAGCGCCAACCACGCCGTCGCCACCCACGGCAACCCAAAGACCGGGCACAACACGCATCCACCGCCGATGCCCAACACCAGTGGCACCAGAATCAGCGGCCACCCATTGCGGATGATGACCTCGCTCTCACGTCTCTCGTTCTCGTACATGCGAACAATCCTTCTCTCTCAGGGCACCTCTGCCCAACTCCCAATATGATACCAAAACCCACGCACGCTGCCAAACAGGGGCGAAACGATTATTCGGGTCTACGGTTGCTGTGTAAACTCCTGCAATGGTGAAGTAGGGAAGCGAACCGTGGGAGGAAGCGTGGGCTTCTTCCGGAGGTTGTAGAGAATAAGGGGTCGGGGTGAAACCCTTAAGTGCTGACCAAAGGTTGGGAAGGGACCTTTAACGGTGAGGCCAGGTGGAGGGGTGGGAGGAGTTGGGGCCTTTGGGGAAGTCGGGGTCGTCTTCGATCCAGGCGAGGGCGAGGCCGAGGCGGATGGTGAGGAAGGTGGCGACGGAGGCACAGAGGAGGGAAATAATACCCATAACGTGGCCGGAGACGTCGAAGTGGAAGAGGGTGACGAGGACGGAAACGAGGACGCCGAAGAAGACGGCCTGGCCGGCGAGGACGGCGTTGGGGCGGTGGCGGTAGGCGGCGAGGCCTTCGGCGTGGCCGCGGACGGCTTGGAAGAGGAGGAAGGGAATGGCCCACCAAATAACTTGACGGGCGAGGTCACCTTCGTGGGGCGAGAGGTTTTGGATGGAGCAGAAGTACCAGTCACCGACGGCAGGGATGGTGAGAGGAAGGAGGAGTACGGCGAGGACGATGCCGGTGGCGATGGCGAAGAGGAAGGTACGTTGGTCGTGTAGGTCACGCTGGGGGAAGCCAATGGCGACGGCTTGGTTGCGGAGGGCACCGAAGGAGACAGGGTTGATGAGGCCGATGGCAACGAGGTGGACGGCGAGCATGGAGGCGCCGTTTTCGGTGCGGTTGATGATGGCGTTGAGCATGAAGACGGAGAGGGAGAGGAGGGTGCCGCCGAGGGAGAGGGGGATATTGAAGAGGAAGATGCGGGTGACGGAGGCCTTCTCGCCGTCGCGCAGAATCATGGGGAGGCGCTTGAGGTAGGGGCGGGCGAACCAATCCATGAGGAAGGATTCGAGGAAGACGGGGATGGTGAGGCAGACGCAACCCCAGACCCATCCGACGAGGCCGAGGAGGTGGAAGATGGGGGCGAGGATGGCGGTGAGGATG
This sequence comes from uncultured Kiritimatiellota bacterium, assembly GCA_944389945.1. GTDB lineage: Bacteria > Verrucomicrobiota > Kiritimatiellia > RFP12 > DVOR01 > Spyradenecus. The sequence goes on along the minus strand of CALXOF010000002.1, from coordinate 37,058 downwards.
ATGCGCAGGATGGTGGCCATGTTGGCCAGGCCGGTGGCGTGGTCGTTGTAGAGGAGAACCTGCGGGACGTTACGCAACAGGAAGGCGAGCTGGGCGGGAAGTCCAAAGAGCATGGACCAGCGGGCAATCTCGAGCTGGACGCCCTCCAGGCCGAGGAGTTTGCCAAAGACGAAGGGTGCGATGACGGGGAGGGCGAGGGCGCATTGCAGGAGCGAGATGATGACCATCACCAGGGCGTTGACGCGGCGGAAGCGGAGGTAGCCGAGGCGGTCCTTGGCGTAGACCATGCCGGTGGTGACGAGGCCGAACCCGAGCGTCCCGATTAAGAACATGAGCATGAAGCCCTGGGAGAAGGCAGAGAACTCGCGTGCACCGTGGAGACCGTGGGCCACGACGACGCCGACGAGGGGGTAGGTGAGGGATTGGCTGGCGGCCTGGAGGAAGAGCGGGACAAAGAAACGGGTGGCGTTCCAGGGGGTAAAGGTGAACTTGTCTACGGGCTGGGCGGTCATAGTTGCTCAACGAATATGGCGTTGGCCTCGGCGCGATGGGTGAAGGTGCGGCCTTCCATGTGAATGGTGAAGGTGGCGCCAGGCGGGAGGGTGAGAGTGGTGTAGTCGTTCAGGTCTTGCAGAGGGCCCGGGGTGACATAGCGCTTCCCATCGACGACAAAGGGAACGGCAACGCGGGCGCCGTCACGTTCCGCGGCGATGTGGACACGGACGCCTTCGGCGGCGGGAGTCGCCTTGCGGGCGTAGCGGGTGGTGACGCGTTCGGCGGGGACGCCCCAGCCATAGAAGACGGTGCCGGCGGCATCGGGGGTGGCGCGCGCGGCGTAGATGGCATAGCGCGGGTCGTCGTCGGTGGCTTCGGCGGCGTCGGCAAGGAACCAGAGTTTGTCCGGCGGGCAGTCCTCAAAGGCGCCCAGCGGATACCACTCGCCGTCGCTCCAGACCTCGACCCAGGTGTGGTTGCCGGGCTTGTTGCGCCAGCGGCAACCAACGACGCGCGCAGGGATACCGATGCTCCGGCAAGCATCCACCAAGAGGATGGAGAGGCCGGAGCAGGAGGCCATGCCGATACGCATGGAGTGGAGCGGGTCTTGGTTGGGCTTGTCGCGTTTGGTGGAGTAGATGACACCAACACGCTTCCAGATGTTGCGGTTGAGGCGCATGGCGGCATCGAGGGGCGTCTTGGCGCCGGCAGTGAGTTCTTGCGCGATGGGCCGAAGGACGGGAAGCCAATCGACGGGTGTCTCTCCGAGCGAGGTTAAAGGGGCGATGTATTCCCGGAAGAGAACCGGATCGTCGATACCCCAAGGGCTGGACTCCCCGTAGAGGGCCTCCATCGCGGCGCGGTGGGACGTTTCAAGGTCCTGCGCCCCGAGGGTGAGGGCGCACAGCGCGGCGAGGAGGGTGAGGAGGCGTCTCATGCCCGGGTGGCGAACTCGTAGGCGTTGCGGAAGAGCTTGGCCCAGGGGCCCTCATCGCCGCCGGCGAAGGTACCGTCGTCGTACGAGAGCTGGATGGCGCGGAAGGAGCGCTCGGGGTGCGGCATGAGGATGGTGGCGCGGCCATCATCGGAGGTGAAGCCGCAGAGGCCGCCGGCGGAACCGTTGGGGTTCCAGGGGTAGACCTCGGTGGGACGGCCGCGGCCATCGATGAAGCGGAGCGCGGCACGCGCGGCGGCGGCGTCCTCGGGGCGCTCGAAGGCCACACGACCCTCACCGTGGGCGACGGCGATGGGCAGACGGCTGCCGGCCATGCCCTTGAGGAGCACGCTGGGCGTGTCGAGGACTTCGAGGGTGCAGTAGCGGCCTTCGAACTGGTCGGAGGCGTTGCGCACGAAGCGGGGCCAGTGGGCGGCGCCGGGGATGATGTCCTTGAGCTGGGAGACCATCTGGCAACCGTTGCAGACGCCGAGGGTGAAGGTGTCGGGGCGCTCGAAGTAACGCTTGAACATCGCCTTGAGGGCGGGGTTGAAGAGGATGCCGCGGGCCCAGCCGGAGCCGGCGCCGAGCACGTCGCCGTAGGAGAAGCCGCCGCAAGCGACGAGGCCCTTGAAGCCATCGTCCAGCGAGACGCGCCCGGTCAGCAGGTCGGTCATGTGCACGTCGATGGACTCGAAGCCGGCAAGGGCGAAGGCGGCGGCCATCTCGATGTGGCCGTTGACGCCCTCTTCGCGGAGGATGGCGATTTTGGGCTTGGCCGTACGGGCGGGTGCGGGGGCGTTGAGCGGATAGGTGACGTGGAAGTTCATGCCCGGGTCGTCGGTCAGACCGGCCACCTCAAACTCCTGCTTGGCGCAGGCGGGATTGTCGCGCAGGGCTTGCATCCGGTAGGTGGTCTCACTCCAGACGGAACGGACCTCGGCGAGAGCCTCATCGAGGGCAGGTTCGTCATCGACGGTGATTTGCAGGACGGGATCGGCCTGGGTGATACCGATGGGGTCAGCCTTGACACCGTACTTGGCGAGGATGGCCTCGGCTTCGGCGGCCTTGTCCTCGGCGACCTGAAGGACGGCGCCCAACTCTTCGTTGAAGAGGGCTGCGAGGGGATCGGGGCCGACCAGGTTGGCGGCCACGCCGATGCCGCCGGCCATCGCCATCTCGGCAAGGGTGACGGCCACGCCGCCATCGGAGCGGTCGTGATAGGCCAGCACGAGGCCCTTCTCGATGAGCTCCTGCATGGCCTCGTAGAAGGCGCGGAGGGCCTCGGGGCTCTCGACGTCCGGGACAGTGTCGCCGATTTGGTTGTAGACCTGGGCGAGGGCGGAGGCGCCGAGACGGTTCTTGCCGTTGCCGAGGTCCACGAGCAGGAGGCGCGAGGCGCCGGGCTTGAGGTCAGGGGTAACGTCCTTGCGGGCGTCGGTGACGGTGGCAAAGGCCGAGACGATGAGCGAGAGCGGGCCCACCTGCTTGTGCTCCTGACCCTTGGAGTCCGTCCACACGGTGCGCATGGAGAGGGAGTCCTTGCCCACGGGGATGCAGATGCCCAGGCGCGGGCAGAGATCCATGCCGACGGCCTCAACGGCATCGAAGAGACGAGCGTCCTCGCCATCCTCGCCGCAGGCGGCCATCCAGTTGGCCGAGAGTTTGATGGTGCCGATGGTACCGATGGGCGCGGAAGCCATTTGGAGGATGGCCTCGCCCACGGCCATGCGGGCGGAGGCGGGCGCGTCGACGATGGCGATGGGCGTGCGCTCGCCGGTGGCCATAGCCTCGCCCGTGAAGCACTGGTAGCCGGTGACGGTGACGGCGTGGTCGGCCACGGGGAGCTGATACTTGCCGACCATTTGGTCACGGTGGACCATGCCGGTGATGGTGCGGTCGGTGATGGTGACGAGGAAGGTCTTGTTGGCGACGGCGGGCAGACGGAGCACGCGGCGCAGGGCCTCGGCGGGCTTCACGCCGGCCAAATCGAGCGGCTTGTGCGGCAACGCCACGTGGCGGACGTCGCGCACCATGCGGGGAGGCTTGCCTAGCAGAGTGGAGATGTCCATGTCGATGGGATTGTCGCCGAAGTGTTCGTCGTGGAGGACCATGTGGCCGTCATCGCGGGTTTCACCGATGAAGGCGACAGGGCAACGCTCGCGCTCGCAGAAGCCCTCGAAAAGGAGGCGATCCTCGGCGCGAATGGCCAGGACATAGCGCTCCTGCGCCTCGCAACACCAGATTTCCATGGGGCTCATGGAGGGCTCGTCGTTGTGCACCTTGCGGAGCTCAAAGGTCGCGCCCGTGGCCTCGACGAGCTCGGGGCAGCCGTTAGAGAGGCCGCCGGCGCCGATGTCGTGAATGGAAAGGATGGGGTTATTTGCGCCGAGGGCCACGCAGGCGTCGATGACGCCTTGGCAACGGCGCTGCATCTCGGCATTGCCGCGCTGAACGGAGTCGAAGTCCAGCTTGGCTTCGTTTGCGCCGGAGGCCATGGAGCTGGCGGCACCACCGCCCAGACCGATGCGCATGGCCGGACCACCGATCTGCGCCACGAGGACGTGCGGCGGGACCTCTTTCTTCAGCACCTGGTCGTGGCGGATGTTGCCCATGCCGCCGGCCAACATGATGGGCTTGTGATAGCCCCAGTACTTGCCACCGGCCTCTTCCTCAAGCGTGCGGAAGAAGCCGCAGAGCTGCGGGCGGCCGAACTCGTTACCGAAAGCGGCCCCGCCGATGGGGCCTTCCATCATAATGCTCAGCGCGGGGGAGAGGCGCTCGGGGCGTTCGCCGTAATCCTTTTCCCAGGGCTGGCGGAAGTCCGGAATCTCCAGGTTGCTCACGCAGAAGCCGCAGATGCCGGCCTTGGTACGGCTGCCGATGCCGGTGGCGCTCTCGTCGCGGATTTCGCCGCCGACGCCCGTGGCCGCGCCGGGGTAGGGGGAGATGGCGGTGGGGTGGTTGTGCGTTTCCACCTTCATCAGCATCTCCACCTGGTCCTCGGCGAAACGGTAGACGTTGTCGCGCGGGTCGGACTGGAAGGCCTGGATGCGGAAGCCGTCGATGACACCGGAGTTGTCCTTGTACGCCACCTGCGTGCCTTCGGGGTGCAACTTGTGGGTGTTGCGGATCATGCCAAAGAGGGAGAGGTCGCGCTCCTGGCCGTCGATGATCCACTTGGCATTGAAGATTTTGTGGCGGCAGTGCTCACTGTTGACCTGGCCGAACATGGTCAGCTCGGTGTCGGTGGGGTTGCGCTTGGCCGCGGTGTAGGCGTTGAAGAGGTAATCAATCTCGGGGTCGCTCAGCGCCAGGCCGATTTCCTTGTTGGCGCGCTCCAGGGCCACGCGGCCCTCACCCAGCACGTCAAAGACCTTGCCGCGCGCGGGTTGCGCGTCGATGAAGAGGCCTTCCAGTTCTTCGGCGGTGAAAACACCCTCGATCATGCGGTCATGGATGGCGTTCGCGGCGGCGCCCAAGTCGACCTTGGCGAGCACCTTGCCGTCGCGGGTCAAGGCCAGGTACATCGCACGCTCCACGCGGAGTACGCCGGCCACCGAGCAGGTGTGGAAGATGTCCGTGGCCTTGGAGCTCCAGGGCGAGATGGTGCCCAGGCGCGGCGCCACGAAGACCCCCTCACGCGGAAGCGGATCATCGCCGGCATCCAACAAAGTCTTTGCCTTTTCGCGCGCCTCGGTCGAGAGCGTGCCCTCCGTCAGCATCGGGAAGACCCAGCGCGTGCTCACCTCGCACCCAGGGAGCCCCGCTTCCGCGAGCGCCTTTTTCAGGTTCGCCACGCGAAACGCCGAGAGAGCCACTTGTCCGACCAAAAACTCTGTTGCCATAATCCAAAACCTCATTAGTGGGGACCAAAATCGCCTTGTATTCTACCATATTTCTATATCCCGCCGCCACGTGCCCATGTCCTCGCTTGCGATTCTCACATATCTGAGCTAAAAGATAAGAGATAATAGGGTTTCGCGCCGAAAGAGGCAAACGATACGAAGAGGGATTACCTACGGCTTCACTCGGGCTTCCAGAAGGGCCTTCTCCGGACCACTATAGGGTCTCACCCTCGACCCTTAAGGGGTCCGTGAAGAGCCCTTGAAGGGGGCTTTTCGAGGGGGAGGGTTTCTGTGTACAATCGGGCACATCGTGGGAGATTTTGGTGTTTGGGGAAGACAAGAAGGAGGCAATATGGTATGTTACGGGGCATTCGTCAAAGGAGGTCCCGATGGCCGTTGTCGCAGAGAAGAAGCCGTTTGTCGTTTGGATGGGGTGGCTGCGCCTGTTTGCGTTACTGCTGGTTTGCGTGTGCCATGCGTGCGACCCGCTCTCGGCGTTCGGGACGCCGGCGGAGAAGACCTGGATTGCGTGGATCGGGTCGGCGGCGCGGCCGTGCGTACCGCTCTTTGTGATGCTGACGGGGGCACTGTTGCTGCCGGTGAATGAGGGCTTTGGTGGGATGTGCCGGCGGCGGGTGTCGCGGTTGGTGTGGCCGTTCCTGCTGTGGACGGCGGTTTATGCGGCGTTGCCGTGGTTGTTGGCGACGTGCGGAGTGGCGGTGGACATGATTCAGCGGGTCTTCTTCCCCTTCGCGGCGCCGTTGCACACGGATGCGTCGAGCATTGCACGAACCTTCTTCCTCTCGCTCTTCCAGTTCAACCAATACGCCGTGCAGTTGTGGTACATCTATCTGCTGGTTGGCCTCTATCTCTTTATGCCCATCCTCTCGCCCTGGCTGAGGACGGCGACGCTCCGCGCGAAGGTCGCCTTCTTGGGGCTCTGGGGCGCGACGCTGGCGTTGCACTATTGGCCGCTGTTGTTGGAGGCGTTGTTAGGAACGTCGTGGGGGGCCACCTTCTTCGCTGACTACGCGACGCGTTTCTTGGGCGGCCCGACCGTCGACCTTGCGGCGACTGCCTCTTGGGATGCCTTCCCGCTGTTGGGACAGTGCGACTGGAACACCTTCGGCGGGCTCTATATGTTCGCCGGCTTTGTGGGTTATTTGGTGCTGGGGCACGTCCTGCGGGAGGTGCGGCTGTCGTTTGGGCGGACGTTGGCCATCGGGGTGCCGTTGGTGGTCGTGGGCTACGCGATTGTCGCGCTTAGCACGCATTGGATGTGGGCGCGGCCTGGGTGCACGGCGAAGATGTTTGAGTACTTCTGGTGGTACTGCTCCATCCCGGTGGCGATGATGTCGGCGGGCGTCTTCCTGTTGGTGAAGCAACTCAACTGGGCTCCGCGGCCGGTCCTCTTCTTGTTGAAGGACCTGACGCGGTGCGGGCTGGGCGTCTTCTGCGCGCACTATGTCTTTGTGACGGGCACGTACTACCTGCTCAACGGTCTCTTGCCCATCCCGCTGTTGGTGGCATGTTCGGCCGTGATTGGCCTGGCCGTTGCGTGGACGTTGGTTTCCCTGCTTGAGCGGATTCACCCGCTTGCCCGCCGTTTGCTCGGCTGAGCGCGGCGATCAAGGGGTGACGTAGAGACGCTGCAGCGGCTCCCTGACAAGGGTGGGGAGGGGGCCGCGGAGGGGCGTGCCGAAGTCGGGCAGGTGGACGATGAAGCAATAGCCATCGTTTGCACGGAAGCGCGGGATTTCCTTCTCCAGGCCGCGGTATTGCTTGGCGTCGGTCTCCTCCGGGGTGTTGGCGAAGACGGTGCGGAGCCAGCAGGGACGGCCCTTGGCGTCGCGGAACCAGATTTGCGGGCCGACATCGGGATGGCCGCACACGGAGAGGCACTCCAATCCGCTCTCTTTCAGGAAACGCTTGGCCTCCAGAATGGCGAGGCGGTCGCGTTCCCAGGGAGAGAGCGGTTTCGGCGGGGGCTCCGGCACGGCATCCGGAGGGACGGAATCTTCCTGGTTGTATCCGTAGAGGGCCCATGGGTTGTCTGTTGTGGTACCGGCCACAAATTTGGGCTTTTCGTCTTGCCCCGGATGGGCAATGAAGAAACGGCAGGTGAGGTCGTTTTGCGCGATGAAGTCTTCGGCCGCAACGCCGCTGATGCCGGGCATGAAGTTTGGGGAATGGTTGAATTCGAAGAGGCAGACACAAACGGCGTAGGTCGTGCCATTAAAGGCGAAGACCAGCGGAAGGTAATCCGCCGGGTGCTCCCATTCGTCTTTCAGCCAGACCAGTCCGCCTCGGGGCGCACGGCCGGCGGCCTCGGCGGCTTTGGCGCAGGCGGTGATGTGGTCGCGGGCGAAGGCGAACAACTCTGTCGGGATGACTTGGCTCATCGGCAGGGGCGGCGCGGGCCAGACATGAGGCGGCGTGGCGGTGTCGTCCACGGGTGGGTCGAAGACGACCTCGTAGGGTTCGGAGTCGGTCACGTCGAAGGTCACGAGTCGGCCGTTCTCGCCTAGCGTGACGAAGAGGGTGCCAAGGTCTTCCTCGCCCTCCTCGGTTTCGTCATAGAGGCGGACGCATCGTTTGCCGATGCCGTAGGGGAGGCGAGGTTGGTGAGGCGGTTGGCGCACGCTGACGACGGTGCCGAGGCGTCCGTGGTAACGCCACTGGCAGGTTTCATGGACGTAGCGGAGGCGCTCCAGAATGGCATCGAGACCCTCCCAAGTGCGCTTATGGTAGGAAGAGGTGTAACGGAGGTCGGGCGCGGCAACAGCGCGGAGACGCTCGGGGTCTTCCTTGGCGAAGATACCGGTGAGCAGGAGTAGATGGCTGTCTTCATCGCGGCTGAGGCCGGATTCGTGGCGCTTCACCATGGCATCGCCAGAGAGGATGCAGACGGTCGCGACAGTGGCGCCTTCGTGGATGCGGTTGCGGGCTTCCTCGGTCATGCCTTCGTCGGTGTGCACGATATCGAGAGGGCCGAACTGCGTATCGACGGTGACGATGTAGAAGGCATCTTTGGTATCGATGAGGTCTCCTTTGCGGACCTTTTTGACCGTGCTACGGAGGTAGACGACGTCACGTCCGAGGTCGGCCTTGTGCCCGTCTTGGTTGGCAAAGAGACCGAGTGGACAGACGGTGCCCTCGCCCAAGATGGCGAAATGGGGCTTGTCCTTGCCTTCTCGCGCGTCCGCCTCGATGATGGCTTGAGGCAGGGCGAGGTGTGAGGTGGGGTCGGCCACGTAGTCCTCCTCGGAGTCGTAGTAGCGGATGTCCAAGGGGAGTGCGCACATCTGCAAAGTAAGGAGCGTGTCCGGCGCGCAGGTCGGGAGGATGTCTGCGCAGAGGACATGGACGATGGCGATGCCTCCCTTGCCTTCCTCCGCCGATTCGACCAGGCACTGACACTCAAAGTCCTCCGGGTCGTTCTCTTCTTGGGCAACGACCCGCACGTGCCAGAATGCATCGCCGATGAGGTGCGTATCTACGCCGCTGATTTCGAGCGCGGTGTCCTTGTCTTTTCCACGTTTGATTCGGACGATGAAGCTCATGTCGCCATAGTCGAAGCCGCAATAGACCCCTCGATAACCCTCAACGGAATAACCTCTGGTAACGCAGAGCCGCAGAAATCCGATAAAACGTTCGGAGTCTTCCCCTAGTTCCTTCAACCCAAATGCGTCCAACATACACGGCATAACGAACCTCCTTGTTGACTTTAGTCTAGCAAAGGTAGACGGGGGCTTCAAGCAGTATTCAATTTTTGAGATTCTGGGGAAGAGGTCTGGACAAAAGGGGGGCGATATGTTAGCTTTTGCTCACCATGAAACAGATTTGCGCAATATTGCGGCGGGTGCCGAAGACGATTTGGTTGTTGCTGGGCGTCGGGGCGTTGATTCTTGTGCCGTTTCTCTTTTTCGGAGGGCCGATCGAGGCGTGGTTCCTCCAGATGGCGGACCCTGCGGCGGGGACAGCTCGGCAGGTGATGGGGTGGGTGCTCTTTGGGTTGTTGGCCTTTGACGTGGTGTTGCCGGTGCCGAGCAGCTTGGCGAGCACGCTGTGCGGCGTGTTGTTTGGTTTATGGGGCGGCTTTTGGCTGTCGTTTGGCGCGATGACGGTGAGTGCGGCGTTGGGTTACGTGCTGGGCCGGTTATGCTCGGGGTGGGCGCGGCGGGCCATCGGCGAGCATGAGAATGCGCTCTTGCGGGACTTCCTAAGCCGTTATGGTACGCCGATTCTCATCGCGTTGCGGACGGTTCCAGTGCTGGCGGAGGCTTCGACGTTGTTCGCGGGAATCGGGAGGATGCCGTTGCGGCGGGCCGTGCCGCCGTTGGTGTTGGGCAATGCAGCGGTCTCGCTGATTTATGCTTGGGTGGGGTCGCTGGGGCAGTCCACAGACGCGATGATTCCGGCCTTCTTGGGGTCACTCGTACTCTCTGCGTTACTTTTGCTTGGCGCGCGGTGGCTGAGGCCACGGAGGGAGTAGGGGAACCCGTCCTTATTCGATGGGGGCGGAGAGGGCCGCGTCAATCTCGGCACGCTCGGCATCGGTCAGATCCGTGACGGGAGAGAGCGGGACAACGCCCTTCTTCATCAGTTCGATGTTGGTGCGGCGGCGAAGGTATTCGGCGTCGGAGTCGGAGAGTCCGCCGGTGGCGAGCTCTTGATCGAGAGCGGCCTGGGCGGCTTGCTTCTCGGCCTTTTGGCGCTCAACTTCCTTTTGACGGGACTCAACGAGGCGTTTTAGATAGTCCTGTGGGCTTTCGCCGGTGGCGACGGCCTCTTTGAGTTCATCGACACCCGCCTGGATGAGGGCCTCTGTCTCGGTCTCCGGCTCGGCACGTTCCTTGTTGGGGTCGAACTCGCGGGTAAAGGCCTCGGCATCCCCGATTGGAATGGGGAGCGGGGGCGCCTCGACATCCGGTGGCAGACTGAGCTGCATGGCGATGAGTTGCTCGGCGAGTGAGTTGGCGGACTTGCGCTTACGCTCGGCTTCGGCGGCTTCTTCTTCCTCGGCTTGGGCCTGGCGTTGGGCGAGGAGTTCTGGGGTGATGGTCTCCATGAGCCCGAGGCCCAGACCAAGGGTGAAGGTGATGCCGTCGCGGCGGAAGGTGGCGAACTCGCGGTCGAGGTCTGAGATGAGAAGCTCGAGACCATTGCTTTGTTCGCCGTCAAACAAGACAATGTAGGCGGGTGGCTGGATGCCGTTGTCGATGAGGCCAACTGCGGTACGTCCATCCGGGGTGGTGGTCATGGCGCAGAGTTGAATCTTGTTGGACTCCTCTTCCACCATTTCCTGGGTGACGACGGGTGTCTCGGGATCCGGCTGCGCACCGAGCACCTCGGCGGCCATGGGACCGAAGGGCTCAGCCTTGATGATGAAGTCGTAGGTCGCACGATCCTTGGGCGCCATTGCCAAGGCAAGGGCAGGGAGAAGGGCAAGAGACAATATGGCGAATCTGCGGCTCATGGGGTGAGCAGGGTCTTGCGGATGGCGGCGGCGTCCGGGGCCTGCAGGATGGCCTCGCGTTTGGCGGGGGCCCGCAGGGCGGTGAGGACGGCGGTGATGAAGGTCATGTAGGGGCTGTTGACGGTGTCGGGCGTGAGGGTGAGGATGACGATGCGACAACCGCGGCCTTCCTCGTCCTCGGAGAAGTCGACCGGCCGCTCGGTGATGCCGATGGCGCAGACCAGGGCGGAGACGGCGTTGGTGCGGGCGTGGGGGCAAGCGACGCCGAAGCCGACGCCCGTGGACATGACGCGTTCGCGTTTGAGGACCTCCTCCTCGGCGGCATTGACGTCATTGAGCACGCCAAGGTTGGCGAGGTGCATGATCAGCTCGTGGATGATGCCGTCGCGGTCTGTGGATTGCAGACGATGGACGATGGCGTTTTCGGAGACGTGGCGTGCAAGGATGCTGAGGCGGCCCGCCGGCTTGGGGGGCGTTTTGGGCAACTCAGTGGCGGCGATACCGATGTGCGGACTCTCGGCGATGGGCTTGCGCAGGGAATCGAGCACGCTCTCGAACTCCGCGAGGGATTCGGCCATGACGATGTGGACGAAGGGCAACGCCTCGGACGAGACGGAGAAGACGATGGTGACGTCGCCGCAGACGATGTTGATGGTGGTGTCGTCGCGGCGGGCCTGGTAGAGTCCTTGTGCGGGGTCGATCTGATGGGTGAAGAAGCCTTCTTTGGAAAGGTTCTTCAGAATGTTGCCCATGACGGCGTTGGTGATGGCGTGGTTGGGGAAGGAGTAGGTGACCGTCGGCATCCCATCGCCTTCGGCGGATTTGCGGTGACCGGGGGCCTTGAGGTGAAAGGCACCAAGGAGCAGGGTGGGGGAAATCAAGGTGGTAAGCATGGTCATCAAGACGGCGACGCCAAGAATTTCGACATGGCCGTGGGCGGCTGCGATGCCGGCGATGATGAGGGCCACCTCGCCGCGCGGCACCATGCCCAGGCCTACGCGCAGGGCTCCCACCGGCGTGAAGCCGAAGAAGAGGGTCGGCAGACCGCAACCGATGATTTTGGCCAGCACGGCCACGGCGGTGTAGACCAAACCGGCGATGAGAACCCCCTCTTGGGCAAACTCGCCGATATTCACCATCATGCCCATGACCACGAAGAAGACCGGGACGAGGAACTGGTAGACGCCGTGGAGCTTCTCTTGAATCATCACGCCCATATCCGTGCGCGAGAAGGAAAGGCCCGTGACGTAGGCACCGATAATCATCGCCAAGTGGGCCTTCTCGAAGAAGCCGCCCACCAGGAGTGCTACGCCCAACGTGAGGATGGCCACCTCGCCGTGGGAGCCGCAAAAGCGCAGGAGCCACGCGACCCGGCGCGAGACTAGGATACCCACGATGGTCGCCCCCAGCCAGATGCCGAAGCACTTGGCCGTGATACCCAGGATGCTTCCCCACGAAAAGGCCGCGCCGCTCTCTTGTGCTGAGATGAGGCCCATGCCGATGGCTAGCAGGATGATGCCGAGCACGTCGTCAATCACCGCGCCGGCCAGGATGGTGACGCCTTCCTGTGAGTCTAGCTTATGTTTGTCGGAGAGAATGCGCGCGGTGATGGAGACCGATGTCGCCGTACACATCACGCCCAAGAGAATCGTGGTGGGGTCGGTCCATGCCATGCCTAGCATAAAGTGCGCAATCATTGCACCGGCAATGTAAGAGAAGATGACACCGCCCACGCCGACCAGCGACCCCACGGCAGAATAGCGCATGAACATCTTGAGGTCGGTCTCCGCGCCTACCAAGAAGAGCAGGACAATGGAGGCCACCGTACACAAGCCGTAGAGTTCCGGCGAGACACCCACCGGCGAAGCCACGCCAGGAGCCATCTCAAAAACTTGGAAAATCCACCCTGGCCACAACGCTCCTAACGCATAAGGACCGATGGCGATGCCCGCGCATAGCTCGCCGAGCACGCTTGGCAACTTCAGCCACGTAAAGAGGATGTTTCCCATTCGCGCCGCGAAGAGGATGACGCCCAGCTGGATGGCAAGCGTCATCATGCGCTCTGTCAAACTACCGGACTCGCCATCGGCCGAGCCTGCGGCAAGCAACGTTGAGGCGCACAATACGCCCGCGAATAGCAACAATCCCTTCTTCATGCCTGGGATTGTACCACACTTTCGCGCGTCAGTCACTTGCGTTCGTTTCGTCAGTCAAGGATGTGGTATACTGTCGCGCGTTTTTAGAGGAGCGACTATGCCGACTTTTGCCTTCCACACCTATGGTTGCCAGATGAATGTCCGCGAGAGCGAGGCCGCCGCACGCGCGTTGCTCGACGCCGGCCATACGCAGGCCCCCTCCGAGGAAGAGGCGGACATCGTCATCGTGAACACCTGCTCGGTGCGCGGCAAGGCCGAGGACAAGGCGCTTGGCAAGCTGGGGCTTCTCTGTGCTTCCAAGCGGGAGCGTCCGGGGCGCGTGGTCGGCGTGATGGGGTGCATGGCCCAGCGGTTGGGCGAAGAACTTTTCAAGCGTTTGCCGCGACTGGACTTCGCCATCGGCACGCGGTGTGCCGAACGCGTGGCCCCGGCGGTGGAGGCCGCGTTGCAGGGGCGTTCTACGTTGGCTCTGCGCGGACCGCACGAACAACCCGATGCGCCGAGCGGCCATGTGGTGGAGGGCTTCTCGGCCTTTGTCACTATCCTGTTGGGATGCAATCGCCGGTGCACCTACTGCATTGTGCCAGACGTGCGCGGGGACGAGTGGAGCCGTCCCGCCCGCGAGGTCCTTGCCGAAGTCCGAGCCCTCGCGGAGCAGGGTGTGCGCGAAGTGACGCTCCTGGGGCAGTCCATCATGAACTATGGTCTGCGTACACCCGCCTTCGACGACTCCGACCCGCCCTCACCCGGCGGCTATACCATCCCCTTCCCGCGTCTGCTCGAGGCCGTCGCCGCCATCCCCGGTATTGAGCGCATCCGCTTCACCAGCGGCCATCCCGCCGGAGTGAACGACGAACTCATCCGTCTCTTCCGCGAGGAGCTCAAACTCTGCCGCCACCTCCATCTGCCCGTCCAGAGCGGTTCCGACGCCGTCCTTTCCCGGATGCGCCGCGGCTACACGCGCGAGGGCTACCTCAGCGCCGTGGCCCGCCTCCGCGAGGCCGTGCCCGACCTCGCCCTCACCACCGACGTCATTGTCGGTTTCCCCGGCGAGACGGAGGAGGACTTCCAGGCCACGCGTACGCTGATGGAGGAGGCCCACTTCGACAACGCTTTCATCTTCAAGTATTCCCCCCGCCCCGGCACCGTCTCCGCTACATGGGAGGACGATGTCTCCGATGAGGAGAAGGCGCGCCGCAATCAAATCCTGTTGGAAGACCAGGACGCCCGCGGGACGCAAATCAACCAGGCCCTTGTCGGCACCGTCCAGACCGTTCTGGCCGAAGGCCCCAGCCTCCGTAACAAGACCCGCTGGTCCGGCCGCACCTCCGGCAACAAGATTGTCGTCTTCACTCCGCCCGAAGGGCTTCGTCCCGGTGACACCCTTTCCCTCACCATTACCCGCGCCGCCCCGCAGACCCTCTACGCCGACTGAGCGAAAAAAGGTTGTGGATTTTCGTTTTGTTTTGCGTTCTTGAAGGTAGGGCCGTGAGGGCCCGAATCCAACAAGGAGCGAATCATGAACGCGAAACACCTTTCTGTGGCGCTCTGCGCCACCCTGCTCGCCGCCACCGCCGTGGCCGCACCAACGCCCAACGCCGAGGCCAAGCTGCACAAATACAGCACCGTCATCGAAAAGGAACGGCCCGAGCTTAACGAAGCCACGCGCACGCTCATCGCGGACTACCGCCGTGACCCTTCTGAGGCAAATCTCGCCGCGTTGCGCGAGCAAGTGGCCAAGAATTACGACGCCGTCCTGGCCCGCAAAAAGGCCAAGCTTGAAGAACTCAAACTCACGGCCAAGCATGCCTCCAAGGTTGAGGAGATGCAGGCGATTGTGGATGAGATGGTCGCCACCCGCGAGAAACGCATCGAGCAATCCCTGCGCCGTTTCAAAGACCCGCGTCTTATGCCCGGCTCTCGGGACACCAAGGCCGATTATCTGCCCGTGATAGGTGCGGGGCTCGATGTCTCCATCGCCCGTTTTCCCGTGACAAACGCGGATTATGCGGCCTTTGCCAAGGCCACGGGGCTTCCCTTGCCGGAGGGGTGTGAAGCGGCGGACAAGGCACGACACCCGGTCGTGAATGTCTCCTATGCGGATGCGGTCGCGTATTGCGCATGGCTCACCGGTAAGGCAGACGGCAAGGCGCTTTATCGTTTGCCGACCGAGGAAGAATGGTCTTTCGCCGCCGGCCATATGCCCAAGGACGCCGACTTCAACTGCGGTGTGCGTGAAGGCACGGCGCCCGTGGACGCCTACGCCTCTACGTTGGCTGCTTGCGGTGCCGCGGACATGTGGGGAAATTGTTGGGAGTGGACCTCCACGAATCTGCCCGGTGCGGAGGGGCAGAAGATTGTGAAGGGCGGTTCCTGGAAGTCTCGCCGCACAGACTGCCGCACGGAGGAGGTCTCCTTTGGACGCGAGGCCGCCGCAGGCGCGGATGATGTCGGCTTCCGTGTCGTCAAGGTCGCTTCCGATGACAAGCCCAATCGTCCCAAGGGACGTGGGGAAGGCCGAGCCAAGGGCGGGGAACGCCGCGGTAAGGGTATGCGCTGATTCTCCCAACCAATCCCCGCGGCGGGCACCTTGCCTTTGCCGCGGGGGCTTTGCTAAACTGTCGCAAGAAAGGAGATGCTTATGCGGAGACACGTTATGATTGCGGCAATGTTTTGTGCCGCTTGCGTCGTTGGTGCCGAGCCCCCGCGCACCTTCGCCTTCGGCGAGGACACGCTCATCGCCATCCAAGACGCCCCCTCGTCCATGGCCAAGCGTCTCTTCCCAACGCTCTCCGAGACAGACTTCGCCACCCTGGCCGGAGGCCCCACCGCCCGCTCCTCAATCAATGCCTTTCTCTTGCGGCATGAGGGGCGCGACATTCTGGTGGACGCCGGCAATGGCGGTACGCGCGGATCCTTGCTCGCCACGCTCAAGGCGGCCGCTATTCAACCGGACGCCATCGAAGACATCCTGCTCACCCATATGCACGGCGACCATATCGGCGGTCTGATCGATGTCTCCGGCGCCGCCGTCTTCCCCAAGGCCACGCTCCACGTTTCTGAACCAGAGCGTGCCTATTGGTTGGAACAGCCCGGACGCAACGGCACCCTTGCCCGCAAAGTTCTCGCCGCCTATACGGGACGCGTCAAGACCTTTGCCTTCGGCGAGGCTCCGCTTCCCGGGGTCATCGCCCTTGATGCCTCCGGCCACACGCCCGGCCACACCGCCTATGAGACGAACGCGGTCTTGATTGTCGGCGATCTTCTCCATGCCGCGGCCGTCCAAATCCCACGTCCGGAGGTCAGCTCGACCTACGACGTCGACCCCGTCAAAGCCGCTGAGACGCGTCTGCGTCTGTATGGACGTGCCGCCGACTCCGGCAAGCCCATCGTCGGGATGCACCTGCCATATCCCGGCCTTGGCAAAATCTCAAAGGAGGCCTCCGGTTTCCGCTATGTCCTCAATCCCTGAGGCATTCGAGGCGCATCGGGAACGTCTTTTGGCGTTGGCGGTGCGCAATCTCAATCCGGTGCTCTTGCGTCGCGTTTCGCCTGAGGACGTGGTGCAGGAGACCTTTGCCTCGGCTTGCGCGCGCCCCGCGTTCTTCACCGATCGTCCCGACATCCCTCTCTACCTCAAACTCCGGACCATTCTTTTCCAAACTCTCGCAGACCTGGAACGCCGCCATCTGCAAAGCGCTAAACGCGACGCCTACAAAGAGGTTGCGCCAGAAGATTGCCCAAACACCGAGGCCCAGTCTGCCTGGGAACGCTTTGCCGCCACCGTCACCGGCCCCATGACCCACGCCGCACGGGAGGATCGGCATGCCTTGCTTCGCAGGACCCTTGCCGCGTTACCGGAGGCCGACCGTCAAATCTTGGAGCTTCGCCACTTCGACGGACTCTCCAACACCGACTGCGCTGAGGCCCTTGGCCTCACCCAAAAGGCCGCCAGCCTCCGTTATGTGCGTGCCTTGCAACGGCTTCAGCGTCGCTTGCTTGAATTGACGGAGTTCCGCCCATGAGCGACGAAGCCGCATTGGCCGATTTGGTGGAGCACTATTTGGCCTTGCGCCGGGAAGGGAAGGCGCAAGGCCCCCAAACCTTTGCGGCCGAACATCCGGAATTTGCGGAATTGCCGCGTCTCCTGATGCTTGCGACCGAAATGGAAGGTCTGACACGTCCCTCCACGTCAGCACCTTTGCCCGATCTCTCCGGTACGGACTTCCGCCTTATCCGGCGCATCGCCCGCGGAGGCATGGGTGAAATCTTCGAGGCCGAGCAACGCTCTCTGGGAAGACGAGTCGCCGTGAAGGTGCTCGCTCCCACCTATTTGCAAGACCCGGAGGCTCGGCAGCGGTTCGAGAACGAGGCCCGCCTCATCGCCCGATTGCGACACCCCAACATCATCGAGGTCTACGGTGCCGGTTCCACCCCCTCCTGCCTCTATTACGCCATGGCGCTCATCGACGGCGAAGACCTGACCCATCACCCGCCGAAAGATTTGCGTGTCATCGCCAAAATCGGTCTGCAAACCGCCCACGCCTTGGCCTATGCCCACGCCAACGGCATTCTGCACCGCGACGTCAAACCCGCCAACCTCCTGCTCGACGCCGAAGGCAACGTGCACATTGGTGACTTCGGCATCGCCGCCGCCCTGCGCATTGGACCTTCGCTCTCCGACCCGACCGAGACGCAGCTCGGCACCCTGCGCTACATGGCTCCCGAGCGGCTCGCCCGCGGCATCAGCGACTTCGCCACTGACCAATATGCCCTTGGCATCACCCTGCGTGAATTGATTGAGGGTGTACCGCCGTTGCCGGAGCGCGACCCCGAGGCTTTCGCCAAGCGTATTTGCGAGGCCCCCTTGCCGCCCGTGCGTTGCGCCGACCCGGATCTCGCCGCCGTCATCGACAAGGCCACGGCCTTCCGCCCGGAAGACCGTTATCCTGATTTAGCCGCGCTGGCGGAAGACCTCCGCCGTTTCCTTTCCCATGAACCCGTCTCCGCGCGTCGTGCGCCGCTTCACGCGCTCCGGCTCTGGATGCGGCGCAGACCCGCTGTGGCGTTGTCGCTCGTCGTTGCGATGCTTTGTGTGGCCGCGGCCGTTGTCGCGCTCTGGGTGTGGTATGGGGCCTCCGCCAGAGCCGAACGCAGTGCCGTGTTGGCCGATGAGGCGCAGGAAGCCGCCGCTCTTGCGGAGGAACAGGCCCAAGCGGCCCGAGACCGGGCGGCGCATGACCGTGCCGTTGCGCGCCGTGCGCTTTCCAGGGCCGACCAACGCCGCCGTCCCGACAGACAGGAGAACACTGAACGCCAACGGAGGCCTTTCCCATCCCGCCGGACTCCCATGCGAGACACGGAGCGACTGGAATAAAAACCCCGCGGGACAATGTCCTCGCGGGGCCAGGTGTCTTGATGGAGACAAGAGTGGTGTTTAAACCGCAACGGTGGAGCCGGGCGGGTACTTGCCGGCGATGATATCGTGGGCGATGGGCGTCTCCAGGATACGCTGGATGGCGCGCTTGAGTGGGCGGGCACCGAAGTCGGGGTCGTAGCCTTCCTCGATGATGGCGGCCTTGGTCTTGGCGGAGACCTTGAGGGTGAGTTCCTGCTCGGCCAAGCGATTGGCGAGATCCTTAAGCTGTAGGTCGACAATCTTCGTGAGGCTTTCCTTGGAGAGCGGACGGAAGATGAGGGTCTCGTCAATGCGGTTGAGGAACTCGGGAGGGAACTTGCCCTTCAGCAGGTTGGACACCAGCTCTTCAAGCCGAGCCTTGTCGCCTTCCTTCTCGGCATTGGCGATGAGGTCAGAGCCGAGGTTGGAGGTCATGATGATGATGGTGTTCTTGAAGCTGACGGTGGTACCCTTGTTGTCGGTCAGGCGGCCGTCGTCGAAGACCTGCAGGAAGAGCTTGAAGACATCGGGGTGGGCCTTCTCGATCTCGTCCAGCAACACGACGCTGTAGGGTTTGCGGCGGACGGCCTCGGTGAGTTGGCCGCCTTCTTCGTAACCGACGTATCCAGGAGGCGCGCCGACCAAGCGGCTGACGCTGTGGCGCTCCATGTACTCGGACATATCGATGCGCGTCATCGCGTCGCGGCTGTCAAAGAGCTGCTCGGCCAGGACGCGGGCGAGTTCGGTCTTGCCCACGCCCGTGGGGCCTAGGAAGAGGAAGGCGCCGATGGGTTTGTTGCGGTTGCGGATACCGGCGCGGGCACGGAGCACGGCGTCGGAGACAGCCTCAACGGCCTCATCCTGTCCGATGACCTTGGCCTTGATGGCATCGTCCAAACGCAACAGTTTCTCGCGTTCGCCTTCGAGCAGTTTGCTCACGGGAACACCAGACCAACGGCTGACAGCCTCGGCAATCTCCTCGGGGCCAACAACCTCGCTGAGCATCGATTCCTTGGTGTCCTTGGCTGCGGCCGCAAGTTTCTTCTCCAGTTCGGGAATCGTCTTGTACTGCAATTCACCGGCCTTGGCGTAGTCGAACTTCCGTTGGGCCAACTCGAGTTCGTGGCGGGCGGCGTCGAGTTGCTCACGCAGACCTTTGCTGGCCTCGTGGGCTTTCTTCTCCTCCTGCCACTTGGCCTTGAGGGCATCGGCCTTGGACTTCTCGTCGGCGAGCTCTTGACGGAGTTCCTCCAAACGTTTCTTGGAGGCGTCGTCTTTCTCCTTGGCTAGGGCGGCTTCCTCAATCTCCAAACGCATGACCTTACGGCTCAGCTCGTCGAGCTCGGCGGGCATGGAGTCCATCTCAGTGCGGATGGCTGCGCAGGCCTCATCGAGCAGGTCGATGGCCTTGTCGGGCAGGAAGCGGTCCTGGATGTAGCGGTCGCTCAGCACGGCGGCGTTGACGAGGGCGGAGTCCTGGATGCGGACGTTGTGGTGGGCTTCGAAGCGTTCCTTCAGGCCGCGCAGGATACTGATGGTGTCCTCCACGGTGGGCGGGGCGACCATCACGGGCTGGAAGCGGCGCTCCAGGGCCTTATCCTTCTCCATATAGAGACGGTGCTCGGCCAGGGTCGTCGCGCCGATGCAGTGCAGTTCACCGCGCGCCAACATGGGTTTGAGCATATTGCCGGCATCGCTGGAGCCTTCGGTCTTACCCGCGCCAACGATGGTGTGAATCTCATCGATGAAGAGGATGATACGCCCTTCGCTGGCCTTGATTTCCTTCAGGACGGCTTTCAGACGCTCCTCGAAGTCGCCGCGGTATTTCGCGCCGGCCATCAACGCTGTCATGTCGAGGGCAAAGATGGTGCGGTTCTTCAGACCTTCCGGCACATCACCGCGCACGATACGCTGGGCCAAGCCTTCGACGATGGCCGTCTTGCCAACGCCGGGTTCGCCGATGAGGACGGGGTTGTTCTTCGTCTTGCGGGAAAGGATGCGGATCACGTCGCGGATTTCCGTGTCGCGGCCGATTACGGGGTCAAGTTTCCCCGCGCGGGCCAGTTCCACCAGGTCTGTGCCATACTTCTTCAGCGCTTCATAGCTCTCTTCGGGGTTGTCGCTGGTGATGCGCTGGTTGCCGCGCACCTCCTTCAACGCCGAGAGAAGCGCGTTCTCGCTCAGGCCTAGGTCACGCAACAGTTGCATGCGCTTGGCCATCGCCAGAAGCACGTGCTCGATGGAGACGTACGCATCGCCCATCTTCTTCGCGCGGTCAAAGGCATCCACCAGAATTTCCTGTAGGTTGGACGAGACGTAGACCTTGTTGGCCTCCATCGAGCCCGTCACCCGCGGCAAACGGTCCATTGCCTCGGCCACACGGGCCCGGGCCAATTCCAACGAGATGCCGCACTTCGTCAGCAGGCTCCCTGCCAACCCACGCTCCTGCGTCAGTAGGGCCCACAACACATGTTCAGGCTCCACCGTTTGCTGCTGCCGGCGGATACCTTCCTGTTGCGCCAGGGTCAACGCCTCGCGCAACCGTTCCGTCATTTGATTCATATCCATAAAAGCAATCCTCCTTGCCGAACGTGGTCGGCACTTTTGTTTGCAATTCGCGTGCCAATTCAAGATGATTCCGTCCAATTGGCCATTCTCACTCCTCTGGGGTGCCATTCGTTGGCACACTGTGCCACTTGTCGTGATTTTGTGCCACATCTTCCGTGCCACGCCACCTGTCACAGTCAATCTCAGAAGGGGGTGACGGTCAAGCCAGAAGGGTCTTTCTGAGACCCTATAGTGGTCCGAGGTCAACCACTATAGTGGTCGGGGGCGAGACCCTATAGTGGTTCGACCCGAAACCCTTAAGGGTCCGCGGAGAGACCTTTGGAGGTGGAAATCTGCACCTTCTGGAGGCGGGCGCGGAAGGATGCGGTGAGTTCTGCACAGGCGTGGGGGTTATTTGGTAAAATACTGCACTATGGATATCGATTACGGGAAAGATTTGGAATTCACGCGCAACTTTTGCATCATCGCGCACATCGACCACGGTAAGACGACGTTGTCGGATCGGATTTTGGAGCTGACCAAGGCCATCGACCCGCGCCAGCTGAAAGAGCAGACGCTGGACGCGATGGACTTGGAGCGTGAGCGTGGCATCACCATCAAGAGCCACCCCGTGACGATGGCATACACGGCCAAGGACGGCAAGCGGTATCGCTTCAACCTGATTGACACGCCCGGACACGTGGACTTTGCCTATGAGGTGAGCCGCGCGATGGGTGCGTGCGAGGGGGCCATCCTGGTGGTGGATGCGGCGCAGGGTGTGGAGGCGCAGACGGTGGCGAATGCCTATCTGGCCATCGACGCGAACCTGGAAATCATCCCGGTGTTGAACAAGGTGGACTTGCCGAGCGCGGATGTGCCGGGGGTGATTCACCAAATCGAGGATGTCTTGGGCATCCCGGTGGACCCGCAGCTGTTGATCTCGGCGAAGACCGGGGTGGGCGTGCCGGAGGTATTGGAAGAGATTGTGCGCCGCGTGCCGCCGCCGAAGTCGGAGCATCTGGAAGGGCCGCTCCGTGCATTGGTCTTCGATTCGGTCTTTGACGTCTACCGCGGGGTGATTACCTATGTGCGCGTGGTGGATGGCGCGATTCGGGCGGGGGACGTGCTCCGCTTTATGTCGACGGGGATGACAACGCCGGTGAAGGAGGTCGGCATCTTCTCGCCCTCGCAGAAGCCGGTGGAGGTGTTGGAACCCGGGCAGGTGGGTTATATCGTCGGCGCCATCAAGGACCCGGCGGACATCAAGGTGGGCGACACGCTGACCAGCCAGCGCGATGGCGCGCAGACGCCGCTCCATGGCTTCAAGGAAATCCACCCGACGGTTTTCTGCGGTATCTATCCCGTGAGCACGGACGAATACAACAAGGTGCGCGCGGGCTTGGAGAAGTTGCATCTGAATGACAGTGCCTTCACCTTCCACGCGGAGAGCTCGGCGGCGCTAGGCTTCGGTTTCCGTTGCGGTTTCCTGGGCCTGCTCCACATGGAGGTGGTGCAGGAACGTCTGCGGCGTGAGTTCCAGTTGGACATCATCAACACGCACCCGGCCGTCGTCTATCGCGTGACGCTGAAGGATGGAACGGTGCAGGAGATTGACAACCCTGTGTTGTTGCCGGATCCGACACGCATCGAGACGATTGAGGAGCCAATGATTAAGGCTCGCATTATCACGATGAGCGCGTGCATTGGCGACATCATGCGCTTGGTGATGGAGCGTCGCGGTATTGTGGATAGCACGGAGTCGTTGGACGCGCAGCGCGTCATCCTCACCTGCATCCTGCCGCTGAACGAAATCCTTATCGATTTTCATGACACGCTGAAGTCCATCTCGCGCGGTTATGCCTCGATGGACTATGAACCGCACGGCTATCAGGCCAGCGACATCGTGCGTCTGGACATCTTACTGAACGGCGAACCGGTCGATGCCTTCTCGTGCATGGTGCACCGGGATCGGGCGGTGGCTCGCGGCAAGCAGATGTGCAAGGCGCTGAGCGAGACCATTCCGCCGCATATGTTCAAGATCCCGGTGCAGGCGTGTATCGGGCGCACCATCATCGCGCGCGAGGATATCCGCCCCTTCCGCAAGGACGTTACGGCCAAGCTCTATGGCGGCGACGTCACGCGCAAGCAGAAGTTGCTCAAGAAACAGGCCGAGGGCAAGAAGCGCATGAAGGAGTTTGGCACCGTCAATGTGCCGCAGTCGGCCTTCATCGCCGTGCTCAAGGGTTCTTCGGAGGAAAAGTGATGGGAGAGACAGAGGGCGCCAGATTGGCAGTGGACTTCTGGACGTATTTCTGTAACCCCTACTTTTGGAGCGGGTTCATGGGATGGTGCACCGCGCAACTCATCAAGATGACGCGCGGGGCTATCCGAACTAAAAGCCTGGACTTTACCTATCTCACCAGCACGGGTGGGATGCCTAGCGCCCATTCGGCATTGGTCATGGGCGTCTTTGTCAGCCTGGGCTTGGGTGAGGGATGGGCCGCGCCCGCAACGATTGTGGCCAGCGTGGTTGCCGCCATTACGATGTTTGATGCCGCGACCGTGCGCCGCGCCGCGGGATTGCAGGCCCGTCTCTTAAACGAGATTACGAGTCAGCTTTTCCATGAGCGCAAATTCCCGGCCCGCCCCTTGAAGGAAATGTTGGGGCACACGCGCGTGGAGGTCTATGGCGGCATGGCCACGGGCAGTGTTGTTGCCATCGTGGTCATGAATATCTGGGTGGCGTGTTTCTCGTAAGGGAGGCTTAGCGGCGGCCATCGCCCTTGCAGGCGCGGCAAAGCGCGGTATGCGCGGGGATGTCGCGTTTGGCCTTGACTTCCATTGTGCCGAGACCATCGCACCGTGAGCAGATTTTGGCCAGACCGGAACCATCGCACCGGCGGCAAGGCAGGGCACCCGAGCCGCCACACTTTTCGCAGGGTTCTTTGATGGTCTCGTAAACCATTTCGCCGTCTTCGTCTTCGATGCGCTCGCGGCGCTCGGTCACCCCTGTGCCATCGCACTTGCCGCAGGCATCGATACCGAGGCCCAGACAAACCTTGCAACGCTTGGGGAAACGGGCAGCCAACGCGGCGCGCTCGGTCGGTGCCATCGCCTCGGCCTTGTCGGTCTCCATGAATCCGGCACCGACGGGCGTGCGGTGTGCCGTGCGTTGCTCACGCTCGTAGGCGTTGAGGATTGCCCGTTGCTCGGCGATACGTTCTTCCACGGGGCGGTTGCGGACGCAACGACCGCGCCCTTTACATTGGGGGCAATCTGGACGGAACCGGAGCCGTTCGTCTCCGGTTTTGAGGCCTTGGTATTTGGCGTCTACTTTGCCGGTGCCTTCGCAACGGGGGCACGGGCCTTCCGCCACCTTTGGCGCATCGGCGGGCGGCGGGAAGAAACCCGCAGGAAGGTCGCTCTGGGCTACGGCAAGCGCAGGCAGAAGCAAGCAGAACGCGAGAACCCTCATTTCACGTCCTCCAAGCCATAGGATTTAATGCGGCGATAGAGCGTACGCAGGGGAATGCCGAGCCGTTTGGCGGCGGCGGTACGGTTGCCTTTCGTTTCAAAGAGCGCCCGACGGATGAGGGTGGCCTCTTCTGGTTCGACGGCGGGGGTGGGGGACGCGCCAGTGTTTATGGGGACACGTCCCTCTCGGATATTCTTGGGGACGTCCTCTAGCGTGAGGTGGTCACCGTGGGCAAGCACCATCATGCGTTCGATGGTGTTGCGAAGCTCGCGGACGTTGCCGGGCCACGAATAGTCAGCAAGGGCGACCATGGCCTCAGGAGTAATGCCGATGATGCCACGGCCAAGCTGAGGATTGAACTCGCGCACGAAGGCATCGCAGAGGAGCGGGAGGTCGCCCTGGCGTTCGCGCAGAGGCGGCAGATTGATGTCCACCACGTTTAGGCGGAAGTAGAGGTCTTCGCGGAACTTGCCGGCGTCGACCCAGGCGCGAAGATCGCGGTTGGTGGCGGCGACCAGGCGGATGTCCACGGGGATGGGCGTGGCCGAGCCCACGGGCTCAACGGTGCGCGTCTCGAGCACACGCAGAAGCTTGACTTGCGTGGCAAGATCGATTTCGGAGATTTCATCGAGGAAGAGCGTACCGCCGTCCGCGATTTCGAAACGCCCTTTGCGGTCCTCGGTGGCGCCGGTGAAGGCCCCTTTGACGTGACCGAAGAGTTCGCTTTCTAGGAGCGAAGGCGCGAGCGCGGCGCAGTGCACGGCCACGAAGGGTTTGTCGGCGCGGGGACTGAGAGCGTGGAGGGCGCGGGCGACGAGTTCCTTGCCCGTGCCGCTGGGGCCTTGGATGAGCACCGAGGCCGGGGTAGGGGCGACCTGTTCGATACGTTCACGCACCGCGAGCATGGCCTCGGAGGAGCCGATGAGTCGGTCGAGGGCGGAGCGTCCGGCCAACTGCGCACGGAGACGGGCGTTTTGACGCTCGAGGTTCTTTTGACGCAGGGCGCGCCGGACAACGAGCTCCAAATGGTCCAGGTTTACGGGCTTGGTGAGGAAATCCACGGCGCCGTCGCGCATGGCTTCCACCGCGCTTTCCACGGAGCCGTAGGCCGAAAGGAGGATGACCGGCAAACCGGGGTGCGAGGCAATGATATCGCGCAACAACGAGAGTCCATCGCGGCCTGGCATCCGTAGGTCGGTGAGCACCAGGTCTACCTCGTGCTCCGTGAGGGCGCGCAGGGCCGCCTCCGCGTCGGCCGCGGTCAGCACGGCGTAGTCGTGACCAAGGGCAAGGGCCAGACCGTCGCGCGTGGCTTTGTCGTCGTCTACGATAAGGATTCTGCTCATGGCGTCTCCTGTTGCGTGGGGGCCTCGCTAAGGGCGCGTACGCGGCGTTCGGCGCGAGGTAAACGCACGGTAAAGCACGTGCCCTCGCCGGCATGGCTGGCGCAGGTGATGGCACCGCCGTGCGCTTGGACGATGCGCCGGACAATCATCAGGCCCAGACCGTTACCCTTGGCCTTGGTGGTAACGTAAGGATCGAAGATGCGCCCGAGCAATTCTTCTGGGATGCCTGTGCCATTGTCGAGCACTGAGACGTTTACCCATGCATCGTCCACCGTTACGGTCACGCCGATCCGACCACCGTCCTGCACCGCGTCCATCGCGTTCTTCACAAGGTTAAAGAAGACTTGCTCCAATTGTTGCGCGTCAAGGAAGATCTCCGGTACCGCGGCCGGCACGGCGCTTTCCAGGGCGATGTGCCGTTGCTCTAAATCCGGCGCCAAGAGGCGGAGTGTTGCGTTTAGCACATCGCAGACATTCCCACGTGTCAGATTAGGTTTGGTGGGCCGAATGGCCGCAAGGAAACGCCGCAGGATGCCATCCAACCGTGTGACCTCCCGCTCCGCCACTGTGGTTAACCCCCCGAGTGAAGCACGTAAGGCCTCGTCCTTCACGCTACGCAGTTCACGGTTCAGCAACTGTAGGTGGATGGTCAAAGCGTTGAGCGGGTTACCGATCTCATGAGCCACCCCCGCGGCCAACGTCTTTACCGCCGCCAAGCGTTCATCGGCTAAAGCATTCTCTTCAGCCAACCGCTCTCGCGTCACATCCCGCAGGATAAGGAGCAACTCCGTGCGTCCCTCATAGGCCACTGGGCGTGCATAAAAGGCCACCACGCGACGTTCCGGATACGCCAACTCCACCTCACGCGTCTCAATCCGCGCCCAATCCTTCACCTGCTGACGCAACAGCCCCTCCACGCCCCAATCCCGTAGATAACGCCCCAGAGACTTACCCCGCCGCTCCTCCGCGTCAAAGCCAATCATCCGCTCTGCCGCCCGGTTCGCGTAGAGTAGACGCATCCCATCACCCACCACCACCAATCCTTCATCGATGGATTGGAAGAGCGTCTCTAAAAAGCCTCGCTCTCTTGCCAATTCCGCGATATGCGCCTCCGCCACCGGCGCTTCAATCCGATCCAACCGCGAAACAAACTTGTCAAAAAATCCCTGTCTCATGCTCCCATTATACCGCAAATCCTCGCGTCTCGACGAAATCAAACGCTTAATTATGGGCATGGGCCCGGCGGTTGGTAGCCTTAGAGTAGAGCAATTTAAACCATTCGCGAAGAATAGACCAAGAGAAAAGTTCCAGATACCAAGACTTTTTAGCAATGGTCCATAGCAAGGGGCGCACTTCAGGTGTCAACCCATGACCGAATTCCCACATTGTGCGGATGTCATGGAGCAAATACCAGAGAGCAAGTCGTCGGAATTGTCTAGGGCCGAAGAGAACCAAGCGAAGGATTTGCCAGCGCACCCAAAGTGCAAAGCTATCTCTCGAACGCGTAGAACATTCGTTTACACCACTGATACGGTAGACTGAGACGACTTCGCGTAACAAAGCAATTCGACCTTGCGAAGCGAGGCAGAAGATGAGGTCTATGTCATCCAAGCCATGAAGGTGCGGATGTTTTTGCAAGGCTGTGTCCAATGCCTTACGAGAATAAACATAGGTAGAGGTATGAAGGTAACATTGTAGGAAAAGGGCAGGAGTCACCCAATCCGTTTGGTCAAGTCCACAACCTAACCGTCTGGACTGGCCAGTTCGCTCGTTACGTATCTCTGAGAAGGCCACGCACGCAACTGCGCAGGTTTCCTGCAGACGTGCAATTTGATGTTGCAATTTTTTAGGATTGGCCCAAAAATCGTCTCCGTCCATGAGTGCAACCCATGGAGCACGGCACGCAATCTGTGCACGCAAACGATTCCCAAGAATGCCGGCATTGCGATTTGCCACGAGGATACGGATGCGCTCAGGAAACTTTTCCTGCCACACCTCACAACGAGCAATTGTATCATCCGTTGATCCATCATCGCTGATGATGAGCTCAAAGGGGAAATCTGTCTCTTGCTCCATCACCCCCCGGATACCATCATCGATAAACCTCCCAGAGTTGTAGGTGATGATAAAGACAGACACCAAGGGATTTTTGCAAAGTTTGGCGGCATTCGAACGTTCGTTATAGGCTAGTGTTTCTGGAGTATACGGAACATTCTTTCGGTTCACCAATACCCCTAAAGCATCCAAGCAACCTTCCAATGTGCGAGGAGGATGGAAGTGGTGTTTCATAGCATATTAATCCGAGAGAGGAAAGTAAGACGAATAGAATTGCAATTAATGCTCATTATAGCATACTCCATTTACGCACTGCTATTTGCGGAATCGGTCTATAAGTAGCATTAGCTTTTCGCGAACGTAGACGCGTTCGTCTTTGGAGAGGACGAGAAACCAGGCCGTGGGGACCAAAACGATTTCAATGGTGGCGGTGGTGATGCAAAGACGCCAGAAAGTTGGTGCAAGTAAGAAACGAGGTAAAGCCCCGACTGCAAGGCAGACGGCCGCAAGCAGGCAAAGGGGTAACACCACCGTGAAAACCCAGCGACGGATTCCCATGGCGACCAAGACTCTTGCAAAGATGACGAGTACCACAGCATTTCCTATCATCACAAGAACAAATGTGACACCGATTGTGGCAATGTCTCGTGTGAGCGCAAGTAATAGCCACGTTATGGGAAAGATGGCAAAGTTAACGATACCGACCGCAAGTTGATAGCCCCAGATTTTCCCATTGGCATTAAGTGCGAGAGAGTGGCCCCACGCTACGCGTTCACAGATTGTGCCAATAAGAAAGAAGAGACAAAGCATGGCCGCATATTGTGGAGGGTCTTTCAGCCAGAGCTTCAACACCAAATCCACCTCCAACATCATGGGGAGAGCGAAAAGGAAGACGAGTAGGACACCTATTTTGCAGGTCCTGAACGCCAATCCGTGCATACGAGTCCAATCGCCGGCCCCACGGGCAGTGGTGAGGGCAGGGGCGAAGGCGCCTGTCATGCATCCGGCGAGAGTGAAGCAGTGTCCGGCAACGGAATTGGCGACATTGATATCGGCATTACGGGTCGCCTTAAAGTAGCGGTTTACGAGGATTGCGATGCCTTGTTGACGCAACATTGCACTGAAACAACCGAAAAATTGGGCACCGGCGTAACTAAAAAGCGCTTTTGTACGGCCCCAGTCCCAGAGGTAGGCGCGGCGGAAGCGACACTCTGGGAAGAGTTGGTAGGCACGATAGGCAATGATGAGGTTAGGCGCGATACCGAGAAGGGCACCCCAAAATGCGTAGCGAGCGAGCCAATCACCCGGGTGCGTCACCATATAATAGAGGAAGCAGACGTTGAGCGTGGTGGTGATGAAGGAGTAAACTGTGAGCTCGGCGATGTATTGTTTGGCGCCGTACATGGCGTTGAAGGGTACCGTCACCAACCCCAAAAAGCAAGAAAGGCAAGAGAATCGAAAGACCCAAAGGCAAGCTTCCATTCGGTCCGCAGGGATGAAAATCCATCCATTACGAATGGCGTATTCCCCGATGGGATAACCGCAAACCATTAGTGCGACCGGAATGACGGTGTGAAGCAACACCGCTGTATTGAACCATTTGCGGCATTCTTCCAAGCCTTCAGCTCCCGAGACGCGGGCTTGCCCAATGGCGAAAGTATAGAATCGGCCTACTGCAGCAGCAATCAAACTACTGATAAACCCGATAAAGCCAGAAAGACCCCCGACTACACCAAAAAGTCCATAGTCTACCTCGCCGAGGGACATGAGGAGCCAGCGGCCGGTGAAAAGGCCGCAAGCGAGCGCAAAAAGCGAGCGCCCATAGGTGGCGATGATGTTAAGGAAGATGCGGCGGTTTTCCGTCATGACACGCAGGTGTTGAAACAAAGAAGAATCCTCTTGAGAACAGGGTCGCAAGAGGAGACCCCTCGAAGGGGCTTGGAGAAACCCTTAAGGGTTCACGGTCGACCTCTATAAGGGTCGGAGGTCAACCCTTATAGGGTCTCGGGTCGAACCCTTATAGGGTCTGGAAAGGGCCTTACTGGGCGGCAGGGGGATTGGTGGGAGGATTGGGGTTGCGGCGGATGAGGCCGAGCTCCTCAAGCTTGTGGACGATTTGCCCCATGGCCTCGTAGGTGCGGAGGAACCCTTGGGGCGAGAGGATGACGCGCTCGAAGGGTTTAGGCACAGGGGTCTGGTTCTCGGGGCTGGGCTGCAGGCGCATGAAGTCCAGGCGGATGGTCTGCTCCAGCATGTGGATTTGGTAGACGCCGTCGGCGTAGACTTCGTTTTCGATGGCCATGTTTGGGTCCTTTCGATGTATGGATGGAAATTAAGCGTTGAGTTGCGCGAAGTCACGCATGAAGGCGATGAGGGCCTCGACGGCGGCTTCGGGGAGGGCGTTGTAGAGGGAGGCGCGGATACCACCGAGGGCACGGTGCCCGCGGAGCGCGACGAGTCCGCGTTCTTCTGCCTGTGCCAAGAAAGTTTCCTCGAGGGCGGCGGTGGGTAGGCGGAAGGTAACGTTAGTGAGCGAACGCTCAGCCTTTGGTGCGAGGGGACGCCAGAAGGAAGAGGAGTCGAGCTCTGCGTAAAGGCGGTCGGCTTTGCGGGCGTTGCGTTCCCAGATGTTTTGCGGACCTTCGCGCAGAAGCCAGTCGGTGACGTGACAGAGTGCGTCGACGGCGAAGGCGTTGGGCGTGTGATAGAGCCCATCGGCGTGGGCGTGCTCCAGGTAGCAGAAGGCCGCAGGGAGATTGCGCCGAGCTTGGGAGAGGAAGTCGTGCTGCGCGGCGACAATGGCAAGCCCGGCGACACCTAGGTTCTTTTGGGCGCCGGCGTAGAAGAGGGCGTAGCGGCGATAGTCGCGCGGAGCGGCAAGGATATCGCTGCTCATGTCTGCGCAGAGGGGCGCATCTGGCAAGGGAAATGTCTCGGGTAGACGGGTGCCGGCGATGGTCTCGTTGGTGGTGACGTGGGCGTAAACCGCGCCGGGTGTCCAGTCCGCGGGGTCGCGCAGGGTATGCACGGTGCCAACGCGTGCAGCCTGGCGTGCGGCCTTCTCGCCCCAGTAGCCACGCACCACATAGTCCGCCGCGGCACCCGCGCGCAAGAAGTTGTAGGGGAGCATGGCGAACTGGCCGCTCGCGCCACCTTGCAACAAGAGAATTTCGTAGTCATCGCCAAGACCCAAGAGGGTGTGGAGATTGGCAATGGCCTTGGCTTGGAGCGCGCGGTAGGCTTCAGTGCGGTGCGACACCTCAAGGACAGAGCGACCCAGCCCCTGCCAGTCGCAAAGGTCTTCCCGAAGCGCTTCGAGTACTTCGGGTGGCACCATCGCGGGACCGGCACAAAAATTGTAAACGCGGGGTTTCATGGGTACCTATTGTACCACGTTTTGTGGTTAAAGGGAGATTATGCTATGATTAGCACCCATGCGAGCGCACGGAAAGCCTTTCTTTGACCGAATGGACTGGGTTGCCTTTTGGGTGGCCACAGTCGTGGCGTTTGCCGTCTATGTGTTGTCGCTGGGGCCTTCGGTGGGGTTGGAGGATTCCGGGGAGTTGGTGACGGCGGCGGTAGGGCTAGGTGTGCCGCATCCGCCGGGCTATCCGTTGTGGACGCTGTTGTCGTGGTGTTTCTGCAAGCTTTTTGGGTGGGTGACGTGGCAGGGCTGGCCGACCCCGGCCTGGGCGGTGGCGTTAGGATCGGCTACAATGGGTGCATTGGCCGTGGGCGTGACGGCATTGCTCATTGTACGTTCAGGACGAGACCTTTTGACCGGTGCGGCGAAACACGCGGGGGAATGGTGGGTGACCGCATCTGCTTGGGTGGGAGGCGTGGCGGCGGCCTTGGCTTTTGCCTTCTCCCCGGTGATGTGGTCGCAGGCGGTAATTGTGGAGGTCTATGCGCTGGGCGCGTTTTTCCTGGCGCTGACGATGCTTTTGACCTATCAGTGGATCCGTCAGCCGCGTACGTCGACATTGGTGTGGTTGGGGTTGGTCTTTGGGTTGGGGCTAACGAACTATCAAGTGCTTTTGCTAGCGGCGTTGCCAATTGGGTTGGCAATCTTTGTGCGGCGGTGGCGGCTCGGCCTCTCTTTTGTCGCGGTGGGGGTGCCGTTGGGGTTGACGCTTTGCCTGTTGGCGTTGGACGCGGGGAAGATGAGCGTTGGTGGGGCCCTTGCGGCCCATGCGGTGGGGATTGCGGCGTTGTGGGCGGTGTGTTGGCGGTTCCGGCGGATGCGACGCTTTGCCGCGGTGATGACGGTAATCCAGACGCTTGGTTTGGTGGCCATCACGGGGCGGGTGTTGGCATGGGATTTGTCGTCGATACCGTTGCCGTTGTGGTGGACATTCGTGTGGGATGTCGCAGCATTGTCGTGGAATCCGATGTTGCTTTTGGGGCAGTTCTGGGGAATTTTTGCATGGGACTCCGTGGCGTTGACGTGGGAGCCGGAGTTGGCCTCGTGGCGGTTCTGGTGGCCGCTCGTGTGGGACGTTGCGGTGTTGGCTTTGGCCTGGTTCTGGGTGTTGCGGGGACGGTGTGTGGCGTTGACGTTACTGGCCGTGCAACTAGGTCTGGCGGTTTACCTCTATATGCCGATTGCGTCCCGCTTTGGTCCGGCAATGAATTGGGGATACCCACTACAGTGGGCAGAGTTTAGCCGTGTGGTCATGCGTGGGCAGTATGAGGCCCTTGCGCCGAGCGATTGGCTCTCGGTGGATTATCTGCGGCAACTGTGGCGATATCTATGTGACCTGTGCCTACAGTTTTCCGTGCCGGTGGTGCTTCTTGGTGTGGTTGGAACGGCGGCAATTGCAGGGATTTGGTGGAAGAAACGCCGAGGACTACTCTGGCTGGGGTGCACGGCCCTTTTCTTCTTGATGATGTCGGCGCTCTTGGTGGCGTTGGCGAACCCGACCGGGGACTTGCAGGATGACTTTGTCCAGAAGGTGAAGTTCATCTCTTCTTACGGCATCTTTGCGCTGTGGGTGGGCTATGGACTGGCGGTGGTGATGGTCTTCCTGCGGCGTTGGAGGGGCGCGTGGGGTGGGGGCGTGGCCCTGGCGTGCCTGACCGTCGCGGCGCCCCTCATCGCGAACTTCACGAATGAGGACTTGATACGACGCTTTGGTGCGGCGGAGCAGACGGGGCATGACTTCGGTTGGCAGTTTGGCGCCTATATGCTTGAGGGCGCGCAGGCCATCCGCGCCGAGCTCGAAGTCGACGAGGAGCCACTTCCGGATCCCTTCTGGCCTCCGCCGATGGAGCAAGGCGCCATCCTCTTTGGCGGCACGGACCCGGGACGATTCGTACCCACTTATATGGTGCACGCCGTTGGGTATCGACCGGATATCCACGTTCTCACCCAAGGAGCCCTGGCCGACCCCACGTATATGGCCGCCACGCATGATTTGTATGGCAAGCGTCTGCGTCTGCCTACGGAAGAAGAGCAGAATGCCATTGTCGCGGAGTGTTTGGTGCAGTCCGGCCGCCTCAACGATGCCCTTGGCGCAAGCGTGCAGATCAACGATGCTGCGACCATCTGGCAGATCAATGGTGCCTTGGCGAGGTTCATCGTTGAACGGAATCCCGATAGTCCCATCTATGTCGAGGAGAGCATGCGTATTCCGTGGATGGAGAACCTGCTTGAACCTGCCGGGCTTGCCATGCATCTGCGTCGTGAAGGGGGGAGGCTAGGCGCGTTGGCCGACCGTGATGCCGATTTCTGGGACTGGATGACGCGCCGATTAGTTACGCGTGAAGCCTATCGGAGGGACTTCGCCGCGAAAAAGTCTTTCTCCGGCCTTCGTGCGGCCATTGCGGGACTTTATGCACGGCATGGAGCGTTCGATCGTGCGGACAAAGCCTATCAAGATGCCTTCGCGCTTTATCCCGAGTACTCGCAGGTTGTCTCCGGCATCGCTAGCGGGTCGCTTGTGCCGCAGGGGCGTTTCTCTGAGGCCTTGCGACTCATTCGCGCCTATCGCGCCATAGACCCCAACCTCCGTGGTGCAGAAAAGGTAGAACGACAAATTACCGATCTTATCGCACGTGACGAGCGATTGCGTGTGCTTGTCAATGCGCCGAATCTCTCTGCGGCAGGAGCGCTCGAAGGATTTAGGGAAGCGCTTGCACTTCGACGTGACGCCATGGCTTTGGATTTCCTGCGGCGCGTGCCAGATACAACCCTTGCCGCGCTTTCAGAGGAGGAGTCGCTCTTCGGCGGCTTGATGGCGCAGCAACACGGCGATGACGCGCAAGCCATGCGCCTCTACCGTGCGGCGCTCGAACGCTTCCCACAGTCCCCCCAGCTGTGGTTGAGCGCCGGATTGTGTTATTATAACCGTGGCGAGTATAAGCGGGCGTATGATTGCCTGTCCAACGTGCGACGGTTCGGCGGCGACGCACTGTTGACCGCCACCCCGGAGGTAGGGAAGGTTTTTCAATGGTTGGCCGAGCGGTATGAAGGGCCGCGGAAAGGAACGCAACAATGATCCGCGTTGTCTTCATGGGATCGGCCGATTTGTCGGCCACGATGCTTGAGCGCCTCTCGCGTGAGCCGGGCGTGCAAGTCGTCGGGTGCGTCACGCAGCCCGACAAGCCGGCTGGGCGCAGTAAGCGCCTCACCCCTTGCGCCTGCAAGGCCTTTGTTACGGCAGTTGGTATCCCGTGCCTGACGCCTGAGCGCGTCAATACGCCAGAAAGTCTCGCGCAGATTGCGGCCTGGTTGCCCGATGTCATCGTCGTCGTCGCCTACGGTCAGTTCCTTTCCCGCCGTCTCCTCGATATTCCCACGCTCGGGTGCATCAACATTCACCTTTCCCTCCTTCCCCGTTATCGCGGCGCCTCGCCCATCCACGCCGCCCTCCTAAACGGCGATGCCGTCACCGGCGCCACGGCCATGCTCATGGACGAGGGCATGGACTCCGGCCCCATCCTCGATCAGGTCACCACCCCCATCCGCGACGACGACACCCTCGAGACCCTGCACGATCGCTTGGCCGACCTCGGCGCCGAGCTCCTCGTCCGTGTCCTGCCCCTTTGGGCCTACTTCAAGCTTCGTGCCAAGCCGCAGGACCCCGACCAGGTCACCATGGCCTACAAAATCCGCAAGTCCGACGGCCTTCTCCACTGGGAAGACCCCACCGAACGCTCTCTCCGCAAGCTCCGCGCCTACACCCCTTGGCCCTCCTGCTTCACTTATATGCCCGAGGGCACCCGCGAGGCCGGACGCATGCTCAAAGTCCTCGCCGCCACCGCGCAACCCATCACCGTCGAGCAGGAGCGCCTTGCCCCCGGCACCGTTCTTTCCGCCGACAAGACCGGCATCGTCGTCCGCTCCGGAGATGGTGCCATCCGCCTGCTCCGAGTCCAACCCGAGGGCGGCAAGCCCATGGACGTCGCCGCGTGGCTGTGCGGCCGCGCCCTGCTTCCCGGGGACTGCTTCCACACGCCGCCCGCCCCCGCCGCCAAGCCCATTGTCGCCTTCAGCAGAGATTGAACACCATGAGCGAACATCCCCGCAAGACCCTCGTCATCGGCCACCGCAATCCGGACACCGATTCCATCGTCTCGGCCATCGCCTACGCCGAGCTCAAGCGTCAACAAGGATGGACGCGCGTTGAACCTGCGCGTGCCGGCCGCCTGACCCCGCAGACGGAGTACATCCTGCGCCGCTTTGGTGTTGAGCCGCCGGAGTTCATCCCCGACCTGCTCCCCAAGGTCACCCACTGCATGCAGGAAGGCGCCCCCATCACCGTCTCCGCAGATACCGCGCTCTGGGATGCCCTCGAGCTCATGGACAAACACCGCCTTCCCGCCATTCCCGTGGTCGGCCGCGACGGGTGTTACCGTGCCTTCCTCACCCACAACACCTTCACCGAGAACATTGTCCACAAGACCGACCCCCACCGCAAGGCCATCATCCCCACCTCCATCTCCCTCCTGGCTCGCACCCTCCGCGCGCAGCCGCTCTTGACCTTCGATGCAGATGCCGTGGTCAAGTCCCGCATTCTCGTGGCCGGCTCCACCGCCGCAGCCTTCGAGCAAGTCCTCAAGACCGAGCTCCCCACCAACGCCATCGCATTGGTCGAGAATCGCGCCTCTATCCTTGAGCTTTGTATCAACCACAAGGTTCGCGCCATCGTCTTGACCTCTGGTTTGCCCCTCTCCAAGGAGTTCTTCGGACGTGCCCGCGAGGCCGGTATCTCCGTCCTTATCTCCCCTTACGACATCGCCTCCACGGTCTTCCTTACCCTTTATTCCATGCCTGTCGGCACCCTCACTGCCGCAGACGTTAAGCCCGTTCGCCCGGATGACCCCGTCCGCGACGTCCTCCCCGCCGTCCAAGCCTCCCAAGCGCGCTCCCTTCCCGTCGTCAACGATGCCGGTCACGTTGTCGGCGTCATCAACGAACGCGATCTCTACCGTCAGCCGAATGTTGACGTCATCATGGTCGACCACAACGAACTGTCCCTCGCCGTCGAGGGTCTCGACCAGTTCCCCATCATCGAAATCATCGACCATCACAAGCTCGGCAATTTCCCGACCCACGACCCTATCGACTTTATCAACCGCACCGTCGGTTCCACCGCCACCGTCGTCGCGTGCCTTTATCAAGAACGCAAGGCCACCCTCACCCCCGCCGTCGCCGGTCTGCTTCTCTCCGCCATCATCACGGACACCCTCGGCCTGCGTTCTCCCACCACAACAGATGTCGACCGCGACATGGCGGAATACCTTGCCGGCTTGCTCAATCTCGAAGTTGACGACCTTGCCCACGACATCTTCTCTCACGCCTCGCGTCTCACGGATCTCGACACCGACCGTATCCTGGGGATGGACTCCAAGGAGTACAACGAGTGCGGCGTCACCTTCACCGTCGCCCAGATTGAGACCGGCACCACCGACGAGCTCAAGCCTCGTCTGCATGGTCTTCTTGGCGCCCTTGACGCCAAGTGCCACGCCCGCGGCCACTTCTTTGCCGCGCTCATGGTCACCGACCTCACCGCCCTCAACTCCACACTCCTTGTGGCCGGTGACCCGCGCTTCATCGCCAAGATTCCCTTCCCTCGCGCAGACGGCGATGCCAACGTCTTCCTCTGCAAGGGCATCATGTCCCGCAAGAAGCAGCTTCTTCCGCTCTTGCTCGAGCAACTCTCTGCCCTCCTCGGGCATCAGTAAGACTCCTTTTATGACATCCTTCGGGCGTCTTGAACGGACGTCCAAAGGGTCTTTTGCGAACCCTTAAGTCAACTATATTTTTTGTGGAAGACGAAAATTTTTGAGATGAGGTAACATTGGAAGATGTGAGAGGTGG
>CALXOF010000001.1 GCA_944389945.1 uncultured Kiritimatiellota bacterium | reverse complement strand
GCATTATAACCAATACAACGTCAGTGCTTTATAAAAAGTGTCCGATCCGATCGGACAAAAAAATGTCCGACACCCAGGCGGCTCCGCCGCCCCTTTCTTTTTTCCGCGGGGTTTGCTACACTATGGGCGCATTGAGGGAGTAGCCGGCGCGAGATGCGCGGCAGGCCAACAGTCTCGGCGGCAACGCCTGGCCTGCCTGAAATGGCGAGACTCATGTGCGGCACGCCGCCGCGCACGGGTCTTTTGTCTCCAAACAGAAAGCCCGGGGCCAGGCGGCCGCCGGGCTTATTGTTTCGTTCACCGAACGGAGAGAGAGATGGACAAAGCATTCATGACCCCCGCCGATGAAGTGGTGCGGGAGTTGGGCGGCGACCGTCGGCAGGGGCTGACGGAGGAGGCGGTGCGCGCCAGCCGCGAGGCGCACGGCGCGAACGAGCTGTCGCGCCCGGAGCAAATCGGATGGTTCAAGCGGATCATCGAGGCCTTCAAGGAGCCGATGATTCTGTTGCTGGTGATGGCGTTGCTGATTATGGTGGGCGTGAATGTGGCCCACCTGCTCACCGGCGGCCACACCGAGTTCGCCGAGTGCGTGGGCGTGGCGCTGGCCATCCTGCTTTCGGTGGGCATCTCCGTGGGCATGGAGGGGCGCAGCGCCAAGGCCTTCGAGGCCCTGCGCGGCATGGGCGCGGACGTCCATCCGCGGGTCCTGCGCAACGGCAAGAGCGTGCGCATCCCGCAGTCCGAGCTGGTGGTGGGCGACATCATGTTCGTGGGCACGGGCGACAAGCTGACGGCCGACGGGCGCCTCATCGAGTCCAGCGGTCTGGTGGCCGACGAATCGGCGCTGACGGGCGAATCGGCCCCTGTGGAGAAGGACGCCACGGCGCAGGTGGCCGAGACGGCTCCCGTGGCCGAGCGGCCCACGATGCTTTACGCCGGCAGCTACGTCACCGCGGGCACGGGCCTGATGGTGGTGACGGCGGTGGGCATGCACACCGAGTTTGGCCGCATCGCCGCGGCGTTGGCCACGCAGAGCACGGGCAAGACGCCGTTGCAGGAGCGTCTGGCCAAGCTGGGCAAGTGGGTCACCATCGCGGGCATCGCGGCGGCCGTCCTGGTCTTCGCGGTGCAGTTGCTGCAGGGCTTCTTGAATCACGGCGGCATCACTTGGACCGGCGTGGGCGAGGCCTTCATCTCGGCCATCGTGCTCATCGTAGCGTGCGTGCCTGAGGGCCTGCCGACCATCGTGGCCATGAGCCTGGCGATCAACGTGCTCAAGATGGCCAAGCAGAACGCCTTGGTCAAGAAACTCATCGCCTGCGAGACCATCGGTTGCGTCACCTTCATCTGCTCGGACAAGACCGGCACGTTGACCGAGAACCGCATGACCGTCATCTCCCTGGTCGGGCCCGACGGCGAGCGCACCGAGCCGCAGGGCGACCTGCTCACCAACATGTGCGTCAACGCCACCGCCGACCTCTCCGACGACGGCAAGGGCTTCGTGGGCAACCCCACCGAAGGCGCCCTGCTCGTCGCCGCCGCCAAGGCCGGCCACGAGCCCGCCAAGCTCCGCGCCCAGGCGAACATCGTGGACGTCGAACCCTTCTCCTCCGACACCAAGCGCATGGTCACCAAGCTCGGCGGCAATCGTCCGCTCACGCTGATGAAGGGCAGCCCCGAGGCCGTCCTGGCCGCCTGCGGGATGGCCGGCGAGGCCAAGGCCTCCGCCGAGGCCGCGATGGCCAAGTGGCAGGACCAAGCCTGCCGCGTGCTTGCCTTCGCCCACGCCGAGGGCGATGGGCCGTTGGTCTACGACGGCTTCGCGGCCATCGCCGACCCCGTGCGCGAGGACGTGCCCCCGGCCATCGACGCCTGCCGCACCGCCGGCATCTCCGTGATGATGCTCACGGGCGACAACCTGATCACCGCCACCGCCATCGCCCGCTCGCTGGGCATGCTCGAGGGCGGCCACCGCGCCGTCACCGCCGCCGAGCTGGAGAAGCTCGACGACGCCGCCTTCGCCGAGGCGCTCAAGAGCGTCCGCGTCATCGCGCGCTCCACGCCGTCGGTCAAGCTGCGCGTGGTGCGCACGCTCAAGGCGCAGGGCGAATCCGTGGCCGTCACGGGCGACGGCATCAACGACGCGCCCGCCATCAAGGAAGCGGATGTCGGCGTGGCCATGGGCATCACCGGCACCGAGGTCACCAAGGAGGCCTGCGACATCCTGTTGCTCGACGACGCCTTCGCGACCATCGTCCGCGCCATCCGCTGGGGCCGCGGCATCACCGACAACTTCAAGCGCTTCATCCTCTTCCAGCTCACCGTCAACGTCTCCGCCGTGCTGGTGGTGCTCGTGGCCGTGATTCTGGATGAGCCGCCGCCCTTCTCCGCGCTGGAGTTGCTCTGGATCAACATCATCATGGACGGCCCGCCCGCCCTCTGCCTGGGCCTGGAGCGCATGAGCGACGACCTGCTCCGCCGCAAGCCCATCCGCCGCGACGCCCCGCTCGTCAGCCGCGGTATGGTGATGCGCATGGCCGTCATCGGCGGTCTCATCGCCGCGGTCTGCCTGCTCCAGCTCAAGGGCGTGGTCGACTTCCTGGGCGTGGCGGATGCCGGCAAGGAAGTCATCGCGACCGCCGTCTTCACGCTCTTCGTCTTCTGCCAGCTGTCCAACGCCTTGGCCGCGCGCCGTCCCGAGGGCGGCAACCCCTTCAGCGGCCTGACCGGCAACCCGGCGCTCGTCGGTGCCCTCTTCATCGCCGCGGTGCTCCAGTGGGTCATCGTGGTCTGGGGCGGCGCCGCCTTCGGCACCGTCGCCCTGGGCGTGGAGACCTGGGTCCGCATCCTCCTCGTGGCCGCCTGCGTGCCCATCATCGCGGCCATTCTCCCTCGCACGCGCGGTGCCTAACGGCGCCTCGCGTGCAGGAGAACGGAAAACGGAGAACGGAGAACGGAACGCGCGGCAAGCGCGCGACGGACAAAGTCCAACAAGAAAGCGTGGCGAGTACAACTCGCCACGCTTCTTTTATATAAAGACACTTTACAGGAAAACGAAAGAGACGCAAGGGATGGGGATAGGGAGTGAGGCGCAACGCGCCGAACGGTGAAGCGCCCAGGCCCTTGCGTTCCTTCGTGTCTTCGTGGAGAAGGGACGTCAAAGGCCCAAACGGGCCTTGAGGGCCGCGAGGGTGGAGGCGAGGTTGACCTTGCGGCGGGCCTCGCCGAGGGCACCGTCAAAGCGGTGGGCGTAGCCCTCATCGCAGAGATTGTCGACGAAGCGGGCGAACTTGCCGGTGGTCACGGTGAGGTTGTCCAACACCTCGACGGCGGCATGGCCGACCGCGACGGCCTCGCTGAGCATCCCCGTGGATTCGGCGGTGACGAAGAGCCGTTCGCACTCGGTGACGAAGGCGGGGATGGGGTTGAAGCGGTCCTTGGAGAAGAGGAGCTTGTAGTCGAAGGGGAAGGAATCGACGACGGCCTCGGCCTCTGGGGAGGTGCGGCGGGAGGTGGTGACCCAGCGCTCACACCCCTCGGTGGCGGCGAAGACGGCTTCGAGTTGGGTGCGGAGCCAATCGGGGGCCACGTCCGCCACGGGGTTTTTGCCACCGATGATGACGGCCACGGCGCGGTTGCGTTTGGGCACGTAGCGCTCGTAGAAGGCCGCGGTCTGGGCGGTGTAGAAGTCCGGTCGGGCGGGGGTGAGGTTGGTGGGGATGGGGAAGAGGTTGGCGCGGCGCGGCGGGTTGTCGAAGACCGGCGCAAGGATGGCGTCGAAGCCGCCGAGGCGGTAACCGCCCGGGGTGAGGATGGCGACGCAGGGGACGCCGAGCGCACGCTTGAGGAGTTTGAGGGAATAGAAGGTGTTGGAGCCCGCGCCGATGATCAGGTCCGGGCGGCGTTTGGCGGCGGCCGTACGGACGGCGGGGAGCACGCCCGTGAGGTCCGGCCGCAGTCCCACGCGGTCACAGAGGTAGGACAGGGTCTTGCGGCCCTTGGTGGGATAGGTGCAAGGCACAAGGTCAAAAGAACATCCAAGGCCCTCGGCGAGGGCCTTGGATTGGTTCTCATGCCCCGGCTTGCCGTCGGTGAGGATCAGCGCGTGGGACATGGCGGGTCTCAGTCGGAGAAGCGGCCCATGGCGGCGAACTTGGCGTAGCGCTGCTCGACCAGCTTCTCGACGGGGATTTTCTTGAGTTCGCGGATGGCCTTGAGGATGGCCTGCTTGACGTCCTCGATGGTCTTGGCTGGGGCGTTCTGCGCGCCGCCCTTGGGCTCGGGGATGATCTCGTCGATGAGGCCAAGCTTCTTGAGCCAGTCGGAGGTGAGCTTGAGGGCCTCGGCGGCCTGGGGCGCCATGTGACCGTCGCGCCAAAGGATGGAGGCGCAGCCTTCGGGGCTGATGACGGAGTAGATGGCATGCTCAAGCATCAAGATGCGGTCGCCCACGGCGATGCCGAGCGCGCCGCCGGAACCGCCTTCGCCGGTGACGACGACGACGATGGGCGCCTTGAGGACGGACATGTCGGCGAGGTTCTTGGCAATGGCCTCGGCCTGGCCGCGAGCCTCGGCGTCAAGGCCGGGGAAGGCGCCCGAGGTGTCGACGAGCGTGACGATGGGCAGGTGGAACTTCTCGGCCAAGCGCATGATGCGCATGGCCTTGCGGTAACCATCGGGGTTGGCCATGCCGAAACGGTAGGCAATCTTCTCCTCGGTGGTGCGGCCCTTGCGGTGACCCACGAGGACGACGCGCTCGCCGCCGATGTTGACCAGGCCGGCGAACATGGCGGGGTCGTCAGCCACCAGGCGGTCGCCGTGCAACTCGTTCGCCTGAGGGTCCCAGGCGGCGAGGTAGTCGATGAGCAGGGGGCGATTGGGGTGGCGGGCAATCTGGACGGTGTCCCAGGTGGTGTGGGCGGTGGCCTTCTTGGCGGCGGCGGGTTTAGCCGCGGGCTTCTTGGCAGTGGCCTTGGCCGCAGGTTTCTTAGCCGCAGGCTTGGCGGCGGGCTTCTTGGCGGGGGCCTTGGCGGCGGGCTTCTTGGCGACAGGTTTCTTGGTGGTGGCCATGGTGCGTCTCCTCCTTACTTAGCGGCCGTCAGGAAGCGGATCGTCTTGGCGAGGTAGGCCTTGAGGTCCTTGCGGGCGACGATCTTGTCCAGGAAGCCATGCTCCAAGAGGTACTCGGAGGTCTGGAACTCCGGCGGGAGCTTCTGCTTGATGGTGGTCTCGATGACGCGGCGCCCGGCGAACCCGATGAGGGTCTTGGGCTCGGCGATGTTGAGGTCGCCGACCATCGCGAAGGAGGCGGAGACGCCGCCGGTGGTGGGGTCGGTCATGACGGAGATGTAGAGGAGGCCCTCATCGCGCAGACGCTGGATGGCGGCACAGGTCTTCGCCATCTGCATGAGCGAGACGAGGCCTTCCTGCATGCGCGCGCCGCCGCTGGCCGTGCAGAGCACGAGCGGGCACTTGAGCTTGCGCGCCGTCTCGGCGGCCTGGAGGATGCGCTCGCCCGTGCCGGAACCCAACGAACCGCCCATGAAGCGGAAGTCCATCGCGCCCAACACCACGGGAATCTTGTCCAACGTGGCCGTGCCCACGACGATCGATTCGCCGATGCCGGTCTTCTCGCGGGTGGCGGCGACCTTCTCGGCATAGGCCTCCTTCGCGTCGTGGAAGGTGAGCGGGTCGTGCGCAATGACGTCGGCGGCGATCTCCTTGAAGGAGCCCTTGTCGGCCAAGAGGGCGATGCGCTCACGCGCGGAGAGACGGCCATGCGCACCGCAGACGGGGCAGACCTTCAAGTTCGCGGCATACTCGTCCTTCGGCGTGTAGGCGCCACACTTCTTGCAGACGTTCCAAAGCGCCTCGGTGGGCACGCGCAGGGGCGCCTCGGGCGCCTTCGTAAACCAAGCCATAAAGAGACTCCTTTATCCTTGTTAAAGATTTAACCGTAGTTTAGCACAATCCCGCGCCTCTTGCACAGGGGCGCTTGCGCGCCCCGGAGAACGGAGAACGGAGAACGGAAAACTGAGAACGGAGCGCCCCTACGGGGCGACGGGCGCGGTCGTGTTACAAAGCGGCGAAGCCGCCGTCCTATTCGTCCTATACGTCCTATATGTCCTACCACGTTGTCCAAGACTGCCAGTGTGGGGAACCGCCGATTACGCAGATTAGTGCAGATTAGGGGCGTGCTACCGCACGCGGGACGCTGAATTGGAAGTTTGGGAGCTTGGAGGCTTGGATGTGTGGTGACGCCCCACCCCACAAAAAAGCCCCGGCCTCATATCGAGACCAGGGCTTTTTGGAGTGACGGGAACTTACGCCACGCGACGGCGGAGCGCAACGCCGGCCACGCCCAACGCCAACAGCGCCAGCGCCGTCGGCTCAGGGAGGGAGGCGATTTTGGCCTCGTCATAGGTCATTCCGTTGACAAAATAGATGTCAGCCGAGGTCGTCCCAGGGATAGTATCGCCCGAGGTCGCGGTCTGACGACTCCACGAGAGATACAAATCATTCATTGCCGTGAAGTTGGAGGCAGTCCCATAGAGCTTTCCATCGACATAGAACGACAAAGCCTGGTTTGCGCTGTCGTACGAAAGAACGAACTCATAGGTCTTCCCAACCTCAAGGGTCAGCGCCGTCCAATTGGCATCAGGGGTGACGTTTGCGTCCGCCCCATGCTTTTGGATGGCGGAAACCTGATTTTGAGGGTCAAAGAAGAAGCGACTCGTCTCGCCGGTCGTATCATTGTCGACACCAAAGATGGCGTGATACTGATTGGAAGGAAGCGCCCCCGTTCCAAAAGTCATCACGCACGCAGCGGCCCAAGACCCGGACACGCCGGTGACGTGAATGTTGCCGGCACCAGAGTTCGTCAAATCACTCTGGGTGGCGACAGAGGTCCAGTTCATCGTCGTTGCTTGGACAACGCCGAGAGCCAACGCGGCAAAGGCCGCGGTAAGCAGTGTTCTTTTCATGTGTGTGCGTTTCTCCTTCCCCGCCCCGCAGAGGACCGAAGGGAACCGGGGCGGGAAGGATGGGGGCCCCTTCGGCTGATGCGTCACAGACACGCGTCCGTGCACGCCCGTTTCCACTTCTCTAGCCAACCATAAAAAGACGCACCGCCTTTTCACATCTTCCAGGAGGCCCTGAGAAAGCCCGAGTGTTGACGTGCAAAGAGAGTGCGCCAGATACGGCACACTTC
Organism: uncultured Kiritimatiellota bacterium; assembly: GCA_944389945.1. GTDB lineage: Bacteria > Verrucomicrobiota > Kiritimatiellia > RFP12 > DVOR01 > Spyradenecus. Next base: position 214,657 of record CALXOF010000001.1, on the reverse strand, counting down.
GCCGAACACATCGCAACACTCGAAAGTTCTCAGGTTTCCTGGAAGCGACTGGTTCGCGCAAAGCGCAAACGGAGCTGTGGCTTTCCCACAGCGTGACAATAGAATAGCATTGTCATGCACCGGCAAGCAAGCCTTTTTTCAGAAGCCCAATTGGGAAAGCGGCAATCAGGCGTATCCGGGAACGTTTCCTACGAAGATAATAAGGGCGCTCCGATAGAGCGCCGAACGGATTAGCTGATTGGCTGATTAGAAGGGGCGCGTGACCGTTCGGCGCGGTGTGCCTTACTATCTATCGGTCCCATCCCTCGCGTTTCTATTGTTTTCTTGGAGAAGCTTCGTCAAAGGCCGTGCAGGAGGTTCAGGAGATGCAGGAGGTGCAGGAGCGCGCGATAGACGCGCGATAGGCGAAGCCTCTGTTTAACAATCAACCGGCGGCAGCCGGCCCCTAATCGGCTCCAATCGGCGGAATCGGCGGTTTCCTATTCTGGCAGTCCTGCGTGCGCTAGCACGCCCTTAATCTGCTCAAAATCTGTGAAATCTGCGGTTCCCCTAGGCGCTCTGATCAGAGGGGGAGGATGGATTCTTCGATGGAGGAGCGGGCGAGGGTGATGAAGTGTTGTTTGCAGAAGGCTTGGATGACGGCGAGGCGCTCGGGGCCGATGGCGGGGGTGGTGACGATGATGCGCGTGGGCTTGAGTTGGGCGAGGCGCTCGGGGGTGAGGGTCTCGAGGGGGCCGAGGATGGGCAGGTCGCGGAAGATACGTCCGCGGAGGCCGGGATTGTCGTCGAGGATGCCAATGAGGGCGACGTTGTTGCGGGTGACGTTGGTCTCGAAGAGGGTGATGTAGGCACGGAGGTTGACGCCGGCGCCATAAAAGAGGATGCGGGGAATGGAGGGATCGGTGAGGGAGCGGCGGCGGAGACGCGCGTTTTCGCTGGCGGCGAGCCACTGAAGGAAGGCCGGTTTGGCCAAGCGCATCAGCAGGAGCGGCATGGGCAGGAAGGCCGCCCAGAGGATGTGGGCTGAGCGGAAACGAGCGGCCAACTCGGGAACGAGGTAGGCAAGGATGAGATGGGAGAAGAGAGAGCCGACGGCGACAGCGGCAATCAGCAGGAAGGAGTCTTTACGGGTGGAGCGACCCCAAATGCGGGTGTAGGCACGAATGGCAACCAAGCAGAGCGCAACCGGCACGGTGAAGACCAAGAAGACATTGACGAGGCGAGGCCAGGCTTCGGGCCAGACGCATCCGAAATGGAAGAGAAGCACCGCGACATAGAGACCGGCCATGCAGACGAGGTCGCCAATGAGATAGAGGATGACCGTGATGGAGCGGCGTCCGCACCGCGCGCCGGGACGGGCCAAAAGGCGGCCGGCATCCCAAAGTTCCACGTTGGTCATGGCACGGACGACGACGGTCGCGAAGGCGCCGAAGCCGATGATGAAGACGGTGGCTTTGGCTTCGCGCAAAGCAAGGGCCAAGAAGCCGACGGCCAAGAAGCCAATGGCCAGGCCGTAGAGGCACCAGACGGCGCGGCGTTGATTGCCACCGGCCAGAGAAAGGAAGCGGTGGTGGATATGGTCGCGGTCGGCGGTCATGACGGCGGCAGAGTGCGCACCATCCTGCGGGAGTGCATCGGCAGGAGTGACGCGGCAAAGAATGGCACGCAACGTGCGCCGCAGAATGGCCAGGCAGGTATCGATAAGCGGAACACCCAGGCACAAAATGGGAACCCCCATCGAGACGATGAAGGCATCGCCGCGGCGGGAGACCAACGCGATGGTGGCGAGGGCGAGACCGACAAAGAGACTGCCGGAATCACCCAAGAAGATGGTGGCGGGATTGTAGTTGTAGCGCAGGAAGCCGAGGAGGGCTCCGATAAAGATGAAGGAGAAGGCGGGATGAATGGTGGCATCCACAAAGAAGGCCGCACCCACCATGCCAATGGTGGCGATAATTGCCAGGCCGGAAGAGAGTCCGTCCAAACCGTCAATGAGATTGAAGGCGTTGACAACGCCGATGTACCACGCGAGGGTGAGCGGGATGTAGACCCAGGCTGAATGCGCCCAGGCCCCCCAAGCGGCAGGCAGGGTGAGGCGTGCCCCGGCCCAACAAAGGATGCCGGCGGCCACAATCTGTGCACCCAACTTGAGGAGCGGCGGAACGCCAAAGCGGTCGTCCACAGCGCCCACGCCGACCAAGATTACCGCGGAAACGGCGAAGGCCGGTAAAATGGCAAAGAGCGGCGAAGCCGCCAACGTCTCCGGCCACAGCCAGAGTCCAGCCCCCAGCGCCAAGAAGCAGGAGGCGACGACCGCGAGTCCGCCGCCGCGCGGGATGGGGACCTTGTTGACACGGCGGCTGTCGGGTTGGTCAACGGCGCCGATACGGCGCATAAACCACCGCGCCAACGGCGTCAACACCAGGGAGAGCCCACAAGCCAGCGCACCGAGCGCTAGGCACCGTAAAATCTGTATCAGCATGGCAGGGCCTCCAAAATGGCGATGGCCTCGTCCATCAGCTCAGGGGTCAGGCCTCGGCCGGAGGGCAGGCAAAGGCCATGGGCGAAGAGCAACTCGCCCACGCCGGAGAGGAAGGTGGGCGCGTTTTGGAAGACGGGTTGCAGGTGCATCGGCTTCCAGAGGGGGCGGGATTCGAACCCTCCCCCGGCCAAAGCGGCGACGGCTTGGAGCGGGTCGCGCCCAGCAAGCGTAACGACGGTGAGCCACCGATTGGGCACACCATAGTCGGCAGTGGGCATGGGCGTGGCCCATTCGGGCAAGCGGGCAAGCCAATCGTCCCACACGCGCTGCTTGTCGCGCAGGGCGTCATCCAAATGGCGGAGCTGGGCCAGGCCGATGGCGGCGGGGACGTTGCCCAAACGCCCATGAGTGCCCAAGCGTTTGTGCTCGTACCACGGGACGGGCTCACGGGCCTGTCCGGCGAGGGTGCGGCAAAGGGCGAGCAGGTCGAGGTCGTCCGTCAAGAGGAGGCCGCCGCCGCCCGAGGTGATGATTTTGTTGCCGTTGAGAGAGTGGACGACGGCCCAGGCGCCTTTGCCGGCGGGACGTCCGCGATAAGTGGCTCCGACGGACTCGGCCGCATCAACGATGAGGTAGACGCCGCGGGCGAGACAAAGGTCGGCCAAGGCATCGATGTCGCAGGATTGACCGTAGAGGTCGGTGGCAATCAGGGCGCGGACGCGAGGATGAGCCTCCAAGGCGCGGGCGGCGAGGGAGACATCCATGCACCACGTGGCGGGGTCGGCGTCCACGAAGATGGGCGTAGCGCCACGGTCGACGAAGGGCACGACAGAGGCGATGAAGGTGAGGTCGCTAGCAATCACCGCATCACCGGGCTTGATGTCCAAGGCCCGGGCCAAGAGGTCCAAAGCCATGGTGCCGGAGACCGTCGCAAGCGCCCCACTGAAACCAAAGCGCGCCGCAGACTCCCGCTCAAGCGCGTCCACCATCGGCCCACAAGGGGCGATATAGTTGGAATCGAAGGCTTGGGCGACGAGCTCCCGCTCATCGTCACCATTCATATAAGGAGGGGAAAGAAAGGCCTTCATCACTCGGGGGGCGTGCGGATGGAATAGAAGAGGAGACCGAGCAGTTCCTTGATGTAGTAAGCGGACTTACCGGCGGCCTCCGGAGTAGGCAACTGCATCCAAAGCGGCCCGGAGAAGGGCGCGTACGGGGTGTTCTCGTAGTCGCAACCCACGGGAATGACGGTGATGCCATCGGCCTTGAAGAGCATCTGGGCGCGGGGCATATGCCAGGCCGAGGTGACGAGAAGAATCTTCTTGCATCCCCGCTCACGAAGCAGAGCGAAGGTCTTGGAGGCGTTCTCGGCCGTATCGCGGGCCTCGCTCTCGCAGAGGATGGCGGTGGGCGGCACGCCAAGATCCGTCAGCAACGGCTTTTCCGCGTGCTCGGCACCGATGCCCGTCGGGATGATAATTGGCGCCTTGCCGGCACGGAAGAGTCGCGCGGCCATGATGGCGCGGTCGGCCGCGGGATAAAGCTCCGGATAGGGGCGCCCCTCAAGAATCTCCCCCACCCCACCGCCAAGCACAACGATGGCATCAGCCTGCGGGATCTCGGACAAGGGCGTGGGCGGACAATGTTGCTCCAAGGCATGGCCCAACGTGTTGGACAGCGCCGGCAAGCCGCCGATAAACATCAGCGCGGCCAAGGAAATGACGCAAATGGCAGGACGGATGACGCGTATACGAATCAGCCACACGCCCGTCGCAACCAGCCCCAGCATAATCAGCGTGTAAGGCATGCAGAGCCACGTCATCCACTTAAAGAGCGCGAAGACCATCACGCATTCCTTTCCTGTATGCGGTGCAACAAGACCGCCAGGCTCACGGCCAAATCCTCGCGCTGGACGATGACGTCCTCGGGCACCTCCAACTGCGCGGGCGTGAAGTTCCAAATGGCCCGGATACCGCCGGCCACCATCTGCTCGGCCACCCGCTGGGCGCGCTCGGCCGGCACCGTGAGGATGCCCAGCGGCACGCCCAGACGCATAACCTTTTCGGTGATGGAGTTGGCGGGAAAGACCGGCGTGCCGGCAAGGATTAGGTTGCACCGCTCGGGGGCCGCGTCAAAAGCTGCCACGATGCGCAACCCCTGCCGGCGAAAGCCCGGATAACCCAAGAGCGCAGAGCCCAGACGCCCCACTCCGGCAAGCACCGCCGTCTGTTCCGACGCCGCCCCCGTGAGATGTTCCAACGCCTCGACCAACTCCGCAATCGGGAAGCCCACGCGCGGCGTGCCACGCACACCGGTTCGCGCCAAATCTTTGCGCACCACAATGGGGTCAAGCCCCAGCGCGGCGGCCAACACGGACCCAGAGGCGTGGCTTCGCCCATCCCGCCCCAACTCGCGTAGCACACGCAAGTAGAGCGGCAGACGATGCAAGGCCTTGGATCCGAACGCGGTCATCAGGCCTCCGATTCACCATTGTCCGAAGGCACAGACTCGGACGCTTCTTCCGCGTTAGTCGCGGGCTCGGCCTCGGAATCGGCAGCCGCCGGTTCGACCGTTTCGGGTTCAGCAAGTTCTTCAGCCTCAGGGGCCTCATCAAAGAAATCCCCGCCCACGTCGTAGCTGATGAGACGGCAATCCAGCGGACCGTTCTTAAAGGGAAGGATGTCGCGATGGCGCAGATGAATCTTCAGCGAAAGCGGCCGCGACGAGGTGAAGACCCACGCGCGCCACCCTTCCGGCACCGTCTCGCGCAACCACGTGCCGATACCCTCATAGAGCGGCTCCAGAGAGGCCTCGTCCTCCAGACGCTCGCCATAGGGCGGGTTCATGAAGATGACGCCGGGCGTCTTGGGCAACGGCGTGTCCGTGAAGTCTTCCACAAAGAAGTCAACGTTCTGCCCCACGCCCGCGGCGTTCGCGTTGCGGTCGGCGATATCCACAGCCTCCTCTTCCCAGTCCACGCCGAGAATCTTCGGCAGGTCGGGGTCGTTGAAGGGACGCTCTGCGGCCTTGGCCTGGGCGACCACCTCGCGCCAGATTTCGTGTGGCGTGGCGCCGAAACGCTTTCGTGCCGAGACGCCCGCACTTTCGCCGGGGATGATATTGTCCCACCCCTTGAGGTGCATGAAGGCGAAGTCACTGCGCGTGAGGCCGGGGGCGATGTTACGCGCCAGCATTGCGGCCTCGATGGCCGGCGTGCCGGAGCCGCTGAAGGGCACCACGAAGGGCGACTTGCGGTCCCACCCCGTGGCGAGCACACAGGCGGCGGCGAGGGCCTCTTGCATCGGCGCCACCCAGCCTTCCTTGCGGTAACCGCGACGGGAGAGCGACGTGCCGGAGGTGTCGAGATAAATCTTCGCGTGAGAGCCTTCCCACCACAAGAAGACCGCCGCGCCGGGCGTACCTTCCGTCAAGCGCGACCCAAAAGTGCGCTCAAAACGGCGCTTGAGGGTCTGGAAATCGATGCGCGAGACCGGCAGTTCGCCCGACATCAGGTCATAACCGTCCACCTCGACCAAAAGCTCCGCACGCTCCTGGTCTTCGGGGAGCTCCGCCAGCCAATCCTCAAGCGCGGCGCGGACCACACGCATGGCCCCGCGCAGGGGGGCACGCTTATCGAAGAGAGGCTTACCATCGGCCTCCACGCGCACGGGGACATAGTCACCCACCGTCGGGCGGCGACCGCACTTATCGCGCATCCTGTCGACGATAGCGTCCTTTAGGCGCAACGTGGGCATACGCGTGTCGCGAATGGACTCCACGTTGGTCGTAGCGTTGCTCACAAAGAAGGGCTGGTCCACGTCCAACACCTGCTCCCACGGCGCATAGTAGGCCAGTCGGTAGAGGTCGTCCAACGAACGGCAACGCACGTCCTGCACAAAGGGCCAGAGCACGCGCTGGGCCGTCCGTAGATGGAGATTCAGTCGCAGAATATCGCGGCAGGCATTCTTCGCACGGATGCCCACCATCGTCTCATTACTGCCCAGGATCTCATAACCCATCTCGGTCAATTCCTGCTTCAGGAAGGGCACAATGCCCTTACCGCAGGTGATTGCCAACGTCGTCTTGTCTTGCCACAGATTACGCATCCTGTTCCTCCGTGCCCGTCGAGACCTTGTCCAACGCCTTGCGCAACTGGTCCACGCGCTTGGCGTTCTCTTCATTGGCCTTGAGGGCTGTCTCTAAGTTCTTGGCGACCTTCTCGTTCTGTTCGTCAAAGGTCGCCAGCAGTTTCTTTATCTTACCCAAAAGCGTCATCACCTGGACCGTGTTTTTCTGCACGGCCAGCGTCTGGAAGCCCATCTGCAAGGCGTTAATCAGCGCGGCCAACGTCGAGGGCCCGGCCAGAAGCACCTTGTCCTCCACGCGGATGCGGTCCATCACGTCCGCGCGGCGCGTCAATTCCTGGTACAGTCCTTCCGTGGGCAGGAAGAGGATGGCGAAGTCGGTCGTGTAGGGCGGATCGATGTAGCTGTCTCGCACGTCCTTGGCGAAGCCCTTGACGCGGTCCGCCAGAGCCTTCGCCGCGCGCTCCTCAGCCTCGGCGTCGCCGGCCTCAGCCGCCTGTACCAGCCGCGCGTAGTCCTCTTGCGGGAACTTGGCGTCGATGGGCAGGTAGACGCGCTTACCATCCTCGGCCCCCGGCAGGACAATGGCGTATTCCACCACCCGCCGAGACCGCGCATTGGGATGGACGTTTTGCTCATACTGGCCGGGTGCCAACATGTCCTTCAGGATGTTCCCGAGTTGGAACTCGCCCCACGTCCCGCGCGCCTTCACGTTGCCGAGCATCTTCGAGAAGGTCGTCACGCTAGCCTGCAACGCGCCGATGCCACCCTGCAAGGGTTCCAGCTTGGAGAGTCGCGTACGCACCTCGTCGAGCAGCACGGCGACTTTGCCGAAGTCCGCTTGGAAACGGGCCTCTACCGCCTTGCCGACCTGCGTCGGCACCTGTTCGGAGACCAGCGTCCGCATCTCGCCCAACTGTCCGCGCACCTCTTCGCGCTGCGCCTTGTCGTTCGCCGCAGAGAGGCTCTGATTCCGCGCCAAGTCGTTGCGCAGGCGCTCTTCCGCCGCGGCCAACGCCTCCGGCGACACGGCCTGCGCAGGGGCCGGGGGCTTCCTCAGCAGAAGCGCCACCAACAGGGCCACCACGACCAGCAGCAGAATCAGCAGCGCGACTTCAATCACGCCATCGCCTCCGCCAGCGCGCGGCCGAACTCGGAGCATTTCACCTCACGCGCACCGTCCATCAGGCGCGCGAAGTCATAGGTCACCACCTTGTCCACGATCACCTTGTCCATCGCCGCGATAATCTTGTCCGCGGCCTCGGTCCAGCCCATGTAGCGCAGCATCATCTCACCGGAGAGAATCAGCGAGCCGGGGTTCACCTTGTCCAGACCGGCGTACTTCGGCGCCGTCCCGTGCGTCGCCTCAAAGACCGCCACGCCCGTGGCATAGTTGATGTTCGCGCCGGGCGCGATGCCGATGCCGCCCACGCACGCCGCCAACGCGTCCGACACGTAGTCGCCGTTCAGGTTCAGCGTCGCAATCACGTCATACTCCGCCGGACGCGTCAGAATCTGCTGCAGGAAGGCGTCGCAAATGCAGTCCTTGACCACAATCTCGCGGCCCGTCTTGGGGTTCTTGAAGCTGCGCCAGGGACCGTCGCCAATCTTCTGCGCGCCGTACTCGCGCTCGGCCAGCGCGTAGCCCCAGTCGCGGAAGGCGCCCTCCGTGAACTTCTGGATGTTGCCCTTGTGCACCAGCGTCACCGACTTGCGGTCGTTCGCAATGGCATACTCGATGGCCGCCTTGATGAGGCGCTCGCTTCCCTCGCTGGAAACCGGCTTGATGCCGATGGAGCTCGTCTCCGGGAAGCGAATCTTCTTCACCCCCATCTCCTTGGTGAGGAAGTCGATGACCTTCTTCACCTCGGGCGTACCGCTCATCCACTCGATGCCCGCGTAGATGTCCTCCGTGTTCTCACGGAAGATCACCATGTCCGTCAACTCCGGATGCAACACCGGCGAAGGCACCCCCTTGAACCAACGCACCGGGCGCAGGCACACATAGAGGTCCAGCAACTGGCGCATCGCCACGTTGATCGAACGGATACCGCCGCCCACCGGCGTCGTCAGCGGTCCCTTAATCGAGACCAGACAATCCCGACACGCCGCAATCGTCTCGTCCGGCAACCACGTGTTCGGGCCATAGACCGCGTTCGCCTTCTCGCCCGCGTAGACCTCCATCCACGCAATCTTCCGGCTATCGCCATAGGCCGCCTTCACCGCCGCGTTCCACACCGTCATCGCGGCCGCCGTGATGTCCGGACCCGTCCCATCGCCCTCCACAAAGGGGATAATCGGGCAATCCGGCACCCGCAGGTGACCATCCTCGCCCATCACAATCTTCTCACCGAACGACGGTTCCACAATCTTATCGTAAGCCATGGCGAAACTTCCTCTCAAAAAACGAAACGCCTTATTATACCATATTCTCTACCCACCTCGCCCACTCGCCTCCGCCGCCTCATCGACACCGCCCCAGGCCCCCTCGTCTAAGCTCCCAAAGAGCCTTCCGCGAGACCCTATAGTGGTCCGAGGTCAACCACTATAGTGGTCGGGGTCGAGACCCTATAGTGGTCCACCCCGAAACCCTTAAGGGTCTGCGGAGGGGGGCTGAAGGCTCCTGTTGTACCCGCCCTGTCGCCTCTTGGCAGGTCGCAGACGTGCCCGCGAGTGCAGGGAGTGTTTTTCCTGCCGGGGCGTGGGGCAACACGCCCTAAATCTGTCCAAGTCTGCGATTTCTACACTGGCCGTTCCTCGCGAACCTTTTATTTCCTCCGGACACTCCTAAAGGTAATTTTGATGGCTAACAGGGCACGAAACGATATGCTATAATGAAAAGACATGAGCATGAGGCCTTCTGACGAGATGAACCAACGGAACGCGTCGTTCGACAATCGACTGCGTCCCACCCGTTTTGACGACTTTCTGGGGCAACAGAAGGTGCGTGACCGCTTGATGTTGGCGGTGGAGGCGGCATTGGGGCGCGGTGAGCAACTCGACCACGTGTTGCTTTCGGGCCCGCCCGGCCTGGGCAAGACCACCTTGGCTTATATCCTGGGCGAGGCGATGGGCGTGCACGTGAAGGCAACGAGCGGCCCCGTCATCGAAAAGCCCGCCGACTTGGCCGGCCTGTTGACCTCACTGGAGCCGGGCGACATCGTCTTTATCGACGAAATCCACCGCATGCAGCGCACCGTCGAGGAATATCTCTACTCGGCGATGGAAGACTTCGTCATTGACATCATGATTGACCAAGGCCCGAACGCGCGGAGCGTGCGCCTGGAGTTGCCCCACTTCACCTTGGTGGGTGCCACCACGCGCAGCGGCCTGATTTCCGCCCCGCTCCGTTCGCGCTTCGGCCTACAGAACCGCCTGGACTACTATTCGCACGAGGAACTGGCCCAAATCGTCGCCCGCAACGCCGGCAAGCTGGGCGTGGAGATTGACGACCGCGGCGCCATGGAAATTGCCTCGCGCAGTCGCGGTACCCCGCGTATCGCCAACAACCTCCTCCGCCGCGTGCGCGACTACGCCCAGGTCCGCGCCGACAACAAAATCACCGGCGAGGTGGCCGACAAGGCGCTCGCGCTCCTGGAAATCGACCCGCAGGGCCTTGACGAGATGGACGTGCGCATCTTGGAAGCCATCGTCGCGAAGTTCGGCGGCGGCCCCGTGGGCGTGGCAACCATCGCCGTGGCCGTGGGCGAAGAGCCCGACACCGTCGAGGAGGTTTACGAGCCTTACCTCATCCAAGAGGGCTACATCGACCGCACGCCCAAGGGGCGCGTGGCCCTGCCCAAAGCCTTTAAACGCCTCGGGCTCTCGCCCTTGGGCCAACAGGATTCCCTTTTCCAATGAGCACGCCCACGCCGAATGCTTCCCCCACCCCCAAGCGTACCTCGCTGCGCGTGCACCGTTCGGAGCCCGTGCGTGGGCTCCGCTGGCGTAGCGCGGAGGAACGCCGCGAGGCCAAGCGAAAGATTGACGCCATCCGCCGTGAGGCCGAGGCTCGCCGTATCAAGGAGCTCCGCCTGGATATGCGGGTGTTGCGCTCGCCCCGGGTGATGATGGGCATCTTGTTGCTCTTCTTGATTCTTGGTGTGGCCATCACCTCGGTCCTCAAAAAGCCCGTCAAGCGCCGCCCGGACGAAACGCTCATGATGATCAACCGCGCCACGCGCAGCGTCAAGGTCGCGGCCCAGGCGCTCACGTTCTACCGCGTCCACACGCTGCAATGGCCCCGCGAGCAACAGGGGCTCGCCGCCCTCCTGCGCGACTACGGCACCTATGGCTGGAAGGGGCCTTACATCAATTGGGCCCTCACCGACCCTTGGGGCACGGAATACGTTTATCATGCGCCCGCCTCCCGTTACGAGGCGCCCATCCTCTTCTCTTGCGGCCCGGACACGCTCCCGGACACCGCCGATGACATTCGCGCGACCCCCGAGGACTTCGTGTGCGACGAAGGCACGTGGCATCGCGTTGAGGAAACAGACAAACAGCAGACCGATTCAACCCAGGCAGAAAAGGTAACCCCATGAAGACCGTGCGTATCCTGTTGGCATCCCCCTTACTTTGGGGCTTTGTCGCCCTGATTCTTTTCTTGGTCGGTCTCGCGCCTTGGGCCTTCCCCGGCGAAGGCGTCTCGTTTATGGCTCAAACGCTGGGTGTGCTTCCCGCCGCGGATCAGTCGCACCCCTTGGCCCGGATTTTCTTTGGCGCGCTAGGGGCCTGCTTCCCGACCGCCTCCGCCGTTGTCTGCATGAACGCCGTCTCGGCCGTCTTCGGTGCGCTGAGTGTGGCGCTGGTCTGCGCCGTAGTGCGCGGGCTCTTCCGCCTGCTGGCTAATGACGAGCCCCGCACCCTGCCGCACGTGCCCTGGGCCATCGCCATCGCCGTTCCTGCCACCGCTCTGGCCTGCCTCTTCGCGCCGGCCTTCTTCCGTGCCGCCACCCACTTCCAGTGGCAGACCTTTGACCTCTTCCTGGCGCTTGCCGCCGCGCTCCTGGTGGTGCGTACGGCCCTCAACGGCAGTGCCATTCGCATGGGTGTCGCGGCTGGTCTCATCGGGCTGATTGCCATGGAGTCCGCCGAACTCCTGCTGTTGACGCCCTTCCTCACCATCGGTCTCATTGTGGGCTACTTCTTCGCGCGGGAACGCCTCTCCATTAGGAGCTATCTGCGCGCACTGGTGCTTCCCGCCGCCATTGGTTTTGTGCTCACCTGCTGCGTAATCGGCGTGACCTCACCCACCTTCCTTAAGGGCATCGCCGCCCACGGGGCCGGCCTGGCCTACGACATTGTCGGCTTCTTCAAGGATGGCCCGTGGATTCTCATGGCGCTCTTTGGCTTGGTCCCGGGCCTGCTCGCGACCTTCGTCATCGGTACGGCCGGCGCCAACACCCGCACGCCCTCCTCCGTCGTCACGGTCTACAGCCTCTTGGTCCTCTCCCTGGTCGCCGCGCTGCCCATCGCCGTTTCCCCGAGCGCCCTGGCTCCGGAGTGGATTGACGCCTATCCCCTTATCCCGATTGTCTGCGTGGCGCTTGGCTTTGGTGCCGCTTGCGGCGCGTTGACGCTCTACGCCCTTGTCCGTACCCCGCCGGAAGGTATCGATCGAACCTTCTGCCGCCACATCGCCCGCAAGGCGTCCTTTGTCGTGCTTCCCCTTGCCCTGGTCGTGTTGATTGGCGGCAGCCTCTTGATGTTGCGTTCCAAGCCTCGCGCCACGGACGTCAACCTTCCCCCCGCCAAGGCCGCGGTCGCCGCCTTTGATCGTGGCAGTGTCTGGTCGCTGTTGCCAGCGGCCAACGTCAAGACTGCACAAGACCTGCCGCGCGAGGCCGCAGATGCCATCTTGGATGCCGTCGGCGAAGACTGGCTCCTGGTCGATGGTGCGCTCGACCCCTATCTCGCCCTCCGTGCTGCCACGCGCGACAAGGGCCCCACCATCCTCCACGTGGACGATCGCGAGGCCCTCCTCAAGGCCTTCGAAGAGGCCGACTTTATCAAGAACATCAAGGAAGAAGACCGCGAAAACCTCCGCCTCTGGCTCCGCGACTTCGGCTTCCTCGCCTTCCTTCAGGCTTGGTCTGACCTCGACTCGCAAGCGGTCTACGAGCACCTGGCCTTCCTCTCGCCCGACTTCCTTGCCGCCTCCCGCGACCCTTCCAAGACCAACTTCGCGCAGCGTCTCTTCAACAACAACCTCCTCCCCGAGGGCCTCATCTATCGTCTGGCGCCGACTCAGCAGGCGCGCCGTGAAAACCTCCGCGTGCCGGAGGACCTCGCAACGGCCGTCCCCTCGCTGGGCAAGGTGCTCGAAACCTCCGCTGGGCCGATGCTCAACGACTTCGCCGATGACCTTCGGAGCCGCCTCTCCGCCGCCGCCGTCAACACCGCCTTCGCCCTGACCGTCTCCGGCGAGGCCGACGCCGCCAAGGCCCTCCTCCAAAAGGTCCATACCTTCGACCCCGAGAACCTCTCCGCGCTCATCTTCCTCCACGACCTCGCCGTCCGTGGCGGTGACGAGCCCCTGCGCGACCGTTGCGAGGCCGACCTCATCGCCTTCTACAACCGCGCCCGCGAGGAAAAGCGCATCCTCTCCTTCGAGGAAATCCGTATCACCCAGGGCAACCTCCCCCTGCAACCCTTGCTCCAAGCTTTCGTTGTTCAATACGCCCGCAACATCCGCGCGCAGGAGGCCGTCTCCACGCTCCGCCGTATTGCCGAGAACGTCCGCAACCAGTCCGCCGCGCTCTTCCAGAACCCCGGGCAAATCCTCGCCGCCGACCTTCAGGCCGCCGCCAACGACCCCGCCCGTCGCGGCGAAGCCATCGCCAAGTTCAACGCCATCCTCCGCAACGCCGATGCCGCCCTCGCCAGCCTCGACGACCCGGAGGCCCAGAAAGCCAATGCCAACGCCCAGCTCCCCACCCGCGAGCAACTCATCGAGGCCAAAATCGAGGCTCTCCGTAACCTTGCCCGCCTCTACCTCCAGAGCAACGACATCAACGGCCTCCGCGATGCTGTCCTCCAGGGCGAATCCCTCGGTAACCCTGATGCCTTCGCCTTCGAACGTGCCCTCCTCCACGCCGTCGCCGGAGAATCCGAAAAGGCCATCCAGGCAATCGATCGTTACCTCAAAGCCCCTCGCGACAAGAGCGACGACAACACCCGCAACGACCCCACCAACCGCGACGACCTCGACGCACTCACCTTCTTGGCCGCCCTCCAGATTAGCCGCGGCGACCTCGAAGCTGTCCGCACCGGCACCCTCGATCGCATCAAGACCGTCATCGAGGCAAAGGAAAAGAAAAGGATGGAAGAAGCGGGCCGCGCCACCACGAACAACCGCGATAACTACTATCTCTACGTCGTTCAGGCCCAGCTCGCCCTCGCCGAAGGCAATCTCAAGGATGCCCGCGAGGCCTTCCTCAACGCCCACAAGGTCCGCCCCGAGAATGAGCCCGTCCGCAACGCCATCCTGGAGCTTGACCTCCGCTTGGATGACCGCGTCACCCTCGGTGTCCACGCCAAGGACTTCCTGGAATACGACCCCTCCTTCCCCTTCGCCAACTACGCCATGGGCTCCAACGCACTCATCGACAACAGACCCCAAGACGCCATCGGCTATCTCCGCCGCTCCATCGACCAAAGATCCCTCTCCCGCATGCCTTACGCCCCCGCCGCCTACAACGACCTCGCCGAAGCCTATCGTCGGACCAACAACTGGGATGAGGCCATTAATGCCGCCAACGAGGCCATCCGCCTCGCCCCCGGGCTGGCCGTCGCCTACGAAACCGCCGCCTCCGCCTATCTCGGCAAGGGTGACCTCCAGAACGCCAAGCGGTTCATCGACCAGGCCTTCGTCACCTCCCAGGAGACCGCCCCCAATCAGCCCGTCGACCCGCGCTTCATCCTCACCCGCGCCAAGCTCCTCAACGAGCAAGGCAATGCCACCGAGGCCAAGAAGCTGCTGGAGGAGGTCCGCCCCCGTTACAACGACCTCGACGCCTTCTCCCGCGCCGACTACGACGCCTTCCGCGCCTCCCTCGGCAACTGAGCGCAAATTGACCCAAAGCCATGGATGCCATCCTCCTTCCGCTCGCGCTGACCGCCTCCCCCTTCGGGCTCCTCTTGCTCGATAAGGCTCTCAAGGCCGCCCGCGCCGCCGGCGCCACGCCCAACCGCGTCGTCATCCCTCGTGGGCTTGACCCCGCCTTGCGTGCGCGGTTCATCGGCGAGGCCGCCCGGCAGGGGCTTCCCTGCGCCGAGGGCCCCACACCCGATTCCGACGCCCCCTTCACCGCCTTCCTGACGGAGGTTCCCCTCGACCTGCGCCTCCCCGCTGGACTCCACGATTGGCACGCCCACACCCAATTCGCCTACTGCGGGCGCGGCATCGACCTGCAAGACGCCGCCGCGCTCTCCCTCGCGCTGGGTGTTGAGACGCAGGGCTTCTCGGAACACGCCTTCGCCCTCTACTTCCCTAGCGATGCCCTCAAGTTCCGCTGGCAGGGCGATCCCGCCTTCGTCGAAAAGGTCTGGGCCACCCCGGGACGTGGTCGCATGGTCGCCTACCGCGAATGGGTCAAGTCCTTGCGTCCGCTCCTCGGCCCCCGGGTTCGTTTCGGGCTGGAGGTCGACCTCTTCGGCGGTGGGCGCTTCTGCTTGGCTCCCGAGGACATGGAAGGCTGGGACTACCTCATCGGTGCCGTCCACGAAGTCGAAGGCCTCGCGCCCGGCACCACCCAGGCCGAAGTCGAAAGCGCCTGGCTCCGCGATGTCGAGCGGCTCCTGACCATGCCCATCGCCATCCTCGCCCACCCCTTCCGCTACTTCCCCTGGGCCGGCCGCCCCGTGCCCCGCCACCTCTACCGCCCCGTCGCCCGTATGCTTGCCCAGGCCGGTATCGCCGCCGAGATCAACCACCACAAGAATCCCTTTGAGCTCGACTTCTTCCGTGCCTGCATGGAAGAGGGCACCCGCATCTCCCTCGGCACCGATGCCCACGTCACCCGCGACATCGCCGACCTCCTTCCTCACCTCCGCACCCTCGATGAGCTGGCCCTCCCCCTCTCCGAGACCCTCCGCCCGACCTCGCCCTAACCGTAAGCCCCCCGGGAAGTTTAGGGGACACAGAGATTCACAGAGAAGAACAGCGGCACACAGAGCATAACACGGTGTAGAGAGACCGTAGATGTTCCGTCGCTAGGAAGACTTCGAGGTAATTCGCAAATTCGTTTCAGATTAAGGGCGTGCTAGCGCACGCAGGACTGCCAATGTGTTTATAAATCGCAAAGGAGACAAAGGGAAGGCGATGCGGGGCCTCATCCTTGTGGGGTGCAGAGGGGCAGGAGTTCTTCCAGTTTCGCCACTATCCGCTCCTGCTCCGCCAACGGTGGGAGGGGGATGGGTGCTTGATAAAGTGCGCTATCGTTGATTGCCGGATAGGCAACACCTTTGGAATTGCCAGAATTATTCGCGTACGCATCGAAGGAGGGGGACATCAAGTACGTAAAAAGAAATCGGTTATTCACCCCTCGCAGACACGACATCACCGCCAATCCGGTGCTAGCGATAGGCGGATGGGTGAACTCCTTATCAACCACACAAGCATTATGCAAATAAGGCCGAACAGTAGAGTAAAGGATATCTCCACGTTCAACGATGCGCCTTGCTCGTGAGGGGGCATTTTCCGGCGTAACGACCTTCTCCTCTTTGGACAACCGTTGATGGACATTATCGATGGAACCAATATCTATATAGGCGAATGGCTTCACGGGGACAGTCTGCCCATGATCAACGACAATCTCGCCGAGGCGGACCCATTGCCAGGAGGCGGGGATGGAGAAGGGGATTTCGGCGGGGTTGAGGGGCGAGAGGGGCGCTTGTTTACGAAGTTTCTTTTGCTTTTCGAGGCGTTTGCGTTCGGCGCGGAGGTGCGCGAGGAGGTCGGCGGCGGTGCCGTCGGCGCGGTCTTGGGGGACGAGTTTGCCTTGGATGGCGGCCTGGAGGATGGATTTGCGCATCGCCGCGCCGAAGTCCGCGTCAAGCCGCTCACGTGCCTCGTAGGCCTCGCACAGCGCCAGGCAGTCCCCCAACTTCGCCACGATCCGCTCCTGCTCCGCCAACGGCGGAAGCGGAACCAACTGTTTTGACAGTAACGCAAAATGCCGAGCGTAACCACGATCGTGCAGTCCTTGCGCAGTCGTCAGTACCCAATAATACAAATAACGTTCGTTGATGACAAATGGTTTGAGAAGTTTTACACCATCTGCCCCGATGATAAAGGGGAAATCCAAGTATTTAACGTTTCGTGTGTGGTCACCGAAAAGAACAACGGGGAGGTCTGTAACACACTTACCCTCAACATTGGAATATCCATCGATAAAGTTTGCCCCCTGACTTATGACAGGATACTTTCCGGTTGCTTGAACTTCTTTAGCAAGGAGTTGATTCTCACGCCTTCCTACCATGTAAGCAACTTCTTGCAGCCTGACCCACTGCCAGGAGGGGGGGATGGGGAAGGGGATTTCGGCGGGGTTGAGGGGCGAGAGGGGCGCTTGTTTACGAAGTTTCTTTTGCTTTTCGAGGCGTTTGCGTTCGGCGCGGAGGTGCGCGAGGAGGTCGGCGGCGGTGCCGTCGGCGCGGTCTTGGGGGACAAGTTCGCCCCGGATGGCGGCCTGAAGGAAGGCTGCGCGGAGCTGTGCGGGTGTCATGGGAGGAGGCCTTGGAGTTTGGCGGTGAGGGTGGCGATGCGGGCATCGATTTGGGCGCGTTTGGCCTGGTAGCGGGCGAGAGCCTCGGGGATGGGAAGGATTTCCTCTTCCCTGGCAGCAGGGCCGCAGAGGTCAAGGTTGAGGTCGCGGGCGCGAAGTTCGTCGGGGGTGTAGGCGCGGGCGAGGTCGACGCCGTCGCGCCGGATGGGGGTGCGGTGGTCCCACCAGGCCTCGAGGGGGGCGAAGAAGTCCTCGGGCATGGGGCGGGTCTTGGAGAAGGGTTTGCCTTCCTGCGGGAGGGGAAGGCGGTAGAACCAGGTTTCTCGGGTGGGGCCGGAGCGGTCGAAGAAGAGGAGGTTGGTGGTGATGGAGGTGTAGGGGGCGAAGACGCCGGGGGGGAGGCGGACGACGGTGTGGAGGTTGAAGTCGTCGAGGAGGCGCTGCTTGAGGGCGCGCTTGACGGCGTCGTTGCCGAAGAGGAAGCCATCGGGGAGGACGACGGCGGCGCGGCCGCCGGGCTTGAGGCGGTAGAGGATGAGGGCAACGAAGAGGTCGGCGGTCTCGGAGCCGGTGAGGTCCTTGGGGAAGTAACTGCGGACGGCGGCGGTCTCGGTGCCGCCGTAGGGGGGATTCATGAGGACGACGTCGAAGCGGTCGTCGTCATCGTAGTCGAGGAGGTTTTTCTGGGTGAGGGCGTTGCCGTGGAGGATGTTGGGGGCGTCGATATCGTGGAGGAGGAGATTGGTGACGCAGAGGCGGTGGGGGAATTGCTTCTTCTCGATGCCGAAGACGGAGGCGCCGATGGCGGCCTGCTCGGCGGGGGTCTTGGGGGCGGGCATGGCCTTGAGCCAACTGGTGAGGAAGCCGCCGGTGCCGCAGGCGAAGTCGGCCATGCGTTCGCCGATCTGGGGGCGGATGGCACGGGCCATGAAGTCGGTGACGGGGCGGGGGGTGTAGAACTCGCCGGCGGCGCCGGCGGCCTGGAGCTCGCGCAGGAGCGATTCGTAGAGGTTGCCCAAGAGGTGGGCCTGCTTGGTGTCGGAGAGGTTGATGGCGGCGTCGACCTCGTTGAGGACCATGCGCAGGAGGGTGCCGTCCTTCATGTAGTTGTTGGCTTCCTCGAAGGTCTCGCGGACGATGGTCTGGCGGCGCGGGGTCGAGGGGGAGACGGGGAGTGCCTTGAGCGTGGGGAAGAGGTCGCGGTCGACGAAGTCGAGGAGGGGCTGGCCGGTGAGGGCGCCCTTGGCGTTGGCGGCCCAGTTGCGCCAACGGAGGCGCTCAGGGATGATGGAGCGGTAGCCCTCGTCAAGGAACTCCCAATCCTCCTCTTTGGCATCGTAGACTTTGAGGAAGAGGATCCAGGAGAGCTGCTCGATGCGCTGGGCGTCGCCGGTGACGCCGGCATCTTGGCGCATGATGTCGCGGAGGCGCTTGATGAAAGCGGAGGATAGGGCCATATCAGTCCTTGTAGAGTGCGTGGAAGAGGGCGCGGGCGACGGTGCGATAGGCGTCTCGGCCGCCAAAACGGTCCGCGATGGCACGCGGGGAACCAAAACCTTGGAAGGCGGGCAACTTGAGGACGGCCAGGTTGGCGAGCACGTCCGGGCCTTGGCTTTCGTAGAGGTCGAGGAGGCAGGAGAGGACATCGCGACAAGTGTCGTCTTTCTGGCGAGTGAAGGCGTGGCTTTGGCGGGCGGCTTGGGCACGCTCGGCGGCGCGGACGAGGGGCGCGTCGTAGGCGAGATGGGCGATGACATCGTAAAGGTCGCAGTCGGCCTGATTGAGGGTAGCGCGAAGGGCGGTGAGGTCAAGCCCTCGCTCCTCGGCGAAGGGAGCGAGGAGGGTAGCGTGGTTCTCGGCTTCGAGCCACTCCGCGCGGCAATTTGAAATATCGGGCCAGCGGTTGAGAATCACCCGCTTGGCATAAACGGGGAGGGGCGTCTGCTCAATGATTTTGCCGTCCTGGCCGATAAGTTGCTCGTGTTCGTTGGTGATGTAGACGGGGCAGCCGGAGGCATCGACGACGGGTTTGGGCAGACGGGGCGAGGGCGGAGGCGGAGGCGGAGGAGGCGGGGCGCCGCCCCCTCCACTGTCACTGCCCTGACCGAAGTTCTCGTTGGGCTCAGGTTCGCCGTCCCACTGCGGGTCAGCGAAGAGATTGGCGACGTTCCGAAAGTCCAGAATCGTGAAGTCCATCTTGCCATGTTTCTCGACCAGACGCGTGCCGCGGCCAACAATCTGCTTGAACTCGGTCATAGAGCCAATCGGCTTATCGATGGCGATAAACTTGACCATCTTGGTATCGACGCCGGTGGAGAGGAGTTGGGAGGTGACGGCAATGACGGGGGTGGACTCGCCAATCGAAGCGAAGGCGTCTAGCCGGGCGGAACCGGCCTTGTCCGATTCAGTGATACGGACAACATAATCGCCGTGAGTAGACTGCATGAGATCAGCGTTGAGCACGGCGAGGGCATCGCGCATACGCAAGGCGGCCTCCTCGGAGGGGCAGAAGACGATGGTCTTGGCCATGCGGTCACCAGAACGACGGAGGTTGTCGGTGATAGCTTGGGCGACCTCGCGGGTTCGGTCGAGAAGAACCAATTTGGTGTCGTAGTCGGCGTTGGTGTAGATACGGTCGGGGATGGGGTTGCCAAAGGCATCGAGCTGGCCGGCGGCAGGGCGCCAACCCTCGCCAATATTAGTAGTCACGATGTGGACGCGGAAAGGAGCGAGAAAGCCGTCTTTGATACCTTGGGCGAGACTGTAGCGATAAAGCGACTCGCCAAAGTAGGCAGAGTTTGAGGCGTAGCGCGTCTCGCGAGGGGTGGCGGTCATGCCGAGTTGCCGGGCGGAGGAGAAGTAGTCGAGGATTTTACGCCACTGGCTGTCTTCATTGGCGGAACCACGATGACATTCATCAACGATGACGAGGTCAAAGAAATCCGGCGAAAAGAGGAGGTCTGCACGCATAGGCTTGACGACATTAGGATTCTCTTCACCCGGTTCGTCCCGGTCGCCATAGAATTGATGATAGAGGCCAAAGTAGACCTGATAAGCGGAATTACCAGCGTGATTCTTAAGGTCTTTCTTAAAGTCTATTTTGTGGCAGACGTCGGCGAGAGGGGCAAAGTCGTTAGCCTGAGTCTGGTCGACCAAGATATTACGGTCGGCGAGGTAAAGGACGCGATGGCAGATACCGCTCTGAAGGAGACGCCAGACGATTTGGAAGGCGATGAAGGTCTTGCCGGTGCCGGTGGCGAGGGTAAGGAGGAGGCGCTCCTGGCCCGCGGCGATGGCGGCGACCGTACGGTTGATAGCGACGTTCTGGTAGTAGCGCGGAGTCTTGGCGGCTTGGGGCGCGTAGTAGCAGGGACGCTCCAGCAGGGCCTTTTGGCGGTCATCAAGCGGCGGACGATTGGGGCCGCCGGCGCAAAAGCGCGCGTAGAGGGTCTCCGGCGAGGGAAACTCGTCCATCGCGAAGTAATGCGTCTCCCCGGTCAGAAAGTCAAACTCCGCGAAGCCTTGCCCATTGGAGGAATAAGCGAAGGGGACGTCTAGCTGACGGGCATAGTCCACGGCCTGTTGGAGGCCGTGACCGACAGGAAACTTCGTCTGCTTGGCCTCGACGACGGCCAACGGCGCAGTATCAGGGCGGTGCCAAAGCAGGTAATCTGCCTTCTTACGCTCACCGCGGTGTGCGACGTTTCCCTCCAAGCAGATACGTCCGGCGGTGAAGGTGTATTCCATGCAAATATGTGCACTGTTCCATCCGGCATGCTCAAGCGCAGGCGTGATAAAGCGATGCTTGACATCCTCCTCGGAGAGGGGAACCTCACCCAATGTCAATGCCTGTTCCTTGCGTGCCATAGTTGTATTGTACCACAATGGGTATAAGGGGCGCTGACGCGACCCAGAGAACAGAGCGTGCAGGCTCGAAGGGACAAACCTTCCACGGCCACAGAGTGCGCGGCAAGCCACGATGGGCGAAGTTGCGTAGGAAAGAGGCAAGGGCGCGGGACTTCTGAACGGCTACCAAATGACAGGTCTGGAAGATGGCGTATCTTGCGAAAAGGGATTAAATTATCTGTGATTTAGGGAAGGCGAATGACAGGTCTTTGGCAAGGGTGCGCGCGGTGTGTCTGCATCGCGGAGTGACCGGGGATGACCCGGTGTGATGTTCCTCCCTTATATATAAGGTATAAGGTTGAGGTGGATGCGGAGACGGAAGGTCTGTCGTATCTGGTTCCGCGGAGGCCTGGGTGTCCGGCTGTGCGCGGTTGTCTCAGAGGACGCGGAGGAGGGCTTCGCGGTCGGGGGCGTGGCGGAGGGCTTCTTCGGGGGAGACGATGCGGCGCTGGACGAGCTGGGCGAGAGAGGCGGTCATGGTGGTCATGCCATGGGCGGCGCCGGTCTCGATGAGAGAGAGGAGTTGGCGTTCCTTGCCATCGCGGATGAGGGCGCGGACGGCTGGGGTGGAGACCATAATCTCGGCGCAAAGGGAGCGGCCGGCGTGGTTGGCCCAGGGGACGAGGCGCTGGGTGAGGACGACCTTGAGGTTGGCTGCGAGGCGTTCGCGGGTCTGGGCTTGCTCAATGGCGTCGAAGGCGGAGATGACGCGGGTGATGGTCTCGACGGCGCCGGAGGTGTGGAGGGTGGCGAAGGTGAGGTGGCCGGTCTCGGCGAGGGTGAGGGCGGCATCCATGCTTTCGCGGTCGCGCATTTCGCCGAGGAGAACGATGTCGGGGTCTTCGCGGAGGGCGGCGCGGAGGGCGTTGTGGAAGCCGAGGGTGTCGTGGCCGACCTCGCGCTGGGAGACGAGGCAGCCGGCGGACTCGTGGACGTATTCGACGGGGTCCTCGATGGTGAGGATGTGTTCGTGGCGGCGGAGGTTGATTTGGTTGAGGATTGAGGCGAGGGTGGTGGTCTTGCCGGAGCCGGTGGCGCCGGTGACGAGGACGAGGCCTTGGCGCATCTCGATGATGTTGCGGAGGAAGGGGAGCGGGAGGCCGAGTTCCTCGAAGGAGAGGAAGCGATCGGGCAGGAGACGGATGGCCCAAGAGAGGCGGTCACGCTTGAAGAAGCAGTTGATGCGGATGCGTTTGCCGCCGAGGACCGAGGCGGAGGCGTCGAACTCGCGGTCGTGCATGAGGACGTCGAGGTTGCCGCGGCCGATGAGTTTGGCGGTGAGCTCGGCGAAGGGCAGGGCGCGAAGGGACTCCGGGACCTCGGCGGCGCGGAGGAAGCCATTGACGCGGAGGCGGGGGATATCCCCCTCGCACCAGTGGAGGTCAGAGGCGTTGGCCTCGGCCATGAGGGCGAAGAGGGGTTCCAGGCAGGCATCGGCCATCTTACTCGGCCTCCGGTTCGGCCATCTCGCGGAGGAGGGCGGCGTCCGCCGGGGGCGCTTGCTCAGGGGCGGTGAGGGAGCGGGCCTGATTGATGAGCAGCGGGTCGGCGTCGATGGATTCATAGAAGCCATGAGAGACGCGCTGGGCCTCGGCGGGGGAGAGGATGACGTGGGGCCGGACGAGGACGATGAGTTCCTCAATGGTCTTGGTCTTGTTCTCGCGCTCGAAGAGGAGGGGGCCGATCCAGGGGATGTCGGCGAGAATTGGGACGCGAGCGGTGGTCTCCTCGTCGATAGTGGAGACAAGTCCGCCGAGTGCGAGGGTTTCGCCGGATTTGGCGACGATGGTGGAGACGATGGACTGTTTGACGACGTCGGTGGTCTGATATTCGATACGTTCGTTGGTGGGTCCATAGCTCATGTTCTTGGAGGGGCCCTCCTCGGCATTTTCCTGGAGGATGCGGATGGTGCAGGTGCCGTCGGCATGGATTTTTGGGGTGATGACGAGGGTGGTGCCGATGTCAGTGCGCTCGATCTCGGCGGAGGTGGAAGTCGTGGGCGTGGCGGTCTCGGTGCCGGTGAAGGTGGTGGAACTCTCGACGCTAAGGATGATGGAGGTTTCCTTGCCGACGAAGATGCGGCTGGCCTCGTAGTCGGAGACCATGAGGTTGGGGGTGGCGAGGCGGCGGACCTTGCCGTTCGAGTCGAGCCACTTGAGGCGCATGGAGAGCTTTTCGGAGAGGTATTGGATGGCGGCGGCGTTGGAATTGAAGGTGCCGAGGGTGTCCATGGCGGTGGTGAGGCCGCCGATGGGGCCGTTGTCGTAGCCGCCGACGAAGCCGCCCTTGATGGGGGAACCGCCCTCCGAGCCAAAGAGGAGGTCGAGCTGACGGTCCTTTTCATCGGTGATGTCCAGGGCGAGGATTCGGACCTCGAGGAGGACTTGGGGTTTGGGGCGGTCGAGCTTGGCGATGACCTCGCGGACCTGGCGGAGGGTGGCCTGGTCGGAGGAGCGCAGGAGGATGGCGTTGACATCGCGGGCGACGGCGACGAAGACGACGCTGGGGCTGGCGGCGCGGGGTTCGCCGTCGGCGCCCTCGGAGACGATGGTGGCGTTGTCGCGGTTCAGGCGATCCATGTCGCGGTAGTAGTCGCGGACGTTGTCCAGGCCGGTGAGGTTGGAATTGCGGCGGGAACGGCGGGAGGAGGAGCCGCCGGAGCTGGCGGCGTCGTCCTCGACCATGGTGGCGCGGTCGGAGAGTTGGTCCATGCGGTCGAGTGCGCGGTCGATGTCGCTGGCGGGGTCGCCATCGTCCTCCTCGGGGGCGTTGTAGACGACCATGTCGTTGAAGACCTGCTCGAGGCTGGCGGCGATGTCCTCGGCGCGCGGGTAGACGACGGTGACGACGTCGACGAACTTATGGCTGTCGCGCGAGGCATTGCCGACGTATTCCTCGAGGGTCTCGACGTAGATGACGCCGCTGTCTGGGTCTTCGCGGTACCAAAGGCCATGGGCGCGGCAGATGGCCTTGAGGGCGCTCATGCAATCGATGTTCTGCAGGAAGACGCGGGCGGAGATGGCCTTGGCGGCGTCGGTGACGACGATGTGGCGACCCCAGGCGTTGGAGAGGACCCACATGGCGTATTCCACGGGGGCCTCGCGCACCATGAGGGACTTGAGGCGAGGTTCCTGCCCGAAGAGTGGGAACGCTAGGAGGAAGAGCAGGAGAACGGAGAACGGAAAACGGAGAACGGAAGCGCCCCTGCGGGGCAATGGACGGCGTTGAGGATGCATCTTCATATCAGGTCACCAGCGGAGGATTTGGGTGTCGTCGGGGCGGGTCTTGGAGTGATAGACCTCGATGTAGGTGGGGGCGATGGTCTTGACGTAGAGATAGAAGGTGTAGCGGGCGTTGGGGTCCTCCTCGGCGCGGGCGCGGCCACGGGGGATGGGGCGCGGGACGCGCACTTGGTCGCCCTCATGGACGAGGGTTGGGTCCTCCTTCTCGCCCATGCGGACGAGGGCACTGGGTTTGCCCTGCTCGGGGATGGAGATGGCAAGGATGCGGAAATCGGCAGGCAGTTCGCCGGCGGCGGTGCGCGTGAGGCCGGTGCCGGGCATATCGGGATCCTCCGCCGCGCCACGCGGGACGAAGGGATCGACAAGGCCGACCTCGGGGGTGCCATCCTCGTTCTTGAGGTCCTGGGGCGGGTCGGCAAGCGGAATCGCGGCGCGGGCTGCGCAAGCCGCGAAGAGGCAGACGGCGAGCACGAGTCTGCGCGGAGCGTGTTGGATGGGGTGTGCCATGGGGTTTCCTTTCATTCGTTCTCATCCGGCCGTGGCGTTCATGGCGGCCATGCCCATGAAGAAGGCGATGTAGACGTAGGCGACCATGCCGCCGACGACAACGACGAGCGCGGGTTCGACCAGTTTGCCCAGCAGATCCAGGCGGCGGGCGAGGGCCTGGGCGTAGAAGTCGCCCACGTAGCGCAGGCCGTCGGCAAGGTTACCGGAGCTTTCGCCCACGCGGACGAGGGCCTTGGAGAGGGGGGAGAGATGGTTGAGCGCGGAGGCGGCGATGCCCTCGGAGAGCGGTTTGCCCGCCAGGACGGAGGCGCGGACGGCGGCGATCTGACGGCGGTAAAAGGCGTTGGAGAGCGTGCCGCGGATGAGCGCGAGCGACTCAATCACCGAGATGCCGCTCTCCAGAAGGATGGCGAGGGTCTGGTTGAAGAGCGCGTTGCCGGAGAAACGGCCCACCTTGCCGAAGAGGGGAATCGAGAGGCCCACGCGGTCGAGCGCCAGGCCCACGCCCGGCACGTGGCGCAACACCGCGACGGTCACGCCGAAGAGCACAGGGCCGAGGATGAGCCAGTAGCCTTGCGTCTTGACCCAATCGCTCGTGGTGAGGAGCGAGCGCGTGATGGGCGGGAGGGCGTCGGGGTTGCCCATGACCGAGGCGATTTGGGGAATGGCGACGGTGCTCACGTAGTAGCCCACGCCCAGGCCCATGAGCACGACGATGGCGGGATAGGTCAAGGCTCGGATGATTTCGTTGCGGAGCTTGCGGCGGCTCTCCATCAGCCCAACGCAGTAGCCGAACATCCGCGGCAAGGCGCCATTGGCCTCGCCCACGGCGATGAGGCCCAGGTAGAGATTGCCGACCCACGGCATGGCCGCGCGCATGGCCTTGGCCAACGAGGCACCGCCGCGCACGGATTGAGCCGTCTCCCAGAGCGCCTGGGCGAGGTAGCCCTTGGCCAGGCCGGCGGCCGTCTCGAAGGCCTCGACCACCGCGACGTCGCCGCGCAGGAGCACCACCAACTGCATGAATGTCTGCTCGATGGACGACTGCGAAATCAGCCAGCGGCTCAAGGCGCGGTCGAGCGCATTGCGGGGACGAAGCGTCTTGCCGCGCAGGGGCGCGGGTTCCACGCTCACGGGTGTCAAGCCGCGTTCACGGAGCGTCGCGCGGGCGGCTTGGGCATCATCCGCCTCGATGAAGTCCGAGACCTTCCGGCCGGCATGGAAAGCGATGTACTTGAAGCGCGTCACGTCAGAAGCTCATTGTCGATGACGTCGGCGATTTCGTCGAGCGTCGTTTCGCCCTCCAAGACCTTGCGTAGGCCGTCGCCGCGCAGGGTGAGGGCGGAATCGGAGATGACCGGCGGGCGACCGGCCATGAGGGCCTCGCGCGCCGCGGCGTCCACGGGAAGCATCTCATAGACGGCGGTGCGGCCGGCGTAGCCCGTGCCGCCGCAGTAGGGGCAGCCCTTGGCGTGGGGGATGTTGGGCGGATGCGTGGCGTCCCACCCGCAGGCGGCGCACTCCTCCGGGGAGGCCGGGACCCACGCCATGCACTCGGGGCAGGGACGGCGCACCAGGCGTTGGGCCATGGCCAAGCGCAACGTGCCGGCCACGAGGTAGGGCGGCACGCCGAGGTCGGTCAGGCGCGTGAGGATGGCGGGGGCGCTGTTGGTATGCAGGGTGGTGAGCACCAGGTGGCCGGTGAGGGCCGAGCGCAAGGCGGTGGCGGCGGTCTCGCCGTCGCGGATCTCGCCCACCATCACCACATCGGGGTCATGGCGGAGGACGCTACGCAGGGCCTTGGCGAAGGAGACGCGCTCCTGGCGGCCATCGACCTTGATCTGCGTGACGCCGGCGACGGGTTTCTCGACGGGGTCCTCGATGCTCACCAAGTGACGGTCGTCGGGGGCGGCGAGGGCGCGGAGCGCGGCGTAGAGGGTGGTGGTCTTGCCGCTGCCGGTGGGGCCGGAGATGATGATGACGCCGTTGGGCGCGCGCAGGGCCTTGCGGAAGAGGGCGAAGGCCTCGGAGTGCATGCCGAGGTCCTCCAGACGCTCCAACTTCTGCGTGCGGGCGGTCTGGCTGAGGAGGCGGAGGGTGACATGCTCGCCGTAAAGCGTGGGGACGGTGGCCACGCGCAGGGAGACGGTCGCGCCATCGAGCTCCAGGTCGATGTTGCCGTCCTGCGGGGCGCGGCGCTCGGCGATGTCGAGCTTGGCCTGCACCTTGATGTAGGAGACGAACTCGGCGGCGGCCTCGGGCGGCTCGCGGCGGTCGGTCACCAGGCGGCCATCCACGCGCAGACGGATGCGGGAGCCGCGCTCGTCAGGCGAGACATGGATGTCGCTGGCGCCGCGGGCGAGGGCGCGGCGGAGCATATAGGCGAAGAGCTCCTCCGGGCGGTCGAGCGTACCGTTGAGGGCGGCATCGGGATAGTTCTCGCGGAGGGCGGCGGCAAAGGCCGCGGGGTCGCTCGCCTCGGCGAGGCGCACGGCGCGCCCTTCGAGCAGACGTTCCAGACGGTCGCGCAGGGCGAAATCCGTGGCGTCGGACACGCAGACGGTCACGGCGCCATCGGGCGCGACGGAGACAGGCAGGGCACCGAGTCCGCGCGCGACACGCGGCGGGAGCAACCCCAGCACCGACTGCGGGGGACGGATACGCGCAACGTCAAGCTTGTCCATGCTCATCGGTAGTTCGCCTGCAGGGTGAAGGAGAGACGGAGCGTGCCGGTGTCCGAACGCGTCACCGCAATGTCCTTGAAATGATAGGGCGGCTTCTTGAAGGTCTCGCCCACGAAGAAGAGGAAGATGTCGCGGAAGTTCCCCGCCACGGCGTACTCCATCTCCTCGGTTTTGAAGGGGAGGCGCACGGGGGCGGCCTTGGGCTTGGCGACGGAGGCGGCAGGCTTTTTGGCGGCGCGCTTGGCGGCGCGGGCCTCGGCGGCCTTGAGCTGGGCGATCTTCCGTTGGGCGTCGCGCAGGAAGTCGTCGCGCATGTTGGCCGGCATCTTGGCTGCGGCGCGCTGGACTTCGCGGGCGTAGGCATCGGCGCTCACGGGCTGGGCGGCGGCCTTTGCGGCAGACGGGGAGGCCTTGCCGCGGGCGGTCGGCTCGGGGGCGGCGGCGAAGGCGGAGGAGAGGACACGCAGACCGCGCGCGGCCATCGCCTGTTCGACGGCGTTCTTCGTGGCGAGCACCGCGTCGGCCCCTTCGGGGATCGGCGCAAAGCCCGCGTCGACGACCTCTTGGCGCAAGGCCTCCAGCCGCGTCTTGAGCGAGGCGGTCTGGGCATCCAGCGTCTCGGGTCCGTCAGGCAACAGGGCGCGGAGCGCCTCCAGATGCGCGGCCATACGCGCCAGGGCGGGGTCACGTTCGGCACGGACGGCCTCGATTTGTCGGTTCCAGAGAAAGGCGGAGACGGTCCCGCACACGACGAGGGCGGCGGCGAGCCAGTGCCAGCTGTTGGTCTTGGCAAGCAATTCCTTCATTGGGCATCCCCCATGCGCGTGCAATCGATGGTATAGGAGAAATGTGTGACCGGAAGGCCTTCGGCGTCCTTCCCTGCCTCGTCCTTGGCGTTAGCGAGGCGCAAGTCCTCGGCCTCCGCGAAGACCGTGAGTGCCTCGCGCAGGCGCAACCCCTCTTCATCGTCCACGTAGGTGCCGGAGACCGAGACGATGCCGCCGCGCTCGGTGATGGAGTCGACGACAAGAGAGGGCTCCGCGTGCCGACAGAAGAAATAGGCCACCTGCACAAAGGCCGCGAGGGGGCGACGACGGTCGGCGAGGGCCTGCTGGGTGGAACGTTCGGCATCGTAGGCACGCTGGGCTGCGGCCTTGCGTTTCTGGGCGGCGTCGGTGGCCTTTTCCAAAGGCAGATACTGTGCGGCCTCGGCCTGATAGCGCGCGGTCTCGGCCTTCAGCAACCGTCCCTCATGCCACGTGTAGAGATAGGGCAGGGCCAGGAGGACGATGCAGGGAAGGACAATCCACGCGTTGGAGAACCGTTTGCGCGGCACCCAGGGGTTGGCCACCGGGAGATCGGCGCGCAGGTTGTTCGCCTTGGCCGAGGCTGCGAGCGCGGCGGCGGCCTTGAGGGTCGGCTCGGCAACCAACGGGGAAGCGTCGGTGAAACCGCCTTGCTCGCGGAGAACGGCGGCCAAGGGCTCGGCCTCGCCGCCCAAGGCAAGGAGACGCAAGGGCGTATCGGCCCCCAACCCACGCATCCCGTGGGTGAAACGTTCCAGCCAAGCCTCGGGGGCGACCGCGGCATGGCGGAGGCCGGCGGGCACGGGTTGGGGCGCGGCCGGCGCGGGCGGCACCACGAGCGCCTCGCCCTGCCCCACGACGACAAGCGTCTGCTTGGCGGCGGGTTGGGCGCGCCAGACGGCGGCCACGGCCAGGCTCAGCGCCGCGGCGCCGGCGAAACGGAGTCCCGCCTCGGCGGCGGCATCGCGCAGGGCGGCCAGACGCCCGGCCTCGAAGACACCCGCGAGAAGCGCGGCGCCGCGGCCTTCGCCGTAGGAGCGGCCTGCGATCACCCATGCCGTGGGGTCACCACCCGTCTGGTCGGCGAGTTCCTGGGCCATCAGGTTCTGCGCCTCGGCCCACTTGGTACGCGGGGGAAGGGCGACGTCCTGCCGGCGAAGGTCGCACGCGAGAAGAAAACGCACGGCGGTATGGGTCTTGGCGAGGTCGTTGAGCCACGCGGCGGGCGGCGCGTCGGGCGGGGCGGCCACGGGCGCCTGCCCAGGCAAACGCCACTGCGCGCCGTCGTGGATCAGAATGGCCGGGATTTTGGAACGTTTCGGTTTCATGGGGAGGTCAGAGGATAGGCGGTGGCGGTGTGGAGGGGCAGGGTCACGGCGTTGGCGCCGGGACGCAGGAGCACGCGCCGCGGCGGGGCGGCCATCGCGCCGGAGGCGGTCTCGGCCAACACGAAGACGATGCGCTCACCCAACGTGAGCCCCTCGGAGAGGAGAACGGAATCGGCGTTCTCGAAACGGTAGTAACGGCACGCCAGCCCAACCGTCGGTTCGGCGCCAACGGTCGTCGGCAGCGTCAGCGCGGGCTGGTGGACAAAGACGTGGAGGCACTGCACGGCGGCATCGCTTTCGGGTTTCACGGTGAGGGAGAGCGTGGGCACGGGCACGGAGACGGCGAAGGAGCGATCGCGGTCGCGCCAGTCGATGGCGTCGGCGTCCGGCAGAAGCGCGTCGTCCAGGCGGTCGCGGCCGCGGGAGACGAGCGTCTCGCCATCGAACTCCCAAAGCCCGCCGAAGCCATCCCGCAGGAAGGGGATGGGGTTGTTGGGGTCGGAGTCGTCGGCGTCCAGGGCCCTCCCCTCGCAGTAAGGGCCGCGCCACCCCGCACCCAAGGAGACGGACTCAAAACGATTGGTGATGGCGATGGCGGCGGAGGCAATCTCGGCGGCGGTGTACTGCGGCGTGGTCGTCTCGGGGATGAGGGCGGACTCGAGGAGACGCCAAGCGGGGATGTCATGGACGGCAACGTTCGTGAGCATCTCGCCGGGGTGCTCGGGGTCCTCGGTCACGGTCTCATGCGGGAGGCGCGCGCCGAAGAGGAGGCAGAGGCCGTTGGCATTGTCGGGGACAAAGCCGAGGTCGGAGACAAGAGAAAGCCCGTCGGGACGGGCAAGGGCCTCGGCCATCGCCTCGGCGTCACGGGCGGTCTGCTCATAGCGCCCCTTCTCGCGGGTCGCCGCCGCGCCGGTCATCACGGCCGCCGTCAGCCCGGCCAGGATAACTAAAACCACGAGCAACTCCACCAATGTCATGCCACGGGCGTTCACGGATTTCTCCAGATGTCGAGGTTGAGGAGTTCGATGAAGGTGAGGCCGCGGGATTCATCACGCTGGCGGAGGGCCCCGGTGGCGAGGTCGAGCGGACCGCTGTCGGTGCCGAGGCGGCGGTTGCCGGTGAGGGCGCCGAGCTCGTCGGTGAATTCGTCCCAGGCCTCGGGGTCTTCTGCGCAGACAAGGAAGAGCCGGCGGTAGATGGGCTGGGTGAGGTCAGCCTCGTTCTCGCAATGCTCCAGGTAGAGCACGCGGTAGAAGCCGTCCCAGCGCGTGCCGATCTGGGGGAAGAGGGGGTCATTCTCACCCTCTCCGGCGCGGACGAGGGTGCCATAGTTCTCTTCGATGCACGCAACGCGACTGGGGGCGTCGGCATAGGGGCCCTTCCAACCTTCGCCGGTGAGAGGCGAGGGGTCGTCGAAGACGATGAAGTCAACGTCTTCCAAGCGTTCGCCGTCCTCGGAGACGGAGGGCTGCAGGAGCGGCCAGAGGCCGTAGCGCTCGAAAAACTCAATCATGCCATAGGTGCGGTCGCCCTCGGCGGGCGGCTCGCGGAAGGTGGCGCGAAAGGCGGCGGAGGGGAAGATTTCGTTGTCGTTGGGGGCGGGGGCGTGGAGGCCGGCGAGGAGACGCGGCGCGTTGTCGGCATGGAAGCGGGCAAAGGCGTCGCGGAGCTGCCCCATCTCGTGGAGGGTGGTCTGGCGGCGGGCCTGGACAACGACGTTGCGGCCATAAGTGACGGCCACACCCGCGCCCACCACCGCGAGGATGGCAATCACAACCAACAGTTCCACCAAGGTGAAGCCGCGGCGTCTGGGCGTGGGTGTGGTCATCGGGTTTTCTTTCTTTGGAGGTTCGGGTGGAGGGCGGCGGAAGGTCCTTTCGCCCCTGTCCACCCCTTCATGTCAGACCCTATAAGGGTCGCTGGAGCCCCCCGCAGGGGACCCCGGCGAGAAGGTCAGTCCTTGACGCGCTCACCATCGGTGATATACTTGTCGCGGAGGGAGGCGACAGAATAGCCCTGAGGTGTGAGGACATCGACCACTTGCGCCTTCTGCGTGGCACCGGTCATGTCACTGTAAGTCTCGAGCGGAACGCTGACAACGACCAAGTAACGGTTATAAACCGACTTGCTTTGATCGTTGCGCTTGCCGTAGGCAGGCGCATCGATGCGGATGGACTTGGCGTTGTAGATGGAGGCAAAACGGCCCAGTCCGAAGACGACGAGGTAGCACTTCTTGCCGTTCGCGATTTCGGTCTCGACAGGTTGAGTGGGGTCTGCGATTTCATCGGGCGCATAGCCGCAATTGGTGATGATTTCGTTCGCCATGTTCATGGGCATAGGCTGACCCCCCATGGTGGCACCGCTCGTGCCCCAAAGGAAGGCAAGGCGGTCCAAGGTTTGCGCATCGACAATCTTCTGCGCCTCGGTCTGAGCCGCGACAAACTCGCTTTCGGTCATATACGTCTTGCCGTCAGGGGCGGTATAGCCATCGCTCTGGACGGTTGGGTCGCTCCAGCCAGCAGCAGGGCCGGTATCGTCAACCATATCCTGTGCAGCCTCAACGTCCGCTTCGTGCGTGGAACTGTTGAGCGTGCTGAGGGTCTTGGAAGTGTCGACCGCACCGCTGGACATGGACATGCCGGGCCTCACCGAGATGCTACCGGCTGTCCAGGTGGAATCGTTGGCGTTGCCGTTGGTGTTGGCTGCGCCGGTCAAGTGAAGATAGAGTGTGGTGAGACCGGCTGATGCCAAATTGTCGAGTACAACCTGCGGCGCCTCTTTGACGGAAACGGTGTAGCCAAGCGGACCTTCCACACCCATCGAGATGTCTGCGGATTCTGTCACGCCACCCATCCCCGAGACGACCGGCATGGTCGAATAGAGGTCATTGTTGTCCGTGACGAGCGAGTCGAGGCCATTGGGAATGTTGTTGTCGTTGATGGCGCTCCACTGAGAGATGGCCTTCTTGATGATGGAGCAGTCGGAGATCTCCATAGAGGTCTTGGCCTGTTCATCGAGGTAGCGGTAGGTGACGGCGACGCCGGCGCCGATGACGGCGATGATGGCGACGACGACCAAGAGCTCAACGAGTGTGAAGCCCGCGTGGCGCTTGGTGCGGCTGAGGTGGGTGTGTCTCATAGGGTGGGATCCTTTTCTGGTGTGTTTGTGTTCGGGTTTCGCAGGCGCTGGAGACCCGCACGGTGTTCCGTTCAGGCCTGGGCCTTGGCGAGGGCCTCGGCGGCGGCCTGGGCGGCGTGCTGGAGATCGGTTTCGTCGGGGTGCTTGGCGGCTTCGGCCCAACGGGCCTCGGCCTCGGGGGTGGGCGCGTGGGGATTGCCGGCGGGCATCTTGCGCATCCACTCGATAAGGACGGGATCGATGGCGCCCTGGCACCAGAAGGCGGCGACCTGCTCGCAACCCTCGCCATAGGCCTTGGGGGCGGCCTCGGCGCAGGTGCGGGCGTGCATGGAGTCGGGGTTGGCGCCAAGGGTGAAGAAGGTGAAGACCTTCTTGCCGCGGATGGTCTTCATGTAGTCGGCGGCTTCCTTGTTGGGGCCGCCCTTGTCGACCCAGAAGCCCATGGCGATGAAGTCGTAGGCGTCGGGGGCGGGGGCGGTCTTGACATCGTGAAGCTCGGCGCCGGGGAGGGCCTGGGCGATGGCTTCGGCGACCTTCTTGGTGTTGCCGGTCTTGGTGGAGTAAACGACGAGGGTCTTCATTTGGAATCTCCTTGATGAGGTGTGATGGAGGATGAGGATGTAGGGAGAACGGAAAACGGAGAACGGAGAACGGAACGCCCCTACGGGGCGACAGGCGGAGACTCGCCTCCCGATTGCAGTTTCCCTTCAATACGAAGTTGGCATTGGGCGACGAGTTCGAGGAGCTCGAGGTCGTGGGTGATGAGGAGGGCGGCGCCGCCATCGAGGGCAAACTGAGCGAGCTGGGCGGCGATGACGCGCATGTTGCGGCCGTCGAGTCCGCTGGTGGGCTCGTCGAGGATAAGGAGGGAGGGGCGCTTCATGAGGGCGCAGGCGATGACGAGGCGCTGCTTCTCGCCGCCGGAGAGGGACTGCGGGTGGCGTTCGGCCAGGTGCGCCAGGCCAAAGAGGGCCAGCAGGCGGTCGGCCTCGGCCTCGCGGACGGCGCGGGGGACGGCGCGCGGCGCGGAGAAGAGGAGTTCCTCGCGGACGGTGCGCATGAAGAGCTGGATGTCCATCTGCTGCATGACGAAGGCGGCGCGTTCGCGGATGTCGCGGCGGCGGAGTGCGCGGCCTTCGTGGAGGATCTCGCCGGCCTGGGGTTTGGCGAGTCCGCAGAGGAGTCGGGCGAGGGTGGTCTTGCCCGCGCCGTTGGCGCCGACGATGGCGGTGACGGCACCGCGCGGGACGTTGGCGGAGAAGCCGTCGAAGATGAGGCGGGACTTCTTGGAGTGGCGGAAGGTGAGGCCGCGAATCTCGACGGCGGGGGCGCCGAAGGTGTCGCAGGCGGGGAGCTCGGGGCGGGAGACGTCCACGCGGCGGAGGCCCCATTCGGCGACGCGCGGCTGGGCGGCGAGGAGGTCGAGCAGGTCTTCGCCGCCGGGCATCTTCTCGGCGTTGAAGACGGCGCGGCCGCGCTCGAGGACAAGGAGGCGGTCGAGCACGCCGTGAAGCCAGTAGAGGCGGTGATCGACGATGACGAGCGTGACGCCGTGGGCCTTGAGACGGAGGATGAGGCGGGCGAGTTCGTCGGTGGCCTCGGGGGAGAGGTTGGCCGTCGGCTCGTCCATCACCACGAGGTCGGCCTCGGCGGCGAGAACGGCGGCAAGGGTGGCCTTCTGCTTCTCGCCGGAGGAGAGGGTGAAGACGGAGCGGCGGGCGAAGTCGGTGAGGTCGAGCACGCGCAGGGCATCATCCACGCGGCGGCGAATCTCGTCGCGGGGGCGGCACTGCCATTCGAGGGTGAGGGCCACCTCCTCCTCGACAGAGGTGGCGAAGAACTGCTCGTCGGGATTCTGAAGGACGGTGCCGACGCGTTTGGCGAGGGTCTCCATCGGCACGGGGCAGGTCTCGCCGGCAACGCGGAGCGCTCCGGTGAGGGTGCCTTTATAGTGGTTGGGGATGAGGCCATTGAGCAGGCGCAGCAGGGTGGACTTGCCGCAGCCGCTGGCGCCGGTGACGAGCATCGCCTCGCCCTTGCGCAGGCGGAATGAGATGCCTTCGAGCGCGGGCGCCTCGGTGAAGGGATAGCGGTAGGCCACGTCGCGGGCGTCGATCATCCACTCACTCATGGGCGGCCTCCTGTTGCTGGTCGGACTTCATGGAGCTGGGGCCGTAGGGCGTGGCGGGGATGGCGGCCTGCCACGCGCAAATGGCGGCCAGGAGGCACGCCGCCACGGCAAGGACCGCGAAGTCGACCCGGCGGAAGCGCAAGGCAAGGAGCTGGGTGGGCCGTTTGGCGTAGCCCACGCGCTTCATCTCGGCGGCCACGGAGAGATGGTCGGCCATGCGGAGTGTGCGCACCGTCAGCGGCACGAACGTCAGGCGGATGGCCTGGATGGGGTGGAGGAGCGCCGCGCCTAGGCTCATGGAAAACCCGCGCATACGCACGGCGTCGCGCAACTGACGAATCACGTCAATGAACTCCGGCACGAAGCGGCAAAAGACCATCAGCGGCACCAGGACCACGCGCGGCAGATGCAGGCTCTTCATCGCGCCCACGAAACGCTGCACCGAGAAGTCGAGGCCGATGGCGAGCAACACGTTGAGCGCGGGAATCATGCGCAGGAAGGGCGTGTGGAAGTTGCCCAGGAGGGCCGGCTTGAGCATCGCCACGCCCTGTTCCCACGAGGTGCCGGCCGCGAACCATTCGCCGATCTTGAAGGAGAGGAGGATGACGCCGACCGTAAGGGCCATCATGGCGCAGACAGCGAGATAGGCGACAAGGATGACCTTGTAACGCCCCGAGGCAAGCACGTAGAGCAACGTCGCCGCGCCGAGCGCCAGCAGGGGCCCCGTGCCGCTCAGGTAGATGCTCACGCCGGAGACGACCAGCGAGAGAAGCAGACGCGTGCGGATGTCCAGCGCCTCAGAGCTCACGGATAATGCCCGCATGGCGAAGCTCCTTCACGAATTTGGCGCCGCAGGGCAGCCCCACCAGGAGGCACCCCAGATAACCGAAGGCCACAATGACCGCGCCCACGCCGACCATGCCGATGTTTTCGCGCGCCATCAGGAACGACATCGCCAGGCCGATGAGGCGGCCAAAGGCGTCGTAAATCGCCACGCCCAAGAGCACGGCCCAGAGTTTGCGGTAGCCGCCGCAGAGCGCGATTAGCGCATCGGCCACCAGCGCCCCCAACAGATAAAGCGGCAGCGTGCCCACCATGATGCCGCCGGTCATCAGGAATGAGACGACCTGCGCCACAAGGGTGTAGAGCATCAGCGCGCCGAACTTGCGCACGCGCGCCACCATCACCACCAGCAGCGCCGTCGCGATGCCGTTCTTCAGCAGCAGCGTCACGGGATTCATCCCGCCGCCCAGCAGGGCCACGAGCAGCGAGGCGGCCTTGCCCAGCGCCGTGAAGAGCCCCACGACAATCAGGCTCTCGGTGTCCCAGTAGAAGCCTTTGCGCACCTCGGCCACTTACTTCTCCTCCACGTCGCGTTTCAGGGCGCCGGCGACGGCCTTCATCGCGTCGAAGGCCCCGGCGCGCCCGGCGAAGATAAAGCCCGAGAGCAGGGAGGCCAGCTTGGTCTCGTAATACTCTCCCAGACGAGTCAGGCGATAGCCGCCGGCGGGAAGAGAGGCCCAGACACCGGCCCGCTCCCAGTTCTCCAGCAACGGGGAGAAGTCGGTGTCCGGGAAATCCGTGGGAATGAAGAGGCCGCGCTCGAGCTGGTCGGTCAGCTTGGTGCGCAGACGGTGGTCGGCGGGCTTGGCCATCGCCGTGG
Organism: uncultured Kiritimatiellota bacterium; assembly: GCA_944389945.1. GTDB lineage: Bacteria > Verrucomicrobiota > Kiritimatiellia > RFP12 > DVOR01 > Spyradenecus. The sequence continues at coordinate 177,955 of CALXOF010000001.1, read as the reverse complement.
CGATGGGCTTCTCGCCGGCGTCGACCATCCGGCCCCAGGTCTCGAGATCGCCGGTCTGCATAAAGGAGCGGTCGCCGATGAAGCCGCCCGCGCCGCACCCGAAGGGCACGATGTCGGCGCCGGTCTTGGCCCAGTGGTTGTAACGGTTGCGTTCCAGGTCGTTGCGGCCCCAGTGCGTGCAGGAAAGCTGCCGCCACCCCATCGAGGCGAGCCAGTCGCAGGCGGCGGCGTGACGCGCGGCGCGTTCGGCCTCGCACCATCCTTCCTTCTCCATGCGTTTGGCCAAGGGCAGCCCGGGGAAGACCTTCAGCGAGTAGAGGTCCACGCCGTCGAGGGCGGAGTCGTGGACGGTCTTGACGTTCTCTTCCATCCACTGCTCTTGCGTCTGGCTCGGCAGACCGTAGATGAGGTCGGCCACCAACGCGATGCGGTCACCGCACATCCCCTTGATCTCGCCCAGACGGGTCAGGAGCTCCTCGCGGTTGTTGCGGCGCCCGAGGCTCCTGCGCAACTCGGTCTGGAAACTCTGGATGCCGAAGGAAAAGCGCGTCGCGCCGGACTCCAGACACGCCCGTACCCGCCCATCATCAAACGCGAAGATACGGCCTTCGATGGTAAACTCCACGTCCGGCGCGACGTTGAAGTGCTGATAAATTGCCCCGATCACGCGGCGGAGCTGGTCGGCGCTCAAGGCCGTCGGCGTGCCGCCGCCGAAGTAGACCACATCCACCGGCTTCTTGGTGAAGACGCCGCGGGCGGCCTCGCGCTCGATCTCCTTAAGAAGCCGTTGCGTGTAGGCCTCCAGCGCGGCATCGTCCGTGCGGTGGGAATAGAACCCACAGAAGGCGCACCGGCTCACGCAGAAGGGAACATGCACATAGAGAATCAAAGGTTGCCCATCGGTTGGCATCGTCTCGCCCCAGGCGCGCTGAAGTTTCTCGGGTGGGGTCGGCCGGCTCAGCAGGGAAAGCATATCGCCGTGCGGGGCGGAGCGCTTCTCTGAAAGACGCTTCAGAAGCTCGCACCGGTCCTCCGGCAGTAGGAAAATCTCGTTCATGGCTTCGGCAAATCCTTAGCGATGTCAAATAAACACCCATATAATACACCCTCATTCAAGCACTGTCAAGAAAATAGTTATATGCGACTAATTAGTAGTATTACACGCCAAATCAATGCATTTCGCAGTTAAATACAGAATGCTTACAAGAAAAATATATAAGCCTAGGCAAACAAATTGCGCAAGAATATGCTATGATTGCACGCCGATTGAGCAAGAAAGGCCAAGCATGAAGACAGTGTTCCAATGGTTGCGGACGGTTTGCGGTTACTACCGCGCGCAGGGGAAGCTCCTGGCGTTGGATTTGACGACGGTGGTCGCGCGGGCAGGGGCTCGTCTGCTTATTCCGGCCGTCGCCCTCCACGTCTTTCAGGTCAGTCTGCCGGCGGGGGATTTGCGCGCCACGGGTTGGTGTGCGTTGCTCTTTGCCTTGTTGGCCGTGGGCGCGGCGGCGCTGGAATGGTGCGGCACCATTTGCGGACAGTGGCTGGGATTCCGTATCGAAGCCGCCCTGCGTGCCGACTTCTTTGACCACCTCCAGCGCCTCCCCTTCGCCTTCTTCGACCGCACCAAGACCGGCGAGGTCCTCAGCCGCGTCACCTCCGATCTCCGCATGGTTGGCTCCACTGCCCACCTCCTCCCCGAGGCCCTCCTCGAAATCTCTCTCACGCTCATTGGCGCTTTCGCCTTCATGTTCTGGATTAACCCCACGCTCGCGGCCTTCACGCTCATCCCCGTCCCCTTTATCCTCTTCTTTGCCGGCTGCTTCCAAAAGCGTATCCACCAAGTCTGGCGCGAGAACCGCCACGAGGCCGCCGCCTTCGCTGCCCACGTCGAGAACGCCGTCCAGGGCATCCGCGAAATCAAGAGCTTCACCGGCGAGGCCCGCGCCCGCCGCGCCTTCCGCCACGCCAACGCCCGCTTCCGCCGCTCCTTCGAGAAGGTCTCCGCCCTCTACGCTCCCCTCTTCTCCGGCACCCAGCTCCTCCTCGAAGGCTACTCCCTCCTCTACATCGCCCTCGGCGCCTGGCTCGTCGCCCGCGACTCCGCCACCCTCGCCCAAGTCTTCGCCTTCTTCATGTACTCCCGCTACGTCACCGCCCCCATGCTCCGCATCGTCGGCTTCCTCGACCTCTTCCAACAGGGCCTCGTCGGCTTCCGCCGCTTCCAGGAATTCGTCGCCCAGCCCCCCGAGGACGACCCCGCCGACGACGCCGCTCCCCTCGGCCCCGTCCGCGGCGAAATCCGCCTCGAGAACCTCCGCTTCCGCTACCCCGGCGCCGCCCGCGACGTCCTCGATATCCCCGCGCTCACCCTTCCCGCCGGTAGCGTCTGCGCCCTCGTCGGCCCCAGCGGCGGCGGCAAATCCACCCTCGCCGCCCTCATTCCCCGCTTCTACGCCCCCACCGCCGGCCGCATCCTCCTCGACGGCCGCGACACCGCCACCATCCCCAAACGCGACCTCCGCGCCGCCATCGGCATCGTCGCCCAACGCCCCTTCCTCTTCGATGGCACCGTCCGCGACAACCTCCTCCTCGGCCGACCCGGCGCCACTGACGCCGAACTCTGGGCCGCCCTCGAATCCGCCAACCTCGCCCCCGCCATCCGCGCCCGCTCCGAAGGCCTCGACACCCCCGTCGGCGAACACGGCCTCCGCCTCTCCGGCGGCCAGGCCCAACGCCTCGCCATCGCCCGCGTCTTCCTCAAAAATCCCCCCATCCTCATCCTCGACGAAGCCACCTCCGCCCTCGACACCTTCGCCGAAGCCGCCGTCCAGGAAGCCCTCGCCCGACTCTCCGCCGGCCGCACCACGCTCATCATCGCCCATCGCCTCACCACCATTCGCCACGCCACGCAAATCTGCTACCTCGAAGACGGCCGGATCGTCGAATCCGGCACCCCCGCCGACCTCCTCGCCCGCAAAGGCAAGTTCCACGCCCTCCTTGCCCTCGCCAACCTCACCCCAGAAGACATCACGTCCTAAGGAAGCTTGGAAGTTTGGAGGCTTAGAGGCTTGGAGGAGCCCCGGAGGTTGGAACCCGACCTGCCGCCCTTGGCGGCGATGAGACCGAACGCTGCGCCTCATTTTCCAATCAGCTAATCAGCCGGGCGCTCTGCTAGAGCGCCTGTGCCTTCGAGGGAAATAATCCCGCCGGAGCACCCACCTCAACCTTATACCTTATATATAAGGGAGGAACATCACACCGGGTCATCCCCGGTCACTCTGCGATGCAAACACACCGCGCGCACCCTTGCCCAAGACCTGTCATTCGCCTTCCCTAAATCACAGATAATCCAATCCCTTTGCGCAAGATACGCCATCTTCCAGACCTGTCATTTGGTAACACGCTCCCTCCCCTTCTCCGGAAGAACACGCTTGGCACCCCATCCTTCCTAAAAATAAGCTCGCTTTTTAGAAAGGCACCAAAGGCGTGAAGTAAAAGGCGCCTAGGTTTGATTGTTACACGCCAAATAACACTTGCCCCCCGTTGGTTATGCTAGCATTCTAGTGTTCTTTGGCAATCCTGCCACAAGGAGACGACACACAATGAAACGCATTTTCTTCACCGCGGCCCTCGCCGCCCTCACCCTCGGCACCGCCCAGGCGGCGGGCCTCAATTGGGCTTACCTCCCGAAAGTCGATGGTTACGGCCTCCATCGGCACGTATGATTCCGCTGACCGTTATCAGGGCATTAACTTCGGTTCCAAGTGGACCGTCCTAGCCAACGTCACTATCGGGAACGCTGATGCCATCAAAGACAACTAGCCAGTGCTCCTAGGTGTCTCCTCCGGGACCAACAATAATAACAACGGCAACCTCGGAAGCCCGTGGCGTGTCCTGATTAATGGTTCCCAAAAGACCGTTGGCGGGACGAATATCAGCGTCGAAAACGCCCCCATAATCACGAACGGTACTCACGAGGTCGCCATCACCGGCGACAACGGTGTGTTGAGCTACTACTACGATGGCCGGCTCTTGGGCTCCATCTCCGTGGACACGGATGTGATTTCCGCCATCACGTGGGGTATGCAGCGTAATAACAACAACGTCCTTCCCGCTGGCAGCCAGTGGTCGATGGACATCGCGTACGTCAATGGGATGACCTACGACGAGGTCGGAAATGCGATTGCTCAGGCCATCCCCGAGCCGACGGCGTTGGCGTTGCTGGCGCTTGGCGTGGCCGGCGTGGCCCTCCGCCGCCGCGTGGCCTAAGCTCCCGTCCATTCCCAAGAAGCCCCGCCCCGCGGGGCTTTTTCTTCGTCCACTTCTGTCAATGAGGTGTGAGGCGGCGCCCCACCAACAAAACCAAGCATCCAAGCCTCTAAACTTCCAAGCCTCCACCTTTTGCTATACTGTAAGCCAGGAGTTGAACCATGGAAGAAGAGAAAATTGCGCAAGGGACCTATGACTTCCGTAATATGCGGAAGGATGGATATCGTTATGTGGACAAGACCGCATTGCTCTATCCGCTCGTCACGCGTGGGATGGACTCCTTCTTCTTCATTTCGCGTCCACGGCGTTTCGGCAAGTCCCTCATGCTTTCTACCTTGGAGTGTCTCTTCCGCGGCGAGCGCGAGCTCTTCAAGGGCCTGGCCATCGACAAGATGGACTACGACTGGGAATCGTATCCCGTTCTCCATTTCAACTTCGGCACGATGGATGTAACGACCGTTGAGGCCTTTCAGGCTGGTTTTGTGGCACGTGTCCAAGAAGTGATTGAGGATGCCAAGGTCACTTATAATCCCACCCTTGCCCCGAACGACAACTTCTCACGCGCGATCAAGGCCCTCGCTCGGGAGCGCGGCAAGCCCGTGGTTATTCTTATCGACGAGTACGACGCGCCTGTTGGCCATGCGCTAGCCGACATCGCGAAGGCTACGGCCATCCGCGCCAAACTTTCCGCCTTTTACGGTGAAATCAAGAACAACGTCAGCAACATCCGCTTCATGATGATGACCGGCGTGACGCGGTTCACGCAACTCTCCGTCTTCTCGGCCCTCAACAACCTCACCGATTTGACGATGGACGAGCGCTATGCCACACTTCTTGGCTACACTGATGAGGAGCTGGGGGCCAACTTCAGCAAGACGTTGCACCGCCACGCCGAGGTCATGGGCCTTTCCTACGAGGATTACCGTGAAAAACTCCGCTGGTGGTACAACGGCTACCGTTTCTCTCCGGATTGCGAGGAGAAAGTCTACAATCCCTTTGCCATTGGGCAAATCCTCGGCGCATTGAAGCGTCGTTTCACCGGCACCTGGATTGCCACCGGCCAGACTTCCACCGTCATCAACTACTTCAAGAACAATCAACTCGCTGAGCTGGACTACGAGAACGTCGAGGATATCTCCGAGGAGGATTTGGATGTTTGTGGGCTGGAGAACATCCGTCCCATCGCCATGCTCTACCAAGGCGGTTACCTCACCATCAAAGATTTCCAAGACGGCGTCTTCACCCTCGGTATCCCGGACGAGGAGGTCCGCCGTGCTCTCAACTCCCAGCTCGTTCAGAAATTCGCCGAGAAAAATGGTGACCAGTACCGCAACGCCACCTGTCGCGCCTTGAAGCAGGCCAACTTCGACGCCTTCTTTGGTAACCTCTCCGACCTCTATGCACATCTCACCTACGGCCCCAAAGAGAACAGCGTGCAGGAATTCTCCTTCCAGCGTATTCTCTACGTTCTGCTGACCTCCAGTGGCTTCTTCCGTGTGACCGCCGAAGACCGGCAGACCCATGGTCGCGCAGATTTGGTCGCCGAGACCCCCGAACGCGTCTTCGTGTTTGAACTCAAGGTCGATGGCACACCTCAAGAGGCCATCGACCAAATCAAAGAAAAAGGCTACGCCGAGCCTTATCGCCACAGCGGCAAGGAGGTCCACCTCATCGGTCTTTCCTTCGATGGCAAAACCCGCCGCCTCACCGGCACCGCCGCCGATCGGCTGATTAGCTGATTGGAGACGCCCTTGTGGGCGACGGGTAGATCGCCGCCAAGCCTCCAAGCTTCTAAACTTCCAATTATGCGTCCTGCCGGCGGTAGCCGGCCCCTAATCGGTTTTAATCTGCGTAATCGGCGGTTTCCAACGCAGTTTGTCTTCGTGCACCTTCGTGACAGACGCTCGCGCCTAACCCTGCATAGTGATTAGTCTTTGCAATTGATGGAAAACTTGCGCGCCTTCCCTAACCGCGCACGCAATCCCGCCGTATGCTCGGAAAGCCCGGCCAGGAGATACTGGCAGACCGCCTTCACCCACTGCCGGAAAGTGTAAGGGTTCTCGATGCGTAACGTCTGCGGCGAGCACACATGCAAACCATCGTAACCGCCACTCCGCCGTCCTTTGGACTTGAAGCCCGTCCAGTACATCGGCGCAACAACGATTTTATCCGGATGACAGTTCATCCAAGCGGCCCACCACGAGAAGGTGCTGTTGCTGATGACATTGTGGCGACAGAGCGCAAACCCATAAAGTTGATCCGCCGGGCTCTCCTCCAAAAAGGCAAAGGTCCGCCCAGGGAAGCGCTCTGGCGTAAAGAAACGTCGACACCACGGCAAATCATCGCTTCCGATAAGGAAGGCCGTCGCGCCCCCAAAGAGCTGTACCGAGCGCCGCAAGAAATCCTCGCCCACGAAGGGGAGCCAATGCTCGATTTTAAGGTAGTCCCCACGGCGTACCGAGATACCCACACAACACGCCGTGTCAAGGCAAGGATACTTGCCGCGAAGATAGGTCTCACGCTCAGGCGGCACGGTAAGCAAGGCCCGCAGGGAGCCCTGACTCTTCAGGTCCACCGTTACCCTGCCCCCCCCCGAGCATAACAGGCTCGTCGTTCGGCTCAAGATAGCGGAGGTTCTGGAAAAGCCCCTCCAAAATCCAGTCGCCTTCACGCAACTCCGGCGGCAAAGGAGCTGGCTCTCCCTGTTGCTTCCAGACCGGTGTCCCCGGCGGCACGTCAAGAACCAACTTCAAGTTCGGAAGCAGAGGTTTAATCCGCGCCTCGATGTAACGTTTCGCCTCCTCGCTCCCCTGACACCAAAAGGCAACCTCTTGACCAGTGGTCAACGCCGCCCCAATCTGAAACAACCAGTTCCCTAGCCGCGTTCTTGGGATATATGCAACGTAAATCATACTTCACTCCTTTACCCTTCTAGAATACCAAAAGCGCGGAACCGGCGTGTGTGCTACAATAATGGAAATCGTTTTTCGGAGGCACAGAGGATGAAGGCACCGATTCGTTTGGTCATTTTGGGCGCGGGGGACCGCGGCAGGACGTACGCCTCGTACGCGGCGGCGTATCCAGACAAGGCTCGCGTGGTGGGCGTGGCGGACATCAACCCGGCCGCGGCGCAGGCGGTGGCAAAGGCCCACAATCTGCCGGCCACAGCGATGTGGGGCGATTGGACGGAGGCGGTGGCGGCGAAGCCGGATTGCGACGTGATGGTCATCTCGATGCCGGACGCAATCCACCTGGAGCCGGCGCTGGCGTGTCTGGATTTGGGTTATCATTTGTTGCTGGAAAAGCCGATGGCGCGGCGTTGGGCCTCGTGCGAGGAGTTGGCCGCGAAGGTGCGCGAGAAGGGCGACCGTCTGGTGATGGTGGGCCATGTACTGCGCTACACGGTCTATTTCCGCAAGATTCACGACCTCATCGCGGCAGGTGCGATCGGCGATGTGGTGAGCATTCAGCACTTGGAGCAGGTGGGCTACATGCACGCGGCGCACAGTTTCTGCCGCGGCAACTGGGGCAACACCGAGCGTTCCACGCCGATGATTCTGCAAAAGTGCTGCCACGACTTCGACCAGTTTGTCTGGTGGCTGGGCGGGCGCAAGTGCACGGGCGTGTCGAGTTTCGGCGAGACCTCCCTCTTCAACGCGGCGCACCGGCCCGAGGGGGCGGCGGACCGTTGCCTGGATTGTCCGGCGGCCATCGAGCGCAAGTGCCCCTTCTCGGCGCGCAAGATTTACTTGGAGCGTCAGGACTGGCGCTATCCCTTCGTGGACAAGTCCGACGCGGCAATGGAAAAGATGCTCCGCGAGGGCCCCTACGGTCGTTGCGTCTATGCGTGCGACAACGACGCCGTGGATCACCAGGTGGTGAACCTGCGGTTCGAGGGCGGCGTGACCGTGGCGCACCAGATGGAGAGCTTCACCTACGCCGGCGGCCGCAAGACCAAGATCTTCGGCACGCGCGGCGAGATCGTCGGCGATGGCCGCACGCTCACCATCCACCACTTTGACACGCGCACCACCGAACTCTGGGACAGCGTTCTGGAGGCCGGTCTGGCGCAGGGTTCCGGCCACGGCGGCGGCGACTACGGCTTGATGGACGAGCTCGTGCGTCTGCTCACCGAGGGCGACCCCGCGACCTTCCCGGCCATCTTCGAGGCCTCGTTGGAAAGCCACCGTATCGCCTTCGCCGCCGAGGCCAGCCGCAAGGCGCAGGGCACTTTGATGCTTGCTAAATAAGAGAACAGAAGAATGGAAAAGGAAAGGCAGGGAATGCCGTGGGGCGCCGCCCCACACCCCGGCAGGGAGACGTTCTCCCTGCACCCCCGGCACGTCTGCGACGTGCCCAACCTGCCCTAAAGGAAAGCGAAGACTGACTATGGACAAGCGGAAAATCATCGTGACGAGTGCGTTGCCGTATGCGAACGGCGCGCTCCACCTGGGCCACATGGTGGAATATTTGCAGACCGACTTCTGGGCGCGCTACCAGCGCATGATGGGCCACGACGTGGTCTACGTCTGCGCCGACGACACCCACGGCACGCCCATCATGATCCGCGCCCGCCAAGAGGGCACCACGCCCGAGGCCGTCATCGCCCGTTCCTACGAAGCCCGCGTGAAGGAGTTCGGCGCCTTCGAGATGGGCTTCGACCGCTACGGCTCCACCAACTGCGAGGAAAACCGCATCCTCTCCGAGCAGATTTACCTACGCCTCAAGGAGCGCGGCCTCATCTCCTCCCGCCCCGTCAACCAGCTCTACTGCGAGCACTGCGGGATGTTCCTGCCAGACCGCTTCGTCAAGGGCACCTGCCCCCGCTGCGGCACGCCCGACCGCGACGGCGACAACTGCTCGGTCTGCGGCGCCACCTACAACACCACCGACCTCAAGGACCCCCACTGCGCCATCTGCGGCGGCACCCCCGTCATGCGCCAGAGCGAGCAACTCTTCGTCGAGCTCGAGCCCTGCCGCGACTTCCTCAAGCAGTGGCTCCCCGACCACACCGACAAGGGCACCGCCGACAAGCTCCTCGAGTGGTTCAACGAACCCCTCCGCGGCTGGAACATCTCCCGCGACGCCCCCTACTTCGGCTTCAAAATCCCCGGCTACGACGACAAGTATTTCTACGTCTGGCTCGACGCCCCCATCGGCTACATGGCCACCCTCTGGGCCTGGGCCAAGGAACGTGGCCAAACCCTCGAGGACTGGTGGCAAGACCCCAAGGCCGAGATTTACCACTTCATCGGCAAGGACATCGTCCGCTTCCACTGCCTCTTCTGGCCCTCCGAGCTTGAGAATGCCGGCTACCGCACGCCCACGCAGGTCTTCGTCCACGGCTTCCTGATGGTCAACGGCGCCAAGATGTCCAAGAGCGAGGGAACCTTCATCTCCGCCGCCACCTACCTCAGGCACCTCCCCGCCCAGGCTCTCCGCTTCTACTATGCCTGCAAGCTCAACGGCACCGTCGACGACATGAACCTTGACCTCAAGGACTTCGTCGGCCGCGTCAACTCCGACCTCGTCGGCAAGATCACCAACCTCGCCTCCCGCGGCGCCCAGATGCTCAACAAGAACTGCGGCGGCCGCCTCGGCACCATGGACCCCGAGAGCCGCGACCTCCTCGCCGCCTGCCGCGCCCAGCTCCCCGAGCTCTGCGAGGCCTACGAGCGCCGCGACTTCTGCCGCGCCATGGTCATCGTCCGCGAGTGGGCCGACAAGGCCAACCAGCTCTTCGATGCCAAGATGCCCTGGAAGCTCGTCAAGGAAGACCCCGAGGCCACCCGCGCCGTCCTCACCGGCACCCTCAACCTCTTCCGCCTCATGGCCATCGCCCTCAAGCCCATCCTCCCGGCCTACGCCGCCAAGGTCGAGGCCCTCTTCGGCGAGGAGCCCTACACCTTCGCCGATGCCGCCCTCGACCTCGAGGACCGCGCCATCGCCCCCTACGAGCACCTCGCCGCACGCATCGACCCCAAGGCCGTCGAAGCCATGGTCGCCGAGACCAAGGCCCAGTCCGCCGCCAAGCCCGCCCCCAAACTCTCCGAGAAGGACATCAAGAAGGGCGTCCGCCAGCTCACCCAGGCCCCCGCCTCCAACGCCTTCCCCGAGCCCCCCGCCGAGACCATCACTATCGATGACCTCGCCAAGGTCGACCTCCGCCTCGCTACCGTCCTCACCGCAGAGCCCGTCCCGGAATCCGACAAGCTCCTGCGCCTGACCCTCGATGTCGGCGAAGCCAAGCCCCGCACCGTCTTCGCCGGCATCAAGAAGCACTGCCCGCCCGAGACCCTCGTCGGCACCCAGGTCCTTATGGTCGCCAACCTCGCCCCCCGCAAGATGCGTTTCGGCGTTTCCGAGGGCATGATTCTCGCCGCGCAGGGCCCCGATGGCACGCTTGCCCTCTTGCGCCCCACCGCCGCCCTCCCCAACGGCGCCCGCCTCCACTGAACACCCACCAATCAGCCAATCTAATCGCCATGGATACCTTCCACAGTCCCACCGAACTCCACGCCTGGTGCGCCGCCGAGAAACGCCTCGGCCGCGTCATCGGCCTCGTCCCCACCATGGGCTGCCTCCACCAGGGCCACCTCTCCCTCATCCGCCTTGCCAAGGAGCGCTGCGACCGCGTCGTCGTCTCCATCTTCGTCAATCCCACCCAATTCGCCCCCAACGAAGACTACGACGCCTATCCCCGCCGTGAGCAGGACGACCTCGCCCTCTGTCAGGCCGAAGGCGCCGACGCCGTCTTCCTCCCCCACCCCACCGACCTCTACGCGCAGGACCACTCCGCCTGGGTCGAGGAAACCCTCCTCGCCAAGACCCTCGAAGGCGCCCAGCGCCCCACCCACTTCCGCGGCGTCTGCACCGTTGTCGCCAAGCTCTTCAACATCGTCCAGCCCGACATCGCCGTCTTCGGCCAGAAGGATTTCCAGCAGGTCGCCGTCATCCGTCGCATGGTCCGCGACCTCAACTTCCCCATCGAAATCGTCCGCGCCCCCATCGTCCGCGACACCGACGGCCTCGCCCTCTCCTCGCGCAACGCCTACCTCACCCCCGAGAACCGCGCCACCGCACTCTGCCTCTCCCGCGCCGTCCGCCAAGCCCAGGACGCCGTCGCGGCGGGTGAGCGCGACGCCGCCAAAATCGAGGCCGCCGCGAAGGAAACCCTCACCGCCGCAGGCTGGGCCCCGGACTACGCCACCGTCATCGACGCGGAGACCCTCATCCCCATCCAAACCGTTCTCCCAGGCGCTTCCGCGCTCCTTCTCGCCGCCCGAAAAGATGGCCTCCGCCTCATCGACAACACCCTCCTCTGACCCGGAAACGAAACAATTTTCCACCGACTTGCATTTCTCTCTTGCAACCGCGCCGACATTCCGCTAAACTAAAGGGTGTTGTGAGAGATTGCAATCGACACATCGAGGAACAGACATGAACATTCTGCTGCGTATCCTGGTCATCTTGACCCTCGTCCTCAACGGGGTCGCATTCTGGTTCACCTACGCGCTCTACGGCAAACGCGAGTTGCTCAAAGACCGTAACGACCGCTTTGAATCGTTCACCATCGAGATTGCAAAGACCCTCGAAGGCGCCCAACCCGAGCAGACCGAAGACGACAAGGCCGCGCTCGCCGAGATGCCCGTCATCGATATGGAAAGCACCGATGCCGAGCACGCGGGCAAGGCCCTCACCGATCTCGAAGTCCGCAGCTTCTGGACCGAAGGCGAAGGCGGATACCACATCGAATACGAGTCCACCCCCGAGTTCTACAAGGGCCCCGAACCCAAGGACCTCGAAGAAGTCTACGTCCTGGATGCCGAGAAGAAGGCCAAGCTCAACGCTCGTGGCGAAGCCGTCAAAGAAGGCTCCAAGATGGACGTCGCCCTCAACGAAATCGTAAGCAAGTCCGAAGCCCAGCGCGACTACTACACCAAGGTCCGCGGCCAACTCACCGCCCTCCGCGAGGAATACGAAGCGCTCGTCCCGCAGATCCACACCCTCAAGGAAGAGTCCCGCCAGCGCGCCCAGACCATCATCGACCGCGACAACACCATCTCCGGCCTCGAAGCCGACAAGGCCAACCTCGAAGGCCAAGTCGCCGACCGCGACCAGCAGATTGCCTCCCTCGAAGAGGAAAAGAGCGTCCTCCAGGGCGACCTCGATGCCGTCACCGAAGAGCGCGACACCCTCGCCGATGAGGTCGAAAACCTCAAGAAGACCATCGCGATGATCGCCCAGAGCGGCCTGGGCGCCAATGCCAACGCCAACGACGTCGCCGCCATCGCCAACGTTACCGCCGGCGTCAAGGGCACCATCGTCCGCGCCGACAACCTCTACAACTCCGCCATCGTCAAGCTCACCCCCGAGGCCCTCACCGAGCTCATCGGCGAAGCCGGCGATCGTCCTCTCCCCGAGATCGACTTCTACGTCCGCCGCCCCGGCAAGGCTGATGCCATCGTTGGCAAGATCAAGGTCCGCACCCTCGTCAAGGATCAGAGCGCCATCGTCTGCGACATCCCCGCCGATTGGAAGCAAGAGCCCATCCAGAAGGGCGACGAAGTCTTCTACCTCGACTAAGATTGCTTTCCTCCCTCCACAACTCCACGCGGCCGCCCATCGGGCGGCCGTTTTTTTTGCCCCCACGCCATCCACCCTCATCGGAAAAACACCCAAAGCCGGGCTGGCTCTCCCCCACCCCAAAACCCTCCCGCGCGACCCCTATAAGGGTCCGACCCCGACCCCTATAGGGTCTCACCCTCGACCACTATAGTGGTTGACCTCGGACCACTATAGGGTCTCAGAAAGCCCCCTCAAGATTCCTCTCAGCCCCCTTAAGAGAGGCAGGATTTCAAGAATAACCTTTCGCGCGACGGACAAGGCCACACCCCATCAATCGGCGTGCGGGAGCATGCCCCTAACCTGCGCTAATCTGTGTCACCGAAGGCCTTTCTAGCGAAGCAAAGGAACCATCTGCGGTTCCCCATTCTGGCAGACTTTGTGTCCTTTGCGGGCCTTCAGCGTCTTTACGGGTGCCGTGCAGCGTGAGGCCATACCAAACTTCCAAGCCTCCACACTTCCAAACTTCCACAATCACAAGTAGTGGACGAGGGAGCGGGGGAGCCAGTCGGGGAGGAGGGTGGAGAGGGTGCGCCAGAAGGCGGGGGCGTGGTTGAAGTGGGTGAGGTGGGTGACCTCGTGGGCGAGGGTCTCTTCGAGGATGGTCTCGGGCCAGTCGGCGAGGCGGGGGTTGAGGCGGATCTCGCCGGAACGCATGCATTGGCCGAGGGTCCGATGCTTGAGACGCGGCCAGACAAGCAGGTCCGCGGGGCGGCGCGTCAGACGGTCCCCCCACCCTTCCAACAGGGCGTTGGCGCGTGCCAGCAGGGTCGCGCGGCGGTAGGCCTCGACGCGTCCGGCCACGTCCTCGGGGTCCGGCGCGCGTTTGCAGGCCACGCACAGCGCGTCCGACTCCTCCACCAGGTCGTCATAGCCGGCGAAGGGCATCGTCCGCACGGGCAGGACGCGTCCAAAGAGCAACGTCTCACCGGGTCCCGGCAGGTGAACGGGCGGCGAACCGGCGGCGACCCAAGCCTCCTCCAGCGCCGCGGCATCGGCGGGATATTCCTGCGCGGGGATGAAGACCCCCGCCACGCCTTTCCACGGCACGAAGTGGATGACGCGCCCTTGCAGGGTGCGCTCGGCCAGGTTGGCGCGCAACTGCCGAAAGGTCCGCACGCGATAGCCGCGGAACTCGGCGACCGGCGATTGCTCTTCCTTAAACATCAGGAGAAGCGGGCGCCCACGCGGGGCGCCCCACCCTTCGCCTTACTCCACCAACCCCTCGAGCTTGAGGATGGCGGTGGCGTCGGGGTCGCGACCCATCAGGTCGCGGAAGACCTCCGCGGCGGGACGGGAGCCGCCCAGGGCGAAGAGCGTCTCGCGCACGCGGCGGCCCAGTTTGCGGCGCTGGGCGGCGGTGGCCCCGCGGAAACGCATATAGATGTCCGCGGAGAGGGTCTCGCTCCACTTGTAGGAGTAGTACCCCGCCGCGTAGCCGCCCGCGAAGATGTGGGTGAAGGCGTTGAGGAAGCGGTCGTCCTCGTGCAACGCGGTGGGCAGGAGGCGCTTGGCCTGGCGGCGCATGAGCGCCAACGGCGTGTCGCCCTTGCGCGGGAAGCCCTTGGCATGGAGCGCGAGGTCCGTCTCGGCGAAGAGCAGTTGCCGCACCAAGGCCGAGCCCGCGCGATAGGTGCGCTTGGCGACGACCCGCTTGGCGAGGTCCGCCGGCAAGGGCTTGCCCGTCTCCACATGGCAGGAGAGTCCGCGCAGGAGGGTCGGCTCGTAGGGGAACTGTTCCAGGAACTGCGAGGCGATCTCCACCGCGTCCCACTCCACGTTGCTGATGCCCGCGCAGGTGGCCGAATCCACACGCGTCAGGGTCTCCTGCAGGGCGTGGCCCACCTCGTGGAAGAGCGTGGCGATCTCATAGAAACTCATCGTGGCGGGGGCCTTGCCGCGCGGCGGCTTCTGGTTACAGCAGACCACCGCGATGGGCAGTTGCTCACGCGTCTCGAAGTCGCGTCCGCGGATTTCGTTCATCCAGGCGCCGCCGTTCTTCGTGCCCGGGCGGGCATAGGGGTCGACGTAGAGGCCCGCGATGAGCGCCTCGCCCTCGAAGATGCGGTAGAAGCGCACATCCTTGTGCCACGCGTGCAACGCGCCCTTCTGCCGCTCGATGCGCACGCCGAAGAGGTCCTCGATGAGACCGAACAGGCCCTCCAGCACGCGCTCCATGGGGAAGTACTGCCGCAGGCTCTCCTCGTCGTAACCGAAGGTCTCCTGCGACAACTTCTCCGTTCGGGCCTGTGGGCCTCTCTACCGTGCCCATCCCTTGCGTTTCTTCCGCCTTCTTGAAACGTCCCCGCAGGGGCGACTCTGTTTTCCGTTCTCCGGGGCGGCAGCAGCCGCCCCTTTATTCCTTGGACTCCAAGTCTCTCAGCACGCGCGCGGCCTCTCGGTCCCCCTGCATGGCGGCCTGACGCAACCAAAACTTGGCCTTTGCGACGGATTGCTCCACGCCCTTGCCGGAAAGGTAACACAGGGCGAGGTTAAATTGCGCAAAGGCATCCCCTTGCTCTGCGGCCCTACGGAACCACTTGGTGGCCTCCACATAGGACTGCGCCACGCCTTGACCGGTGTAATAATAGCCGCCCAGGTTGCATTGCGCCAAAGGCACCCCTTGTTCCGCGGCCTTGAGGAGCCACTTGGCGGATTCCGCATAGGACTGCCCCACCCCTTTGCCGGAGCCATAGTAGATTCCCAAATCGCATTGCGCCCGGGCGTCCCCTTGTTCCGCGGCTTTGCGATACCACTTCGCCGCCTCTTCATAGGATTGCATCACGCCTTGGCCACGGTCATAGAACAATCCGAGGTTGTACTGCGCTGGCGCAATTCCCTGCTCCGCGGCCTTACGGTACCATTTGGCCGCCTCTTCATAGGATTGCCCCACGCCTTGACCGTTCTCATAGCACACACCCAAGTTGTGTTGCGCTTTGGCGAGGCCCTGCTCCGCGGCCTTACGGTACCACTTTGCCGCCTCCGAATAGGATTGTCCCACGCCTTGGCCAACGTAATGGCAAATGCCGAGGGCGAATTGCGCCTCCGCATCCCCCTGTTCCGCGGCCGCGCGATACTGCGCGACCACCGCCGCGTCCTGTCCACCGCGAGATGCGGCAGAGACGTCCCCTGCGAAGAGAAGAGTCCCAAGGCAAACAACAAACAACGTAACCAAACGACCGCTTTTCATACGACCTCCGTCAAAACGCATACAGTAAAAGTGCAACCCCGAAGGGTCTTCGAGAGCCCCTTACGAGGGCAGTCCGAACCACGGCTTGTATTGATTGCCCATGCACTGCGGCCGCGACCGCGCATGCGAGCCAGACCGCCGCCACGGGCAAGGATGCACACCATCCTCACACGCCAACCGCCGTCCAAACTCCACGATTTCACGTCCGCCGGTCCAGTGTTGACACGTCCCGCAACACACCGCCGGCAACTTGATCAGAATCTTTGCCATGTCATGCTCTCCTGTTGAATACGCCTATTATGGTATCACATTAAAAACAATACTGCATGAGGGCGGTTTGCGCACGCCCCGGAGAACGGAGAACGGAAAACGGAAAACGGAACGCCCCTGCGGGGCGACGGGTAAAAACCCGGGAAAACGATAAGGCGCGAAACGGAGGGCGGCGGTCGCGGTCAGCGGCGAAGCCGCAGAGCGACCGATGGAGCCCGAAGCGGTTCGCGCCCCACAGTTGCGTCTTTGCGGTCAAAACTCCAGTATAAAAAAAACCTGCGGCACGCTTGCGCGTGCCGCAGGTTGGATGGTTGGTTACTCGGTCTCGAGGGCCTTGGCCGCCTCGCGGCAACCGCCCAAGGCCGCCGCGCGGAGCCAACGCCGCGCTTCGTCCGCGGCCACGAGGTCCTCACCAAGGCCGCCGCCGAGGAGGCGCGCCAGGCGGAACTGCGCGTAGGCGTAGCCCGCCTCGGCGGCCTCACGGAGCAGCCCCACGGCGCGTTGACGCCGCCTCACGGCCAGGTCGAACGACCGAGCCCGCGGCGCAAGGTCGGCCCAGGTCAGTCCCTCGCGGCAGCGGAGGAAGGCCCGCAACGTCGGTTGCGCCAGCGGCCAGGGAGACCCCGCCGAGACCTCGGGGACGGCCATGTCCTCGGGCAGGCACCCTTCCAGTCCCATCACCGCCAGCACGCTCCGCGCGAGGGCGCTCTGTTGCGTCAAGTCGGCGAGCCAACGCAGGGCCTCCGCGTCGTCCCCGGCCTCGAAGGCCTCGCGGCCCAGACGCTCCTGCGCGGGCAGGTCGCCCAGGTTCGCCGCTTGGGTCAGCAAGGCCCGGATCCGCGCCTCGCGCAAGGCCAGCCGACGTTCACGCGGGGCCCGCGGCCAATGCGCGGTCGCCTCCATCGTGGCCGCCAGCTCCCGGTCCAGGGCCCGGACCTCGGTCCAGCACTGCTCGGCGGACTCCGGCAGGGACCCCGCGAAGGCGTCCGCCGGCTCCGCGAAGAGCACCTCGCGGGCGGCCTCGCGGCCATCCGCCACCCGAACGAGCTCCACCACGGCCTCCTCGGCGGCGGTATCCGCCAAGGGGGTGTAGTCGCGTTCGTTGGGGTCGAGCTGCTCCAGCGCGGCCTCCTCCGCCGCGGTCAGTCGCAGCGTGGTCATCGTGCCGTCCGGGTTCATCACGTAGAGCGGGCGTGCGGTCTCAAGGGGAGCCCCCAGCACCGTCACGCAATACCACCCGTCCTCCCAGGGCATCCCGCCCTCGGAGGCCTTCACATTCATCACAGTAATCATGCTTATTCCTTTCGTGCGCCGAATACAAGACAACATGTTCCCCTCCGTCGGCGCGGCGGCGGGGCCATGTGTTTGTCCTGCGGCATCATATGGAGGCTTCCATTTTCTTCTGCGGCACCGCCGCGCCTCCGTGCTACTGGGGGATGATACCTCGGCCGCTATCTTTTTCTTGGCCGCCTCCCCTCTAAGGAAAACGCCTACATATTAGCAAAACGTTCTCCGTCCATACAAGAATTATTTGCACTCATCATCATTACGGTCAATTTCTTCCGCCATAAGTGAGTTGGCTAGTTCCCCGGCCTTCCTCTCGGTTTCAAGCAATTCGGCTTCTTGCGCACTAACACCTTCCAACTGACGCAATTCCTGCTTTCTTTGAAACGTGCGGAAGTGGTTTAAGAATGCGCCATTTCTCGCCTCACTCGCAAAATCGACCAAGGTCTTCCCGTCATACGTCCTCTCCCAAACCATCTGAGGACCATCAGGCAACGCAACTAACATATCAAACAGCTCAATATCCCCCAAATATGCCGCCATCATCATGGGCGTATATCCCGATTTGCTGGAGCTCAACAGGTTCAAGCCATGCACCTTACACAACAGCAAGTAAAGCGTCTTTGCATCTTTTTGAATTGCATAGCCAAGAATCTGCTTTGCTTCATCCCGCGTCATCGCCTGAACCAAAGTCATTACTTGATCACCACGGAGGTGGGTTACCATCTCTACTACAGCTTCAAACCACTCTTCCTTAGGAATGACATCTGAAGGGAAAAATCTAAATCCCCCCTGAACAACCAAACTATAATAACTATAGGTTTGTCGATTTTCCAACGCCATGCGAATCGCCCTCTCACGTTCTTCAACCGTGAACCAAGCGGACATGGCGTGTCCTGGATACGTATTAATCCATGTGAGCACGAGTTCTGGGTAAAACGAATAGTCCCTGAGAGTAGCCATTTCTTTGACAAATGCATTGCCTAGCGCGATATTACACTCGGGGTCTACCATTCGTGCTATGGCAAGAAAGTGCCTGAATAAAGAATTGGCTTTTACCTCGGTCATAATCCGTTTGGAAATACCTTTTTCAGACAGAGTTGTCGGAGGCAAAAGAGGCAACCCTTGTTGAAAAACCAACGTGGGATAGACATCCGTGCGCTCATTTTCTAGCACAAAACAAATCAAGTCAGCGCGTCCTTTTTCATCAAGCCAGTCCAAGGAACATTGCTCTGGGAACAGGGCCACCAAATCCGCCAAGATTGAAGCCTCAGGACTATATTCGCGACCAGTGGCCATTTCTTTCATGAACTTAGCGACAAGTGCTGCGCCGGTCTCTGCGTCTACCGTCCGAACAATGGTAAGGAATTCCTCAAAGTCCGTATCCTCTGACTCAAGCACAGAAGGCAATGGAGAAAATCCCTTTTGGAGAACCAACATGGAATAAACATCAGCACGCACGTTCTTCAAGGCAAAACAAATGAGGTCCTCACGCCCCTTCTCGTCAAGCCAGTCCAAGGAACATTGCTCTGGGAATAAGGCCACCAAATCTGCCAACATTGAAGTCGCAGGACTACATTCGCGACCAGTGGACATCTCTTTCACAAACTTAGTGACAAGTGCAGAACCCGTCTCTGCGTCTACCGTCCGGACTATGTTAAGAAATCCCTCAAAAGCCTTATCCTCTGCCTCAAGTATAGATGGCAATGGGCAAAATCCCTTTTGGAGAACCAACATGGGATAGACATCCGTACGCGTCTTCTCCAACACGAACCGAATGAGGTCCTCACGGCCCTTCTCGTCAAGCCAGTCCAAAGAACATTGCTCCGGGAATTTAATCAAGAGATCAGCGACAAGCGCAGGAGGAGGATTGTAATTTTTGCCATATGCATGAATTTGACGATCCAAGTATCGTAAAACTCCTTCCCAATCAGACATGACCTGCTTTAGACGAAGTTCAAAAATTGAATGAGGGATAAGTCGCGCAAATTCCTCATCACTCAGCAGCTTATGCCGGACCAAGGCACCCAACTTCTCGTAATTTTTCTTCAAAAACCATTCTAATGCTGTTCGATATCCTTTATCCCATCTTATGAACAACTCCCAAGGCGAGTGCACCAAGCGATAATTTCCAAGCAATTCTATTTGGCGCACTACCTCATCATGGTTCCCTTCGTCAATCGCTTTGAGTAAACTTCGCATCGCTCTACCACGAGGAATTGTGACAGGCAATGCACAAAAATTCAAACAAAATAGAAACATCAAAATAATACACTCTACACCGAAGAATAACCGAAATAGCTCGCCAAATTCTTTATCGAACGCTGCGGCTATCACAAAACTTAGAACTACAGTGGCCAAAGTGACCAAAATCCCCCACCCCCAAAGTTCAAATTCCGCCACAATGTCGAAAACTTCAGCAACAGCTTCAGCAACAGCTTCAGCAACAATAGAAAAATAATCTTTATTTTTATTAGACATATTACACCTCTCTTCGTCGTATTTAGATTTCAAATACCCTCTTTCACGGCTGATATCCCAAGTCGCAAAGTCCAATCCAAAGTGATGTCGTAGGATTGTTGAGATCCGTCAACAGGCGTGTCGTCCCGTCTGGAGCGTCAATATAGCCAAGTCGCCTCAAAAGCGTCTGCACGCGTTTATCGCTTGTCATCGCATCACGAAACCATTTGGGGACCTTTGGTTCACAGGGGGAAGCGATAACCGCAACAGCCGGGACTCGAGGCGACCGGGGGGCCACAAACCTGCGTTGTTGTGCACGAACGTAATGTTGACCTTGAACTTCACGGAAATCAAACGCTCTATTTGCGATGAAATAAGCCCGTGCAATGCCAGGACTCGGCAGAATTCCAAGAGCACCTCCAATCGCTCCCGGCAACGATATACCGAATTGCCTCTTATAAGTACCCTTCAAGACTTCCACCTGCACGTAATTGTCGCGGCCACGCGGCAACCCTGCAAGCACAGAACGGATTTGATTGTCCAAGACCTCAATCCGACCCTGTGACTGCCCAAGACATTGCCGAATCAAACTTTCAATCGTAGTCATGTCATTCCTTCTTAAATAGTTCCCTAGTTAATCTTACTTGAACTTGCAAACCTCATCTTTATCAAACGTTTCCGCTCGCCTCTTCTAGTCACGATCAGAGTTATACGCTTTATGATACGCGATGTGATATGCAATAAAATAAGCCAGTCCAAAAGCAAGCAATATGCACATGATATGCATAAGAGCCACAAACCCCGTACATATCCACCCCCAAAGCCAAGAAAAGAATGCGCATATCTCCGCCCAGAACCAAAAGCCAAGGGCGATGAGGATAATTAACACCACGATTTCGACCATTTTAAAATGTCCTCAGAAAATTCATGAGTTGAAATCAACATACCATGTGACATTCAATCGTCTTGCTCACGAAAAATATCCCTTTTCTCGAAATTCCTTGTGGATCGGCGAAGTTTCATTGTGCAAGTCGGCCTCCAAGTTTCGCGAAGTCGGCCCCCATTTGGTGACATATCCATACTTTTTCAAAATACGATATTCATCTGATGTCTGTGAGGCCCGGCTTTTACGAACAATTCTTTTGACATCCTTGTCAATTTGACGCTTCCGTTCCAGATTGGAGCATTTCTCTTCTGCATCGTCCAGCTCAGCACGAAGCCGCTCATTTTCTTCCCTCAAGCATTCACTCTCGCGCCGTGCCACTTGTGCCCGCACCCTCTCGTCCTGGGCCATTGACCGCTCCAGATCCTCCGCTTCCTTTTTTTTCCTTTTCGCTTCCTTACCATCGAGAGTTCCCATAATGCCCCCCACGACTCCCCCAATCAACATCGCTATCACAATTATCTTAAACATGAGAATCTCCTCTTCAAAATGTTACGAGACATCCATTCAACAACATTCTATCCCGTTGTTCCGAGGATGTGTTAATAAAACTGTGGATTATGATCCACCATCTCAACCAATGTATCTGACAAATGTCCATGTTCCATGATGCAAGAGTTGAAATGACGAATTACGACTCAAATACGGCTCTGTAAGCCCTTTTTGAGGACTCTCTATTGCCAAAGATTGTGCAATTTCCTTGTCTAAGGTGTGGTTATAACGTTTAAAATATTCAAGTGATGCCTCGGCGAGAGACACTCGCTTTCCATTTCTTCCCAAATCAATAACAACATCCATGAGACGTCTATCCATCTCTTTTATACTGCGATAACTCTTATTGAGTGCATCGTCAGCACTTTGGAAAACTCCACGTTTCCGCGCATCTTCTACAAGCGCATCTGCAAGACTGGTCGATTTTTGTGTCGTGTATGACTTCTGCTCAAACAGGGAGGGGAATAACCTCTTCCTTTCTTGTCTTGAATTTTGCCCGCTTGGATTGGGATAAGTCTGATTTCTGGCAACTGGAACTTGTTGCTGCCCCAAGGCCGCAGACTCTTCTTTTAGACGACTAAGGCCATGCTCTTCTTGAATACATTCGACCGCATCTTCTTTGTTGTTCGCATAGTACTCCCTCACGTGATTCATGAAAGCGCCACTTTTACTTGCTTTTGCGAAATCCCAAAATGTTTTATTGTCATAAGTTTTATTTCGGAGCAATCTTTTTCCTCCTTCGAAATTGATTAAAAAGTCGAACAGTTCAATGTCACCTAAATGCGCAGCCATCATCAGCGGATCATAACCAAATTTGCTACCAACCAATGGACTCAAGTGGTGAACAGCAACAAGTAATCCCCACAATTGTTTGTTGTTATTTTGAACAACGAATCCAAGGAAGGCCTTGGCCTCGTCTTCGTTCAACTTCCCTATCACCTTTTTAACATCCTCCGTCCCCATCTGATCAAGGAGCTTGATAAGCAAAGGGAAGTAAGTGTTATACAAATCACGTTCTGCGACTCGTGGCAATGGTGGAAACTGAAAGTTATTAAACAATAAAAGATATGCCTTCTCGTGCCTGTTTTCTAAGGCAAAGACAAAGAGTATCCATCCCTCTTCATAAGTCATGTACTTAAATGTTTTCGCTGGATTACTCTCAACCAATCGAATTCCAGATATATTACACGCCTCGATATGTTTATGATAGACACGCTCAAGCGCGTCTATGTAGCAAAAAACAGTCTCGTCAAAAGGGTGTGTATACCCTATGATTTGGGATTTCAACCCCTCAAGACGTTTGGTGAGGATTGTAACATCAAAGGATTTTTTCAATTCCTCAGGCGTCAATAAAGAATTGCAAATAATTGGGTCAAGGATTCTACTAAAAAACTCTTCCTTTTTTCCATTCCAATATGTATTTTGTAAGAAAACCTCCCAACACGTAGGTACTTTTCGAAGTCCCATCAAAGATGAAACACCTGCCCCAAACGATGAGAAATCGTTCCTACGAGCATTTTTCAACCATGTAATATGACCTGCGACTTCATGCTTGTTTCTTGTGGCAATTGCCTCATATAACCCCTTCACATGGCCTTCATACGGCAAATCCGCAAGCGCTTCAGTAAGTTCACCAATGATACCCATAATCGTTCCTTTCTTAACTGTTGTTCACTTTGCCAAGGTCATAACTCATAACCCAATTCCCGAAGGGCTCTATAAAGAGGAGAGGATGGATTGTAATAATCGGCCTTGAATTTTTGTAAAAGATTCTTATTCTCCAAATACCCATTCTTCCGAAGAAAGTCGTATAAACGAGAATGTGGATCTCGTATAGCTTGAAGAACCGTACTGGGAATCTCTTTTCGCCGCTGTTTATACTTCGGGACGCACGAAGGAAAGCCGGTCTGTGAATTTCCTCCCCTATACTGTGCTCGCACAACATCTTTCCCCATGATTGTTTGACAGTCAAAAGCCCTTTTATTTACTCGAAAATATGCGGTTGTAATTCCAACCATAAGCCCCATTCCCAACGCTGCTGCGATATCTCCTGCCAAAGATTGCCCCCATCTCTTTTTGTATTCCGCTTGAACTGTACTACGAAGAACATAGTTATCCTCGGAACGAGGTAACGTATCGAGAATAGCACGAATTCGATTGTCAAGTACTTGAATACGATTGTTGAAACGAGGTTCCTGTGGGAAATTGGCACGCACATAACGCTCTACATCTGACATATCATGCCCAATCGCCATTTTCGTCTCCTTTTATTGTTGCCCAGAACTCTTAAACAAATCTTTTCACCAAGCAACAAGCTTGGCGAAAAGATTCGCCTCCATTTTCTTTTGTATTCCCACCTTACCACTTTTCACTGCGGAAAACACGCGAAATGGCGGAACACGTACGAGTATCACCTCGCCGATTAAAGTAGTCCCAAGCGTTTCTGACGTGCTGTCCTGCGTGGAATGGAGAATTCACGCCAATCATACGGGCCAGTTCACGAAACGTAATAAGTCCATCCCAATTGTCTCGGGCAATTTTACCAATCCTTTCAGACATATTCATGCCGATAACTCCTAACTTGTCCTAACACCACATCGCAAGTCGACGCGGACATAAACATCGTCCTGCGAAGTTCTAGAGTTAACAGAACTATTATTAGAATACCACCCCCCCCATTTTGTCAATGCATCATTTTATTTTTCGTGTGAATGGAAAGTGTAGCGCATTTCGTCATAATAAAGTCCCTTTTTTGTAGTGAAAGAAGCACTTCGATGGGGTAGGATTTCCCTTGTTTCGTCATTTGCATGTACCGTTTTTCATGGAGGATGGATAACAGTATGAAAACACAGGATGTTAGTGATAATGTAGAAAAACTCGTGATAATCTGTCGCGCGAAAAAGACGAACGAGGAAAGGCGTAAGGTCCGGGACATACTGGTGACGTTGAGTGGCTTCTCGAAGGATTATGCAGCGAAGTTGTTGCGTGGGAACCGGGTTAGAACCGGCCAAAAAACCAGGCGCGGACTAACCTATTCGGAGGAGGTCCGCAATATGCTCATCGAGCTCTGGGAACGGGCCGGATGCCCCAATACCAAAGCGCTTCGGGCGCGCATTGACCGCTTTGTAGAGGAGCTGGGGGAGGTACGCCATCTCCGCCCGGAAATCGCTGACAGACTGCGGCGGATGAGTGCCTCGACCATGGATCGCATCCTGCGCGGAAGGCCTAGAAAGAAGCCCGGATTCACCGTCAAACGGAAAGCTCCGCGCGCGCCTTCGGCCGCCCAAGCGCTAGCCACGGAAATCAGTGGAGAGGCAATCCCGGCCTATCTGTGCAAGCCTGGAGAGGTGCAGGTCGATACCGTCGCGTTGTGCGGGGGCGATATGAGCGGAAACTTCCACTGGATTCTCACCGTGACGGATTGCGTCACCCTCTGGACTGAAATTCGGTGCGTCTGGAACAAAGGGGCTGAAGGCGTTTTTGCCGCACTGGAGGACGCCCTTGCCTCCTTCCCCTACAAAGTGCGTATCCTCCACTTTGACAATGGGAACGAGTTCATGAACGCCCACCTGCTTGCCTTTGTTCGGCGACACCCCGAGTACACCTATCAACGTTCCCGGCCTCGCCAGAAGAACGACAACGCCCATGTCGAACAACGAAACTACAGTCTTGTCCGCGCCAACTTCGGCTATGGCCGCTACGACAACCGTGCACAGACCGAAGCCCTCAACCACCAATGCGTCAAGATTTCCTGCCATCACAATTACTGCCTTCCCACCATGACCTTATGTTCAAAGGCGCCCCATCCCTCCGGGAAAGGATGTGCTCGTCGCTACTCCCCACCCATCACGCCCGCGCAACGTCTGCTTGAGCACCCCGGCCTACGCCTACGCTACCGCGCAGCTTTGAAGCGTCGACTCTCCACGTTCAACGCACTCATTCTGACAGAGCAAATCACGCGCGCATTGGTCCGCCTCCGCCGCGATGCCACCCTTCAAGGATGACAGCTCCTGAGTCTTCTTCCCCTGCCGTGGCGTCTGTCGGGTCGCTCGGCGCTCCGCGCCGCCCCTACGGGGACGCTCCCCGACAGACGCCACGGCAAGTCCCCCATCCCCCCCCCCCAATCCGCTTTTGCCGATACCCCACCCCTTGTGGCAAAAAAGGGACAAATCATTTGACGAAACGCGGTAGCGTCAATTTGAAAGTTAATTGCGCGGGGGGTAGTGTCGTGAATGTTGTGGCAAGCGAGGGAAGTTGTCGTGTGTTTGGCTGATTCGGAAGGGAAAGACGCAGTGGGAGATGGAGAGGAGCAGTGGGAGATATTCTCGCGGAGAAGGTAGAGGTGATCCACAAATGACAGGCCTGGAAGATGGTGTATCTTACGGTGGGTAAGAGGACTGTCTTTAATCTAAGAATATCGAATGACAGGTTCTTGGAAAGGGTGCATGGGGCGGTGTCGCACCGCCCCGGAGAACGGAAAACGGAACGTCCTCCGGGGCGACGAATAAGTCCGCACAACAGGAGATAGAGGAGATGCAGAAGGTTCAGGAACGCGCGACAAGCACGCGACAGAGAAGGTCGGCGAAAAGAGAGCAAACCTCCCCAGACACAAAACTTCCACCGAAGGTCACAAGTAGTGGACGAGGGAGCGGGGGAGCCAGTCGGGGAGGAGAGTGGAAAGGGTGCGCCAGAAGGCGGGGGCGTGGTTGAAGTGGGTGAGGTGGGTGACCTCGTGGGCGAGGGTCTCTTCGAGGATGGTCTCGGGCCAGTCGGCGAGGCGGGGGTTGAGGCGGATCTCGCCGGAACGCATGCATTGGCCGAGGGTCCGATGCTTGAGACGCGGCCAGACAAGCAGGTCCGCGGGGCGGCGCGTCAGACGGTCCCCCCACCCTTCCAACAGGGCGTTGGCGCGTGCCAGCAGGGTCGCGCGGCGGTAGGCCTCGACGCGTCCGGCCACGTCCTCGGGGTCCGGCGCGCGTTTGCAGGCCACGCACAGCGCGTCCGACTCCTCCACCAGGTCGTCATAGCCGGCGAAGGGCATCGTCCGCACGGGCAGGACGCGTCCAAAGAGCAACGTCTCACCGGGTCCCGGCAGGTGAACGGGCGGCGAACCGGCGGCGACCCAAGCCTCCTCCAGCGCCGCGGCATCGGCGGGATATTCCTGCGCGGGGATGAAGACCCCCGCCACGCCTTTCCACGGCACGAAGTGGAGGACGCGCCCTTGCAGGGTCCGTTCGGCCAGATTGGCGCGCAACTGCCGAAAGGTCCGCACACGATAGCCGCGGAACTCGGCGACCGGCGATTGCTCTTCCTTAAACATTGAGAGACGTGGGCGCCCACGCGGGGCGCCCCCCCCCTTTGCCTCACTCCACCAGCCCCTCGAGCTTGAGAATGGCGGTGGCATCGGGGTCGCGGCCCATGAGGTCACGGAAGACCTCCGCGGCGGGACGGGACCCGCCCAGGGCGAAGAGCGTCTCGCGCACGCGGCGGCCCAGTTTGCGGCGCTGAGCGGCGGTGGCCCCGCGGAAACGCATATAGATGTCCGCGGAGAGGGTCTCGCTCCACTTGTAGGAGTAGTAACCCGCCGCGTAACCGCCCGCGAAGATGTGGGTGAAGGCGTTGAGGAAGCGGTCGTCCTCGTGCAACGCGGTGGGCAACAGGCGCTTGGCCTGGCGGCGCATGAGCGCCAAAGGCGTGTCGCCCTTGCGCGGGAAGCCCTTGGCGTGGAGCGCGAGGTCCGTCTCGGCGAAGAGCAACTGCCGCACCAGGGCCGAGCCCGCGCGATAGGTGCGCTTGGCGACGACCCGCTTGGCGAGGTCCGCCGGCAGAGGCTTGCCCGTCTCCACATGGCAGGAGAGGCCGCGCAGGAGGGTCGGCTCGTAGGGGAATTGCTCCAGGAACTGCGAGGCGATCTCCACCGCGTCCCACTCCACATTGCTGATGCCCGCGCAGGTGGCCGAATCCACACGCGTCAGGGTCTCCTGCAGGGCGTGGCCCACCTCGTGGAAGAGCGTGGCGATCTCATAGAAACTCATCGTGGCGGGGGCCTTGCCGCGCGGCGGCTTCTGGTTACAGCAGACCACCGCGATGGGCAGTTGCTCA
This sequence comes from uncultured Kiritimatiellota bacterium, assembly GCA_944389945.1. GTDB lineage: Bacteria > Verrucomicrobiota > Kiritimatiellia > RFP12 > DVOR01 > Spyradenecus. The sequence continues at coordinate 150,317 of CALXOF010000001.1, read as the reverse complement.
CGCGTCTCGAAGTCGCGTCCGCGGATTTCGTTCATCCAGGCGCCGCCGTTCTTCGTGCCCGGGCGGGCATAGGGGTCGACGTAGAGGCCCGCGATGAGCGCCTCGCCCTCGAAGATGCGGTAGAAGCGCACATCCTTGTGCCACGCGTGCAACGCGCCCTTCTGCCGCTCGATGCGCACGCCGAAGAGGTCCTCGATGAGACCGAACAGGCCCTCCAGCACGCGCTCCATGGGGAAGTACTGCCGCAGGCTCTCCTCGTCGTAACCGAAGGTCTCCTGCGACAACTTCTCCGACCAATAGCCCTTGTCCCAAGGCATCAGTTTGCCCTTGTGGCCGTGCGCCTTCGCGAAGGCCGCGAGCGTGGCGTCCTCCGCCTTCGCCGCGGGGCGCCCCACCTCGGCCATCGGCGCGAGCAGGTCCAGCACGGTCTGCGGATCGCCGGCCATCTTCGCGGCGGTGGAGAGGTGTGCGTAATCGGCGTACCCCAACAGCTCGGCCTCCTGACGGCGCAGCTCCAGAATCTTGTCAATCAACTTCGTGTTGTCGTGAGGCGCCACGGCGCCGCGCGTCGACCGCGCCCGCCAGAAACGCTCCCGCACGTCCGCGGAGTCCGCGTGGCGCATCACCGCGTCATAGGTCGCGAAGTCCACGCCCAGCGTCCACGGGCCCTTGCCCTGCAACAAGTCCGCCGGGATGCCCGCCGCCTCTTCCGGCGCCACCACCACCTTGGCCTCGCGCTCGGCGTCCAGCACATTGTTGGAGAAGGCCATCGAGAGCTTGGCCAACTTCGTCTGCACCGCGTTCAACTTGCGCCGCTGCGGCGCGGGCAACCCCACGCCCGACTGGCGCATCGCAAGGAGCTGACGCTCCACCACGTGCCGTTGCCACGGCTCCAACCCATCCCCCTCCCGCAACGCCATCAGCCCCTCATAGAGCGGCTTGCTCTGCGAGGCCCGCTGCGCCAACGCGATGATCTGCGGCTGCCACTTCTCCTCCTGCGCGCGCCAGTCCGGGCTGTTCACCACGCTCGTCAGATGGCAGAGGGCGGCCCACGCCTCAAAGGGCGCGCGCACCGCCAGCGCCGGCGCGACCACCAATCCCTCCCACGACACATCCAGACGCTTCTCCACGCCCTCAAGGGCCCGTGCCGCCGCCGGCAACGCCTCCGCCATCGCCGCGTCGCACAGCTCCGGCGTCATCGCGTCATACTTCGGCATCCAGCTGTAATCAAGAAAGGGATTCTGCTTCATAACGACTCCTTTCTTATTATCATAGCATAATACCGACTCTCTGGAGAACGGAGAACGGAAAACAGAAAACAGAACGCCCCTACGGGGCGACGGATGGAGTTCCCGAAAAACAACAGAGACGTAAGGGATGGGCACGGTAGTGAGGCGCAACGCGCCGAACGGTGAAATGCCCAGACCCTTACGTTCTTTTTGTGTCTTTGTGGAAAACTTTGACGATCAGCGGAGGGAGAGGCGGTAGCCCGGGGCGGGGACGTAATGCAAGCCCCCGTCCTTGACTTCAAGCGTGCCGCTTTCGGTGACGAAGGTCAGGCCATCCGGGATGGATGCGCAGGAGAGGACGAGGCCTTCCTTGGCGTTGCGGACGGTCACTGTGGCCGTGGCCGCGAGTGTCGCGCCATCCGGCAGAGAATTGCCCAACAACGTCGGGACTGCGGCGGCGACCGAATCCGCCGTCAAGGTCCCCGCGGCGGCATCCAGAATCGCGCCGTCTTGGAAGACAATCCGGATAACCTTGCCCTGGCCGCCGATGGCCGCGCCGACGGCGACCGTCACCGTCCCGGCAGCGCCGTTCACCTGCAGGGACCCTTCCGTCACGAAGAAATCCGCAGTGGTCTTCTCGGACGTGAGCGTCACCGTGCCCGTGCCGTCCTTGGCGACCTCGCCGTCCACGAAGGCCGCGCCGAACGCGCCCGCCGTGAGCACATAGGCCGTGGAGCCGGCGTCGTAACGAATAATCCCCGGCTCGGGGTCGGCGTCATACGCAATCTCCACCGGTCCCTCGGCGCCCTCCAAATCCCGGAGCCAGGGGTCGCCGCCAACCTCTGTGTTCGCCCAGTTGGCTTCAGCCGACCACTTCCCGCCCTCGGGGTTCGTCCAGTGCCAACGCGGCGCGGCCGTCCCCTCCAATGCGAAGGCGTTGAAGTTGCCATCGCCACCGTTGGCGGAGACAGTGACGGACGTGCGTCCCGTGAAGGTGACGGCGAAGACGAGCCAGTTGCCACTTGAGGTGTTCTGCGTCAGGTCGGCATCGCCCGACGCATTCTCGGCATAGGCGAGCGTCGCGCCATCGACGGAATAGGTACTATCAGCGTTCACCCAGGTGTTTCCGCGCCCGGCGAGGACGTAGAGCGTGTAGGCGGCCTGCGCGTCCAGCCCGGAGAGGGTGAAGGAACAGCCGCCGTTCCCGTTCAGCACCCAGCCGTTGTCGCCCGTGGTGACGCCCTTGGGGAAGTCCTTCGCGCGGTCGGCGTACTGCTCCACGGTCAGCCGCCCGGCGTCGCCGCAGAGGGTGCCGTTGCAGGTCAGCGAGAGTCCGCTGGCGTTGCCGGAGCCGTCGAGCAGGTTCGTGGAGCCTTTCTCGTTGACGGCGTTCCAGGTGTAGGAACCGCCGCCCTTCCACCACCGTTCCGTCAGCGTCTGGGCGGAGTTGTGGAAGGTCACGAAGACAGGCGTGAGGGGCTCCATCTGGGTTTGGGCGAAGGCGGCGAGGGGGCAAAGGGCCGCAAGCAAGAGGGCAATGCGCATGGCGGACTCCTTTCAGTTGCGGAGGGTCAAGCCGCCGCCGACGACGTTGATCGGCGTCTCATCCGGCCAGGGCACGGACTCGCCGTTGGCGCTGCCGACGTGCGGCATCTGCGCCCCACGGTCGCGGAGCAGGTTGCCCATTATCTTGCGAAGTTCCTCCACCTTGGCGGGGAGGTGCGCGGCGAGGTTACGGCTCTCGGAGATGTCCTCCTCCAGGTCGTACAGCTCGAAGGTGCGGTCGCTATGCTGATAGATGAGCTTCCACCGGCCCAAGCGCAGGGCGGAGTAGAAGTTGTAGGCCTTGCCGTTGGGCCCCTCGCCCCACTTGTTGGGGTAATGCCAGAGCAGGGGGCGCGCCGCGCCATCCGCGCGCACGGTCGCCCGCTCGCCGAGGAGCACGGGCAGGAAGCTCTCGCCGTCGATGACCTGCTTGATGGTCTCGCCCTCGTAATCCGTCGTCGCCAACGCCTCCTGCACAGGCACGTCCACGCCCGCCGCCGCGAGGAGGGTGGGATAGAAGTCCTCAATGATGACGGGCTCGTAGCTGACGCTCCCGGGCGCAATCTTCCCGGGCCAGACGGCGATGAGCGGCTCGCGCGTGCCACCCTCGTAGCACGAGCCTTTGCCGGCGCGGGCGGGGGCGTTCGCGTTCGCCAGGCGCCCCGAGACGGAGAGCCCGCCGTTGTCGGCCATGAAGACGAAGAGGGTGTTCTCCAGCTCGCCGTTTTTCTCCAGCCAGTCCAGGAGCAGCCCGAGCGAATCGTCCATACCCTTGATGAGCGTGCCGTAGTTGCGCTCGGTCGCGTTCCAGTTCAGCGCGTCGTTCGGGTTGGGGTTCATCGTGTCGCCGTCGAGGGCCTCGCTGGCCGAGCGCGTGTGATCCCAGGTGGTACCGTTGCCCAAGGGCGAGTGGATGGCATAGTGCGCCATGTAGAGATAGAAGGGCTTGCCGGTCTGCAGGTCATGATACCGCTGCAGTTCCTTGAGCGCCATGTCGGTGAGCGCGTCGGTCAGGAAGACGTTGCCGCCGTAGTAATTGTTCTCGTCCAGACCCGGCGTCATGAACTGGTTGCCGCCCGAGAGGTTGCCATAGCCCGAGTCGCCGCGGTAGTTGTTCGGGCCGCCGACCTCGCACCCGGCGATGTTCACGTCGAAGCCGAAGGCGCGCGGGTCGGCCCCCGGCGAGGCCACCTTCTTGGTCTGGCTGTTGTAAGGCCCGTTGCCGCTGCCCCAGTGCGCCTTGCCCACGTGAATAGTGTGGTAACCCGCGCCCTGCAGCACCTGCGGGAAGGTGAGCGCGTTCATGAAGGGCATCGTCATGTTGTACGCCACCGCGCCTTGGGCGGGGTCGGCCGTCATCTCCGGCTGATAGTACTTCCCGCTCGCGTCCTGGCACCACGGCGGCTGGCAGTGACCCTGCGCCGTCGTCCCCGGCGGCTGCAGGCCGTTCGCCGCCCAGCGCGGCGGGTACAACCCCTCGCCGGCCGACGTGAAGCGGTTCGCCTGGTTCACCCCCAGCGTCCAATCCGTCACCCGATGGCGCGCCGCGTTCATCCCGCTCATCAGCGAGCACCGCGAAGGCGAGCACACCGCGCAGGCGTAGGCGTTGGAGAAGACCATGCCCTGCGCCGCCAGACGCTCCATGTTCGGCGTGCGCCGCTCGTTCTGGTTCTGGTAAGTCTCATCCTTCCCGTGGCCGTAACGTTTGTTCAGGCGCGTCACCACCGCTTGGCCATTCCTATAATAGAAAGGCACCGAGGTGTCCTGCCACCCCATGTCGTCCACCAGGAAGAGGACAATGTTCGGCCGCTTCCCGGACGCAGCGCCGGCGCCCCCTTCGCCCGACGCCGTTTCCTGCCCCATCAGCGGACGCACCGCCAGCGCCCCCGCGCCAAGCCCCAACATCCCCAAAAATCCGCGCCTCGAAACCATCTCGACCTTCCTTTCCAAAAAGAGGGGCGCGGCAGCCTGACGCCCCGCGCCCACGTTAAACGCGTTCCTGCGCGTCCTCAAGCGACCTTGCGGCGAAGCGCGATGCCCGCCACGCCCAGCGCCAACAACGCCAGCGCCGTCGGCTCAGGAACCACGTTCGCGCGGATGTTCTCGACCGTGATGTCCCCGGCGTCCACCGCGCCCTTCGTCGCGTAAATCTCCCACGTGCCGGAGTAAGCGGAGCCACCGTCAAAGTTCTTGCCATAGACGATATACGTCAGCGCATCCGAGTCGGCGCCGAACGAGGCCGTGCCGATTTGGGTGCCGCCCAGATAGAAGGTGATGGTGCCCGCGCCATTGTCGCCCCGCACAATGGTCATGGCCAGCGCGGCGGATTGGTTGTTCGTCATCCCAGGCTTCGGACTCCCGTCAAAGTCCTTGGCACCGCCGTCGTTCACCTGATACTTGAAGGTCGAGGTGCCATCGCCATCGCCACGCTGCTTGATGAAGACCTTGGGGTCTTCGTTGTGGTTTGTCCCCTTGCCGGAGCTGATGGCGAAAAGCGTCCTGTCCCCAGTCGTGGAGAGGTTCGAGACATTCGAGATGATGAGGGCGTAAGTCTTCGTCTCACCCTTGTCGCAGGTGTACCCGGTACCCGTCAAATCGAGTTGCCCACCGGTGGAGCTCGTCGTACTCCCAAGAACCGTGCCCCACGACACATTCGCCGCCTGGGTAAACCCGGCCACGCAAAGGGCCGCAATCAAAGCCATCGAAGATTTCAGTTTCATCACTGCCTTCTTTGTTTTCCAAACATGGAAATCCACCACGGATTCCCATTTATGCTTGCAAGTATAGCACCCTTCCCCCCCCCCCGTCAATCTCAAAACGTTATTCTGTTTTTAGAAATTGCCCCAACGCCACACAATCCTCTGCATAATCCCTCTCCCAATAGAGTCCGGGAGAAATTGGAACCGCAAAGACGCAAGGGGAGGCGCGAACCGCTTCGGGCTCCATCGGTCGCTCTGCGGCTTCGCCGCTGACCGCGCCCACCGCCCTCCGTTTCGCGCCGTGAGATAAGAAGTCGAGTGTGGGGCAGCGCCCCTCCCTGAAAACCAAGCTTGGAAGTTTGGAAACAGCCCATCCGTCGCCCCGCAGGGGCGTTCCGTTCTCCGTGGCCGTGGAAGGTTTGGCCCTTTGGGCCTGCACGCTCTGTTCTCCGTTCTCCGGGGCGCGCTAGCGCCCCTTTACTCTGGAAAGGGGAGGTCGTCTTGGAGGACGGCGACGGGGGCGAAGGTGCGGCGGTGGCAGGGGGCGGGGCCGAGGCGGCGCAGGGCGGCGAGGTGGGCGGCGGTGCCGTAGCCTTTGTGTTTGGCGAAGCCGTAGCCGGGGAACTGCGCGTCGAGTTCGAGACAGAGACGGTCACGCGTGACCTTGGCGAGGATGGAGGCGCAGGCGATGAGAAGGCTGCGGGCGTCGCCTTTGACGAGGGCGGTGTGGGGGATAGGCAGGCCTTTGACGGGGAGTCCGTCCACGAGTGCGTGGTCGGGCAACGCGGGGAGACCCTCGAGGGCGCGGCGCATGGCCAGGTGGGTGGCGCGGAGGATGTTGATGGAGTCGATTTCCTCGGGCGAGGCCTGACCGACGGCCCAGCGGACGCGGGGTTCGTGGGTCAACGTCTCATAGAGCGCGTCACGTTTGGCAGGGGTGAGCTGTTTGGAGTCGTTGGCCTGGGCCAGGGGACCGGCGAGCAGGGGGGCGAGGTCGGCCTCGTCAATCTGCACGGCTCCGGCGACGACGGGTCCGGCGAGGCACCCGCGCCCGGCCTCGTCCACCCCGGCGAGCGTGGCGCCGGGATGGGCGGCCCAGAAGTCGTGTTCGGGCCGGAGGTCGGGACTCATACGAGCGTGGCGGTGAGGTCGTAGCCGCGGCGACCGGTGACACGCACGTCCACGAAGTCACCCGGCTTGACGGAATCGGGCACGTGGGCGATGCGGGTGAGGCCGTCGACCTCGGGGGCCTGGTGGGGCAAACGGGCCACGGCGCCGTCCGCCCCGCGGTAGTCCACGATGAGGGCGCGGCCGCGGGAGCCCACGCGGGCACGGTCGAGTTCGTGGGCGATGCGGGCCTGGGTCTCCATCAGCTCGCGGTGGCGACGTTGGGCGACCTCGGGCGGCGGCAGGTCGGGGAGGTCGGCGGCCGCGGTGCCCTCTTCGGGGGAGAAGATGAAGGCGCCGAGACGGTCGAAGCGGACGGCCTGGACGTAGTCGAGGAGGGCCTTGAAGTGGTCTTCCGTCTCGCCGGGGAAGCCGACCATGCAGGTGGTGCGGAGGGTGGCGCCGGGGACGGCGGCGCGGAGGCGCGCGGGGAAAGTCTCGATGGCCTTGATGGTGTCGGCGCGGCGCATGGCGCGGAGGATGTCCGGCGCGCAATGCTGGATGGGCAGGTCGAAGTAGGGCACGATGTGGCGGGCCCCGGCCATGACCTCCAACAACTCATCCGTGACGTGGTTGTGGAAACCGTAGAGCCAACGCACCCAGAAGTCGCCGTCCAGGGCATCGAGTTCGCGCAGGAGCGAGGCCAGGGAGGAGCCGTCGCGACGGTCCTTGCCGTAGGCCGTGACGTCCTGTGCCACCAGGTTGATTTCGCGGCAACCGGTCTCGATCAGGGCGCGGGCCTCATCGAGCAGGGCGTCGACGGGGCGGCTGCGGAGGCGACCGCGGAAGAGCGGGATGGCACAGAAGGCACAGGCGTGATTGCATCCCTCGGCGATCTTCATGTAGGCGAAGACGGGGCCGGTGAGGCGGAGCGCGGGAATGGGTTTATCGAAGGTACGCGTGGGCAGACCGGGCGCGATGGTCACGGGCAGGGCCGCGCGGCGGCGCTTGGTCAGGGCCTTGAGCACCTCGGGCAGACGGTCCAATTCGTCCACGCCCAGGAAGGCGTCGACGTCGGGGAAGGCCTCGGCCATCTGTTCGCGGTAGCGCTGGGGCATGCACCCCGTCACCATCACGGCGCGGCAGTGGCCGTCGGCCTTGTGGGCGCAGGCGGCCAAGATGTTCTCGGCGGCCTCGGCGCGCGCGGGCTCGATGAAGGCGCAGGTGTTCACCAAGATGACGTCGGCGCGGTCGGGCGTCGGCGCGAGCGTGTGCCCGGCCTTGAGCAAGAGTCCGGCCATGACCTCGCTGTCGGCGAGGTTCTTGGAGCACCCGAGAGAGACAATGCCGACGCTGCTCACAGGCCCAGATCCTCGTTCACCAGGAGCACCGTGGTGGGCGTGCAAGAGGGCCGCTGACGGATGATCGTCACCACGCGGCAGATGCTCTCGGGGCAACACCCCGCGCAATCGGCGCAGGCCCCCGTCGTGGCGCAGGGTGTCTTCTTGTTCAGACGGTGCGCGTTCACGGGGCCGGCCACGGCACGGACGCGCTCGAGCGCGGCATGGACGCCGCCCGTGACAATCTTGTTGCGGCCAACCACGAAGACCACGCGGCGGGGCCCGAAGATGGTCGAGGCCACGCGGTTGCCGTTGCCGTCCACGTTCACAATCACGCCATCGCTCGTCAGCGCGTTGATGGAAGAGAGGAAGAGGTCGCACGTCAGCTGGCGGCGCATGATTTCCATCTTCTCCTCAAACGAGAGGTTCGGGAAGCCATGGTTGAGAATCTCCTTGCCGGACTCGCGCAGTTCGCGCGTCAGGTTCAGGCACGCCACGGAAAGCGACCCGCCGAAGCCCACGCTCTTGGCCTCCTGCGCCAGGGCGACGACGCGGGCACGGGCGGCCTCACGCGTGTCGCAGACCTCGGCCTCGAAGCCGCGGGCGCGCAGTTTGTCGGCCACGGCCGCCAGGCGCACGCCGCTCTGCCAGGCCAACATCTCATCAACGGTGCTCTGTTCCATGCTTACTCTCCCGAAACGCGAACCAAAGAAACCCAAAGCCCAACACCATCAGGGCCAAGGAAACGTTCTGACTGAAGGTCAGCCCAAAAAGCCGATCGCCACGCGGGTCATCGCGCAGGCATTCGCCGATGAAGCGAAGCGCGCCGTAGGCCATCGCGTAAAGTCCGCAGCAAAGGCCCAGATTCTCCCGCCGCCGCTTGTAGACCCACCAGAGCGCGCCAAAGAGCAACGCGCACCCGGCGGCCTCGAAGAGCTGCGTCGGCCACACCGGCAGGGCGTGCGTGGCGTAGGGCGAAAGCAGGCCTTCGCGTACCTGTGCGCTCCACGCCGGCGACCCCATGGGGAAGCTGACCCCCAGCGCGGACTCCGTCCGCCCGCCGTAGCAGCACCCATGGAAGAAACACCCCACGCGCCCAAAGGCCTGTCCCAACGGCACAAAGACCACGCAGTAATCCAGCAACGCCCGCACCGGCTCCACGGTCCGCCGCATCAGCCCATAGACCAAGATGCCCAGCGTCGCCGCGATAAAGCCGCCATAGTAGACCAGTCCGCCCTTCCACAGCTGGAAGATCTGCATCGGCGCCTCCGCGAAGGAAAGCCCCGTCTGCCCCTGCGGCTCATTCCAAAACTGGAGCACGTAGACCAATCGCGCCCCAATGATGCCGCAGACCGCCGCCACCATGATCAGCGTGTCCACCTCGCCGGGATTCCGCCCCGTCTGCCGCGCCAAACGCCGCGCCAAGAGATAGCACAACACAAAGCCGATGGCCATCATCAGCCCATACGTATGCAGCTTAAAGCCGCCTATCGCAAACAAATCCGATCGCATGGCCCCATTGTACCAAATCCCCCGCCCCTCCTAACACAAAGGAACCGCAGATTGTTCCGTCGCTTTGCTAGGAAGACCTTTGGTAACACAGATTAAGGGCGTGCTAGCGCACGCAGGACTGCCAGCGTGGATTGAAAAATCACAAAGGACACAAAGAACACAAAGGGAATGGACTGATTAGCTGATTGGAAGGATGTGGGGCGCTGCCCCACACCCCGGCAGGGAGAAGTTCTCCCTGCACCCCGGCACGTCTGCGACGTGCCAAACAAACGACGCAGTAGGACATATAGGACGTATAGGACATATAGGACGGCGGCTTCGCCGCTCACGAACCACGACCTTATCCGTCGCCCCATAGAGGCGCTCCGTGGCCGTGGAAGGTTTGCTGCTTCGCCGTTGCACGCACCGTTATCCGGGGCGGCGCTAGCCGCCCCTTGTGCCCAAGCCCTTGCGTTCCTTCGCGGCTTCGCTGAAAACGACAACAAAAAAGCCCCGCGGGGCGGGGCTTTTTGGAGGGGATGGAAGCGCAAGGCTTACAGGCGCTTTTCGCCGTTGACGAAGACGGCCTTGACGGAGAAGTCCTCGTCGTCCAGGACGGTGATGTCGGCGATGTAGCCGGGCTCGATGCAGCCGAGGACGTCGCCGAGGCCGTGCTCGACGGCTTGGTTGTGCGAGGTGCACTTGACGAGCTCGCAGAGGCGGAAGCCGGTGACCTCGTGGACGTTCTTGAGGGCGACGTTCATGCGGAGGATGGAGCCGGCGAGGGCGCCGTTGGAGGCGAGGCGGGCGGCGCCGTCCTTCACGATGACGTCCAGACCGCCGAGGCTGGAGGGGCCGTCGGGCATGTGGCTGGCGCGCATGGAGTCGGTGATGAGGAGGATGGCGTCGGTGTCCTTGGTGTTGAAGGCCAGGTCGATCATCTCGGGGCAGAGGTGGATCTTGTCGCAGATCATCTCGGTGCGGAGATCGTCGAGGAGGAGGCCGGCGCCGACCAGGCCGATGTCGCGGTGGTGGAGGGGCGTCATCTGGTTGCAGAAGTGGGTCAGGTGGCGCAGGCCCGCGGCGTAGACGGACTTGAACTCCTTGTAGGAGCACTTGGTGTGGCCGGCGGAGGGGACGATGCCCATCTCGAGGCACTCACGGGCGAACTTGGCGCCCTCGCCGACCTCGGCCTCGGGGGCGAAGGAGATCTGGCAGACGGGGGTGATGGCGTTGAGGCGCTTCACTTCCTCGATGTCGGGCTTGCGCAGGAAGGCGGGGTTCTGGGCGCCGCAGCAGGCGGGGTTGATGAAGGGGCCTTCGAGGTGGACGCCGAGGACCTTGGCGTACTTCTCGTTCTTGCGGTATTCGGCGACGTGGCCGAGGGCCTTCTCCAGGTCTTCCGAGGAGACGGTGAGGGTGGTGGGGCACCAGGAGGTGCAGCCTTCCTCGAGCTTGGCCTTGGCGATCTTCTCGATGGCGGTGGGGTCGTCCGCGTCGCAGACGTCGACGCCGGCGGCGCCGTGGGTATGGACGTCGATGAAGCCGGGCATGACCAGCTCGCCCTCGGCGTCGTAGACCCAGTCGGTGTCGGTGGGATAAGGCGTGCCGGGCTCGAGGATCTGGGCGATTTTGCCGTTCTCGATAACGATGGCGCCGTCGTCGAGCTCATAACCGGGGCTGACGATGTACGCGTGCTTGATCAAACCTTTAGCCATGTCTGCTCTCCTTGGATAGGATAGGTTGGTGTGTACTGTGAATACTATACCGCTTTTCGGCCCCAACGGCAAGTGCCTTTCCATGGGGCCGTGATGTGTCATAGTCAATTGCACCGAAGCGAAAGTCGCTATCCTTCCTATGTGTCAAATTCGATTGCACCGAAGGAGGCGACATGAGACAGACCTTTTAGGACGAGTACATGGACAGAATGAGACGCCGATACGCCAAGGTTCGGACACGAGCGGACAAGACAAAGTTGATCGATGAGGCGATCAAGATGTGCAACCTATCGCGAAAGTTTGTCATCCGTTTGCTCAACGGCTCCTATCGTTATCACCCTCATTGCGGACGCGCCCCGACCTATTCCCAAGAGTCCAGGCGAACCCTCGTCCGCATCTGGCTGGCGATGGGGCAGATGTGTCCGCTTTACCTCCACGCCGTCATGGACTCAGCCATCCGGGACTACGCAGAGGCGAAGGCTTCAATCCCGGAGGCCATCGCCGATGAATTGCGCCGCATGAGCGTCTCCACCATCACGCGCATCATCCGACCGCACCGGCTGGTGACCAACAAGGCGAACAAGCGCTCCGGCAGCAAAGTAGCTCTCGCAGCCCAGATTCCCGCAGGGCCAGGCCGGCTTGATGAGACCGGCGAACCCGGTGTGCTCCAAGTCGACACCGTCGCCCTCTGCGGAGGGGATATGCGCGAGAGCTTCTTTTGGATCGTGCACGTCACCGATGCCGCCACCCAGTGGACTGCCTGCGCCCCCACCTGGAATCGCGGCGCCGAGGCCACCACAAACGCCCTCGCGCACCTCCTCGAACAACTCCCCTTCCCACCCAAAGTTATCCACGTCGACCGCAACGCTCCTGAGCCGAAGGCGAAAGGCCACGGCAACGAGTTCATCAACCACCACCTCCTCGCCTACCTCTCCACCCACCTTCCCAATGTGCGACTCACCCGCTCCCGCCCCTACCGCAAGAACGACAACAACCGCATCGAGCAGAAGAACGGTTCCGTCATCCGCGCCCTCTTCGGTGACCTTCGTTTTTCAGATCACTCCCAACTTCCCGCCCTCACCCAGCTGTGTGACGAGTGGAGCCTCCTCAACAACCACGCCATTCCCTGCACCTGCCAACTCTCCAAAATCCGTCGCACCGACGTCAAAGGCCTCGCCTATCGCCGCATCATTGACACGCCCCGGACTCCCTGGCAACGCCTTAACGCTCTTCTCCCTCAACCGCCACCACCACACCTCAACGCCATCCTTCTACGCAGACGTTGCAAGAAAACCCTCCGGAGGCTTTTTCTGACACAACACCCTTGATTTCTTCCCCCCCCTCCCTGCGGGGCGGCATGCCGCCCCGCAGGGAGGGGGGCTTCGGTGCAATTTCAAATGACACATCAATCAACCACTTATCAGCCTTTCGGTGCAATTCCCTATTGACACATTACGCGCCGAAGGTTCCCTGGCAGCCCTTTGGAGGGGGGCTGGAGCAACCTAGAAGGTTGGGATCTGCTTCCTTTGACCGCGCGTGAGGGTGACCGAGCGGGGGCCGTCGGGGAGGCGGAGATCGAAGGTGCCGTCACGCAGGGCGGTCACGGTGAGCGCGGTCAGGCGGCCATCCTTCCACGCGGCATCGACAAGGAGACCGGGTTCGGCGCGGAGGCCGCGGAAGGATCCGGCGGCGGCGAGGCGTTTGGGCAGGGCGGGCAGAATATGGATGGCGGCGCCCTCGGTGCGCAGGAGAAGTTCGCAGAGGGCGGCGGGGGTGCCGTTCATGTCGCTGACCTGCGGGCAGCCGGTGGTGTTGGTGAAGAGGTTGGCGCAGAGGTGTTGGGTGGCGTAGTCAAAGGCCTCCATCGCCGCATCGCCTTGGCGGAGGCGCGCATGGACGCCGCCGACGAGACCGACGGACCAGCCGACGATATGGTAGTTGTGCGCGAAGCGCTTCCGAAGGGACTTCTCGGCGGCGGCGCAGAGAGCCGGCTCGGCATCAAGCGTGATGCGGCGGCCGGGAATGAGACCGTAAAGGTGGGAGAGGTGGCGATGGTTGGGCTGAGCCTCGGCCAAGGGCTCCGACCATTCTTGGAGGGCACCGTCGGGGCCAATGGTCGGGAGGGCGAGATTGGCGAGCGCGGCCTCGGCGCGGGGAATGAGGGGATCCTCGGGGGTGAGGGCGCGGGCAAGGGTGAGGTAATCGGTGAGCGTGGCGTAAATGAGCTCTTGATCGTGCGCGGGACCCATATCGACGGAGCACCCGTGGCCGGCGGTGTCGCGGTAGACATTCTCGGGCGAGGTGGAGGGGCCGGAGACAAGACGGCCGGTGCGCGGATGCTTGACGAGCCACGCGAGGAAGAAGCGCGTCTGCTCACGGAAGAGCGGCAGAAGGCGCGCTTGGTGCGCGGGATCCTGCGTATAGCGCCAGGGGGCGATGGCATCCTGCAGCAGCCAGGCGCCGCCCATGACGTAGAGGCCCCAGGAGGTGTGGCCGAAGGGCACGGGGAAGCCCCATGCGTCGCTGCAAATGGTGAGGAACCAGCCCTCGGCGCCCAACATCTCGCGCGCGGCCTCGGCGGAATGCGGCATGGCCATCTCGGCGAAGGTGGTGAGCGGCTCGGCGAGCTCGGGCAGATTCCAGACGCCGGCGGGCCAGTAGAGCATGGAGAGGTTGATGTCGAGGTGGAAGTCGCTGTCCCAGGGCGGGTTCATGAGTGGATTCCAGATGCCTTGGAGATTGCCGGGGAGGCACCCGGGGCGGCTGGCGGAGATGAGGAGATAACGGCAGAAGTCGTGGTGCAGCAAAAGGCTCTCGGTGTCGAGGCGGCGCTCCTGGCGAAGGCGGGCAAGGCGCGTTTCGATCGATTCGCCGCTGGGCGTGTAAGGGATGTCGAGGGCGACGCGGTTGAAGCGGGCGGCGAAGGCTTTGGCATGGGCGGCGCGGAGGGCGGCGGCATCCTGGCCCGCGACCTTGGCGAGGGCGGCGGAGCAGACGGCGCGGAGGTCGGCGGTCAGGGGTTTGAAGGGATCTTTGATATTGTAGTCGGTGGCGACGGCAAGGCGAATCTCCACGGCATCGGCCTTGGCGACGTGCAGGGTGCCCTTGGAATCGGCCGTGACCGTTCCGCCCTTGGCGCGGATTTCCAAGAGACCCTCGAAGCGGACGCCCTTTTCGCCGGTGGAGCCGGAGAGGCGAAGGCGGATGGGGCCGTCGGGGATCGCGGTGAGGGTGTTGTTGGGGCGGCTGGCGGTCAGATCGAAGGTGAGCGCACCGGGCTTGTCCGCGCGCAGGGTGAAGACCAAAAGATCATCGTCATAGGCGGCGAAGGCCTCGCGCGTGTAGGTCACGCCGTCCTGTTTGTAGGTGGCCCAAGCCACGCCTTCATCAAGGCGCACGCCGCGCGCGTAGTCGGTGTAGGCGGCGTCCTTGGAACCGAAGGTGAGGGTAAGATTGCAGAAGGGCTGATAGGAGGAGACCAACTGCGGATTGGGCTTGAGGAGTTTGTTCTGGGCGAGGGCTTCGGCCTCGGCGCGTTTCCCGGCGAAGATGAGGTCGCGGATCGTTTGGATAAGCGGAGCGCCGTGCCGAGTGAGGGGCCACGTGTCCGGCGGTGCCCAGATGGACATCTCATTGACCCAGACCGTCTCGGTGGTGGGGTCGCCGAAGAGGAGTCCGCCGAGGCGGCCATTGCCGATGGGAAGCGCGCCTGACCAATCCTTGGCAGGAGCCTCGAAACGGTAAGTGTCGTGGGCTCGATCCTCGGGAAGCCCGGCGAAAAGAAGTCCCGTGCTCAGCGCGGCCAACAATGCGATACGTGCTTTCATGCCTCCATTCTAGCACTGCGCGGCCACTGTCATGCCGACAATCAAGAGAAAGTCCTCCCCTGCATACCGCAGAATATGACACCATTGCGCTGGCACGTGGTCGCAGGGAGGCTGTTGTGCAGACCAATGCATCTTTCCCTTTCTTTTCTCTTCCCTGCGCCAGCGAGAATGAGTGAAACATGCTTACTCCGGACGATAAAAGCCCACATCGGTTTCCCGTGCCCGCGCGAGCGCGGTTCTAATGCCGTTGAGCACCCCAAGTACTGCCTCCATCTCCATTTGTCGAGCCCGTTTCGCCCTGCGAGGAAGCCCTTAAAAGTTACAGTATGCCTAATTTTCTGTTGCGCTTTCTGTTAGTCTGTGCCACTATTTAAGCACTCATTAGGTGAGGAGCCAATCGGAAAGGAGCACGGATGTTCTTGGATCACTGGAGCCTGATTTGCAGCCGTCACAAGGAGGAGACGCTCACCTTCCTGACGGTGAAGACCGCGGCCGTACGGCCGCGGTCGAACATCGACGCAACACGGACGGCGCGGGATCCCCGCGCCGTCCGTGTTGTTGGGAAACGTGAAAGAGCGCGCGGGTTCACCGCGTGACCGACGCCTTGAAGAGATAGGTGGAGTGTCCTTCCGACGGGGTGAACGCCAGCGTGGCGGTGTCGCCGGCCACTTCCTCCCGTACGATGACGACGGGCGCGGTGCCCTCCGTGGTGGGCACAATGGCATAGGCGATGCCCTCGGCGAAGGTCAGGGGCATCTTGGGAAGGCCGCTCTCGACCTTGACCGTGACAACGACCTCCGACGCCTCGACGGAGATGCCGCAGACGTCGAAGGTATAGGGCAGGACCACCATGGCCGTCCCGTCCTCAAGCGTGACCGCCACCGGTTCAAGACCGGCAAAGCAGTTCAGCGCATCCTCCACGGTCGCCGGAGCGAGGAGTTCCCGAACCACGGTGCCGTCGCTGTTCTGGCGGAAGACGTCGAACGTGCCGTCGGTGATGCCGGCCTCCAAGGCGGCGGCCTGAAGGCGTTCGAGCACGGCCATGTCGGTGTATCCGGCCGCGCCATCGGGGACGTTGGGCATGGCCACGGCCGCGAGCGCGGCCAGTGTGAAGCCCTTCCATTTGCCGTCCGCGTCGGCCGCCGCCTTCCACGCCGCTTCCTGCGCGGCCGGGTAATAAAGCGTGGCGCCTGCGGCCAGATAATTCCCCGTGGGGAAGGCGGATCTGTTCACCGAAGTGGGCACATCGCCCCGGATGGTGAGCGAGACCAGTTTCTTGCAGTTCCCGAAGGCGCTGGAGTTGATGGTGGTCACGCTGTCCGGCAACGTGACGGCCGCCAGCTCCGTGCACCCGGAGAAGGTACTGCTCGGGATGACAGTGATCCCTTCCCCGAGCGTGGCCGAGGTCAGCGCCGTGCAATTCCGAAAGACATACGTCCCCATTGAGGTCACCGACCCGGGCACCGAGACGGACGTCAGGCCGGACGACTGGAAGGCGGAGTTCCCAATCTTGGTCACGCCGGAGGGGATCGCGGCGGCCGTGAGCGCCGTGCAGTTCTGGAAGGCGTAGTTGCCGATTTCCGTCAGCGTCGCCGGCAACGTCACCTCCGAGAGCGCCGTGCATCCGTCAAACGTGTAATTGGGGATCGCGTTGATGCCCTCGCCGAAGGCGGCCGAGGTCAGCGCCGTGCAGTTCTGGAAGACGTACGTCCCCAGCGAGGTCACCGAGCCAGACACCGAGACGGACGTCAGGCCGGTGTTCTTGAAGGCGTAGTTTCCGATGGTGGTCACACCCTCGGGGATTGCGATGGCCGAGAGCGCCGTGCAGTTCTGGAACGCGCTGCTCCCGATCTCCTCCAGACCGGCCGGCAGCGTCACTTCCGAGAGCGCCGTGCAGTCCTGGAACGCGCTGCTCCCGATTTTGGTTACGTCCTCGGGGATTGTAATGGCATCAAGCGCCGTGCAGTTCTGGAACGCGTTGCTCCCGATCTCCTTCAGCCCGGCCGGCAACGTCACCCCCGCGAGCGCCGTGCATCCGTAGAAAGTGCGGGTGTCGAGCTTCGTAAGCCCCGCGCCGACATCCACCGAAGTCAGCGACGTGCAGTTCTGGAAGGCATAGGTTCCCAGCGAGGTCACGGTGTCGGGCAGGACGGCGGCGATCAGACCGGACTTTTCAAACGCGTTGCTCCCGACCTTGGTCACGCCGAAGGGAATGTCAATGGCCGTGAGCGCCGTGCATCCGTAGAAGGCGGATCTTCCGATCTCCTTCAGGCCGGCCGGCAGCGTCACCTTCGTGAGCGCCGTGCAGTCGCCGAAGGTGTAGTTGCCGATCGTGGCGACGCCCTCGCCGACGGTGGCCGAGGTCAGCGCCGCGCAGCCCTGGAAGGTATAAGTCCCCAGTGAGGTCACCGTGTCGGGCACGACGACAGAGGTCAGGCCGGACTTTTGGAAGGCGTAGGTCCCGATCTTGGTCACGCGGGGGGGAATATCGATGGAGGTGAGCGCCGTGCAGTTCCGGAAGGCGGAGTCGCCGATGGTGGTGACGGAGTCCGGCAGACGGATGGTGGTCAGCGCCGTGCAGCCGTCGAACATCGCGTTCGGCACGGCGGTGGGCGAGCCGCCGAGCGTCACCGTCGTGAGGTTGTCGCACCCCGCGAAGGCGCTCGCGTTGAACTTCTCGACGGTGGCCGGGATGGTGACTTCCGTCAGGCCGTCGCAATCTTGGAAGACATTCGCCGCCAGCTCCGTGACGCCCTCCGGGATGCTGATCTCCGTAAGGGCCGCGCACCCTTTGAAGGCCTGTCCGCCGATCGAGACAACCGTCCCGGGGATCTCGAAGCGGAGCGATGGGCAACCGCTGAAAGCCTGATAGCCGATCTTGGTCAACACTCCCTTCAGCGTGACGGTCTCCAGCGCGGTGCAGTTCATGAAGGCGGCCTGAGGGATCTCCGTGACCCCCGCGGGCAGGGTGATGGCCGTGAGAGCCGTACACCCGTAGAAGGTCCCCGTGTCGAGGGCGACGGTATCCGGGCTCAGCGTCACCGAAGCGAGCCGTTTGCACCCGGAGAACCCGTAATAGGACAGCTTCGTCAGTCCGTTCGGCAGGGTCACGGAGGTCAGTCCGCTGTCGCTGAAGGCCGACGATCCCAAGGTGGTCAGCGTGTCGGGCAGGTCGATGCTTTCCAGCGCCGTGCAGTCGCGGAAGGCGTTCGTGCCGATCTTTGTCACGGTCGAACCCAGCTTGACCGTGTCCAGCGCGGCACACTTATAGAAGAGCGACTCGGGAATCTCGGTGATGACATCCGGCAAGGTAACCTTCGTCACGGCCTTGCAGCCGTAAAAGGCCTCTTCGCCGAGGGTGGTCACCGTCTCCGGGATGACGATGCCATCGGCATCCGCCGCCGGCAGCGTGGTCAGCTTGGTGCATCCATAGAAGGCGGAGGCCCCGATGGACGTGACCTGCTCCCCGAAGGTCACGGCGGTGAGGCCGTCACAGTTGTTGAAGCAGTTGTCCGGGATGGCCGTGACCAATTCCGGGATGGCCATCTCCGTCAAATCGTCGCAGTTCTGGAAGGCATAGTCGCCGATGACGGTCACGCTTTCGGGGATGGTCAGCGCGGAGAGCGTCGTGCAGCCGCTGAAGGCGCTTGCCCCGATCGACTCCGGCGCAAAGCCCGGCTCAAAGGTCACCGTCGCCAGCTTGCCGCATCCGCCCAAGAGGTTGTCGGCGATGGCCGTCACCCCGGGCTGGAAGGCGAAGCCCGTCAGCGCGCTGCAGCCGTAGAAGGCTCCCTTGCCCATCGTTGCCAGCCGGCTCTCCGGCTCAAAGGTCACCGTCGCAAGCTTGGAACAGCTCTGGAAGGCATAGTCGCCGATGGTCACGACACCGGCCGGGATGGTGACCTCCGTAAGCTTGTTGCAATAAAAGAAGGCCCTGTTGGCGATGACCTTCAGGGTCGAAGGCAACGTCAGCGACGTCAGATTGTATTCCGAGGCGAACGCGCTGGGGCCGATCATGGTGACGCCCTCGGGGATAGCTAGCGTCGCCGATGTCGAGACCCGATCCAAGATGGCCGTTTTTGCCTCCGAGGAATAGACAAAGTTCTCATCTTTGGGGAAGGCGTTGCAGTTCTGGAAGGCGTAGTCGCCGATGGAGACCAGCGAGGTCGGCAGCGTCAGATTGTTCAGCGCCGTGCACCCCGAAAAGGCATAGGTGCCAATCGTGCGGAGATCGCCCAAGATCGAGACGGTCTTAAGACCGGTGCAGTCACGGAAGGCGTAGTTGCCGATGGCGCGGATGTCGCGGTCGAGCGTGACGGATTCCAGGCTCGAGCAGTCTTGGAAGGCATTGTTGCCGATGGCTCCCTCAAGGGACGCATCGCCGATTGTTGGCACCGAAGTCAGCGCCGTACACCCCATAAAGGCCGAGTTGCCGACGGCGCCGACGGTGCCCGTGACGGTCAGCGTCGTGAACTTGCTAAGGTCATAGAAGGTACCGACCGCGATGGTCCCCCAATTGCCGTTCACCGTCATCGTCTCCAGGCTGTCGCAATCCGAGAGCGCAAAATTCACCGACGTGCCGATATCGCCGTTCACCGTAAAGGAAGTCAGGCCTGTGAGGCCGTCCCACACCCGCGGAAGCTCCGGCACATCGCACGTATAGACGACCTCCGTGACGCCGGAGCACCCGTCAAACGCCTCATACATCCCGGAAGGGATGGAATTGAGCGTAATCTTGGTTAGGTCGGCACAGTGGCTGAAGGCATAGGAGCCGATCTCCTTCACCGAGGCGGGCAGATTCAGCTCACCTGTGAGGCCGGTGCTGCTGAAGGCGTCGGAGCCGATCTTCTTCACCGAGGCGGGCAGATTCAGCTCTCCTGTGAGGCCGGTGAGGCTGAAGGCGGAGGAGCCGATGGCCGTGAGGGTCTCCGGCCACTCAAGGGCGGTCAAGGCCTCGCATCCATAAAAGGCATAGTTTGGGATCTCCGTCGTGGCCGGATCAAGCGTGATACCGGTGAGCGCGGCGCATTTGTAGAAGACGAAAGTCGCCAACGTCACCGTTGGATTACCGCCGGAAGCGGTCTTCAGGCCCGTCAGCTTGGCACACCCGTAAAAGGCGTTCTCGCCGAGCGTCACGGCGTCGGCCAGCGTCACCTCCGTCAGGGCCGTGCACCCCTGGAAGGCCCCGGTCGGCACCTCGGCCACACGGCTCAAGTCCGGGGCACCCGTCAGCGCTGAACACCCGTAAAAGGCACAGACCCCGAGGCTCTCGGGCTTGCAGCCCGTCACCGTTCGCAAGGACGAACACCCATAAAAGGCCCAGTCCCCAATCGGCCCAACCGTCCCACCGAAGGTCACCGTCGACAAGGCCGCGAGCCCGTGGAAGGCTCGCGCCCCAATGGAGCCGACACTCCCTCCGAAGGTCACCGAGGTGAGATACTCCTTCAAGGGGTTATAACCCCAATCCTCATAAAGAACGTTGCCATCGAAGGCAAGCGACTCAATCGTCCCGACGTTCCCCTCAAAGGTCAACGAACAGCTCGCCCCTTCCAGAGCCCCTAGGTCGCCGAGGCTCTCCCAAAAGACATTGCCGCGAACGACGCCCACGTCACCCTTGAAGGTCACCGACTGTAAGGCCGAAAGCCAAGTGAACGCCTTCGTATCCACCTCGCCCACGTCGCCATCAAAGGTAATGGAAGTCAGGCCGTAGCCATCCCGAATGGCGCCGGAGCCAACGCGGTAGATCGGTCCCGGCACTTCGATCGTCTTCGGCAGTAGCGCCAACTTATCCCACTCCGGGCACAGGTCGAGTCCTTCGTCGCAGATATAGCGCACACTTTCCGGAAGCACCAGATGCTCCACCAGGATATCCTCAACCTCGGTCTCCTGGCCGGCGTCGTCCACCACCACACCGCCGACGCCGACAACCACACGAGGATTGTTCTCAATGGCGGTCTCATACCGGACACCCGTCGCGGGATCGATAGGCAGGCCATAGCACTCGGCAAAGGGGTTCCCCGCGAGGGTCAGGTTCGGATTATCGCGCAACCCTGGCGTGCCGCCCATCTTCACCTCCATGACATTCGTATTTCCAAACGCCAGATCCCCGAGATCCGTCAGCGTGGTCGGCAAATTGAGTTCCCCGCCGATGCCGGTACTGTAAAAGGCCCCGTCCCGAATCTCCTCAAGTCCCTCGGCGAAGGTCACGCTCCCCAGATTGTCGCAATAGTAAAAAGCGAAAGCCCCGATGGAGGTTACCCACGACGGGAAGGCGGCGGAGAGCAGAGACGTGTTTTCATAAAAGGCGTAATCGGCCACGCGCCAGACGGTCTCCGGGAAATCTTCCGCGGCGACCGCGGTCTTTCCCGCGTCAATCCCGAGCACGGTCGTCTGCTCCGCATCAAGCACGAGCCCGTTCACCGGCGTCAGATTCGTGCACCCACGGAAGACATCATACCCGAAGTCTCTGACGCTCGCCGGAAGGGTGATGGACGTCAACGCCGTATGTCCATCGAAGGCATAAGGTGCAATGGCCGTCACCGTCTCGGGCACCGTAAAGCTTGCCACATTGGGCCCGATGAAGAGCTCCGTCTTGTCCTTGTCGTAGAGTGTGCCCAACGCATCCGAGGAAAAACTCTTGCACGCTTCCGCCACCTCAAACCGCACGTTCGGGGAATACGCGAAGGTCGAATCCATCATGAAACTCCCGAACGTCGCCGGCAGGCGCACCCACGTCAGCGCGGGGCAATTCGCAAAGGCACCCTCCGGCAACGTCGTCACCTGCGTCCCCGAAAGATCGACCTCCTCCAGCGACGCACACCCGTAGAAAGCAAACGTGCCGATGGATTTCAGCGTGTCGGGCACGGTCACCTCGCGCAGGTTCGTCATTCCCCGGCAGATGCCGCCGGAAATATCGGTAATCCCATCCGGGATTTCCAGTCGTTCGGGGTTCCCCGGCACATAACAGAGTCCCGTCGCGGAGCGCAACAATCCGTTTTCGACAGAGAATCTCGTCACTCCGGCATCGAGCGTGAAGGCAATGTTCGGACTGAGGCCGAAGGCCCCGTCCTTGATCTCCCACAGCGTCGTCGGCAGCGACACCGACGTCAGCTTCGGACAGTCGAGAAAAAACGAATCGCTCAGCGTCTGCAGCCGTTTCAGCGTCACCGTCTCCAATTCCGGACACGCGATGAACAGGCCGTCACCGACATCCGCGTCATAGAGCTCATCGCCCTCCTCAAAGACAGCCGTCTTCAGGTCGGGGCACTCCGCGAAGACCTCTGCGCCCAGCGTCTTCACCGTGCCCGGAATCGTGACGGACTTCAGCCCCGACCCTCTGAAGGCCTGGTTCCCCAGTTTCGTCACCGAAGGCGGGATCGTGATCTGGGTCAGGCTTGTGCACCCCCTGAAAGCATACCCCCCGATCTTCTCGATCGCGCACCCCTCCTCCCAGCGGACCTCCGTCAGTTCGGTGCATCCGTAGAAGACGCCGCTCATACCGAGAAATCCGGTTTCAAGCTCCGTGACCGGCACCCCGCCCAGCGTTGCCGGCACGGTCACCGCGCCCTGCACCCCGCTGGCCTCCTCAATCACCGCATACGACGCCCCTTCCCTGGAGCGGACGCTGTACGTCCACGTGACCCCATCAATGGTTACCTGATCGGCAAACCCCGGCGCCGCCGCACACAGCGCCCAAATCCAAAAGACAAACCTCTTCATGACCGTTCTCCAATCCCTGTTTTCACACCAACGACGAGACGGAGAGACAACAAAAAAGCGTGCCTCCCCCCGAAGTTCCTTAGAGGAGGCCTACCACAGCCGTGCTTGGAAACATAACGGGAGAAAAACACGCCTGGGATATACCCAAGCGCGCCTCCGCGATACATCTCGTTCAAGCTAGGGAAGGTGGTAGTTTCCTCTAAAACGAATGTATGCGTAAACGCACCGATTCTGCGCCCGAGAAACACGCCCCCGCCAACCGGCAGAACACGCGCCCTCAAGCTATCTGCCCTCAATATACTACAAGCATTCTGACGTGTCAAGTAGGCAGAAGACCTCCCGTGATATGTCATAGTCCTGTGCACCGAAGCGAAAGTTGACGCGTCGCCTATGTGTCAATTGAATGTGCACCCAGGGAGGATACGTGGAAGCAAACTTCAAGAGGCTTTACATGCTCAAGATGAAAGCACGCTATGCCAAGGCCAAGACAAGGAAAGAGCGCTCGGCGCTCATCGATGAGGCCGTCGCGATGACGCATTATTCGCGCAAATACGTCATCCGTCTGCTCAACGGGAGCCGCCGCCATCGCAAGCACCGCGGGCGCAAACCCTCCTACTCGCGCGACGCGCACCAACTCCTCATCCGGATCTGGCGGGCGGAAGGTTACATGTGCCCGCTCTATCTCAAGAGCATAATCGAAAGCGCCATCAGGGATTACGAAGAACTCGGCCACGACGTCCCCCCGGCGCTCGCCGACGAACTCACGCGCATGAGCGCCTCCACGATGTACCGTATCCTGCGCCCCCACCACATCCGGCGCGCCCCCAACAAACGCTCCGGCAACAAAGCCTCGCTCGCGGCCCAGATCCCCGCCGGCCCTGGCGCCCTCGAGGAAACCGGCGAGCCCGGCATCCTCCAAGTGGACACCGTCGCGCTCTGCGGCGGCGACATGCGCGAAAGCTTCTTCTGGATCCTCCACGTCACCGACGCGGCCACCCAATGGGGCGCCCTCGCCCCCTGCTGGAACCGCGGCGCCGAGGCCACCACAAACGCCCTCGCGCACCTCCTCGAACAACTCCCCTTCCCACCCAAAGTTATCCACGTCGACCGCAACGCTCCTGAGCCGAAGGCGAAAGGCCACGGCAACGAGTTCATCAACCACCACCTCCTCGCCTACCTCTCCACCCACCTTCCCAATGTGCGACTCACCCGCTCCCGCCCCTACCGCAAGAACGACAACAACCGCATCGAGCAGAAGAACGGTTCCGTCATCCGCGCCCTCTTCGGTGACCTTCGTTTTTCAGATCACTCCCAACTTCCCGCCCTCACCCAGCTGTGTGACGAGTGGAGCCTCCTCAACAACCACGCCATTCCCTGCACCTGCCAACTCTCCAAAATCCGTCGCACCGACGTCAAAGGCCTCGCCTATCGCCGCATCATTGACACGCCCCGGACTCCCTGGCAACGCCTTAACGCTCTTCTCCCTCAACCGCCACCACCACACCTCAACGCCATCCTTCTACGCAGACGTTGCAAGAAAACCCTCCGGAGGCTTTTTCTGACACAACACCCTTGATTTCTTCCCCCCCCTCCCTGCGGGGCGGCATGCCGCCCCGCAGGGAGGGGGGCTTCGGTGCAATTTCAAATGACACATCAATCAACCACTTATCAGCCTTTCGGTGCAATTCCCTATTGACACATTACGGGGGCGCTGAAGCGCCCCATGGAACAGAGAACAGAGAACGGAGAACAGAGAACAGAACGCCCCTGCGGGGCGACGGATGATGCTCCAAAGAAAACAACAAGGCGCGAAACGGAGGGTGGCGGGCGCGGTCAGCGACGAAGCTACAGAGCGGCCGATGGAGCCCAAGGCGTTTCGCGCCCTCAATGGTGTCTTCGCGGAAAACCGGCGCGGCGGCGAGCCAAACCTTCAAGCCTCTTGCCGAGACCCTATAGGGGGCGGCAGTGGACCACTATAGGGGTCGACCGCGGACCACTATAGGGTCTCGACCCCGACCACTATAGGGTCTCACTGCGGACCCTTATAGGGTCTGAAAGGGAAGGTTTGGGGTTGGGGGGCGGGAAGGGAGGGGAAAAAGAAAAAAGCCCCGCGGGGGCGGGGCTTTTTTGGGAGGTTGTCCTCGGCTTACAGGCAGCTGTGGCAGGTGCGGGCGATGACTTCGTCCTGGTGCTTCTTGGAGAGGGTGATGAAGCGGACGGCATAGCCGGAGACGCGGATGGTGAGGTTGGGGTACTTGTCGGGGTGGGCCTGGGCGTCGCGGAGGAGGTCGGTGTTGAAGACGTTGACGTTGAGGTGGTGGGCGCCTTGGACGAAGTAGCCGTCCATGAGGTGGGTGAGGTTGGAGACCTGCTCGGGCTCGCTCTTGCCGAGGGCGGAGGGGTTGATGGTGAAGGTGTTGGAGATGCCGTCGCGGCAGGCGTCGTAGTTGAGCTTGGCGACGGAGTTGAGGGAGAAGACGGCGCCGGAGGCGTCGCGGCCGTGCATGGGGTTGGCGCCGGGGGCGAAGGGCTCGCCGGCCTTGCGGCCATCGGGGGTGGCACCGGTGTTCTTGCCGTACATCACGTTGGAGGTGATGGTGAGAAGGCTGAGGGTGTGCTCGGCGCCGCGGTAGCAGGGGGTCTTGCGGAGCTCAGCGTAGAAGAACTCGGCGAGTTCCTTGGCGATGGCGTCGACGCGGTCGTCGTCGTTGCCGAACTTGGGGAAGTCGCCCTCGACCTTGAAGTCCACCGTGAGGCCGTCCTCATTGCGGATGGGGGTGACCTTGGCGTACTTGATGGCGGAGAGGGAGTCGGCGGCGACGGAGAGACCGGCGGCGCCGAAGGCCATCCAGCGGTGGGCCAGGTGGGTGTCGTGCAGGGCCATCTGGATCTTCTCGTAGGCGTACTTGTCGTGCATGTAGTGAATCACGTTCATGGTGTTCACGTACTGGTGCGCGAGCCAGGAGAGGACCTGCTTGAAGCGGGCGAGGGTGTCTTCGTAGTCCAGCGGGCCTTCGGGGGGGAGGTCAGTCTTGGGGCCGACCTGCTTGCCCTTGATTTCCTCGCGGCCGCCGTTGAGGGCCATGAGGAGGGCCTTGGGGAGGTTGGCGCGGGCGCCGAAGAACTGCATGTCCTTGCCGATGGTCATGGCGGAGACGCAGCAGGCGATGGCGTAGTCGTCGCCGAAGCGCTCGCGCATGAGGTCGTCGTTCTCGTACTGCACGGAGTCGGTGACGATGGAGACGTGGGCGCAGTAGTCCTTCCAGCCCTGGGGCAGACCCTGGGCCCAGAGGACGGTCATGTTCGGCTCGGGCGCGGGGCCGAGGTTCTCGAGCGTGTGGAGCACGCGGAAGGTGGTCTTGGTGACGAGCGTGCGGCCATCGAGGCCCATGCCGCCGAGGGACTCGGTGGTCCAGGTGGGGTCGCCGGCGAAGAGCTCGTTGTACTCCGGGGTGCGGAGCTGGCGGTTCATGCGCAGGTGGAGGACGTAGTCGTCGATCAACTCCTGGGCGGTCTCTTCGGTGAGGATGCCGGCCTGGATGTCGCGCTCGATGTAGATGTCGAGGAAGGTGGCGGTGCGGCCGAGGCTCATGGCGGCGCCGTTCTGCTCCTTGATGGCGGCGAGGTAGGCGAAGTAGGTGGCCTGGACGGCCTCCTTGGCGGTCTGCGCGGGCTTGGAGATGTCGCAGCCGTACATCTCGGCCATCTTCTTCAGGCGGTCGAGGTAGTCAATCTGGCGCCAGACGTCCTCGCGCAGGCGGATGGTCTCGTCGTCCATCACGGCGTCGGGGGCGGTGCCGATGCCATCGAGGTCCTTCTGCTTCTCCTCGATCAGGCGGTCAACGCCGTAGAGCGCCACACGGCGGTAGTCGCCGATGATGCGGCCGCGGCCATAGGCGTCGGGCAGGCCGGTGAGGACGTGCGCGGAGCGGAGGGCGCGCATATCCTTGGTGTAGGCGCGGAAGACGCCGTCGTTGTGGGTGGTGCGGTAGGTGAACTCCGTCTTCAGCTTCTCGCTGATGTGGTAGCCATAGGCCTCGGCGGCCTGGACGGCCATGCGCATGCCGCCGAAGGGGTTGACGGAGCGCTTCAGCGGGGCGTCGGTCTGCAGGCCCACGATGATCTCGTTCTCGCGGTCGAGGTAGCCGGGCTTGTGGTTGAGCAGGCTGGAGGCGTTCTCCACGTCCACATCAAGCACGCCGCCCTTCTCGAACTCCTCCTTGTGGAGCTTCTCGTATTCGGCGTTCACCTTCTGGGTGCGGGCGGTGGGGCCGACAAGGAAGGACGCGTCCCCTTCGTAGGGCGTGTAGTTGTTCTGGATGAAGTCGCGGACGTCGATCGCGTCCTGCCACTTGCCGGGTTTGAATTCGGGATACTGGGCCATTGCCGTTCCTCCTTGTCTTGAAGTCTGCTCCCGGCCTTGGCGGAAGCCCGCGCACAATCAGCCGAGAAAGTGCCCCAAACTGTACCAAATACAATTTGCCCTGTCAAGCCACCCCTCCCCCACTCCGCCATATTTTGTGCAGGACAATGCCATAAAACACAAGATATCAGAAGATACTCGCCACAAACTATTAGGGGACGCAAAGACTGCCAGTGTGATGAAACCGCCGATTCCGCAGATTAGAGCCGATTAGGGGCCGGCTACCGCCGGCAGGACTGCCAGAATATTTTTACCACAAAGAGCACAAAGACCCACAAGGGACACAAAGGGATTGGCTGATTGGCTGATTAGTTAAAGGCGTGGGACGCTGCCCCACACCCCGGCAGGGAGAAGTTCTCCCTGCACCCCCGGCACGTCTGCGACGTGCCTCACAGAACGGCTAAGATATACTTCTAAAGATGCCTCATGAGTTGAACAACGACTTCGCAAGTCGCCCCGCAGGGGTGTTCTGTTTTCTGTTCTCTGTGGCCGTGGAAGGTTTGGCCCTCCGGGCCTGCACGCTCCGTTCTCTGGGGCGGCGTTTGCCGCCCCCACGTCTTCGTGGAGAACGCACAGAAAGGGAGTGCGGGATTGTGCTATAGTATTGAGGAAAGCGTTTAGAGGACGATACGATTATGGCTACTTTGTCGATGGACAACATTCACCACGCGGCCGAAGTGTTGAAGGAGGTCGCGCGCAAGACAGATTTGATTTACGCGCCGAAGCTTTCGACAAACGCAACGGTCTGGCTGAAGACGGAAAACCTGCAAGTGACGGGTTCGTTCAAGGTGCGTGGGGCGTATTACAAGATTTCGCAGCTGTCGCCCGAGGAACTGAGCCGCGGCGTGATTGCGTGCAGCGCGGGCAACCACGCGCAGGGCGTGGCGTTGGGTGCGCAGAAGCGCGGGGCGCGAGCGGTCATCTGCATGCCGGATATCGCGCCGATTGCGAAGATTGAGGCGACGAAGAGTTACGGCGCGGAGGTCCATCTGGTGCCGGGGACGTATGACGACGCAAGCGCGTACGCCCAAGACCTGTGCAAGAAGGAGGGGATGACCTTTGTGCATCCCTTCGACGACCCGGACGTGATTGCGGGCCAGGGCACGGTGGGCCTGGAAATCCTGGAGCAGATGCCGGACGTGGATGCGGTGTTGGTGCCCATCGGCGGCGGCGGGCTGATTTCGGGCGTGGCCTATGCCATCAAGCACTTGAAGCCGGACTGCAAGGTCTATGGCGTGCAGGCGGCGGAGGCGGCGAGCATGAAGCGCTCCATCGAGGCGCAGGACAAGCTGACGCTCTCGACGGCGAACACCTTCGCGGACGGCATCGCGGTGAAGCACCCGGGCGATTTGACCTTTGAGCTGGTGAACCAGTACGTCGACGGCATCGTGACGGTGACGGAAGACGAGATTGCCGCGGCGGTGCTCTTCCTCATCGAGCAGCGGAAGCTGGTCTGCGAGGGCGCGGGTGCGGTCTCGGTGGCGGCGATGATTTACGACAAGATTCCGGAGCTGCATGGGAAGAAGGTGTGCTGCCTGCTCTCCGGCGGCAACATCGACGTGAACATCCTCAGCCGCGTGATTTACCGTGGTCTGCTGGCGAGCGGGCGCCGTGCGGGCATCCGTCTGTCGCTGCCGGACAAGCCGGGCCAGCTGGCGAGCGTCTCGAACATCATCTCGAAGTGCGGCGGCAACGTGATCAACGTGAACTACGGCCCCTCGGGCATGGACACGGCGCTCGCGACGTGCGTGCTGAGCCTGGAACTCGAGACGCGCGACTTCGAGCAAATCGGCGCCATCCATGAGGCGCTGGAGGCCGCGGGTTACCACCTCATCCGAGACTGACATGCTGACGCTGGACGACGCGACCTTCCTCTACGACGCGACCGGGGGCATCCGCGGGGCGAACCTGCGCGTCTCCCCGGGCGAGACGGTCGGCGTGGTCGGCGCAAACGGGGCCGGCAAGAGCACGTTGTTGGGGCTGGCGGCGGCGGCCCTGGTGCCGCAGTCGGGCACGGTGACCTTGGCGCTGACCGACCTGGCGGGGCGGACGCGCAAGTGCCGCTCGGACATGGGCATCGGCTATCGTCGGCACGTGGGCTACATGACGGAACTGGCGCCGGTCTACGGCGAGATGCGGGTGGAGGCGTATCTGCGGTTCCGGACACTGTTGCGCGGCGAGCGCATCCTGCGGGTGCGGCGGCGCGTGATGGAGGCGATGGACCGTTGCGGCCTGATGGGCCTGCGGCGGCAGACGGTGGGGCGGCTCTCCCTGGGGTTGCGGCGGCGCGTGGCGTTGGCCGAGGCCCTGCTGACAATGCCTTCGGTGTTGGTGCTGGACGACCCCTTCGCGGGGGTGGACGCCATGATGCGTGCGGAGTTCGCTACGGTCATCCGCGAGGTGGGCGCGCGGGCGCACGTCCTCATCAGCGGACACGACCCGGAGCTTCTGGAGGCCTGCTGCACACGCTTTGCGCTGGTGGAAAACGGCGCGCTGACGGAGACGGAGCTGGACGCGCAGACGGCCCGCGAGCGCCTAACGCCAAAACCGGCGGAAGAGAAAGGGAAGGCGTAAGATGGTCTTTTGGACGATTTTGCGGCGCGAAGCCTTTCAGTTGGTGCGCTCGGTGCATGGTCTGGCGCCCCTCTTCCTGGCGTTGGCCGGCGCCGGCGGACTCCTGGTGTGGTTCCTCTACCGCGCGGAAGGGACGGCGACGTCGCTCCCGGCGATTTGGGGTCTGGCGACGGCCTTCGGTCTGCCCTTCCTGGCGGCGGTGGCGGCCTCGCGCGGATTCACGCAAGACCGCGAAGTGGGCATGCTGCGGCTGATGTTCTCGACGCCGGTGCGGGCCCGCTATTGGGTGCTGGGCAAGGTGCTCGCGGCGTGGATTCTCTGCATGATTTATGTCATCGGCATGGGCGTGACCTGCTGGGTGCTGACGCACTGGGCACTCCCGGCGGACGCGCAGGTGCCGGGCTTGTGGCTGGGCTTCGCGTTGGCGACGGTGGCCCTGGCGGCGCAGGCCTTGCTCTGGAGCGGCATGGGGACGTTGGTCTCGCTCTTCTTCCGGAGCTCTGCCTCCACCTTTCTGATTTCGTTGCTCTCCTGCCTCTTGGCGCCGCCGGCATTCTGCCTGACGGTCTCCATGGCCTTTGGAAGACCCATCACGCAGTGGCCGCTCTTCCCCCTGCAAATGTCGGTGCTTGACTACGCGGGCGGCTTGGTGGACGTGCGCATGCTGATGGGGTGCCTGATGGGTGCGGCGGTGGTCATCTACGCCGCCGGCATGGCCTTCGACGCCTTGCGCCTCTGCGCCACGGAGCGGTAGGGATGGACGCCATCCGCGAGAATCTGAGCCGGGCATTCCAGGCGGGCAGACCCGCGCAGGGCTACGTCATCGTCGGCCCAGTCCGCGGCGAAGGGCGCGAGCTGGCCGAGTGGATCGGCGCGCAGCTCTTGGGCGACTCCCCCACCCTCGCCGAGCACGCCAATCCCGACATGCCCTGGTTCGAGCCCGAGAAGGTCAGCCGCGTCATCAGCGTGAACATGATGCGCGAGCGCATCCTGCCCGTGGCCCAGCAGAGCGCCCTCGCCGGCGGCTGGAAGGTCATCGTCATCGTCTCGGCCGACCGCCTGCGTCAAGAGGCGGCCAACGCCTTCCTCAAGACCCTCGAAGAGCCCCCGCCGAAGACCCTCTTCCTCCTGCTGACCGACGCCCCGGGCGAGCTCCTGCCCACCATCATCTCGCGCTGCCAAGTCGTCAACGCCGGCGGCACACGCAAGCTCGACGAGCCCTGGCGCACGCAGGTGCTGGACCTCCTCGCCGGCATCGACAAAAAGTCCGTCCTCCTGGATGCCGCCCGCGCCGAGACCCTCTGCGCCCTCTTGGACGAGATGGCGGAGCGCGCCGAGAAGGAGGTCCGCGCCGAGGCCAAGGCCAACACCGTCGTGGAGGAAGACCCGGACACCCTCAAGGCCCTCATCGGCGCAAAGGCCAAGGCCTGGCGCAACGACCTGCTCCTCACCCTGGAGCAATGGATGCGCGACCTCGTCTGCCTCCGCGCCACAAACGGTGCCGAGACGCCCCTCACCTTCCCCGAGCGCCGCGACGCCCTCCTGCGCCGCGCCCAGGCGCACCCCCTCGCCAAGCTCAACGAAAACCTCACCATGCTGGAGACCCTCGCCATCCAGCTTGACCGCAACATCCCCCCGGCCCAAATCCTCCCCTACTGGATGGACCGCTTCTACCTCTGAAAGGCTCGCCATGAAACTCCTCCTCCTCAACGGTCCCAACCTGCGCCTCCTCGGCACGCGCGAGCCGGATATCTATGGCCGCTTCACCCTGGCCGACGCCGAGGCCCTCGCCAAGGCCACCGCCGAACGCCTCGGCGCCACCCTCGACTGCTTCCAGAGCGACATCGAGGGCGAGCTGGTCTCCAAGATCGGCGCCGCCCGCGGCGTCTACGATGGCATCGTCATCAACCCCGCGGCCTACACCCACACCTCCGTGGCCCTGCGCGACGCCCTCTCCGCCGCCGAGCTCCCCGCCGTTGAGCTCCACATCTCCAACACCCACAAGCGCGAGGAATTCCGCCACGTCAGCTACACCGCGCCGGTCTGCGTGGCCCAGCTCATGGGCTTCGGCCTCACGGGCTATGCCCTCGCCGTCGAAGGCCTGATCGCCTACATCCGGGGGACCGCGCAATGATGGACTACCTGCCCGACGCCCTCAACGCCCTGACCGCCCTCCTCGCGGCCTACCTCCTGGGCGCCATCCCCTTCGGCCTGCTCATCGGCAAGGCCCGCGGCATCGATGTCCGCACGGTGGGCAGCCGCAACATCGGCGCCACCAACGTCTTCCGCTGCGTCGGCGCGAAGTGGGGCATCCTGGCCTTCCTCTGCGACATGCTCAAGGGCTTCGGCGGCGTCTGGTGCGCGGCCATCCCCCTCCTCTGGTCGGCGCCAATCCCCGAGCCCAACGCCCTCCTCCTGCGCGTCCTCTGCGGCACCGCCGCCATGCTGGGCCACATCTTCCCCGTCTGGCTCGGCTTCCGCGGCGGCAAAGGCATCTCCACGGCCCTCGGGCTCTTGATTGGCGTGGCCCCCGCGGCCGCCGGCCTCGGCTTTGCGCTCTGGGTGGTCTGCTTCCTCCTCTCACGCTACGTTTCGCTCTCCAGCTGCCTGGCCGCGCTCGCCATCGGTGCCCTCGTCTGGACCCCGCTCTACGCCGACCGCCCCGTGTGGTTCGCCGTCCTCATGACGATCCTCGCGGCCCTTGCCATCCTCAAGCACCGCGCCAACCTCGTCCGCCTTGCGAAGGGCACCGAAAACCGCTTCGCCTTCACCGCCAAGCAACGCGCCGCCCGCGACGCCAAGAAGAAACAGGAGGAAACACCATGAACATTGCCATCGTCGGCGATGGCGGCTGGGGCTCGGCCGTCGCCCGCCTCCTGGATGCCAAAGGCCACACCGTCACCGTCTGGGGACCCTTCCCGGACTACATCGCCGAGGTCCGCGCCTCCCGCCAAAACCCGCGCTACCTCCCCGGCGTCGACTTCCCCGAGTCCATCCGCTGGACCGCCGACCTCGCCGAGGCCGTCCCCGCCGCGGACGTCCTCGTCCTGGCCATCCCATCCAAGTTCTACCGCGCCGTCTGCGCCCAGGTCGCCCCCCTCCTCGACACCGCGCGCACCCTCGTCGTCTCCCTCACCAAGGGCGTCTGCCCCGAGACCCACCAGCGCATGAGCGAGGTCGCCAAAGCCACCCTCGGCACCGACCGCGTCGTCGTCCTCTCCGGCCCCTCCCACGCAGAGGAGGTCGCCCGCGGCGTCCCCACCGCCGTCACCTGCGCCTGCCGGGACCACGCCCTCGCCGTCCAGGCCCAGACCCTCTTCAACGGCCCCCGCTTCCGCGTCTACACCACCGACGACGTCCTCGGCGTCGAGATTGGCGGCGTCGTCAAGAACGTCCTGGCCATCGCCGTCGGCGCCAGCGACGGTTTCGGCTTCGGCGACAACACCCGCGCCGCCCTCATCACCCGCGGCCTCGCCGAGATGATGCGCCTGGGCCTGGCCATGGGCGCCAAGCCCCAGACCCTCAGCGGCCTCGCCGGCGTCGGCGACCTCATCGTCACCTGCACCTCGAGCCACAGCCGCAACCACACCGTCGGCGAGCGCCTCGGCAAGGGCGAGCCCATCGCCGACATCCTCGCCTCCATGAAGATGGTCGCCGAAGGCGTCGACAACGCCAGCCTCCTCCACGACCTCGCCCAACAGTACGCCGTCGAAATGCCCATCGCCGACGTCGTCTACCGCATTTGCTACCAAGGCCTCGCCGCCAAAGACGCCGTCGCCCTCCTCATGGACCGCGCCGCCAAGCCTGAATAAGAAAGGACTCCCACCATGATTATCGGTGTCATCCCCTCCCGCTGGGGCAGCTCCCGTTTCCCCGGCAAGCCCCTCACCCCAATCCTCGGCAAGCCCCTCGTCCTCTGGGTCGTCGAGGCCGCCAAGCGCGCCAAGCGCCTCGACAAAGTCATCGTCGCCACCGATGACCAGCGCATCGCCGACGCCGTCTCCCCCCACTGCCAGGCCGTCATGACCGCCAGCGACCTCCCCTCCGGCACCGACCGCGTCGCCGTCGCCGCAAAGGCCGGCCCCCAAGACATCGTCATCAACATCCAGGGCGACGAACCCCTCATGGACCCCGCCCTCATCGACGCCCTCGCCGACCGCATGATCCGCACCGGCGAAGAGATGGCCACCGCCGCCTGCCCCATCCAGTCCCTCGACCAGCTCAACGCCCGCACCGTCGTCAAGGTCGTCCTCCGCAACGATGACTCCGCCCTCTACTTCTCCCGCCTCCCCATCCCCTGCCGCCGCGACGGCGAGCCCGACCTCGCCTCCGGCCTCTACTGGCGCCACCTCGGCATCTACGCCTACCGCGGCGACTTCCTCGACCGCCTCATCCACACCCCGCCCTGCCCCCTCGAGACCACCGAATCCCTTGAGCAGCTCCGCGCCCTCTGGCTCGGCGGCCGCATCGGCGTCATCCGCCGCAACGACGAAGGCGTCGGCGTCGACACCCCCGCCGACGTCCAGACCGTCGAAGCCCTCCTCCTCAAAAGACTCTAAGGAAGCTTGGAAGTTTGGAGGCTTGGAAGCTTGGTCTCCACCTCTCCAAAAGCGCTAACCGTCGCCCGCCAGGGCGCTCTGTTCTCTGTTCACTGTTCTCTGTTCTCTGGCGGCGTAGCCGCCCCCTGTTCTCTGGCGGCGTAGCCGCCCCCTGTTCTCTGGCGGCGCAGCCGCCCCCGTTCTCCTATCATGACACGCGCCCACCAACTCTTCACCGCCGTCCCCAAGAAACACAACTGCGCCCAAGCCGTCATGGACGGCTGCGGCGGCACCCCCGAACAGGTCGCCGAAATGGCCGCCTGCGGCGGAGGCCGCGCCCCCGGCGGACTCTGCGGCGCCCTCCACGCCGCCCTCGCCCTCTGCCCCGACCACGCCGAGGAAATCAAAGCCGAGTTCGCCCGCCGCGCCGGCGCCCTCACCTGCCGCGACCTCAAAACCATCGCCCACACCCCCTGCCCCATCTGCGTCGAAACCGCCGCCCAACTCGTCGAATCCCACCTCCCCTAACAAACCAGAGTCTGTGGAGTGCGACCGGCCAATCCCCGTCCGTCCGTCACTCCGTCGCCCGCCAGGGCGTTCTGTTCTCTGTTCACTGTTCTCTGTTCACTGTTCACTGTTCTCTGGCGGCACAGCCGCCCCCCGTTCTCCGTTTTCCGTTCTCCTATTATAGAAAGGATATTCCACAAATGGACATCATCTCCACCGACAACGCTCCCGCCGCCATCGGCCCCTACAGCCAGGCCATCCGCGCCAACGGCCTCCTCTTCGCCTCCGGCCAGATCCCCGTCGATCCCGCCACCGGTAAAATCCCCGAAGGCATCGCCGCCCAGGCCGAGCAATCCTGCCGCAACTGCGGCGCCCTCCTCGCCGCCGCCGGCCTCGACTTCTCCAAGGTCGTCAAGACCACCTGCTTCCTCGCCGACATCGCCGACTTCGCCGCCTTCAACGAAGTCTACGCCAAATACTTCACCTCCAAGCCCGCCCGCTCCTGCGTCGCCGTCCGCGACATCCCCAAAGGCTGCCTCTGCGAGATCGAAATCCTCGCCCTCGCCGACTAATCCCTTTGTCTTCCCTCCCCGGCCGCGCCCCGCGCGGCCTTTTTTGTCTCCACGAAGACACAATGGGGCACCTCTGGCACCCCACCATCGCCGCCAAAGGCGGCAGCCCGGGCCTCAACCTCTGGGGCTCCTCCAAGCCTCCAAACCTCTAAACTTCCAAGCTTCCACCTCGGCACTTCACCGTTCGGCGCGTTGCGCCTCTCTACCGTGCCCATCCCTTGCGTTTCTGTCGTCTCCCGGAAAGCTCCGCGGTAGGACCTATAGGACCTATAGGACAACTAGGACGGCGGCTGACGCCGCAAAATTTCCCCAAAACCAAAGCATGGCGTGCGAAGCCCGCCATGCCCCACAGGCCCCCGGGCCGGACGTGCGCCTTGCGCGCACGCACGGCCCGCCCCCTGCGCCGTGCTCTCTGTGAGCCTCTGTGAAACCCTCTGTGACCTCTGTGATCTAAAACAAACTGGCAGTCCTGCCGGCGGTAGCCGGCCCCAAATCTGCTCTAATCTGCGCAATCTGCGGTTCCCCACGCTGGCAATCTTTGTGTCCCTTTGTGGTTCTTCGTGTTCTTTGTGATAGCCGCGCAGCGTGAAGTCACATCGTCGCCGTAGGTGACAGCCCGGGCCTCAACCTCCTGGGCTCCTCCAAACTTCCAAGCCTCCAAGCTTCCAAACTTCCAATTGCCGCTTGCGCGTGGGGCCTCGGAAGGGTTATAATAAGGATACATTGTCAATGTTGGGCGTTTGCCCACAAACGAAAGGACAGAACATGGATACGATGAAGGTGATGCGCCATGGCGCGATGGCCGTGATGGCCGCCTCCACAGTTGCGCTTTCTTCCGGATGCTTCGCGCCCGCCGCCGAGCAGCCGGTCAACCCCCAGGAGATTGTACAGATGAACAACGCTGATTTCTACACCGACGGCAAGCTGGACACCAAGAAGTGCAAGGCCGCCTACTTTGAGATGATGAAGAAGGTCGGGGCCCCCGTCTACGACGTCTACCTGCCCGACGACAACTTCCTGTGGACGGTCGACTTCGGTCAGGGCGACTTCGCGCGCTTCGGCATGGGCGGCGTCTTCTGGGTGAACGACCGCGAGCATCAGTACTTCGGCCACGAGATCTTCCTGCTGCCCGGCCAGTCCATCGCCGAGCACCGCCACCTGCCCACCACCGACGACAAGGGCCCCCTGCAGGCCAAGCACGAGAGCTGGCTGGTCCGCCACGGCTCGGTCTATGCCTTCAGCGAGGCCAGCAAGGAGAACAAGCCCAACCTCGACGAGTTCCCTGAGGTGGTGGCCCTCCTGAACGACAAGCAGAAGGAATTCCTCGCGTGCACCCACGTGGAGAAGTGGGAGGCCGACGGCAAGCTCCATCGCCTCTACGTGCCCGAGGAGAAGGACGCCGTCAAGGAGACCTGGCACTTCATGATGGGCGGCCCCAACGGCGCGGTGGTGACCGAGTTCGGCTGCTACCACGACAACAACGGTCTGCGCTTCACCGTCCCCGGCGCCAGCCTCTAAACCGTTTTCCGCCGCGGCGGGTCACCCCCGCCGCGGTCCCCCAACACACGAAAGGATTTTGAGATGAAGTATCTGCACACCGGCATGATTGTGGGCGAGAAGCTCCCCGACATGATCTACATGGAGCCCCTGAAGGTCTGGGTCACCGACGCCTCCAAGGACAAGTATGCCATCGAGTTCCTCTACTTCGAGGTCGATTCCCCCATGGCCGCCGCCATCCAGGAGCAGCCCCACGTCGCCTACGAGGTCGAGGACATCGATGCCGCGCTCGAAGGCAAGTCCATCCTCTGGAACAAGATGGACGTGGGCGGCGCCTACATCGCCTTTGTCTACGACAACGACACCGTCGTCGAGTTCTACCAGCCCAAGAAGTGAGGTCCGCCATGCCGATGAAGAAGTTCCTCAACGACCCCGCCAACCTCACCGCCGAGATGCTTGAGGGCCTCGCCCTCGCCTACAGCTCCAAGGTGAAGATCGTCAACGACCGCATCGTCGTCCGCGCCCAACCCAAGGCGCAGGACAAGGTGGCCCTGGTCTGCTTCGGCGGCACCGGCCACGAGCCCGCCATGCACGGCTTCGTGGGCGAAGGCATGGCCGACGCCGCCGTCGCCGGCGACGTCTTCGCCGCCCCCGGTGGCCCCAAGGTCTTCGAGGCCCTGGAGATGCTCAACCGCCCCGCCGGCGTCATCCTCCTCACCCTCAACCACAACGGCGACCGCATGTCCGCCCGCAAGGCCCTCCGCCTCGCCGAGAAGGCCGGCCTCAACGTCAAGGAAATCATCGTCCAGGAAGACATCGCCCCCGGCATCGACGCCGACCCCGAGGACCGCCGCGGCCTCGGCGGCTGCATCCCGCTGATGAAGGTCATGGGCGCCGCCTGCGAAGAAGGCAAGTCCATCGACGAAGTGCTCGAGATCGGCAAGGCCTTCCATAGCCACCTCGCCACCCTCTCCGTCGCCCTCAAGGTCGCCACCCACCCCCAGAACGGCGGTGAGATCGGCTCCCTCGCCGACGACGAGATGGAGATCGGCATGGGCCAGCACGGCGAAGGCGGCGGCGGCATCATGAAGGTGCAGACCGCCGACGAGACCGCCCGCATCATGGTCGACCGCCTCGTCCAGGCCACCGGCCTGAAGAGCGGCGACCGCGCCCTCCTCGTCATCAACGGCTCCGGCGCCACCACCACCATGGAAATGCTCATCTGCTACCGCGCGGCCGCCAAGTGCCTCGCCGAGAAGGGCATCACCCTGATGGACGGCATCGCCGACGAGCTCCTCACCGTGCAGGAAATGGCCGGCTTCCAGATGATCCTCGCCAAGGTTTGCCCGACCTGCGAGGCCCTCCTCAAGGCCAAGGCCAACACCCCCTACTGGACCTGCAACGGCTAAACCCCGAGAGGCCGGGGGCGCGCCCAAGCCCGCCCCCTGGCCTCCGCCCCTTTCTTAACCCCTTCAAGTTCCCTCCCCACCATGACACTCGAACAATTCAAGGCCGTGTGGCAGAAGGCCCAGACCGCCATCGAAGCCAACGAGAAGCACTTCTCCGAACTGGACGCCGCCACCGGCGGTGACGGCGACCACGGCACCGCCATCGTTGCCGCCATCCACGCCATCAACCACGCCGAAGGCGACGACTTCCCCACCCTCCTCGCCGACATGGCCGAGAAGCTCGAGGAAGAGGCCTCCGGCTCCACCTCCTCCCTCTACGGCTCCTGGCTCGAGGGCATGGCCGACGCCGCCCCCAAGGGCGCCACCGAGCTCAACGCCGACCAGCTGGCCGAGGTCTTCGAGGCCGGCTTCGAGGAAATCTGCTGCATGACCAAAGCCCGCCAGGGCGACAAGACCATGATGGACGCCCTCCAGCCCGCCACCGAGGCCCTCGTCGCCGCCAAGGGCGAAGGCGAGGCCGCCATGTTCGCCGCCGCCGCCAAGGCCGCCCGCGAAGGCTCCAACGCCACCGCGCAGCTCCAGGCCAAGTTCGGCCGCGCCAAGAACCTCGGCGAGCGCTCTATCGGCGCCATCGACGCCGGCTCGGCCTCCATGGCCACCGTCTTCGAGGCCTTCGTCGGTTAACCCGCCGAACGCCTCGGGAGGCTTGGAAGCTTGGAGGCTTAAAGGCTTGGTCGCGCCCTGACGGACGACAGACAAGCTCCCCTCCTCCACCCAAGCCCCGCCCACCGCCGCCAAGCGGCCCAACCAAGCCTCCAATCAGCTAACAGACGGGGCGTGGGGCAGAGCCCCACCCCGACCCAATCAGCCAATCAGCTAATCAGCCAATCAGCCAACAAAAGGACCACACCTATGCCTGACATGGACAACTTCAAAGAAGCCTCTTCCTTCGGCATCGACACCCCCCAGAAGACCATCGGCTTCCCCCTCAAGGGCTGCTCCAACCTCGACTGGGGCATGAAGAACCGCCTCGCGCGCATCTTCAACCCCAAGGACGGCCGCTCCCTCATGCTCGCCTGTGACCACGGCTTCATCATGGGCCCCACCGGCGGCGTCGAGCGCATCGACCTCTCCATCGTCCCCCTGCTGAAGTACGCCGACTGCCTCATGTGCTCCCGCGGCGTCCTCCGCGCCGTCATCCCCCCCACACAGGACATCCCCGTCTGCCTCCGCTCCGACGCCGGCACCTCCGTCCTCACCGAGCTCAACGACAACGTCGTCATTGACGTGCAGGACGCCATCCGCGTGAACGCCGCCGCCATGGCCGTCATGGTCGCCGCCGGCGATCCCGCCACCGAGGCCAAGACCGTCGCCAACCTCTACCACGCCGTTGACGTCGGCCAGCGCTATGGCATCCCCGTCATGGGCGTCACCGCCGTCGGCAAGCAGATGACCCGCGACGCGCGCTACTTCCGCCTCGCCACCCGCATCTGCGCTGAGAACGGCGCCAACATCGTCAAGACCTACTATACCGAAGGCTTCGAGACCGTCGTCGCGGGCTGCCCCGTCCCGATCGTCATCGCCGGCGGCAAGAAGGTCCCCGAGCGCGACGCCCTCGAGCTCGCCTATCGCGCCATCAGCGAAGGCGCCGCCGGTGTGGACATGGGCCGCAACGTCTTCCAGTCCACCAACCCCGCCGCCATGATCCGCGCCGTCGGCGCCGTCATCCACCGCGGCTTCAAGCCCGATGAGGCTTACCAGATGTTCCAGGACCTCTCCGCCTCCAAGTAAGGTCCCCAACATCCCCGATAAAACAAAGGCCGCCCACCCGGGCGGCCTTTGTTTTTAGAGAACGGAGAACAGACCCGCAGGGCCAAACCTTCCACGGCCACGGAGAACAGAACGAGTAGCAAGCGTGCGACAGGCAAGGTCCCATGCTAGAGCGTGCCCGCCGGACCCTATAAGGGTTGACCACCGCCCACTATAGGGTCTCGCCTTGGACCACTATAGGGTCTCATTGCCGACCACTATAGGGTCTCACCGCCGACCACTATAGGGTCTCCGAACGCACCCTTGGCCGTGAGGAGCCACTTTGGCACTCCTCCGTGTGACGGTGTAACACTTCGTGGCCTTCATGACAGTCGCACAAAGTGAGCCCAATCCAGACATCCTCACTTTCTTTGTCATCTTTTCCCAATTCCCGCGTACACCTTTATAACACGCCGAATAGTTTCGTCCATTCATGAGGATACGCCATGAAAACATCACTTCTCTTTGCCACGGCCCTCTGCGCCACCGCCGCCTGGGCGGCAGACTTCCAACTCGCCGTACCAGACTCCGGCGATGCCCCGCCTCAAGGCGGCGAGGCCGTATTTGACGTCGAAGCCACCGAAGGCCTTGACTGGGAGGTCTCCCAAGTAGCGGACAACTGGCTGGTCGTCCAAGACACCGCCGGGAGCGGCGACGGTCGCGTGACCTACCAAGTCGAGCCCAATCCGAGCACCGCCCCCCGCTCCGCCAAAATCCGCCTCTCCGCCCACCTCCCGGAGCCCGAAGTCGACCTCTCCCGCGCACTGATTGACTGGAATAATAACTCCGACACAATCTTCAATGGGGAATTAGACTTAGGCCGAGAATGGAAAACTGACTCCACTGAAACCATGCAGTTTTCCATCGTTGAGCGAGAGGGCATCCACCATTTGTTTGACTTCTACGACGGGTCTTCCTCCCTTTACGTGAACGAGGATGATTACGTTGTGTTTCAGGACAGAAATGGCCCCCAAATCTCAAGCTACAAAGTTGAGCCTGGGGTGCAATACAAGGTTTTCCTGGTCAGAGACATGCACAATACTAATGTCTACGTGGGCAAGGACAAGATTGGCCCTGCGGAAAAACTTTTCCGTACGGGGATCCTTGACGTGACGGGATACGGCAGTTCCTCTTATCCTGAACCTGGGAAAGCTGACCCAGATACAGTCCCCGATGGCACAATCGATTATTGGGATCGTACCCTTTCCGAAGCAGAAGTCCAAGCCGCCATCAAGAGCACGGAGCGCCCTTGGGCCACGAAAGATACCACGCAGGCGCCCTACACCGATTTGGCGGAGTTTTACTCGCTCGATTCTTGGGCGCGTATCCAGATTTACTATGACCACCACCTCCATCTCGCCAAAGATCGCTTTGGGTGGTATGGCGGTGCTTATGAGGGCGGCGTTCGCGCTTGGAATCGAGATAGTATTAAAGACCCCTATCCGGAAAACCGCGCGACATCCGCGACGTATTCGTTCTGGTGCCGTTGGAATCGCTTTGTCCCAGGCACCGTCTTCTCCTATTATGCCTACAAGAACGACACTCTGGAGCAGGATCCGCCCGTCACCTCCTGCGTGACATTGGATGAGAATGGGCACTTGGGGCTCTTCAACACCTTCGCTGAAGTGGCATGCGAGCTCAACCGTTGGTACATGGTGACCGTCTCAATCGACGGGAGTTCCTATACGCTTTATCTGGATGGCGAGCAGATTCTCACCGCGACCGGAGTGGCGTTCGACACCGCCTATCCTGAGTTCTGGGAACTCGGTGGCGGCAGAACCGTTGAGTACATCTACGACCGCGTGGTGCCGGAGGCTTATGACGACCTATCCCACTTCAAAAAGGCCCTGACTGCCGAAGAGGTCAAGGCGTTGTATGAGGCGGAGAAGCCTTTGGAGGCCGTCTATACCGTGAACCAAGCGCCGCAGGAATACGACGTCACTGTCACGCCCAACGTCCCGGTGACGGTTCCTTTGAGATCCGCTATGCGCGTCTTCACGGTCACCATCCCGAGCCACATCGCCTGGGAAGCCGTCAGCAATGCTGATTGGATTAAGATTGAGGCGGGTGCGACCGGCATGGGCAATGGCTCCGTGCAAATCATCACCGATACCGTGACGGATGCGCCAAGCGGCTACTCCCGCATGGGGACGCTCACCATCGCGGGGCAAACAGTCTATGTGATTCAGCGCAACTTCGACCTCTCCCTCTCGCCTCTGACGGCGACCTACAAGAGTGCTGGCGGCTCCGGGGAAATCGACGTCAATGTCGCCGAGGGGATTACATGGACGATTGATGCCACGGCAGATTGGGTGAAGGTGACCAGCGAACCCGGCACCGGCCACGGCACGGTCACTTACACCGTGGAGCCCAACACAACCGGCGAGGCGCGCTCCGCCTTCATCATTGTCTCCGGCTCGTATCACACGGTGACACAAAACGCGGAATCGGTCGTTACCGTGGAGACGGTGGGCGAAGGCTCGGTGAGCGGAGGCGGGACGGTGCCTGACGACACGGAGGTGACGCTGACGGCCACCCCGGCGGAGGGATACGTCTTCTCGCATTGGACCGGCGATGCGACCGGGACGGCCAATCCCTTGACGTTCACGGCCGAGGGGGCAATGTCCGTGGTGGCGCATTTCGTGCCGCAAGCGGCGGTGGACGCGCAGGTTGAGGCGGCCATCGAGGCGGGCGGCTATGTCACCAAGGATCAGGTGAAGGACCTCTCCTTCGGCGCGCCGATTATCGACGTGGAGGGGGATTCGGTGAAGGTGGGCATCCGCCTGCAGTCCGCGAGCTCCCTCTCGGGTGAGCCGACGTGGGAGACGGTGAAGCCGGATGCCGCCGAAACGGACGCGGAAGGGGTCATCTCGGTGACCTTGCCGCGCGAAGGCAATGCGGCCTTCTATCGTTTCCTCTCGCCGGAGCCGGAGGAGGAAACGCCCACTGACTCCGAGCCTTAAGCAACGCGTCATCCATAAGAAGAGGGCCGCCCGGGTGGGCGGCCCTCTTCTTATGAGGAACCCGCAGATTCCGCAGATTTGGGGCGTGCCAATAAGCGATGCGGTAGGACATATAGGACCTATAGGACGAATAGGACGGCTGCTAACGCCGCTTGGCCTCACTTTATCCGTCGCCCCGCAGGGGCGTTTCCGCAACCGTGGAAGGTTTGGCGCTTCGCGCCTGCACGCTCCGTTTTCCGTTCTCCGGGGGCGGCCATCGGCCGCCCCTTTGTGCTATAATGGCGGGACTATCGAGAGAGGTTCATGCTATGATGACGATCACTGAGAAGATTTTGGCCCGCGCGGCGGGAAAAGAGTCGGTCACGCCCGGGGAATCCGTTTGGGTGAAGGCGGATGTGTTGCTGACGCACGATGTG
This sequence comes from uncultured Kiritimatiellota bacterium, assembly GCA_944389945.1. GTDB lineage: Bacteria > Verrucomicrobiota > Kiritimatiellia > RFP12 > DVOR01 > Spyradenecus. Next base: position 106,934 of record CALXOF010000001.1, on the reverse strand, counting down.
TGCGGGCCGGGCACCATCGGCGTCTTCAAGCGCGAGTTCGGTGAGGACGCAAAGGTCTTCTCGAAGGAGGGCGTGGTGATCATGCCCGACCATTACATCCATACGAAGGATGAGAAGGCGCACCGGAACATTGATATTGACCGCGCCTTCGTGAAGGAGCAGGGGTTGCCGCACTTCTATGACCCCGGCACGCCGAACTACGTGGGCGTCTGCCATGTGGGCCTGCCCGAGAAGGGGCACGTGAAGCCCGGGATGGTGATTTTTGGTACGGACTCGCACACCTGCACGCACGGCGCGCTGGGGGCGTTCGCCACCGGCATCGGCAACACGGACGCGGGTTTCGTGATGGGCACGGGCAAGTTGTTGGTGAAGGTGCCGCAGACGATTCGCTTTGTGCTGAACGGGACGTTGCCGCCCTTCGTGACGGCCAAGGACGTGATTCTGCGCATCATCGGCGACATCGGCGTGGATGGGGCGACCTATTGCGCGATGGAGTTCTGCGGTGAGGCCATCGCGGCCATGAGCATCGAAGAGCGCATGACCATCTGCAACATGGCGGTGGAGGCCGGGGCCAAGAGCGGCATCGTGCCGCCGGACGCCAAGACGCTGGAGTATGTCCGCGCGCACACCGGCGAGCAGGACATCGAGCTGATCGATGGCGACCCGGACGCGCCGGTGCTGGCGACCTATACCTACGACGTCTCGACCTTCGTGCCGTGCGTGGCCAAGCCGCACCTGCCGGAGAATTACGCGCCGGCCTCGGCTTGCCGCGACGTGAAGGTGGACCAGGTGTACATCGGTTCCTGCACCGGCGGCAAGACGGAGGACTTCCTCTGGGCGGCCAAGGTGCTCAAGGGCCGCAAGGTCTCCATCCGCACCTGCCTGGTGCCGGCGACCTGCAAGGTGATGCACGACCTCACCACGCTGACCATCGACGGCCAGACGCTGGAGCAAATCTTCGTCAACGCGGGGTGCGAGCCCATTCAGCGGCCCAGTTGCGGCGCGTGCCTGGGCGGCCCCGTCGACACCTACGCCCGCACCAAGGGCACCGAGGTCGTCGTCTCCACCACCAACCGCAACTTCATCGGGCGCATGGGCTCCAAGGAGGCGCCCATCTATCTGGCCTCGCCGGCCACCGCCGCGGCCACCGCCATCGCCGGCCACATCGAGAGCCCGTGGACCATCCTGGGCATCGACCGCCCCGAGCCGCCGCGCACGCCGCCCGTGAAGGTCGAGGGCCGCCCCGCCACCGCGCCCGTCCACCACGCCGACGAGCCGGTCTCGGACTTCAAGGTCACCGGCAAGGTCTACGTGCTGGGGGACAACATCGACACCGACCTCATCATCCCCACGATGTATCTGAACCTGGTGCCGACCATCCCCGAGGAATACCGCAAGCTGGGGTCGCACGCCCTCGCCGGCCTGCCCGACAGCTATCCCGTCTTCTCCTCCAACCCCGACGGCACCACGCCCTATGCCATTATCGTGGCGGGCAAGAACTTCGGTTGCGGCTCCTCGCGTGAGCACGCGCCCATCGCCATCGGCGCGGCGGGCTGCAAGGCCGTGGTGGCGGAGAGCTACGCGCGCATCTACTTCCGCAACGCGGTCGCCTCCGGCGAGGTCTTCCCGCTGGAAAGTGCCGAGCCGCTGAAGGATGCCTTCAAGACCGGCGACGAGGCGACGCTCGACCTCGCGGCGGGTACCCTGACGCGCCTCTCCGACGGCAAGGTCTTCACCCTCGCCGCCGCGGATGCCGTTGCCCCCGTCATCGCCGCCGGCGGCCTCTTCAACTACGCCCGCCAGACCGGCATGGCGAAGTAAGGGGCGGCTCGCGCCGCCCCGGAGAACGGAGAACGGAAAACGGAGAACGGAACGCGCGACAAGCGCGCGACGGATACACCGGGAACCATAACAAAGAAGACGGAGCGCCCAAAAGGCGTCCCGCCTTCTTTTTGTCTCAAGCGATTGGCTGCGAATCAATAAAGGAACCGCAAAGACGCAACTGTTGGCGCGAACCGCCTCGGGCTCCATCGGGCGCTCTGCGGCTTCGCCGCTGACCGCGACCGCCGCCCTCCGTTTCGCGCCTTCTCAGGGGTGAAAAACAGAGCGTGGGGCGGAGCCCCGCCAATAAACCAAACTTCCAATTCCCCTTTGAGCGTCCCTTCAGGGACGCGATAGCGTGGAAATCCCAAGGGCGGCGCGACTGAAAGGAGCAATGGAGCCCGCCGGGTTTCCACGCCAAACCGTCTTCGCGGAAAAACCTTCCCGAACCGTATACCTTATATATATATATGGGCATAAAAAAAGCCCCTGAGGCAGGGGCTGGGGAAATTGGGGCGAAAGACGGGGCACGATCCCGCGACAACCAGATCCACAATCTGGGGCTCTACCAACTGAGCTACTTTCGCCATCAAGTAGGTCAATAAGATACCACAATCGTTCTCCCGCGGTCAAGCACTTTTTTCTCGTTCTCATAAAAAAGGGGAGAAAACCGCAAAGAAGGGGCGCTGGAGGGCCTCCTCCAAGCTTCCCCACTTCTCAGCCTCTAGCTTCCATTCCGATACCAATGGTGTCCGGAAGAACTTCAAGATACCGCGCGGTACGCGTAATGGGGCGAGTATTTCCGTATTCCCATGAGACAAACGGTCTACCAAATGACAGGTCTGTAAGATGGCATATCTCGCTTCAAATGACGGTATTAGTGTTGATTTAGAGAAGTCAAATGACAGGTCTTTGGCAAGGGTGTATGATACATTCACCGGCCTCTAAGCCGCTCAGCTGCCATTTGGGTAGATTTCTGGCAAGAGAGCATGGTGCCAATCACCAGGTTTTAACCCGGTGTTAACCCTTTGAGTGCCCTTTCAAGGGTGCGATAGCGTGGGAATCCCGAGGGCGGCGTGACCAACGAGAGCAATGGAGCCCGTAGGGTTTCCACGCAAGACCGTCTTCGCGGTAAAACTTCCCCGGACACCCCTGCTCAATACCTTGACAGGGGATGCATCAATGCTATAGACTATAAGTGTTCGTGGGATTGTTACCCACCTGATTCATACCTAAAAGGAGACCTTCATGGGACTCATTGGCGCCCTGTTGGACAATGCGCACACCGTCAGCGCGGAAGACATCAAGAAAGATTACGGTCGGCTCCTCCTGGAGGACGAAGAGGTCGAGATGGCCTTCAAGCTCATCCGCGACGTTTACATCTTCACCTCTCGTCGGCTCATCTTGGTCGACAAGCAGGGACTCACCGGCAAGAAGGTGGACATGAGGTCCATCCCCTATCGCGCGATTTCGTTCTTCAGCGTGGAAACCGCGGGCCACTTCGACCTTGACGCGGAGCTCAAGATTTGGGTCTCCTCCAGCCTGGTCGTCGACAAGACCTTCAACAGCTCGGTTGATGTCTACGCCGTCCAGCGTCTGCTCGCCAGCCACGTTACCAAGGCGTAATTCCTCTCCGCGAAGATGCAACAGGATGGGCTTCCCACCGGGAGGCCCGTCTCTTTTATATAAGGTAGGGACGCTGGGCCGCAGGGCGCGCCACTCGCCCAAATTGAGCGCGCTGCGGGTGTGCACAAAGATGCACAGGGCGAAGGCAAAACACCCGAAAAAGGCTTGCATACCTTTTGGAAGGTTTGTATAATACGCGGCATCTTTATCCGGAAACCAGAGTCATGCGCAGAACGAAAGAAGAAGCCATGGAAACGCGGAGGGCCATCCTGTCGGTGGCCCTGGACTGCTTTTCCAAGCGCGGTTACGCGCTGACGACGTTCAGCGACATCGCCAAGCGCATCCACCTGACGAAGGGCGCGGTCTTCTGGCACTTCAAGTCGAAAGAAGACTTGCTGGCGGAGCTCATCGAGCGCGAGCACTCAATCTATGAGCCGCTGAAGGGCGTGGAGGAGGCGCAGACGCCGGAAGACATCCGCGACGCCTTTGTGGCGTGGGCGGAGGCGGTGGCGTCGCACCGTGAGCTGAAGCGCTTCACGGTCTTCATGATGAGCCGCGTGGAATGGGGCGAGGCCCTGAAGCAGAGCCTGGCGAAGAAGCTGGAAAACCTGCTGGTGACCGACCCCTTTGAGCGGTTGCGCGAGCGCCTGCGCTGGATGAAGGATAATGGCATCATCGAGACGCCCCTCTCCGTGGAGCAGGTGACGACCTTGATGACCGGGGCCTTCTTCGGGACGCTGCGGGAGGCCTGGCTTTACAAGATGCCGATCGACGTCGTGGAGACGGTGGCGGCAGGTTTGGATTTCATTGTTCAAGGCATTAGGAGCAAGTGATCATGGAAGAGAAGAAGAGTCCGTTGAGCGCGACGATCGGTCTGTTGCTGAGCGTGATTGTGGCGATGGGCCTGGGCTGGTTCGCCCACTCCATCTATGCCAGCAGCCAGGCCAAGAAGGCGCAGGCCAAGGCCGTTGAAGAGGCCGCCGCAGCCGCCGCCGTCAAGCCCGTGACGGTGGAGACCGCCCAGGTGACGCTGAAGGCCATCAACCCGCCCCAGAGCTTTATGGGCCACGTGGAGCCCATCCAGGACGTGGACCTGCGCGCGCAGATCGACGGCACCATCGACGCCGTGGCCTTCCAGGAAGGCGCCATGGTGAAGGAAGGCGACCTGCTCTACCGCATCGACCCGCGCGTCTACGAGGCCCGCGTGGCCCAGGCGAAGGCCGCCCTCGCCGAGGCCGAGGCCCGCAGCGAGAACGCGAACCGCTACTATGAGCGTATCAGCAAGGTGGACAAGCGCTCCGTCACCGAGGCGGAGGTCGACCAGGCCTACGCCGACAAACTCGAGGCCCAGGCCTCCATCGAACAGTGCAAGGCCGACCTCAAGAGCGCCGAGATCAACCTGGGCTACTGCGAGATCCGCGCGCCCATCTCCGGCCGCATCGGCCAGAGCCTGTTGAAGAAGGGCGACTATGTGTCGCCTTCGCTGGGCACGCTGGCGCGCATCGTGCAGATGGACCCCGTGCGCGTGGTCTTCTCCGTGCCTGACCGCGCCTACCTGCAGGGCAAGACGATCGCCGGCACGCAGGGCCTGGCCTCCGACGCCATCCGCGCCCAGATCCGCCTGGCCGACGGCTCCATCTACGCCCACGACGGCAAGGCCGACTTCATCGGCAACGAGATGAGCATGGAGACGGCCTCGTTGCCCGTGCGCTACGCCTTCGCGAACCCCGACCAGCTCCTCCTCTCCAACGCCTACGTCACCGTCCTCCTCAGCGAGGCCAAGCCCACGGAGGCGATGACCATCCCCGCCAACGCCGTCCTGGCCAACGCCACCGGCGACTATGTCTACATCAATGAGAACGGCAAGGCCGCCCGTCGCGCCATCGTCATCGGCGCCCGCATCGATGGCATGGTCGAGGTCAAGTCCGGTCTGCAGGTCGGCGAAGAAGTGGTGACCGAGGGCGTCGTGAACGTCATCGAGGGCGCGAACCTGAACGTGGTGAACCCCTCGCCGAACGCCCAGCCCCAGACAGCGGCCGTCACCCTCGCGAAGTAAGGTCACGCAGGAGGAGCCCCAACCATGGCCGAGCAAGAAAGGATCATGAGCCTCGAGGAGCTCGAGGCGAATGAGCGCGAGTCCGTCCGCAAGATGGTCGAGGAGTTGCCCAAGCAGAGCATCTTCTCGCGCATCTTCATCAATCGCCCGCGCTTCGCGGTGGTCATCGCCCTGGTGATGTCCATCGTCGGCGTCATCGCCATCCAGTCCCTGCCGATCGCGCAGTACCCGGAGGTCACCCCGCCCTCCGTGAGCGTGAGCTGCACCTACCCCGGCGCCAACGCCGTGGACCTGGCGAACTCCGTGGCCATCCCGATCGAGTCGGCGGTCAACGGCGTCGAAGACATGCTCTACATGAGCTCCTCCTGCACGGACTCGGGCCGTTACCGCCTGAACGTGACCTTCGCCGTGGGCACGGACCGCGACATCGCCCAGGTCCGCGTGCAGAACCGCGTGGCCCAGGCCGAGTCCAAGCTCCCCAAGGAAGTCACCCAGCAGGGCGTGAACGTCGAGACCCGCTCCGACTCCACCCTCGGCTTCATCTCCTTCCGCTCCCCCAGCGGTGAGCTGAGCAAGCTGGAAATCTCCGACTTCCTTTACTCCAACGTGCGCGACGCCATCCTGCGTGTGCACGGCGTGGGCGGCGCGGACGTCCACGGCGCCCGTATGGCCATGCGCATTTGGCTCGACCCCGAGCGCCTGGCCGCCCAGGGCCTCGACGCCTCCGACGTCATCTCCGCCATCGAGGCGCAGAACCTCCAGGCCGCCCTCGGCTCCGTCGGCGCCTCCCCCGTCCTTGACGTCAACGTCCAAGACACCTTCTCCATCATCGCCCAGGGCCGCCTGAGCACCGTCCGCGAGTTCGAGGACATCGTCGTCCGTTCCGCCGACGAAGGAGGCCTCGTCCGCATCCGCGACGTCGCCCGCGTCGAGCTCGGTGAGCAGAGCTACTCCAACACCGGCTACTTCAACGGCCTGGACGCCGTCTCCATGGGCATTGAGCAGACCCCGGGCACCAACGCCATCGAGGCCATGGAGAATGTCCGCAAGACCCTCAAAGAGCTCGAGCCCACCTTCCCCGGCGACCTCGAGTACACCATCGCCTACGACTCCACCGAGTTCGTGCAGGTCTCCATCGACGAAATCATCAAGACCCTCATCGAGACCTTCGTCCTCGTGTTGATCGTCTGCTACGTCTTCTTGCAGGACATCCGCGCCACCTTCGTGCCGCTCTGCGCCATCCCCGTGTCGCTGCTCTGCACCTTCCTGATGCTGAAGCTCTTCGGCTACACCATCAACACCATCTCCCTCTTCGCCTTGGTTCTGGCCATCGGCTCGGTGGTTGACGACGCCATCGTGGTGGTGGAGCGCGTTCAGCACCACATGGACAAGAACAAGCTCGACCGCAAGACCGCCACCCTTCTGGCCATGCACGAAGTGACGGGCCCGGTCGTCGCCACCACGCTGGTGTTGTTGGCCATCTTCGCGCCGGTCGGCTTCGTCGGCGGCATCACCGGCCGAATCTACTCGCAGTTCGCCGTCACCATGTCGATGGCCATCCTCTTCTCGGCCGTCAACGCCCTCACCCTCTCCCCGGCCATCTGCGCCACCATTCTCGGTGCGCCCAAGCCGCACACCAAGGTGTGGGACCCCTTCACGTGGTTCAACAAGGGCCTCGACTGGGTGCGCGTGCGCTACGGCGCGCTGGCCCGCTTCTTCGCGGCCCGCCGCCTGCTCACCCTCATGCTCCTGCTCCTCTGCTTTGCCGGCGTGGCCGTGAGCTACAACATGACCCCCACCTCCTTCCTCCCCGAGGAAGACCAAGGCGTCGTCTTCGTTGACGTCGCGTTGCGTGAGGGCACCAACCGTGCCGTCACCGACGACTTCATCAAGCGCTTTGATGCTGAGGTCCGCCAGATTCCCGGCGTCAAGAGCACCATGTCCGTCATCGGCTGGGCTATGATCTCCGGCAACGCCGAGAGCACCGGCATGGTCATCGTCGCCCTCAAGCCTTGGGCTGAGCGCACCGACCCCGACCAATCCGCCTGGGCCATCCAGAAGAAGATCCAGGAGATCGCCGCGCGCTACCACGAAGGCAAGTTCTTCGCCATGCTGCCGCCCTCCATCCAGGGCCTCGGCGTCTCGGGTGACATGAGCCTCTACTTCCAGTCGCTCTCCTCCACCGACCCCGAGATCATCGAGCAGAACCTCAAGTCCTTCCTGGCCTCCCTCAGCCAGGCCCCTGAGATCGCCCGCGCCTTCTCGCCCTACACCTCCGGCACGCCCCACCTCGAGCTGACCGTCGACCGCACCAAGGCCGAGTCCTACAAGGTCCCCGTCGCCACCGTCTTCTCGACCCTGCAGAACTACCTGGGCTCCTACTACGTGAACGACATCAACCTCGGCACGCAGGTCAACCAGGTCATCGTGCAGTCCGACTGGTCCGGCCGCGCCACGCGCGACGACATCGGTCGCCTCTACGTCCGCTCCACCGAGGGCAACCTCGTCCCCGTCTCGGCCCTCGCGAACACCGAGACCGTCGGCGGCGTGCGCAACTACAACCGCTTCAACCTCTTCCCGGCCGCGCGTGTCAGCGCCAGCGCCACCGAGGGCTTCTCCTCCGGCGAGGCCATGGCCGCCGTCAAGCGCGTCGCCGGCGAGTCCCTCTCCCGCGACTTCTCCTTCGCCTGGACCGACCTCTCCTATCAGGAGTCCATCGTCGAAGGCCAGACCAGCCTCCTCGTCCTCGCGGCCTTCGTCTTCGGCTACCTCTTCCTGGTCGCCCAATACGAAAGTTGGACCCTCCCGCTCCCCGTGATGACCTCCATCACCGTCGGCGTGGTGGGCGCCTTCCTCGGCATCATCTACTTCGGCATCTCCCTGTCGATTTACGCCCAGGTCGGCCTCCTCCTCCTCATCGCCCTCGCCGCCAAGAGCGCCATCCTCGTGGTCGAGTTCGCCGCTCAGCGCCGCGAGCAGGGCCTCGGCATCATCGACGCCGCCGGCGAAGGCGCCTCCGAGCGTCTCCGCGCCGTCCTCATGACGGCCCTCACCTTCATCCTCGGCGTGCTCCCGATGGTCTACGCCACCGGCGCCGGCGCCGCCAGCCGCGTCCACCTCGGCGCGACCGTCTACAGCGGCATGCTCGCGGCCACCACCGCCGGCATGATCATGATCCCCGCGCTCTACTCCCTCTTCGAGAAGATGCGCGAGGGCTCCTACTCCCTCTTCGGCAAATCCCACAAGCGCGAGACCAAATGAAAACCTCCACCCTCACCCTCTGTCTCATCCTGACGCTCGCCGCCGGGTGCACCATCCCCAACCACAAGCCCTACGCGGAGCGCCCCGTCACCGACGTCCTTGACGCCGCCTCCGTCGCCAAGGACACCCGCAAGGAGGCCCTCCCCGGCCTCCTCCGCGACGCCCCCGCCCCCGAGCTCGATGCTTGGTGGCAGGCCTTCGCCGATGAGCCCCTCAACCGCCTCCTCGCCAAGGCCTACGCCGCCAACCGCAACCTCGCCGCCGCACGCGCTAACCTCGCCGCCGCGCGCGCCACCTGGCGTTACCAGGAAGGCGCCCTCTGGCCCCAGGCCGACCTCGGCGCCGACGTCTCCCGTAACCGTACCTCCCACTACGGCCGCGCCGGTTACGACCGCTACTCCAACTACACCCTCAACGCCTCCGCCCGTTGGGAGCTCGACCTCTTCGGCAAGAACACCTACCTCGTCGACGCCGCCGAAGCCGAGGCCCAGGCCTCCGAGGCCGACCTCAAGGCCATGTGGGTCGCCGTCTCCGCGGACCTCGCCACCTACTACGTCGAGCTCCGCACCCTCCAAGGCCGACTCATGGTCGCCCAGGACAACCTCCGCCTCCAGCAGGACAACTACGACCTCCTCGCCGACCGTCACGCCAGCGGCCTCACCACCGCCCTCGTCCTCTCCCAGGCCGAGTACGACCTCCACAACACCGCCGCCACCATCCCCGCCCTCAAGGCCCAGATCACCGCCGCCGAAGACGCCATCGCCCTCCTCTGCGGCGTCGCCCCCGGCACCCTCCCCCCGGAGATCGTCGACATTCCCGACTTCATGGCCACCCAGGCCCAGACCGGCGACGCCCGCGAAGAGGGCCGCAAGGCCATCGGCCTCCGCCCCACCGCCATCCCCGCCGCCAAGGACCTCAACCTGGATGACGGCATCCCCGCCAACGCCATCCGCCGTCGCCCCGACGTCTACGCCTCCGAGCGCCGCCTCAAGGCCGCCACCGACACCCTTGGCTCCGCCAAGGCCGAGCGCTACCCCACCGTCTACATCTCCGGCAACTTCGGCCTTGACTCCGTCCACCTCGGCGACCTCTTCGACTGGGATAGCCACGTCTACGGTATCGGCCCCGGCGTCACCCTCCCCATCTTCCACGGTGGCCAGATCGTCGCCAACATCGACATCCGCACCGAGCAGCAGAAGGCCGCCCTCGCCGACTACGAGCACACCGTCATCTCCGCCCTCGCCGACATCCGCGACGCCCTCTCCGGTTGCACCCAAGAGCGCCAGCGCCTCAGCGAGCTCCGCCAGGGCGTCCGCGCCGCCCAGGACGCCTACGAGATCGCCGGCAACTCCTACGACGCCGGTATCGGTGACTTCTTCGACCTCCTCGACGCCCAGCGCCAGGTCCTCAACCTCGACGATGCCCGCGTCTCCTCAGAAGGCGAGATCGCCAAGCAGCAAATCGCCCTCTACCGCGCCCTCTGCGGCGGTTGGCAAGGCGAAGAAAACGAGGACACCCCCACCGCCCTCTTCGGCGGCAACGCCCCCAGCGAGCCCCTCCTCGCGCCCCTCGCCCAGCCCGCACCCGCGCCCGCCGTGCCCCTCACCCCGGCCACCCCGGCGCCCGCGCCCGCCGCCGCTCCCACCGGCGACAACGCCACCGAGGAGAAGCCCGCCCCCGACGGCATCTCCCCCTCCCCCGACGGCGCCACCCAGGCACGCTAACCCACTCGCGCGGAGGCGTCCCCTCCGCGCGCCCCTTTCACCTAAACTGCAACCCCCACGAGGAACGACCATGCGCAACTCCACCCTCCTCCCCCTCGCCGCCGCACTCGCCCTCACCGGATGCACCGGCACCCTCTGGAACACCGAGCCCGCCGCCACCCCCATCCCGGCCGTCGAGCTCACCCCCGCCACTCCCGTCACCCCGCCCACCGCCGAACAGCCGGGGCGTGGGGCGGAGCCCCGCCAAGAAAGCCAAGCCTCCAAGCTTCCAAGCCTCCAAACTTCCAGCGGCGAAGCCGCCCTCGTTGGCGCCTACTCTGATTACCAAGTTCTCGACCCCGAGCACCGCGACGTCTTCACCGCCGCCACCCGCGGTACCAAGGCCCAAAACCTCCGCCCCCAATCCGTCGCCATCCAGGTCGTCAACGGCCTCAACTACAAATACCTCTGCACCTCTGAAGACGGCCGTACCCGCTACGCCGTCATCATCCACCGCCCCCTCCCCCACACCGGCGAGCCCTCCAAGCTCATCTCCGTCAACGAACTCCCCGCCGAGTAACCCCTCCCCCCAACAGACACGCAATCGGGCGGCGAATACCTCGCCGCCCTTTTTCTTCCCCGTCTCCGGCACTAAAACACGTTGTCAGACCTAGGACGGTGGCTAACGCCGCTTGCTCAATGGCTTCGCCGCCACATGCACAAGCCACATCTTCGTGGAAACATTCCAGAACACATCGGCCGCAATCAATTTCGCTTTCTTTTCCCGCGTGAAAAGGGTATATTCCTCCTTAGCATTAACGAGACTTGGCAAAGGATAACGAACACAAGGAGCGCACCATGGTGAACGTCAAGGATTGGTACACCCCCATCTTAATCATCGGTGCAGTCCTGGCGACTTTAATTGTCGCTACGCTCTTTCTCCTCTTCTCTAAGGGGAAAGACCGTGGCCCCCAGAGCGGCGCCAGTTTTATCGTCGCCATCGACCAAGATAAGATGATGCGCGATGCGCTCGAAGAAGTCTGCCTGAGCGAAAAGGTTGAGAATATCGACGCACTTGCCCCAGATCACCTCCGCGTCCTCGAAGCCCAAGCCGCCGCCAAAGTGAATGCAGACCTACGCCATGCCGATGAGTTTATCCGCGAGGTGCTCCTCCGCCGACTCGATGCCCTCGCTATCGATGAGGTCTCCATTTCCATCACCGGCGAGCACCGCTTCTCCATTCAGATTGCCGGAGCCACCGCTGAACAGTGTGAAGCCGCCGAGAAAAGCGTCGGACAAACCTCTTTCCTCGAGCTGCGTCTCGTCGCCCGTGAGAACGACAAGTTCGCCCAGGCCGCTATGGCCTCAAACCGCACACCCAAAGGCTACGAACGCGTGACCAGCGGCGGAACCCCTGCCCTCGCCCAAGCCCGAGACTATCTGGGACAACTGGCCCAAGACCCCACCATCCCCACCCTGCTCGCCCGCTTTGGATCGCCCAGTGTGCTCTACGAATGCGTCTTGGAATACGTCGGGCCCGTCGACGATGACAGCTCGCGCACGGCCTACCGCCCAATGTACCTCTCCCGCGCCGCCTCCACCACCATCACCGGCGATAGCGTGATTAGAGCTCGCGCCGACAAGGATTCCTTTCACGGGGGCAACGTCATCAACGTGGAGTTCAATCGCGCAGGCTCCGACAAGCTCGCCCGGATTTCCGCCCAGCATACCGGCGAGCAGATGGCCATCGTCCTTGACGACATTGTCCGCTCCGCCCCCGTCCTGCGCGAGCCCATCACCGGCGGCCATTGCCAGATTTCCGGAGACTTCACCTGGGAAGAGGCCAATCGCCTCGCCGGTGTCTTCAACGCGGGTGCCCTCCACATCCCCCTCAAGATTATCGAATCTCACTTCGTCTCCCCAGAGCAAGCCCAAAAGTCTTCGTCAAAGCGTCCTTGACCGCCGCCATCGGTGCAACCGGTGGTCACTTGCTTGAAGTAGACAATCGATTTTACTTTCTTTTCGCGTAGGAAAAGGGTATACTTTTGTTTTACTTTACGTGCACCTGGCAAAAGGACACCCCATGAGCAAACAGACCCGGGCAATTTTGCCCAAGTTTTCTTCCCTGGCCTCGAAGATTGTCGCGGCCGTCACCGTGTTGTTCGCCGCCGCGCCTGCGATGGCGCAGGAGGGCGCACCCGCCCAGGCCCCCGCGCAGTCTGGTGGTGGGTTCACCACGTTGATAATGATTGTCCTGCTCTTCGCCATCTTCTATTTCATGATGATTCGCCCGCAGCAGCGCAAGGAGAAGGAGCGCCAGAAGATGATCTCCGAGCTCCGCGCTGGGCGCAAGGTCTCCTTCGCCGGTGGTCTCATTGGCACCATCAAAGAGGTCAAGGAACAGACCTTCGTCATCGAAATCTGCCCCGGCTCCACCGTTGAGGTGGCGCGCGGTGCCATCATGGCCGCGGCGGATGAACCCGCCGACGAGCCCGCCAAGAAGTAACACAAGGATTCCGCAATGTTGAACTTCAAGGACATGGATACGCCCAGCTTGATCAAGTGGGCGATTTTGGCCATTCTGGTCGCCTTCTCGTGCTATGTCACCTTCCCCATGAAGGAAAAGGTGCGCCTGGGCCTTGACCTGCAGGGCGGCACCAGCTTCACCGTCGAAATCGACCAAGACCAGCTGAAGGCCGATGCCCTCAACGAAATCAGCGCAAAAGAGAAGATTGAGGACATCGACAAGATCGACCAAGACCGCCGCAACGCGCTCGATGCCCAGGCCGCCGCCAAGGTGAGTGCGGACCTGCGCAACGCCGACGCGACCGTCCTCGAGGTGCTCCGCCGCCGTATCGACGCCCTCGGCACCAACGAGCCCGTCATCACCTCCATCGGCGACCACCGCTTCTCCATCCAGATCCCCGGCGCCACCGATGAGCAGCGCGACGCCGCGCGTGCCAGCGTCGGCAAGGCCTCCTTCCTGGAGCTCCGCCTCGTTGCCCGCGAGAACACGCAGCTCGCCCAGAAGGCCATGGAGATAGCCAACACCCGCCCCCCGAAGGGCTATGAGCGCGTGAACTGCGGCGGCACCCCCGCCCTTGTCCAGCTTCCGAACTACTTGGACCTGCTGGCCGAGGACCCCACCATCCCCGCCCGGCTCGCCCGTTTCGAAGCCCCCAGCGCCCTCTATGAGTGCGTCTTGGAATACGTCGGCGTGGCCGACGACGGCTCCGGCCGCGATGCCTATCGCCCGATGTACCTCTCCCGCGCCACCTCCACCACCATCACGGGTAACACCGTGGTCAAGGCCTCCGCCGACAAGGACTCCATGAAGGGCAGCAACGTCATCAACGTGGAGTTCAACGGCGAAGGCTCCGACAAGCTCGCCCAGCTCTCCACTCAGCATACCGGCGAGAAGATGGCCATCGTCCTCGATGACATCGTCCGCTCTGCCCCCGTCCTGCGTGAGCCCATCACCGGCGGCCACTGCCAGATCTCCGGCGACTTCTCTTGGGCCGAGGCCACCCGCCTCGCGGGCGTCTTCAACGCGGGCGCCCTCAACGTCCCCATCAAGATCATGGAGACTCGCTCCGTCTCCCCGACCCTCGGCGAGGAAGCCATCCAGAAGGGCACCCTCTCCGCCATCATCGGCGTGGCCGCGGTCTTCCTCTTCATGCTCTTCTACTACCTCTTCTGCGGCGTCATCGCCGACATTGCCCTGGCCCTCAACGTCATCCTCTGGCCCGCGGGCATGGTCATCGCCGCCGGCGTCCTCAACGCCGTCTATCCCAGCGGCGCCGAGAGCACCGGCAGCATCAATCAGCTCCCCGTCCTCACGCTCCCCGGCATCGCGGGCCTCGTGCTCTCCGTCGGCATGGCCGTGGACGCCAACGTGCTGATCTTCGAGCGTATGCGTGAAGAGTTCCGCCTCGGCAAGACCGTCAAGGCCTCCATCGCCGCCGGCTACGACCGTGCCTTCCTGGCGATCCTGGACTCCAACCTCACCACGCTCATCACCGGCGTCATCCTCTTCATCTTCGGCTCCGGCCCGATCCGCGGCTTCGCCGTCACCCTCTGCGGCGGCATCATCATCTCGATGTTCACGGCCCTCGTCGTCACCCGCCTCATCTTCCGCCTGGTGGCCCAAGACACCACCAAGCCCTACAAGATGTTCCAGTGGGTCCCCGAGACCATCAACATCGACTTCCTGAAGTTCGGCAAGCCCCTCACCATCGCCGCCTTCGCCGTCATCATCGCCACCGTCGGCCTCTTCCTCTACCGCGCCGTCAACAAGCCCGCGGACGTCATGGCCGTGGACTTCACCGGCGGCCTCTCCCTCACCTACGAAGCCACCGAGAAGGCCAATCCCGCCACCGTCATCGCCCTCGACGCCGACCTCATCCGCGACGCCATCAACGATGCCGGCATCGCCGACCCCACCGTCCAGAACGCCACCGCCGAAGGCGGCAAGACCCAGACCCTCGTCAAGATCCCTGACGTCGGCCAGGTCTCCCTCCCCGTCGCGGACGTCATCCGCGGCACCGTCGGCCACGGGCTCCTCCCCGGCTATGCCCTCACCCTCGACAAGGCCGAGAACGGCGCCTATACCTACACCGCCAAGAAGCTCGCCGGCGACGCCGCCGACGTCGCAGCCCTCCCCGGCCGCCTCAACGCCGCCTTCCGCGGTGAAGACGCCGCCGTCACCCTGCCGGACTTCAAAATCTCCGCGGTCACCCCCGCCGAGAACGGCGACCTCACCTTCACGGTCACCACCTCCGCCCAGCAGGTCGCACTCGACGCCGAAGAGGCCCTTCGCGTGATCATCGACAACGCCACGCCCGATTACAACATCGCCTCCATCAGCCGCGACCAGGTCGGCTCCCAGATTGGCGATGAGCTCAAGAGCGCGGCCGTCTGGTCCATCATCATCTCCCTCATCTGCATCATCCTCTACGTCAGCTACCGCTTCCAGTTCGGCTTCGCGCTCGGCGGCGTGGTGGCCCTGGCGCACGATGCGCTCATGACGCTGGGCATCTACTCCCTCTGCGGCAACCAGGTGAGCCTCACCACCGTCGCCGCGCTCCTCACCATCGTCGGCTACTCGATCAACGACACCATCGTCGCCTTCGACCGCGTCCGCGAAATCATGGAGCGCGACCCGGCGCTGGACTTCCCCACCGCCGTGCGCCGCGGCCTGAACCAGACCCTCAGCCGCACCGTGCTCACCACCCTCTCCACGCTGATGCCCGTCGCCGCGCTCTACTTCTTCGGCGGCGCCGCGATGCACGACTTCGCCTTCGCCCTCTTCGTCGGCATGGTCGCGGGTACCTTCTCCACCCTCTTCATCGCCCCCGTGGTGACCGTCCTCTGGTATCGCGGCAAGCGCCCCAACATGCCTGCTGACCGCAAGGCCGCGCAGGTCAAGGCCGCCGCCACCACCGCGCCGTGACCCCCAGGAGGGGTGGCAGAGCGGTCGAATGCGGCGGTCTTGAAAACCGTTGAGCCGCAAGGCTCCGGGGGTTCGAATCCCTCCCCCTCCGCCAAACAAAGAAGCCCCCACCCGGGGGCTTCTTCTTTTTTCCCCTCCCCACCCCACACGCACCCCAAAAGCCCCCTTCGTGAAACCCTTAAGGGTCCGACCCGAGACCCTATAGTGGTCCGAGGTCTACCACTATAGTGGTCCAAGGCGAAACCCTTAAGGGTTCGCGAAAACGCTTTTGGTGATCGAAAGACGTCCTAGAAGGGGAACCGCAGATTCTTCCGGCGCTTCGCGCCTGTACGCTCTGTTCTCCGTTCTCTGGGGGCGGCACTAGCCGCCCCCTTTTGCTATACTGATAGGCAAGGAGTGCGCATGATGGAACCGAGAATCGCCCAAGACACCGCTGACTTCCGCGAACTGCGGGAGAAGGGGTATATCTATGTGGACAAGACCGAGCAACTTTATCGCTTGGTCAACGGGGTCGATATCGGCGGGAAGCTTTACTTCATCTCCCGCCCGCGGCGTTTCGGCAAGTCGCTCATGCTTTCCACGCTGGCGTGTATCTTCCGTGGCAAGCGCGAGCTCTTCACGGGCCTTGCCATCGACAAGTTGGACTACGACTGGGCGGAGTACCCCATTCTGCACTTCTCCTTCGCCGGCATCAAGGCCAAAACGTTGGAGGCCTTTGAGCGCAATTTCTGCCTCCGTGTCAAGAAAGTGTTGACTGAGGCAGAATGTGCCTGGAATGAAGAGGCATCCCCCGATGCGAACTTTAACCAAGCCATCACAGATCTTGCCAAAAAGAAGGGCAAGCCCGTGGTCATCCTCATCGACGAGTACGACGCGCCGGTGGGTCATACCTTGACTGACACCAAACTTGCCTCAGACATCAGACAGGAACTCTCTGATTTCTATATCCAAATCAAGGAATGTGCTGCGGACGTCCGCTTTATGATGATGACCGGTGTAACGCGCTTTGCACAACTCTCCATCTTCTCGGCGCTGAACAATCTCAACGACCTGACGATGGATTCGCGCTATGCCACGCTCCTTGGCTACACGGAAGAGGAGCTGGATGCCAACTTCGATGAGGATATGCGCAAGCACGCCCAGGTGATGGGCCTCTCTTACGAGGACTACCGCGCGGAGCTCCGCCGGTGGTACAACGGTTACCGTTTCGCCAAGAACAACACCGTGCGCGTTTATAATCCCGTCGCCATCGCCAAGACTATTGGCCCAAAGGAGCCGACCTTCGCGCCCACGTGGTCGAAAACCGGCCGCCCCTCCGTGTTGATTAACTATCTCACCATGCACGACATCGAGGACCGCGACTACGAGAATGTTCGCGGAATCTCCGAGAGTACGCTCGATGTCTGTAACCTAAAGGCCATCAAGCCGGTCTCGATGCTCTATCAAGGCGGTTACCTCACCATTAAAGACTTCAAGAATCCTTACTTCATACTCGGTGTGCCCAACGAAGAGGTGCGCATCGACCTTAACTCCCTCCTGTTGCAATACGCCGCCAAGGAAGAGGACGGCGAAGTGCTCCGCGACGCCGCCGGTTTCGCGTTGCAGGAGGCCGACTTCGAGACCTTCTTCGCTCAAGTCCGTGCCCTCTTCGCTCACCTACCCTACGGCTCGACCGAGGACCGCGTGCCGGAGGCCGCCTATCAACGCATCCTCTACGTGCTTCTCGCCGCAGGGCCCTTCCGCGTCACCGCCGAGGACCGGCAAGCCCAAGGCCGCGCCGACATCGTGGTCGAGAGCGACGAACGCGTCTTCATCTTCGAGCTCAAGGTTGATGAGACTGCCCAAGCGGCCCTCGCGCAGATTAAAGAACGCGGCTATGCCGAGCCCTACAAGGCCCTGGGCAAACCCATCCACCTCATCGGCCTCAACTTCAAGTCTGCGAACCATTCGCTTGAAGGCTCCGTGGTCGAAACGTTGAACTGAGTTTCCCGAAAACATCAGAAACGCAAGGGATGGGCACGGTAGTGAGGCCATAGGCCGAACGGTGAAGTGCCCAGGCCCTTGCGTTCCTTTCGTGTCTTCGTGGAAAACTCACGATTTGCGCGGCGTGGGGTTGTTTGGTATGATTGTATCAAGTGAAACGAGGGACATAAAGAGAGGGACTTCGTGATGAGACAAGAACCTGCGGCTGGCAGCCATCTTTTGCGCTGGGTCGGCGATATTCTCGAGATTCGTGCTTTCCGCGAAGAGCGGGGCGCGGGACGTATGGTTTTCCGTACGAATCTGGGTGCGGCCTCGGTGCATCAGCGCGAGGTGTTGGCGCACGTGGATGAGGCGCGACTGATCAGCGGCGACGATTGGCACGACATCCCGATGGAGTCTTGCGGGCGCGGGGAGTGGCGTGTGCGCATCCCGCTTCTGGAGGTGGGTGTCTTCGCGGGTAAGATCTGTTTCATCCCCAACCACACGCCCATCCCGGAGTGGGCGGACGGTCAGAACACCATCATCAAAGTGGCCCCCGCGCACACGATGGCCGACAACTCCGTCTACGCGGCCTTCACGCGCCAGTTCGGCCCCGTCATGGCCGCGCCCTTCGCGCCCACCCCCTTCGCGGACGAAGAGAAGGCGCTGGACAAGGCGGGCTACACCGTCATCCCGCCGAGCGGCACCTTCCGTTCGTTGGCGCGTCACCTCGACCACATCTTCTCGGGGCTCGGCTTCCGCAACCTGCTCCTCCTGCCCATTCATCCCACCCCGACGACCTATGCGCGCATGGGGCGCTACGGCTCGCCCTTCGCGGGACTGGACTTCCTCTCGGTGGACCCCGCGCTGGCGGAGTTCGACACCTCTGCCACGCCGCTCGATCAGTTCCGCGAGTTGGTGACGGCGACCCACGCGCACGATGGCCGACTCTTCATGGATTTGCCCGCGAACCACACGGGCTGGGCCGCGACCTTCCAAATCCACCACCCCGAGTGGTACAAACGCAATGTGGACGGCTCCTTCCATTCGCCCGGCGCTTGGGGCGTGACGTGGGCGGACCTCGTGGAGCTGGACTACTCCAAACCGGCCCTCCGCCGCAAAATCGCGGACGTCTTCCTCTATTGGTGCCGTCTGGGCGTGGACGGCTTCCGTTGCGACGCGGGCTACATGATCCCCAAGGCCGCCTGGGACGTCATCGTGGCCCTCGTGCGCCGCGAGTTCCCCGACACCGTCTTCCTGCTGGAGGGCTTGGGCGGGCCGATGGAGACCACCGAGGCGCTCATCGGCGACTCAGGCTTGGACTGGGCCTACTCCGAAGTCTTCCAGACCTACGACCGGCGCGCCTTCGAGGCGATGCTCCCGAACACCCTGCGCCTCTCCGAGCAGCGCGGGCCCCTCATCCACTTCGCCGAAACGCACGACAACAACCGTCTGGCCGCCACCTCGCCGGCCTGGGCGCGTCTGCGCCTGATGCTCTCGGCCATGCTCGCGCAGCAGGGCGGCTTCGGCATCACCGCCGGCGTGGAGTGGTATGCCCAGGAGAAGATTGACGTGCATGGGTGCGGCGGGCTGAACTGGGGCGCAACGGACAACGCGTGCCACCTCATCCGCCGCCTGAACGCCATCCTGCGCTGTCACCCCCTCTTCGGCCCCGGCACGACGCTCGCCATGGCCCAGCGCGGCGGCGGCAACGTCCTGGCCGTCACCCGTTCGCGCCCGGGCCATGAGCCGCTCCTCATCTTGGCGAACCTGGATTGGAAACAGCCGCAGAGCGTCTCCTTCGACGCCTCGGGCTTCCCTTACCGCGAGGCCTACGACCTCATCGAGGGTAAACCCTGCTTGGTCAATCCCCTGCGGATGCCGCTCAAGCCCGGTCAGGTGCGCTGTCTCTCTTCGCGCCCGAGCGACCTCACCGCCGTGGAGGGTGCGGCCAGCCAGCGCGGCGCCGCCCCCATCACCGGCATGGCCAAGCGCTACCGTCTGGTCATGGCCCTGCGCACGCTCAAGTGGACGGAGCAATCCGCCGACCTCTACAAGGATGACCTGGACGCCTTGGCCAACCGCTTCATCGCGGACCCCGTGGCCTTCGCCGACCACCGCGCCATCACCCTGCGCCTGCCTTCGGATCTGCGCCGCGAGGTCATCGTACCCACGGGCGCGCTCCTCTTCGTCACCGCGGCCTCGCCCTTCCGCGTCACGCTCTTCGACGCCGAGGGCGCCGCCATCAGCTCCGGACGCTCCATCTCGCTGGCCGATGGCGGCCAAGGCCTGATGCTCCCCGTCCGCCGCGAGTTCGACGCCTACCTCGGCCCCCAGCGCAACACCGTCCGCCTGACGCTCGACGCCGAGCTTTACGCCCCCACCGGCGCCCAACGTCACCGCTCCACCGTCTGGGCCCTCGGCCTGGGCGAGACCACCGGGCGCGTCAAGCGCCGCTTCTCCGGCCTGGAGGTCAAGGACCTGGCCACCGCCCGCGCCCTCCTCACCAACGGCACCGGCGCCATGGCCCAAATCCGCCTGAAGTGGGGCGACATCCGCTCGCAGTACGACTGCCTGCTGGCCCTCAACCGCCACCCCTCCGTGCCCGACGACCGCCAGGTCTTCCTCACCCGCTGCCGCGCCTGGATCCTCTGCAACGGCTTCTCCGCACCCCTCGGCGGCCCCTGCCTGGTCCACGTCACCGTCGCGCCCGACGGCTCGGCCGCGGAATGGCGCTTCTCCGCCCCCTGCGGTATGGGCCGGCGCGTGCCCATCACCCTGCGCGTCGCCCTCGAGCCGGGCACCAACCGCGTTGTCCTCCGCTTCAAGCGCGAGCGCAACACCGGTCCCTTCCGCGACCCCGCCGTCACCGTCGGCCTCGTTCTGCGACCCGACATCGAGTGGCGCAACTTCCATTGCAAGACCAAGGCCTACGCCGGCCCCGAACGCGACTGGCCCAAGGCCGTAACCAACCGCCCCGACGGCTTCGACTTCGCCCCCGAGCCGGGCATCAAAATGGCCCTCACCATGGCCGGCTCCGAGTGGAACCCCGAAGCGCAGTGGACCTACAACGTCACCCACCCCGAGGAGGCCGCGCGCGGCCAAGAGGGCGCCAGCGACCTCTGGAGCCCCGGCTGGTTCCACATCGAGCTCGACCGCGGCCAGGAGGCCACCCTCGTCGCCGGCGAGCCTTCCCCCGGCGTCCCGGCCATCCCCGCCCTCCGCGGCGCGCTCCCCGGCTCCGCGCTCCCCCTGCGCGAGGCCATGGCCCTGGCCATGCGCAACTACATCGTCCGCCGCGACGCCCACAAGACCATCATCGCCGGCTATCCCTGGTTCCTCGACTGGGGCCGCGACACCCTCATCGCCCTGCGCGGCGTCGCCGCCGCCGGCGACTGGGACACCGTCTTCGATGTCCTGCGCGAGTTCGGCCGCTTCGAGCGCAACGGCACCATCCCCAACATGATTCGCGGCGAGGACGACGCCAACCGCGAGACCGTCGATGCACCCCTCTGGCTCGCCGTCTGTGCCGACGACGCCATCGCCGAGCACGGCGCCAAGAAGGTCCTCGGCCTCGACTGCGGCGGCCGTACCCTCCGCGACATCCTCATCTCCATCGCCGAGCACTACATCTCCGGCACCGAGAACGGCATCAAGGCCGACCCCGAGACCGGCCTTGTCTGGGCCCCCGCCCACTACACCTGGATGGACACCAACTATCCCGCCGGCACGCCCCGCAACGGCTACGCCGTCGAGATCCAGGCCCTCTGGGTGCGCCTGCTCGACCTCCTCGGCCGCGAGGTCGCCCCCAAATGGAAACGCCTCGCCGGGCGCGTCCGCCGCGCCTTCCGCGAGCTCTTCCCCCTGCCCGAAGGCGGCCTCTCCGACTGCCTCTACGCCGAGCAGGGCGTCGGCGCCCGCCAGGCCCAGCCCGACGACGCCGTCCGCCCCAACCAGCTCTACGCCGTCACCCTCGGCCTCCTCAAGGACGACAAACCCCTCGCCGAATCCGTCCTGGCCGCCACCGAGCAGCTTCTCCTGCCCGGCGCCATCCGCACCCTCGCCGACCGCCCTGTCCGCCGCGCCCTTCCCATCGTCCGCGACGGCAAGCTCCTCAACGACCCCCACAATCCCTACTGGGGCCGCTACGAGGGCGACGAGGACACCCGCCGCAAGCCCGCCTACCACAACGGCACCGGCTGGACCCTCCCCTTCCCGCTCTACGCCGAGGCCCTCTTCCGCCTCTACGGCGAGCCCGCGCGCCCCATCGCCCGCGCCATCCTCGCCTCCGCCGAGCACCTCGTCAACCAGGACTGCGTCACCCAGCTCCCCGAGTGCGTCATGGGCGACGCCCCCCACGAGCCTTGCGGCACCGGCGCCCAGGCTTGGGGCGTCTCCGAGCTCCTCCGCGTCCTCACCCTCGTCGAACCCCAAGAGGAGGAGTGAGTAGCCCATGCGCGAGCGTTGCGTTCAACGCTTGATTCGCCAATGCGATGAGGCCTGGGGCGCAGTGCTCAATCTCGCGTTGCGCCTGACGGCATGGGCTCTCCCGCGTCATGGCACGACGGGGCGGATGATGCGCTCGCGCGGCGTTTGGCGACGTCCGCGCCTCAAGCCCTTTCTAGCGTTGAACAGTGTCCCGCACGTCCGCCATATTTTCCAAGACTTCGACCCGGAGACAGACGCGTTGATTCTGGGCAATTCCCACACCTATCACGCGCTCAACCCCGCCTCCGCCACACGGCTTCGCTTCTGGAACGCCTCCCTCATCGCCGCCGATGCGTGGTTCGCCTATCACACCTACTTGGCGCTTCGCGCGAAATGGCCCAAGCGCCCCGGCCAAATCGTTCTCTTTGGCGATGACTACTGGCTCACCTCGCACCAGACGGAATACACGCGGATGTTCTTTCCCCTTGCCGTCTGCCTGCACGTCATCGCCGGGATGCCCTACCGCAACGCCTTCCTGACCCGCGGCTATGATCGTATGGCCCGCCGCGCCCTGCGCTTGATCGATCGCTCCACGCCTAGCCCCTTCCACCGCGGACACTTCAGCTTCGCCGACACCGTCGCCCAAGACGTCCCCGCCATCGTTCGCGAACACCTCCGCAAGCTCACGCGCCCCGCCACCGAAGTGCCCTGGCTCCTGCGCTTGCGCGAAGCCGTCGAGGCCGATGGCCGCCGCCTCGTCCTCCTGCGCACGCCCCACCGCTCCGACTATCTGGAGGCTCTGGCCGCCGCCAAGCAAGACATTTGGTTCCAAACCGCCCCCTTCCGCCAAGGCCTCCCCCTCCTCGACCACTTCACACTTCAGCCGCCCACGCCCACATGCTTCGTCAATTCCGACCACCTCTCCCCAGAAGGCGCGGCGTGGTTCACGCCCATCGTCGAACGCGATTTGATCCGCCTAAACATTCACCAATAGGAGTGAGACACGATGATCGATCCGGGACTGCGAGCACGCGTTGAGCGGAAACTTGACCTGAACGAGCGGCTGGTGTGGGCCGGCAAGCCCGTGCCGTGGGCCTTTTCCAAGAAGACCCTCGGCGCCATGCTCTTCGGCATCCCCTGGAGCTTCATCACGGCCACTGTGATGAGCGGTTTTATCTACGGGTTCTTCTTCACCGAGGAGGGACGCGGGGAACCGTTGGCGCTGAAAATCGGCCTCTGCATCTTCTTCGTTCCCTTCGTCTGCGTCGGCCTTGGCATGCTCGGCGCCCCGCTCTGGTGCCGTCTCCGCACCTCGCGGTGGGTCTACGCGGTCACCAACAAGCGTGCCCTCCTCATCGGCCTCTTTCACACGCGCGACTGGCGTGCCTCCGAGCTGAGGTTTGTCGATCGCGCCGACCACCGCAACGGCCGCTCCGATCTCTTCTTTGCCCATGACGGGGGGAACGGCAACGGCACCCGTTGCCCGACAGGCTTCCACAACCTCCCCACCGCCGAGGCGTCCGCCGCCGAATCCGCCCTCCGCACTTTGATGAAGGGAAGGAACAACGCATGAGAGGTCTGCTCGCATTCGCGGCGGGGATGGCCGCGCCCACCTCGCCTCGGTGCATTACATTGTGCGACTTTCCCTTTCATGATTTCTTACCTTGCCCATGGTTCCTTTTTGGTATAGTAATGGTGTCACCCTCGCCCAGTGCTTTCGTTCACTGATTGGCGGGTTTTTCTTTGCAACCGCTTTGGAAGCTAGGAGAGTAGCAATGGGTAACAATCTTCAGATGAAACGAATGGTGTTCCTGCTTGCCGTGTGCGCGGCACTCTCGGGCGTCTGGGGCGCGGAGGTGGGACACCGCCTGGGTGTGCCGTGGTGGAAGGCGCGGCTGGAGGAGAAGGAGACTCAGGCGCAGACGCACCATGACACGGTCTTCATCGGCGACTCCATCACGCACAACTGGGACAACCTCGCCCCGGACCTGCAGAAGCAATACTTCGGTGATGTCTTGAACCTGGGCTTCAGCGGCGACCGCACCCACGAGGTCCTCTGGCGCATCCGCCGCATCGACTGGGCGAAGGTCGCGCCCAAGCGCATCATGCTGATGATTGGCACGAACAACGCCGGCACGAATGTCGCGCCGGAGGAGACCTTCGAGGGCATTCGCGCCATTGTCGACCACCTAAAGGCCGAGTGCCCGGACGCCACCATCACGCTTCTCAAAATCTTCCCGCGCGGGAATGATGAGAAGGATGGCGCCCGCCGCTTGAACGACGCCGTGAACGCCCGACTCCATGAATTGGCCGACGGCAAACGCGTCCTCCTCCGCGACGTCTCGCCCTTCTACTTCATGCCGGACGGCAAGACGCTCAACCGCGCCTTGGTGCCCGACCTGCTCCACCCCAACCGCGAAGGCTTGCGTATCTGGGCCGCGGTCGTCGCCCCGGAGTTCATGGGCTGGAACGCCGCCCCCTGATTCGTTTCCACGAAGACACGAAGGAACGCAAGGGCCTGGGCACTTCACCGTTCGGCGCGTTGCGCCTCACTACCGTGCCCATCCCTTGCGTTTCTGTGTTTCTCGGGACGCTTCATCCGTCATACCTGGCACGTCGCAGACGTGCCGGGGGTGCAGGGAGAACTTCTCCCGGCCGGGGCGTGGGGCAGCGCCCCACACCCCTCCAATCAGCCAATTCTCTTTGTGTGTTTTTGTGGTTCATCGTGGTCTTAGCCGTGGAAGGTTTGGCGCTTCGCGCCTGCACGCTCTGTTCTCCGTTCTCCGGGGCGCGTCAGCGCCCCTTGCTAGCACGCCAAAATCTGCACGAATCTGCGGAATCTGCGTTTCCCCCACACGGTTCAGTGACTTTCCAAGAAAACGGTAGAAACGCAAGGGATGGGCACGGTAGTGAGGCCGAAAGGCCGAACGGTGAAGTGCACAGGCCCTTGCGTTCCTCTCGTGTCTTCGTGGAAAATGACGTCGGAGGTTAGTCCTCGATCAGCGTGTAGGGAACAACGAAAGGCGTGCGTGTCTCGCCGTCGATGACGGAGAGGTAGAGTTCGCCGGAGACATACCCGAGGCCATCGATGGCCGAAGCGCGGAGCCGCTGGGGCGCAGGGAGCGCGGCAGGCAGGTCCTGCGGCTCCAAAGTCTTGGCGATGCCGACCCGACCGGGGTCGCGGGTCTGGAAGACCGTGAAATCAACCACATCACAAACCGCACCGGCATCGGCCATTAGGATGAACTGGAAGGGACGCTCCTGCAGCGTCTCCGGCAGGTCGCGCGCGACGGTTCCGGTGGACTCTCCGGCAGGCAACCCAAAGGCGCCGAGATCGGTCAAGCGACCGGTCTCGACATCTCGGGCGAAGAGGTACACCGGACCGGCCTCCTGCGCGTCGGGACGGGCGAGCGAGAGGGAGACGAATTTGCCCCCCACGAAGAGCCGCGGCATCCACAGCCCGGTTTGCCCGCTCGTCGTCTTGCGCAGGCGCTTGGCGGCGGCGTCCCACGTCCACCCCTCCGACACGAGGTCTTCGAGACCGGCGCCGCGGTTGACAGGCTCCTCCTCGAAGAAGGCCTCGACACCCAGATAACGCACGGAGCCCTTGGTGGCGGCGGGGTTCTCGACCCAGCTGATGGACGACGGCTCCCCGCCGGCACGGGGCAGGCCGACAATCCGTCCACCGGGAAGCGTATCGACGCTCCTCAACAGGAAGCACTCGGCATCGGCGGCGGTGACCGCGGCAAAAGTTTGGACAGCGCCCAAGAGCAGGGCAGACAACAGAACACTTTTCATGGTTTTCTCCTCAATGAGGTCCTAATCAACAACACAAGGGGCACGGTGACCCCCATCAAAATCGGATAAAAGAGCCACGGCAGAAGCGCGGCGGGCGTCACGCTTGCCGCCGCGGCCGCGGCCAGCAACTGTGCGCCGTAGGGCAGGAGACCCTGCCAGACCGAGGCGTAGATGTCGATGAGCGAGGCCGCACGGGCGGGGCTCACGCCGTGCCGTTGCGCCACGTCGCGCACCACGGGCCCGGCCATGACGATAGCCACGGTGTTGTTGGCGGTCGCGACGTCCACGGCCGAGACCAGGGCCGCGATGCCGGCCTGCGCCCCGCGCCGCCCCCTCACGCGCCTAAGCACATGCTGCAGCAGCCAATCGATGCCGCCGTTCTCGCGCACCAGCCCCAGCACCCCCGCCACGACCAGCGAGATGGCCGTGATGTCGTACATCTTCTCCACGCCGTTGCCCACCGCGCGGAAGGCCTCCGCCGCCGGCAGTTCGCCCATCCCGATGCCCACGCCCAGCGAAAGCAACGTCCCCAACGCCAGCACCAACACCACGTTCATCCCGCACAGCGCCGTCACGAGCACCGCCAGATAGGGCAGGAGCAACGGCACGCTGAAGGGATGGTCCCCCGCCGGCACGCCGCCGCCCGGCGCCACCGCGATGAAGAGCGCCACCGTAATCAACGCCGCCGGCAACACCAGACGCAGGTTCTCACGGAACTTCGCCCGCATGTCGCACCCCTGCGTCCGCGTCGCGGCAATGGTCGTGTCCGAGA
Organism: uncultured Kiritimatiellota bacterium; assembly: GCA_944389945.1. Classification (GTDB taxonomy): domain Bacteria; phylum Verrucomicrobiota; class Kiritimatiellia; order RFP12; family DVOR01; genus Spyradenecus. The sequence goes on along the minus strand of CALXOF010000001.1, from coordinate 80,055 downwards.
TAATCGAGAGGTTGTCGCCGAACATCGCACCGCAGACCACCGCGCCCAGACAGAGCGGCGCGCCCATCCCCGTGGCCTCAGCGATGCCCACCGCGATGGGCGCAATGGCCGTAATCGTCCCCACTGACGTCCCCATCGCCGTCGAGGCGAAAGAGGCAATCACGAAGAGTCCCGCCACCGTCGCCCACGCCGGCAATACCGAGAGGCCGAAATTGACTGTGCTTGTGACGCACCCCGCCGCCTCGGCCGCGCCCGCGAAGGCACCCGCCAACAGGAAGACCAGGCACATCACCATCACATCGGTCTGGCCCATCGCCCGCGCCACCACGTTCAGTCGCTCGGGGAAGGCGTGATGCCGACACTGCAGGAAGGCCACGCCCAGCGCCGCCAGGAAGGGCACAATCGCCGGCAACGTCACCTGCTCATGAAAGGGAATCCCCACCCCCAGAAACAACGCCAACAGAATGGCCACCGGAAGGAGGCCGGACAATCTCGGCTGCGTCTGGGAAATGGTCTCTGTCATCTCTTAAATGAATAGGTGTGGAGTCCTCGCCCCTCGGCCTCGGCTGACCCGTCGCGCGCTTGCCGCGCGCTCCGTTTTCCGATCTCCGTTTTCCGTTCTCCCCGCTTCTCGAGCCCCTCGTGCACCTCCTGCCCGGCGGCTCCTCAGAAATCCGTGTTGTCCACGAAGAGGTTGTCGAAGATGTAGCGGCGGCGCTCGGGGGTGTTCGAGCCCATCAGGAACTGCACGGTGTCCCACACGCGCGTGTCGTTGTGCACGTTCACGGGGGTCAGACGGATGCCCTCACCGATGAAGTCCTTGAACTCCTTGGCGTTGATTTCGCCCAGACCTTTGAAGCGAGTGATCTCGGCCTTGGCGCCGCAGGCCTTGATGGCGGCCTCGCGCTCGGCGTCGTCGTAGCAATAGAAACTCTGCTTGGCGTTGCGCACGCGGAAGAGCGGAGTCTCCAGGATGAAGAGCCGCCCATCCTTGATAATGTGGTCGAAGAAGCGCAGGAAGAAGGTGATGAGCAGGTTGCGGATGTGCAGACCGTCCACATCCGCGTCCGTCGCCAAAATCACCTTGCCGTAGCGCAAGTTGTCCGGCGACTGCTCGATGCCCAGACTCTTCACCAAGTCATAGAACTCCTTGTTCTTGTAGATGGCGTCGCGCCGCTGGTCGCACACGTTGAGGGGCTTGCCGCGGAGCTTGAAGACGGCCTGCGTCTGAGTGTCGCGCGCGGTGCCCACGGTGCCGCCGGCGGACTTACCCTCCACCAGGAAGATCATCGTGTCCTCGCCCTTACCCTTGGCCTTGTCCAGGTGGCGCTTGCAGTCGATCAGCTCCTCCACGCGCACGGCGCTCTGCTTGGCCCGCTCGCGGATGGTCTTCTGCAAATCCTTGCTCGCCGCGCGCAACTTCGCCGTCTCGTCAATCTTGTCGAGCAGACGCTGCGCCTCTTCGGGGTGACGGTGGAGCTCGTCCTCCACCACCTTCTTGATTTCGGCGACCAGCGCGCCGCGAATCTCGGGATTGCCCAGCTTGTTCTTGGTCTGGCTCTCGAAGACGGGGTCCTTCAGACGGATGGCCACGGCCGCGATGATGCCGTCGCGCGCCACATCGCCGTCATACCGCTTCTTCGAGAACTCCTGCACGCCGCGCAGAAAGCCCTCCTTGAAGGCCGTCAGGTGCGTGCCGCCGTCGTTCGTGTACTGGCCGTTGACGAAGGAATAGTACTCCTCGCCCATGTGGTTGGTGTGCGTGAAGGCCACCTCAAGCATCTTCGAACGGAAGTGGAAGGGCCCGTAAAGCTGCCCGCCGTCGGCCTCCGCCCCAATCAAATCCATCAAGCCGTTCTCCGACCGCACCGGGTCGCCGTTCAGCTCAATCGTCAGCCCCGCGTTCAGATACGCATACATCTTCAGACGCCGCACCACGTGTTCCTCGCGGAAGGCGAACTTCGGGAAGATCTCAATGTCTGGCAGGAAGCCCATGTAGGTCCCGTTCCGCTCCTTCGTCTCCCCCTCCTTGCGCTCCAACAGCTTCCCCTTCGCGAAGGTCGCCTCCACAAAACGCCCCTCACGCGTCGAACGCACCGTGAACCGCTCCGAGAGCGCGTTCACCGCCTTCGTGCCCACGCCGTTCATGCCCACCGAGAACTGGAACACGTCGTCGTTGTACTTGCCGCCCGTGTTCATCTCGCTCACGCACGCCACGACCTTTTCCAACGGGATGCCGCGCCCATAGTCGCGCACCGACACCTCGCCCGTCGCGTAATCCAGCTTCACCACGATACGCTTGCCGTAGCCCATGATGAACTCATCGATGGCGTTGTCCAGCACCTCCTTCAGCAGGATATAGATGCCGTCCTCATACTGCGCGCCATCGCCCTTCCGCCCAATGTACATACCTGTGCGCAGACGGATGTGCTCCATCGGGTCAAGGGTCTTGATGCTATCGGCTGTGTATTCGGCTGGATTCTTCGACATGTCACTCCTCAAAATGTCTTTTTATTGTACCAAATCCATCCCACCCCCGTCTCTAAGGGCGGCTCTGCCGCCCCGGAGAACGGAAAACGGAAAACGGAGAACAGAACGCCCCTGCGGGGCGACGGATGGAGCACCGTGCAGAAAGGGAGCAAACTTCCAAGCCTCCAAGCTTCCAAACTTCCAATTCGGCACAAAAAAAGGCGCCGGAGGCGCCGTCTTTCTGGAGATATGGTGGGCTGTGCTGGACTCGGACCAGCGACCCCTACCGTGTGAAGGTAGTGCTCTAACCAACTGAGCTAACAGCCCTAAACTGGGTGGAGCGGGCGAAGGGAATCGAACCCTCGTAAGAAGCATGGGAAGCTCCTATTCTGCCATTGAATTACGCCCGCAGAACGCCAATTATGATACCAAAACTCTATTCTGAAAAGCAAGTACTTTTTCTTGCCTCGTTAAAACAAGGGGTTTCATCGCAGGAGGGATCACGCCACTTGCGGCTTGCGGATGCAATAAGGAATGGCGCAGAGGCAAAGCCCATTAAAGAAGAAGAGGATGGAAAAGCCAATGTAAGTCGGGGACATCTCCTTCTCGAAGGAACCCAGGAGCGAGACCACGAAGATCAAGCCACAAAGGATGGCGAACGGCGTGCGATCGAGATGATCGCGCAAGACCAACAAGACCGGGAAAAGGACATTAAACGGAATCAGTCCGAAGAAACCGATATAATTCCATGGGTCTTGGCTCAGATAACTGTCCTGAAAGGCTGGGAAGACGTCCACGCAAAGCCAAACAATGGCGGCTTGGGTGAGGAGCGCAACCGACAGCGCCGACCAACCAAGGATGCGCCGCGCCGTTCGATGGCCGTCCATCGTGACGGCATAGGTCAAGACCACCCAGGCGCACCCGCACTCCGTTGTCCACGCATCGGAATAGAGCACGAAATCTACGTACTTCATGAGGAAGTAATCACGGATGGGGCCGCCCTCCTTGTAAATCTCCCACAAGATGTTGTGATTGTAAACCCCCATGCCAAAGACGGCAAGCAGGGCAAGGACAAGGATCGGCACGCGCACAGCCGGGCTTTTCCCTTGGAAGAGGATCAAGAGCGCCAAGGCTGCAGTCAAGACACCAGTGGAGCAAATTGTCGCAAGCTCCCCGGCAAAATAACCGATGGCGGATAACGCCGTAACGCATCCGGCCACAACAAGCGTGAGCGAGAGAAGGACAATGGACACCGGCGTAAGCGCCGTGCCAGTGTCAGCGGTTGGCTTTAAATCTGCACCGCACTGGGGGCAAAACCGGGCCGTATCGAGGACTTCAGTTCCACATTGCTGACAAAACATAACCTTCTCCTTGCGGGTTGACTACCGGTAGTATAGCATATCAGCGGTATCTGAGGAAGTCCTCCACAAAGACGTAAAGAGTGCAACGGTCTGCCAGGATTTCTCCACAAAGAACACCGTGCAGGCCCAAAGGGCCAAACCTTCCACGGCTAGGAGCCACAAGGGACACAAAGCGGTTGGAAGTTTGGAAGTTTAGAAGCTTGGAAGTTTGGTTTCCGGGGAGGGGCTTCACTCCCCTCCCCTTCTCCTTCAAGCGCGAAGACGATGGGCGGGAGGGAGCGATCAGCGGGCGTTTAGCCCGCAGAGCGACCGGCGTTAGCCCATCTGGCTTCGCGCGCACTCGCGTCTTCGCGGGAAAAAGAGGCCTGACAATTTCCCCGGGATTCTATTGTCTCCTGTGGGGACCTTAAGGGTGCTTCGGGAGACCCTATAGGGGTCGGTGGTCGACCACTATAGGGGTCCGTGGTGAGACCCTATAGGGGTCGGGGTCGAGACCCTATAGTGGTCCATGGGCGACCCCTATAGTGGTCCGGGGCGAGAACCTATAGGGTCCGAGGCGGGGGACTAGCCACTCGCGTGCCGCTTTCCGGAGATTCTGGGGTGTGGGGCAACGCCCCACCGACAGCCAATCAGCCAATCAGCTAATCAGCCAATTAGCAAAAAAAAGCCCCGGCGGGTGCCGGGGCTTTTTGTCGCGCTGGGCGCGGGGCCTTAGAAGGCGTAGTGCGCGAAGGCCTTGTTGGCCTGGGCCATCTTGTGGGTGTCGTCGCGCTTCTTGAGAACGTTGCCAGTGTTGTTGTAGGCATCGATGAGCTCAAGGGCGACGGCGCGCGGCATGGGGACGCCACGGCGGGCGGCAGCATACTGCGCCATCCAGCGGAGGGCGAGGGCGAGCTGGCGGCCGGGGCGGATTTCGACGGGCACCGGGTAGGTGGCGCCACCGACGCGACGGCTCTTGACCTCGACTTTGGGCTTCATGTTGTTGATGGCGGCATCCATGACCTCGAGGGGATCCTTGCCGGTTTCCTTGGCGAGTTCCTCGATGGCGCCGTAGACGATGCGCTCGGCGGTGGTCTTCTTGCCGGACTTCATGAGGGTGCGGACGACCTTGGCGACGAGCTCGCTGTTGAAGCGGGGGTCGGTCTGGTGGACGCGCTTGATGGCTTGACGACGTCTCATTTATCGCGCCTCCTTATTTCTTCTTGGCCTGGGCGGCGGCGTCCTTCTTGACGCCGTACTTGGAGCGGGAACGACCACGGCCATTGACGCCGAGGCTGTCGAGCGCGCCGCGGATGATGTGGTAGCGCACACCGGGAAGGTCGGCGACGCGGCCGCCACGGACGAGGACCACGGAGTGTTCCTGGAGGTTGTGGCCTTCGCCGGGGATGTAGGCGGTGACTTCGTAGCCGGAGGTGAGGCGCACACGGGCGACCTTACGCAATGCGGAGTTCGGCTTCTTCGGGGTCTGGGTCTTGACGACGGTGCAGACGCCGCGGCGCTGGGGGCAGCCCACCAGGGCCGGGGATTTGCTCTTTTTGCGCTGGGGGGTGCGACCCTTGCGCACGAGCTGATTGATCGTAGGCATTCGGTTGTCCTTCGATGGTTCGTTCAAGTCGGTGCCGGCGGGGCCGGCGTTCGGGTCTGGCCGAAGCGATGGGACGGGGCTCTCGTCCTCCTGGGCCCAAGGCGACGCTACCTGCCTTGGGGCTCCGCGCCAAATAAACTCATGCAAGATAGCACAAATGCGGGGGCCTTGTCAAGGGGCGCCCCGCGTGTGCGGGGCTTGGCTTAGGCCTTGGTGACGCGGCCGGCCTTGATGCAGGCGGCGCAGACGGTCATGTGGCAGGTGGTGCCATTGGCGGTGCGCACGTGCACGTTCTTCAGGTTGGGCGTGAAGCGGCGCTTGGAGATGCCGGTGGTGTGGAGGCCGATGCCGCCCTTGGCCTTTTCCAAGCCGTGGCGGACGATCCGGCTACCGACGATGGGCTTCTTGCCGCAGATTTCGCAGATACGAGACATTTTAATGACTCCTTGGTGTTAGAGTGGTGTGGTTCAGAGTTTCAGGAAGGTGGCCATGCGAAGCCGCTCGGGGGTGACTTCGGTGTGGTCGACGGGGCCGTCCTCGGCGGGCGGGGGCTCAGCGGGGGCGCCGTGGGGCGTGGGCTTGAGCGCATCGCGCAGGGCTTGGCGGACGGCTTCGAGGCCGGGCTGGCCCTCGGCGGTGAGGGAGAGGCGCAGGGGCTCGAAGCCGAGGGCCTTGGCGGCCTCGGCATAACGGGCCTGGGCGGCGGGCTCGTCCATCTTGTTGGCGATGACGAGGGCCGGGCGCGCGGCGAGCTCGGGGTCGTAGCTCTCGACCTCGGCGCGGAGGATGCGGTAGGCTTCCTCTGCGGGGTTTTCCTCGTCGGCCATGTCCAAGACGTAGACGAGCATCTTGGAGCGGGAGATGTGCCGGAGGAAGGTGAGGCCGAGGCCGATGCCGTCGGCGGCGCCTTCGATGATGCCCGGGATGTCCGCCACGCGGATCGTCGCATAGTCCCCGTAGACCACGGTGCCCACGATGGGGTGGAGGGTGGTGAAGGGGTAGTTGGCGATTTTCGGCTTGGCGGCGCTGAGGGCGGCGAGGAGGGAGCTTTTGCCGGCGTTGGGAAAGCCCACGAGGCCGGCATCGGCGATGGTCTTGAGCTCGAAGCGGGCCATGAAGGCCTCGCCGTCGCTGCCGGGGATGAACTTCTCGGGCGCCTGATTGACGGAGCTCTTAAAGTGGACATTGCCCCAGCCGCCGCGACCGCCCTTCGCGAGCAGGAGCGTTTGCCCGGGCTCGAGAACCTCGCCCAACCAAGCGCCGGTCTCGGCGTTGTAGACCTCGGTGCCGCAGGGGACGTCGACGACCAAATCTTTGCCGTTGCGGCCGTGCATCTTCTGTCCGGAGCCGTTCACGCCGTTCTCGGCGATGAGGCGGGGTTCATAGAAGATGCGCAGGAGGCTGTCGGCATGGGTGCTGGCGCGGAGGATGACGTTCCCCCCGCGGCCGCCGTCGCCGCCGTCGGGGCCGCCTTCGGGCACGTGCGACTCGCGGCGGAAGCTTCCGCTCCCGTCACCGCCGCGCCCGGCGCGAACCTCGGCCGTGGCCGAATCGACGAACACCCTGCTCTTCATGGCCGTTCCTGAAACCGTTTCCTTAGGCCTGTGCCAACGGCTGGACGGTGACGACCTTGCCGTTCTTCTGGAAGGCGACGGTGCCTTCGATGAGGGCGAAGAGGGTGAAATCACGCCCGCAGCCCACATTCGCCCCGGGGGCGAACTTCGTGCCGCGCTGGCGGACCAAAATCTCGCCGGCCTTCACATATTGCCCGGCGTAGCGCTTGACGCCAAGGCGCTTCGCGTTGCTGTCGCGTCCGTTTCCGGTGCTGCCTGCCATAGTCGTTCCTCCTTTAGGCGATGGACTTGATCTTGAGGACCGTCAGCTCCTGGCGGTGCCCCACGCGGCGCTCATAGCCTTTGCGGCGGTTCTTGCGGAAGTGGATCAGCTTGTCGCCGCGCTTGTGCCCAAGCACGGTGGCCACCACTTTGGCGCCGTCAACAGTCGGCATGCCAATCTTCAGCTCGTCGCCGGTGTTCAGCGCCAGAACGCCCGTCAGCTCGATGTCCGCGCCGGGCTCGCCGGCCATCCGGTTCACCTCGATCACGCTGCCGACGGTCACGCGGCACTGCACGCCGCCTGCCTCAACCACTGCGTATGCTTCCATAGTCATCCTTTTGGATAGGTTCAGAAATCCGAGACGCCCCCAGGGCGCCAAAAGTCCGCATAAGATACAACATCCCCGCCCCACCTGTCAACACTTTTTCGCAAGACCACGCGCTCCAAAAGTCATATCTCCCATTCCTGCATGGTGAAACTTTGCGCGAGAGACACACCCCAATAAGTCATAAGTCACAGTATGGCTGATTAACTGATTGGCTGATTGGAATGTGGGGCGCTGCCCCACACCCCGGCAGGGGTGGCAGGGCCACGCCCCTTCGTTCTCCCTGCACCCCCGGCACGTCTGCGACGTGCCAACAAACGATGTAAAGGCCGCACAGGAGATACAGGAGATGCAGGAGATACAGGAGCGCCCCTGTGGGGCGACGGGTGAAGCATTGTGGAGGGTAACATCAGCCGCCGTTCTAGGGAGCCTACGCATCAATTGAGTGCGTCTTCCAGGAAAACGAAGAGACGCAAGGGATGGGCACGGTAGTGAGGCCCGAAGGGCCGAACGGTGAAGTGCCCAGGCCCTTGCGTTCCTTTCGTGTCTTCGTGGAGAGAGGGGGGCTCAAAGCAGCTCGGCGAGGGCGGCGGCGGCGCGGGCGGTGGCGCCAGGGGGCCCCAGGCGGTCGCGGACCTCGGCGTAGGCGGCGAGGAGGTCGCGTCGGGCGGGGGTGTCGTGGAGATAGTCGAGGGTGATGCGGGCGGCGTTGGCGGGGTTGCAGTCACGCTGGAGCAGCTCGGGCATCACCAGGCGGTTGGCGACGATGTTGACGAGCCCGGCGTAGCGGAAGGCGGCCTTGAGGGTGATGAGGCGGGCGAGCAACTCGGTGGGGAGACTGACACGGTAGGCCAAGAGCGCGGGGCAATCCATCAGGCACGCCTCGAGGGTGGCGGTGCCGCTGGCAATCATGGCGCAGTCGGCCTGGGCCATGACGTGACGGGCGCGGCCATCGACCACCGCCAGGCGGTCGGGCGCGGGGTGCTTGGCGAGGATGGCCTCGGCGAGGGCGCGCATCTTGGGGGTGGGTGCGGGCAGGATAAAGGAGCAGTCGCCGCCCAGCTCGGTCTGGACGCGGCGGGCGGCCTCCAGGAAGGTGGGCAACAGGGCGCGGATTTCGCCGGCACGGCTACCGGGCAGGATGGCAATGCGGCGTCCCCCACCCCACGGCAGTTCGGGCGGCGGCTCGGCGCGGGTGGCGGCGGCCTGTTCGACGAGGGGATGGCCGACGTAGACGGCGCGGAGGCCGGTGGGCGCGTAGAGCGCGGGCTCGAAGGGGAAGATGCAGAGGAGCAGGTCGAAGGCGCGGGCGATGCGTTTGATGCGGCCGCGGCGCCAGACCCAGACCTTGGGGGAAATGTAGTGGGCGGTGCGGATGCCCAGGGCCTTGACGCGCTCGGCCAAGGCGATATTAAAGGAGTAGTAGTCGAGGGTGATGAGCAGGTCGGGGCGCCATTCGGCGGCCAAGGCGACCATATCGGCCAAGACGCGTTTGTAGAAGCGAATCTTGGCGAGGACCTCGATGATGCCCATGGCGGCGAGGGCATCGGTGTGATAAAGGAGTTGGGCACCCTCGGCGCGGAGCGCGTCGCCCCCCATGCCGCGGACGTCGAGTTCGCGGCCGGGGAAGCGCTCGCGCAGGGCGCGGATGAGGGCGCCACCGTACATGTCGCCGGAGACTTCCCCGGCGGCAATCATGATTTTGAGGGGCGCGGCGCTCATTCCGCCAGACGCGTGACGATGCGCTCGGGGGCGCTGACGCCGCCCTGGGTCACGTAGACATGCGTCCAATCCAGGCCGACGACCTGGCCGGGCTCAAGCGCGTCGATCACCTTGCGCAGGGCCTCGGGCGTCTCCGCGTCGGGCGTACCGTCCTTGTGGGCGATGCGGACGAGGAACTCTGCTTGCTTTTCGTCGCCATACTTCCCGGGCTTCTCGTAGCCGGTGTACTCAACGACGGTGAACTTGGCGTACTTGCCGCCGTGGTCGCACTGGTTGGGGCAGAGCGCAGTGCGGAAGCGGCAGGGCATGTCCACGGTGCCCTCATACTTCGAGAGCGTCTGGTGGACGGAGAGCGTCTCGCCCGGGAGGGGCGTGGCGGTCTGGTAAGAGACGGTGGCGCAACCGGAGAGGAGCGCCGCGATGGCAAGCAAGGGTACAATCTTTTTCATAGCATCTCTATTGTAGCATAGACACGCCCCCGCGACAGCCCGATTCTCCATGGTCCATAAGGTGGCGACTATGGGACACAGCAGGGGTCCTCCGCAGACCCTTAAGGGTTTCGGGTCGGACCACTATAGGGTCTCACCTCGGACCACTATAGTGGTTGACCTCCGACCACTATAGGGTCTCAGCAGGGGCGGCTTGCGCCGCCCCTGAGAACGGAGCGTCCCTGTGGGGCAACGGAGAGCGGCAGGGAAACTTTGCCAAGCCTCCAAACATCCAAACTTCCAAGCTTCCCTTATTGATAGACACGGACGTAGTCGACCTCGAAGGTCTGGGGGAGGATGGCGGGGTCGAGGGTGCCGCCCCAGTTCTTCTCGGTGCCGAGGGCGAGGTTGAGCTTGATGTAGTGGGGCTGGCGGAAGGGGTTGGTGCCGTCGGGCTGGTTCACGCGGTCGAGGGCGAAGGTGTAATAGGGCTTGCCGTCGAAGGTGAAGGTGATCTGCTCGGGGGTCCACTCCATGCCATAGAGGTGAAACTCGTTGTCCTGGACCTCGGGGCCGGCGTAGGCACCGGAACGCTCGTTGGCGGGGACGTCGTAACGGCCAGGGAAGTGGAGGGTGGACCAGACACGGTCGCGGGAGGACCAAACGTATTCCATGATGTCGATCTCGCCGCAAGCGGGGTGGTTGCCCCAGACGCCGAGGGTCCAGATGGCGGGCCAGGCGCCTTGGCCGTGGGCGAGGCGGGCGCGGACCTCGACGCGGCCGTATTGGAAGGCGAAGCGGCCCTTGGTGTCGATGGAGCCGGAGGTGTAGCGGATGGCGTCGCGGGCGGGGCCCCAGGGGCGGCCGGGGCCGGCGGGGTTCTCGGCGGGGTTGGGGCGGGGCTCCTCGAGTTTGCGCGCGGTGATGCGCAGGGTGCCGTCCTCAATCCAGGTGTTGGCGGGGTCGGCCTTGGAGTACCACTGGGCTTCTTGGTTACGGACCCAGCCTTCCTCGTAGCGCCAGGTGGCGGGGTCGGGCAAGCCGGGCTTGTCGAACTCCTCAGAGAAGACAAGCCGCTCGGTGGCACAGCCTGTTAGTAAGATAATGCAGGGAAGGAGGAAGTGTAGCTTCATGGTCTTATTCCTTGGAGAACGGAGAACGGACGCCCCTGCAGGGCGACGGAGGAAGCGATGGATGATGCAATGCCAAGCATCCAAGCTTCCAAGTGCTTTGTGTCCTTTGCGAATCTTTGCGTCTTTGCGGGTGCCGCGCAGCGTGAGAGCAAGCTTCCATCGTCACTCTTGGGTCACGGTGACGGTGAGGGGGGCGCGGAGGCGGCGGAGGGAGGCTTGGACGAGGGACTACCAGGCGGCGAAGTCGGCGACACGGCCGGCCTTGGACCAGTCGGCGCCCCAATAGTAGGTGAAGGGGCGGTCGGGGAGGACGCGGCGACCTCGACCACCTCGCCGGTGCGCGGCTCGTCAAGCGGGTTCGCGACGGTGACGGTGTAGCCGCCCTTGGCGAAGAGGGGCGCGGCCAAGAGGCAGAGGGCGAGAAGCGAAACGTGGGAGCAGGGTCTCGTCATGGGTGGGTTCCTTTTCCCGCAGTTTAGCAAAGCCGCCCCACCCCAAACAACCGCCGCCAAAAGAAAAAGAAACCCTGCGACGTCTTGCACACAGTGTAAGCAAATGACACAAAGGAACCGCAGATGTTCCGTCGCTCCGCTAGGAAGACCTTACGGTATCTCACAGATTTTGAGCAGATTAAGGGCCGGCTACCGCCGGCAGGACTGCCAGCGTGGATTTACCACAAAGGACACACAAAGGGGACTGGATGAATGGTTGATTGGAGGGGTGTGGGGCACTGCCCCACACCCCGGCAGGGGGAAACACCCCTTGCACCCGCAGGCACGTCTGCGACGTGCCAATAGGCGATACTGGGGACCATACAGAAGATGCAGGAAATATAAAAACACCCGCATCCTTGAGTCTGCGTGGAGATTAGGCAAGAGGCTCGGCGGCGGTGCCGGTGAGGCGGCGGGTTTGACCATCGAAAGAAAGGCCGATGAGGTGGACTTCCTTGCTGGAGTGACGGTAGGGCTCGGCGTAGCCGCGTTCTTTGATTTGGTCGAGGGCCTGTTGGGGTGTGCCGTCGACCTTGAGCTCGAAGATGAAGATGCGTTCCGGGGTTTCGGCGATGAGGTCGGCGCGGCCCTGGGCCTGTCGGTCCTCGGCAGTCACACGGAAGAAACCACTGGCGGTCAGCAGAACATAGAGGATGCGTTGGAAGGAGAACTCCTGCACGCGCTCCTCTTTGGAGCCATAGAAGAGGTGGGCGTAGAGGTCGGAAAGGTGGCCGAAGAAAGTGTCAAAGTCGGCCCGCATCAGGGCACGACTGAGAACGCTCAGATAGCGATTGTCCTCCTTCTCTGCGAACTTTCGAACGAGCTGGGTGTTGAATGCTCGACGAACCTCTTCATCCGGGATGCCAAGCGTAAAGACGTTGTTTTTATAATCCTTGATGGTGAGGTAACCACCTTGATAAAGCATGGCCACGGGCTGGATATTCTCCAGTTCGCAAATGTCCAAATCCTCCTCAAAGACATCCTCAACGTGCTCGTAGTCCTGTTCGGCGAGTTGGTTGTTCTCGAAGTAGTGGAAGACGGCGGAGGTCAACCCGGTGGAAATCCACGTGCCGAGGAACTCGGGGGTGCATGCACCAAGGGTCTTGCCAATGGCGCAGGGGTTATAGACCTTCGTGGTGTTCCAACGGGCGAAACGGTAGCCGTTGTACCACCAGCGGAGTTGCTCGCGATAGTCTTCGTAGGAGAGCTTCATGACCTCGGCGTGGCGGCGCATCTCTGCATCGAAATAGGTCGTCAGCTCGTCATCGGTATAACCCAAGAGCGTGGCGTAGCGGTCGTCCATCGTCAGGTTGTTGAGGTTGTTCAACGCCGAAAAGACGGAGAGCTGGGTGAAACGCGTAACGCCTGTCATCATCATAAGGCGAATGTCGGCAGCGCACTCCTTGATTTGGATATAGAAGTCTGAGAGTTCGCTACGAATGGCCGTGGCAAGCTTGATATCAGCCAAGGCGTGGCTCACCGGTGCGTCATATTCATCGATGAGGATGACCACGGGTTTGCCGGCCTGTTTGGCGAGATCTGTGATGGCTTGGGCAAAGTTGGCGCCTGGGAAATCCGCTTCATTCCACTTACAGTCGGCCTCCGTCAAGACTTTCTTGACGCAACGCCGGAAGTCCGCCTTGAACGCCTCCAAGGTCTCGACCTTGATGCCGGCGAAGGAGAAGTGCAGGACGGGGTAAGGCGTCCAGTCGTAGTCCAACTTGTCGATGGCAAGGCCCTTGAAGCGCTCGCGCTCGCCGCGGAAGATACACGCCAGCGTGGAGAGCATGAGGGACTTGCCAAAACGGCGGGGGCGCGAGATAAAGTACAGGCTCCGCCCCGGGTCGCAAATCAACTCGTGCAAAATCGCGGTTTTGTCCACGTAGATGCAGTCGTTGGTCCGCAACTTGGCAAAGTCGGCGATATCTTGCGCGATATGGCTCATGCTAAGTCTCCTTCGCCGCCAGTATAGCAAACCGTGGCGGGTCAGAGGCCGAGGTCGGCGAGGATGTCGGCGAGCTGCTGCTTGATGACGGCCATGGAGAGGCACTGCTCGAAGAAGTCGCGGGCGGTCTTGCGCAGGGCGAAGAGTTCTTCGCGGCGGTCAATCCAAGGGAGAACGGCGTCGACGATGGCCTGGGGGTCACCGGGGGGCACGAAGGTGATGGCGGGGCAGTCCTTGGCCTCGGGCGGATAGCCGGTGCAGAACTCGTTGATGACGGGACGGCAGCAGGCCATGGCTTCGTAGACCTTGTTGCCGATGACGCGCGAGGCCTTCTCGGTGGTGCCGAAGACGCCCAGGACGATATCCGCGGTGCGGATGACGCGGGGGACCTCGACGTAGGGGACGCGCTCAAGGAAGGTGATGTTGGAGATGCCCTTGGCCTTTTCCTCGGTGGCGGCCTTGTAGGCGCCCCAGCCGAGGAAGTCCCAGTGGATGTTGAGGTTCTGGGTGCGGCGGGCGGCCTCGACAATGTATTCCGTGCCGTGAAGGGGGAGATAGGCGCCGTGATAGAGGATGCGAAGGGGCGCCTTGGGGTCGTGCGGCGGGTCGTCCTCGGGGCGGTCGGCGGGCTTGAAGACGGTCTCGTCGGTGCCGGTGAAGAGGACGCGGAGCTTCTCGCGGGGGACGCCCATGTGGGCGTGGAAGAAGTCGGCGTGGCAGGAGGTGTCGCAGAGGAGGCGGTCGACGCCGTTGAAAAGCTTGGTCTCCCAGGCGAGGAGGCGCTTGGCGCGGCCTTCCTCGGCGCGCCACTTGCCCTGCTCGAGCACCTTCTTGTCCCAGTAGGAAATCATGGGATCGAAGACGACGGGGATGCCGCGCTTGTGGGCCCAACGGGTGGCGGCGGCGGCGTCGCGCTGGCGGCAGACGGGAACCCAGACGAGGTCGGGCTTGACGGATTTGTCGCCGCGCAGGCGCCACTCGACGTCGCCGAAGGCGCAGCAGTATTTGACCATGAAGAGGCGGACATCCCACCCCAACTCCTTGAAGAGGGAGATGTAGACGCGGTTGCGGGAGTATTCGGGCCCAAAGCGGCCCCAGAAGAGGACGGTTTTCATGGGAGGGGCTCCAACAGGTCAAGCATGTAGAGGAGGGTCATGAGGCGAACGTCAAGGGTGTGGCCGGCGCGGTAGGACTTGACGGTGCCGACGAAGCGTCCGCGGTCGACGAGTGCGATGGCGGCAACGAGGTCGAGCATGGTGCGGTGCCAGACGGGCTCGCAGCTGCGGCCCTCGCCAAGGTCGAACTCCGGACGCGGCGGGGTGATGAAGCCCTTCTTGCCGTGAATTAGGATATTGGCGGGGGTGTAGCCCATGTTGCGCGTCTCGGCGAAGAGGCGGCCGATGGTTTTGGAGAGGATGTACTGCGTCTGGGTGGCGTTGGTGCGGGCGCCGGCGCCGCGGGTGAAGGTCTCGGGCGTGAGGTCGACTTGCAGGCGCTGGTCGCCGATGACGGTGTCCCAGGAGATGGCGACGTCCAGACGTAGACGGCGGTCACCGGGCTCGGCGGGGAGGAGCGTGACGAAGTCGCCACGCGTGCCGCCGATGGTGACGGGCTCGCGGACGGTGACGTAGCGGGCGGGCGCACCGGTGGGGACAATCTTGGCGCGGTCGATGGCCTCCACCAGGTCGAGGCTGGAGCGGTCGAAGAGGGGCGGATCGCCGCCGGCGATGGAGAGGCGCACGTTGTCAACGCCCAGGCCCAGGCGCAGGGCGACGATGTGCTCGACCATGCGCAGGTAGTTGTGCGGGGAGCCCGCGCGCAGGACAATGTTGCGGGCGCTGGTCCACACGTTGCGGACGGAGACCTTGACATCGAGCTGCTCGCGGAGGTCGTTGCGATGAATCCACCAGCCGCGGATGTGCGAGGGGCCGAAGGTGAGAATGGGGCGGTGCTTGCGCTCGAAGGTGCCGACGCCCTCAGCGCTGGCCTCGCCCGCGAGGGTGGTCTCCTGCTCGCCATAGGGGCACTTGTTTTCGGTGAGGCGCTGCTCGGTGACGGGCTGGGCCTCGAACCGCTCATAGGCGCGGCGGACCTGCGATTCCTCGCCGGCTACCAAACGTCCGATGATAGGGTCTGCCATGTGGAGATTCCTTTACTTATAGCGCAGGCGCGAGGCGCCGAGATATTCGCGCAAAATGGAGTTGGTGGGGACGTCGGCCATCGGCATGGAGGCGAAGTTCTGCAAGAAGCAGGAGAGGCGCCGGGCCACGACGTACTCCGGGTGATGGGGCTTGATTTGGTTGAGCAAGGGGCGCGCGAGGGTCTTCAGCACGGGGATTTCGTAGTCCAATGCGGTGTTGAAGACGGCGTCGGCGTAATGCTGGAAGGGGAAGACCCACTTCTCCTCGCCGGCGCGCACGCTGGGCCACAGACGGAGCGTCTCCAGGGGACTGCGCCCGCGGAACTGTCCATCGCGCACCATGCGGCGGAGCAAGCGGTTGTCGAGGGTCGAGACGCGGTTGTGGCTGTCGATGGAGACCTGGGTAAGGACATTGACATAGATGAGGAACTTCTCCTCGCGCGGAATCTGCGGAGTCAGATCCGGGTTCAACGCATGGATGCCCTCGATGACGAGCACGCCCAGCTGCGGGTCGAGCGACACCGTCTCGTCGGAGTCGTAGCCCTCGTGTTCGCGGAAGTTGAACTTGCGCAACGGGATGGTCTCGCCCTTGATCAACTTCAACAGGTCGGCGTTCAGGCGCGGCACGTCCACCGCCTGCAGGCACTCGTAGTCCAGATTCCCATGCTCGTCGCGCGGGTTGCGCTTGTCCCCCACGAAGTAGTTGTCCGTGGAGAGCAACGTCGGCCGCAACCCCAAGACGCGCAGGTGGGTGCAGAGACGCATAGCAAAGGTCGTCTTGCCCGACGAGCTCGGTCCGGCCACCAACACCACGTGCGGACGCGGCACCCGCGCCGCGATACGGTCGGCGAAACCGGAGAGACGCTTCTCGTGCAGGGCCTCCACCGTGTTGATGACGTCCGCCACCGACCCATCGGCGATGGCGGCGTTCAGCTCACCCGCATTGCGGATGCCGATAATCTCCCCCCAACGCAGATGCTCGGCATAAACCTCAAAGAGGAAGTCGTAGGGCGGCATCGGGTCGAGCTCCATGGGCGTCTTGAAGCCCGGGAACTCCAGCACGAACCCATCCCGCAGCGGCACAATGTCGAAGAGCCGGATGACGCCCGAGTGCGTAGCCAGCACCCCCTGCGGCAGGTCGTAAAACTCCTCGCAGACAGCCATCCCCAGATAGGGCGGATTGCGGTGCTCCAACAGCATCGCCTTATCTTCCTGCCCATGCTCGCGGAACCCCTGGAGCATCTGTTCGTAGCCCACCACGCGATGGTTGATGGGCGCGTCGCGCGCCACGAGCGCCGCCAGGCGCCCGCGCAACGCCGCCACCTTCGCCTCGCGCTCCGCGTGCGGCACGTCCCACGTCCAGAAGAGCGCATTGTGGCCGAAACTCTGCCGCACCCGACAATCGGTCCCCGGAAACTCCGCGTGCAACACCGCGGCCAAGAGGAAGCAGAGCGTCCTGCGATAGACCTGCCACCCCTCCTCGTCGGCCAACGTCAGCGGACGCACCCGCAGGTCCACGATGGCCGGCGCGTCCAACGGCACCACGTCATTGTTCGCCAAGGCCGCCAGCACGGGCAGGCCCCCCACCTCCTTCGGCAGAAGGTCCCCCAACGGCGTGCCATAGTCCACGACGCGCTCTTGCGTCTCGCCCTCGATGGCGATTTCGATGGTGTCGTCCAGCGTCATGATGCCTCAGTTCGTGATGTCGTCCTCGGTGTTCATCTTGCCATCGGGGCCGGCGGAGCGAATGGTGTACTTCATCGCCGCATTGACCGAGAGCTCCAAGGGATTACCCCAGGCATCGTTGAACATCTCCGCACTCACAAGCGGTTGCTCTCCGGCGACACCTACGGCCAAATCAGTCAGGCTCGTGGGCACCTTGTTGTTCTTGGCTTTATAGGTAGAGATGGCGAAATCGATGGCGGCGATAGTCTGGCGCGTGGTCTCCTTACGGACGGCCGTGTCCAAATCATCGCCATTGCACCCGATGGAGGCGCCCACGGTAAGAAGGCAAAGCAAGCCCAAAATCCGCTTCATTGCTAGTCCTCAGTTCGTGATGTCGTCTTCGGTGTTCATCTGGCCGTCGGGGCCGGCGGAGCGGATGGTGTACTTCTTACCGTCCACCTTGTACTCGAAGGGATTGCCCCAAGCGTCGATGACGTCGTTGGACTTCAGCAGGCCCTCGTCGTCGTCGTTGATGCCCTTGGTGAGATCACGAAGACTCATAGGCAAGCGCCCGACTTTGATTTGATAGATAAGAACGGCCTGGTCGAGGGCTTCAATGGCTTTACCCGTTGTCTCCACGCGAGCTTGCGAGGCCATCTCATCGCTTCTTTCCTCATTGGCCCGAATAAAGTCCGCGATAGTGTGGACGTCCTCTTTGAATTGGGCGTCCTTGTCCGCAGAGGACGACTCTCCATCGCACCCGATGGAGGCACCCACTGCGACAAGGCAAAACAAGGCAAAGATTCGCTTCATGGCCGGTCCTCAATTCGTGATGTCGTCTTCGGTGTTCATCTGGCCGTCAGGGCCGGCGGAACGGATGGTGTACGAACCGTCTTCCATCTTGAACTCGAAGGGATTGCCCCAGGCATCGTTGACATCTTTGGACTTCAGCAACCCTTGTTTGCTATCGTTGATAGGCTTAGTGAGATCGCTGATGTCCTTGGGCATATGGCCGACCTTGGTGTTGTAGACGGTCACGGCCTGGTCGATGGCCAGGATGGACTGGCGTGTGGTTTCCTTGCGGGCATCGCCACCCACATCACCGAAGTTCATCACCACCACGGTGCCGAGGATGCCCAGAATGGTGATCACGAGCAGGAGTTCCACCAGGGTGAAGCCTGCGCGGCGGAGTTTGCGGTTCTTGACCTTCATGTTCTGTCCCTTTCCTTCAAGTTAGGCCTGGCCCATCGCCGAGGTGGCGGAGAAGACCGCCGAGAGGATGGCGATGGCCACGAAACCCACCACCAGCGCCACCAAGAGAATCAAGATGGGCTCCAAGGCGGTGGTGAAAATCTTGATGTTGCGATTAAGCTCGGCCTCATAACGCTTGCCGATGCGGCCAAGGGCGCCGGGCAGGTTGCCCGTCTGCTCGCCCAGGGCCATCATGTCGGTCATCAAGCGCGGGAAGACGCCGCTCTGCGCCAGCGGACCGGAGATGGTGGTGCCGTCGGTCACGCGTTCGCGAGCCTTGCGCAACTCGGCCTCGATCACGGCGTTGCCGCAGGTCTCCTCGGAGATGCGCAGCGCCTGAAGCACGTTCACGCCGTTGGCCAAGAGCGTCTGCAACGTATAGGCCAGCGACGCGTACGCCCCGCTCGCCACCAAGCCCTTCACCAACGGCATCCGAAGCTTGAAGCGGTCCCACCGCGCGCGCCCCGCGCCCTTGCACCACTTCCGCAGGGCGACGACGCCAAAGACCAGCCCGATGCCGATGAAGACGCCATACTTGATGAGCCCCTCGCTCATCCCCATCAGCATCCGCGTCGGCAAAGGCAGCTCCTTGCCCATGCTCGAGAAAAGCTCCGTGAACTGCGGCACGATCTTGACCATCGCAAAGATCACCGCCAGCACGCCCATACCCAACACAATGCACGGATAGGTCAGCGCCGAGATAATCTTGCTCCGCATCGACTGGTTGCGCTCGTAGTGCTCGCCCAGACGCCGCAACACCTCCACCATCGCGCCCGAGGCCTCGCCCGCGCGCACCATGTTGCCATAAATCGCCGGGAAGGTATCCGGGTGCGCCCCCACCGCGTCCGAGAAGGCCTCGCCGCGCATAATCCGGTCGCGCAAATCAGCCGCAACCACGCAGATGCCGCTGTTCGGGTCGCCCTGGTTCGCCAAGGAGTTCAGCGCCGCCCCCAACGTCATGCCGGCCTCAATCAGGTCTGCCAGCTCGGAGGTAAAGAGCAACACTTCGCCCGGCTTCATCTTCTTCGCCGGGCCCGACGAAAGCTTCCAAAACGAAGCCTGCGTCTGCGACGCCTTCTTCGCGCCCTGTTCCTCCGTGATGGAGAGCGGCATCAACCCCTGCCCCTTCAGCGACGCGAGTGCACCCCGCCGGTCGGCGGCCTCTATCGCCCCCGACACCTTCGCCTTTTGTTTATTCAGCGCCACGTAACTGAACGTCGCCATAATGCCCACAGTCTATCAAATCCCCGCCCCCTAGGCAAATAGGGCGGCTTGCGCCGCCCCGGAGAACGGAGAACGGAGAACAGAGAACGGAACGCGCGGCAAGCGCGCGACTGGCAAAGAGCCGCTCCATAGAACGCTCTCACCCGTCGCCCTGCAGGGGCGCTCCGTAGCCGTGGAAGGTTTGGCGCCTTGCGCCTGCACGCTCCGTTTTCCGTTTTCCGTTCTCCCCTCTACTCACCAGCCTCCCACGGTTTGCCAGAGCTTCACTTAATGTGCTAGCATACGTACCGTATTGAGGCGGGCGCGTGCAGTGCGTCGGCCCAAAGCAGAAAGCGTTGGAGAACCATGGGAAACATTACCTTTTTGGGCGTTGAGGGCTCCGGTAAGTCGGTGCTGACGATGGCGTTGGTCAAGACCTTCAAGGCGCATGAGCGGACGGGATGGTCGTTGCGACCGGAGACGCGTGAGGCCTTCCGCTTCCTGACGTTGCTCCCGGAGCAACTGGAAGGGGAGTCGTTGCCGCACCAGACCACGAGTTTGCGGCGCCTGGCCTGGAGTGCGTGCTATGGCGGCAAGCCCCAGCGCACCTGCGACATCCTGGACTATCCGGGCGAGATTTATCGCTTGGCCTTCTTGGATGAGGTGGACAACCAGGATCCCGTCTCCTTCTCGGAGCGTATTGCCGCGAACCAAGAGGAATTGGATGCCTTCTTGGGCCACCTGACGCAGTCCGACCAAGTCTTCGTGCTCTTCAATCTGGCGGACGCGGAGAATCTGGAGACAACCCCGAGTAACTTGGACGCGGTGTGGGTGACGAACGCGTGCCTGGACTTCCTCTTCCGTCTCCACACGCACCCGAAGGTGACCCTGCTCCTCACGCAGATTGACCGCTATCTCAGCCCCGACACGGTGGAGCTGGACCCGCGCGCCTTCGTGGCGCAGCACCTACCCTTGATTGCGGGGAACTATCCGAATCTGGACGTGCTTGCGGTCTCGGCCCTTGGCACGGCCGACACGACCATCGGCATGGATAATCTGATGCTCCGGTGCTTGGTGGATACGCCGGTGGTACAACAGGCCATCGCGGCCTGTCGGCAGACGCGTAAAGCCTTTGTCTCACGGGTCCGACTTTTCTGCCAAGAGCTTCGACAAAGTGATTTTAATGTGCTTAAGGAGACTTTGCGTGCCTGCCGTGCAGCAACCGAAACCTTGCGTTTGCATTGGTTCTTGGAAGCTTCGGGTGAGAGCGACGATGGCATCGCCACCACAGACGACGAGTGTAATTTCGCTGAAACCTTGTGCAAGACCCTGCGACCCACCATCGCGGAGGTACGTAAGCCGCAGATCCTTCCTGCCATCGATAAGACCGTCGAAGCGCTCAAGGCCTTGACCGCGCCGACCTCACGGGCCGCGGGATGGAAACAGGAAGCCATCACGAAACTGCTTAAGACCAAGCAGTCCATCCTGGACGAACGCCGTTCCAAACGCGTCTGGGCGACGCTCTCCACGTTGGGCGGCGTGGCCGCCGTCGCGGCTTGGGCCGTGGTTTGGGTCCTCGCGTAAGGAGGCGGCCATGCTTTCGAAAATCTTGTTCGGTATTGAAGTGGTGGCGCTGATTGCGGCCCCCGTCGGTTATCTGAAACTTCGCGAATATCGCGCCGAGCAGTTCTTTGACAAGGGCAATGCGGCATTGCAAGCGGGCGACTGGGGCCAAGCCTACGCGTATTATCAAGAGGCGGCACGCCGCGACAATGACGCCGTGAAAGCGAGCGTGGCTTGTCGTCTAACCCTCTGCAAAGACTTCGGTCTGGGCGTCGCACCCGCCGCACAGATAGAGAACTGCCCCTTGCATGGGGACGCGTTCTCCGATTGCCTTGTGGCAAGCAAAGTGTCGGCGAAGCTCGTTTTCGAGGCGGCCAAGCAGAGACTCGCCGACGTCGGTTCGACCGATCTGATAATCTGGGTCGCCACGACCTACCTGAATGGGTCTAGCTCTCAGTCGCGCTACAACGCGGTTTACACGAACAATTATCTCACTGTGCCGCGCTCCTACAAGGAGGCCGCGGCATGGTATCGCATGGCCGCCGTTCGGGGTCGACTGGATGCTCAACGGCAACTGATCGCCATGGCCTATCGCCAGCAATGGGAACCTAGCCCGGAAGAACTTCCTTCGGCATGGTTGCTCAACATGAAGGATATGCTTATGGCACGTATCCTCCTCGGCAGGCGCATCGCCGCCGGCGATGAGGCCCTGGCAAAACACCCGGAGGCCAGCGACTGGCTCCTCGCCGCCGCCCAAAACGACAATACCGCGGCCCAAGCCCGCGTCGCTATCAAGCTCGCGCAAGGGGAAGACCTTCCTCTCTCACAAGAGACCGCGACTCGTTATCTCCTCTCCGCCGCCAAACAAGGCGATGAAACGGCCAAGCAGGCGTTGATTGATAGAGTGACGGAGATGTCCTCGTCTGACCTACAGCAGTTCCCACTCGTCCTTACATGGGTGGAAGCGCTCGCCCAACAGGGGGATTACGTCGCGCAGGGTTGCCTTGGTGCATTGCTTGCTAAAGGGCAATGGGATGAAGGAACGCCAGAGGAACAAGTGACGTATTTGCGGGAGAGCGCAGACGCCGGGAACGCCGATGCGCAATTTACGCTTGGAATCCGATATAAGGTCGGCGATGGCGTTGAACGCGACCGCAAAGTCGCGGCAGAGTGGTTCCAAAAAGCCGCAAATCAAGACCATGCCAGGGCCCAATATGAATTATCGGAGTGCTACAAGATGGGATGGGGCGTTCCTCAATCTCGGGAATTGGCAGAAACGTGGCTTTATGAAAGTGCGAAGAATGGTAACGAAGATGCCAAGCGCGAGCTTCCGTTGCGACTTCGTTACAAACTTCACTAAAGCGTGCCATTAGGCGTAAGAAAAGGCTTGCAAACTGCCAGATTGGGCAACGTAGATCTCGGGCGTGCTCGCGCACGCCTTTCTTATCTTAAAAGCAGAGTCTCCAAGAAACGTCAGAGACGCAAGGGATGGGCACGGTAGTGAGGCCCAACGGGCCGAACGGTGAAGTGCCCAGGCCCTTGCGTCACTTCGTGTCTTCGTGGAGAATCACTGCGCTGGGGCGAGGTCTGGGAAGAGGGGGCAACGGACGTGATGGCGGGTGAAGGCATCCTGGAACCACGCCCAGTAGGCCTCTTCGCGGAGTTGTTGGAAGATGTAGTCGGCCACCTGTTTGTTGGGCAACGGCAGGTTCATGGAGAGGACGCGCAGGGTGAAGACGTCGCCCTCGCGTGCCACCACCTGATACATGAGCAGTCCGCCCAGCATCTCCACGACATCCGTCACGGCGCCGATGGGCAGACTCGTCACGACCCGCATCAATTCCGGAGGCCAACTCTCTTCCATCTCCTGCACCGAGACGCGAATAGGCTCGGTGGCGGTGGAGTGCTCGCGCACGATGGCCTCGAAGTCCGCACCCATGGCGACCTGCGTCTGTAGGCTCACCATCTTGCGGCGCACCTCATTCGCCTCGGCCTCGGCCCGCGCGCGGTTCTCCTCTTCCACCGAGGGAGGCACTTTGATGTCTTTGTAGACAACGCGTTCCAGGAAGAGACGCGACAGCGCCTCCCTGCGCAAAGCCGCCAAGATTTCCGCGTCGCCGTGAGCTCGGGCATAGGCCTCCGGAGAGAGGCCGGTCGCCTCGGCGAACTGAGCGGAGAAGGTGCGCCACGCGGCATCGTCCAAGACAATACCGTGGGCCTGCGCCTCCTTGGCAATCAGGGATTCGTAAAGGAAAAGTTGGACAGCCTGACGGCGTGCATCGGTGTTGCCCTCCGGGGCCAGACGCGCCAATTCGCCCCAGGTCAGCGTGACATCGTCCACCGCGGCGACCACGTCGGATTCTAGCGGGGCATCGGGGTTCGCGGGCGGCTCCACAGTGGGGCGTTCGCACCCCACCATCGCCGCGACGGCGACCGCCGCGCAGAAGTTAAGCGCCCGCCTTACCACCGGTAACGCCCCCGCGTCGCCAGAAGATAGGCCTGCCACGGACGCAGTCCGGCGGGAATACGGTGGCGCGTCACCGCGAAGGGAGCCTTGTCGAAGGGTTGCGGCCGCCCCGTGCCCTCGGTAAGGGCCAGACGGTAATGGGCCTCTTGTGCCGCTTGGGCAAGGGCCGCGGCATGGGGACCGGGCGCGTAAGCAAAGGCCATAGGCAGACGCCCCGTGACGCCGGTCAGCCAGCGGCGTCCGCGCACGACGGCCTGGCGCAGAGCCGCGGGATCGTCCGTCGCGACATCCAGCCAGCCGCCGAGCTCGATGAGGCCGGAGCGGACCATTTCCTGCATCTCCATAGGCTTGAGGTGCTCGGCGTCACGCATGCCGCTGTCGGAGACGAAGCAGGTGGCCTTCACGCCCATCCGGCGCAAGAAGGGAAGCAAGATGGTGAAGTGGTCGCGCGTGCCGCCATCGAAGGTCAGCACCACAGCCTTGCGCGCCGGGGATTCCAACGCCTCGCCCACGGTCTGAAAACGGTAACCGGCGGCCAAAAGGTTGCGCACAAGCGGCTCCAAGAGCGCAACGTCGACCCCCGCCACCAGGCAGATGGGCACATCGCGCGGCAAACGCGGACGCCACCAGGAGAAGCGCAACGAAACACCAATCGTAATGGCCACCCACACCAAACCGCCAATGGCGCGTGCCTGCCACGGCAGCGGGCTCATGCACCACACCGTCATCAGAATCGCCCATAGCGCCGCCGCCCAGCGGAAGCGCGTCTCAAATGAGGAAAATCCCCAAGTCATCGCGGTCTGCTCCTTCTCTCAAAGTCGCCTCTAATGATACCACAATTGGGGCGCTGACGCGCCCCAGAGAACAGAGAACAGAAAACAGTGAACAGAGCGCGCGGCAAGCGCGCGACGGGCAAAATCGTTGTGCAAGCGGCGTCAGCCGCCGTCCTATATGTCCTATAGGTCCTATATGTCCTACCGCGATGCCTGAGACTGCCAGAATAAGGAAACCGCCGATTACGCCGATTGGAGCCGATTCGGGGCCGGCTACCGCCGGCAGGACTGCCAGAATGGATTGGAAATCACAAAGGACACGAAGGACACAAAGCACGGCGCAGGGGGCGGGCCGTGCGTGCGCGCAAGGCGCTCGTCCGGCCCGGGGGGCCTGTAGGGGCATGGCGGGCTTCGCACGCCATGCTTTGGTTTTTGGGGAGTCCTCCGGCATCAGCTCCGTCCTATAGGTCCTATACGTCCTATATGTCCTACCGCGCTGTCCTTCTGGCACGTCGCAGACGTGCCGGGGGTGCAGGGAGAACTTCTCCCTGCCGGGGGGTGGGGCAGCGCCCCACACCCTTCAATCAACCAATCAGCTAATCAGCCAAAATCCCCTTTGTGTCCTTAGCCGTGGAAGGTTTGTCGCTTCGCGCCTGCACGGTGTCCTTTGTGATTTCAACTATTCTGGCAGTCTTCGTGTGCCTTCGTGGTTCTTCGTGAACCTTCGTGTCAGCCCCGCAGGGTAAACCCTCCACACCCTTCCAGCGGCTTGTCCGTCGCGCGCTTGCCGCGCGTTCTGTTCTCTGTTCTCCGTTCTCTGTTCTCCGGGGTGGTGCACGCCACCCCTTCCCGGACCACTATAGGGTCTCGCAGTGGACCACTATAGGGTCTCAACCCGGACCACTATAGGGTCTCAACCCGGACCACTATAGGGTCTCGGGGCCGACCCCTATAGGGTCTGGGAAGGGGGATTTAGGGATTTTGGGGTGCGCATTGACCCTTGCGCGAGGGGAGAAAAGACAAAAAAAGAGAAGAGGCGCGCCTGAGGGCGCCCCTTCTCTTGTCCCATTGAGCCATGGACCGGCCTACGCCGCGCGGCGGCGCGGGCGGGTTAGGCCATCTTGGCGATGGCTTGGGCGGTGCGGGATTTCTTGCGGTCAGCGGTGTTGCGCTTGATCACGCCCTTCTTGGCGGCCTTGTCCAGCTTGGAAGCGTAGGCGGAGACGGCGGCGAAGGCGGCGGTCTTGTCGCCACCGGCGATGGCGGCCTCGACCTTTTTGCGGTAGGTAAGGAGCTCGCTCTTGACGGAGCGGTTGCGCAGGTTGGCCTTGGCGGCGGTCTTCACACGCTTGGCGGCGCTCTTGATGTTAGGCATGTTATGGTCCTTGCTTTCTCGTAAACAAATGGGTGACGGAAACCTGGCTGGGTTTCCATTGCGGGTGAAGAAGATAGCATAACGTGAGCCAGTATGCAAGAAAAATCGCTTCCCTCTTTCCACGAAGACACAAAAAGGCGCAAGGGACGGAGCCGCTGGGAGGGTGTGGAAGGTTTACCCTGCGGGGCTGACACGAAGGTGCACGAAGGGGCACGAAGGGAGAAGGACTGCCAGTGTGAGGAACCGCAGATTGCGCAGATTAGAGCAGATTTTTGGGCCGGCTACCGCCGGCAGGACTGCCAGAATGGATTGGAAATCACAAAGGACACCGTGCAGGCGCGAAGCGACAAACCTTCCACGGCTAAGGACACAAAGGGGATTTTGGCTGATTAGCTGATTGGTTGATTGAAGGGTGTGGGGCGCTGCCCCACGCCCCGCAAGGGGCGCCGCCCCTTGACCCCGGCAGGTGCAAGTTGCACCTGCACCGGCGGCACGCCCTGCGGACGTGCCAGAAGGACACCCCAGCAGGAGATGCAGGAGATGCAGGAGATGCAGGAGCGCGCGTAAACGCGCGACGGACAAGGCCGTTGACCAAACTTCCAAGCCGCCCCTGCACCAACGTACCAAATGGCGACGCGGTAGGACATATAGGACGTATAAGACCTATAGGACGGGGCTGACGCCAGAGGACTCCCCAAAACCAAAGCATGGCGTGCGAAGCCCGCCATGCCCCTTCAGGCCCCCGGGCCAGACGTGCGCCTTGCGCACACGCACGGCCCGCCCCCTGCGTCGTGCTCTTTGTGTACCTTTGTGGTTCTTCGTGTTCTTAGCCGTGGAAGGTTTGGCCCTTTGGGCCTGCACGGTGATAGCCGCGCAGCGTTCGGTCTCATCGCCGCCAGGGGCGGCGGGTCGGGCTTTCACCTCTGTGGCTCCTCCAAACTTCTAAGCTTCCAAACTTCCAAAAAACCGTTTTGTGGGCGGGGGTGGATTTGCTATACTTCTGCTAATGCAGAGGAAGGCGGATAAGATTTGGATGTGCCGTGGACGGGCCGTGCGGTTGCGCGGGCCGGAGGTGATGGCTATTGTCAATGTAACCCCGGATTCGTTCTTCGCGGGGAGTCGCGCGGCGAGCGCGGAGGACGCGGCGGCGCGTGGCGCGGCGGCCTTTGAGGCGGGCGCGTTGATTGTGGATATCGGCGGAGAATCGACGCGGCCTGGGGCGGCGGCGGTCTCCATCGAGGAAGAGATTGCGCGGGTGACGCCGGCCATCCGGATGTTGCGCCGGGCGTGTCCGGAGGGATTGATCTCGGTAGACACGCGGCGCACGGCGGTGGCGCGAGCGGCCATCGAGGCGGGCGCGGACATCGTGAACGACGTGCAGGGTCTGAATCCCGACGCGGGAATGGCAACGCTCTTGGCAGAGACCGGTGCGGGTTATGTCTTGATGCATGGACGCGGGTGGACGCCGCGGGGCGAGGTCGCAGACCGCGCGGACGCGGCGGCGGAAATAGAATCCGAACTCGCGGCGGCCGTGGCGCACCTGGCCGAGGCCGGGGTGGACGTGCGGCAGGTGGCTTTGGACCCGGGTCTGGGATTTGAGAAGTCGCACGCGGATTCGTGGCGCTTGGTGGGGGCGACGGCGCGGTTCGCGGCGGGGGAACGCCCCTGGCTAGTGGCGGCCTCGCGGAAACGTTTTCTGGGCGGGACGGCCGCGGCGAGCGTGGGCGTAGCGCTCTGGTCGGCGGCGCAGGGCGCGGATTTGGTGCGCGTGCACGACGTGGCCGAGACGGTGGGGGCCCTGCGGGCCTTTGAACGCGCGGAGGAGGCGGCCCATGTTTAGCGCGTGGTGGCCGACGGTGATGGATGTGTTGCAGGTGGCGCTCTTGACCACCGGCATCTATTATGCGTTTCTCTGGCTGAAGGGGACGCGCGCGGCGCAGATTCTGCTGGGGGTGGGCTCGGTCTTCCTGGCGATCTTTCTGGTGACCTCGTTCCTGGATTTGGACGTGGTGAACGTGGTGTTGCGGTGGATCACGATTGTGCTGATGTTGGCGCTCCTGGTGGTCTTCCAGCCGGAACTGCGCCGGATGCTGTCGGTTTTGGGCAAGAACGCCTCGGTGCAGCTCCTGCAAGGGAAGTTGCCGGAGACGCCGGCGGAACTCTTGGTGCGGGTGACGCGCAGTCTGGCCAACCGCCGGCTAGGGGCGTTGCTGGTGGTGGAGCGCGCGGTGGCGTTGGACCGGTGGTGCGAGACGGGGACGCAACTGGACGCGCTCATCAGCGAGGACCTGCTCTTCAGTATCTTTACGCCGCCCCTGCCGTTGCACGACGGCGCGGTGATTCTGCGCGGGAACCGAATCCGCGCGGCGCGGTGCATCCTGCCCATCGACAACGAACTGCGCTTGCAGGGGATGGGGACGCGCCACCGGGCGGCGCTCTCGCTCTCGGCGGAGTGCGATGCCCTGATTCTGGTGGTCTCGGAGGAGCGAGGGCAGATTTCGGTGGCGCGCGACGGGAACCTGATGAAGAACCTAAACGACCGCCAGCTGGAGCGTCTGCTGCGCGCAGCGTTCGTGCCGCCGGAGGGGCAGGGCAACTTCTTCAAGGCCGTCTTCGGACCGCGCCACGCGGTGCCGTGGTTCCTCAAGCCATTTGTGACAAAGGAGCGTGAGCGCCGTGCCTAAATTCCGATGGAATGTCCGTGCCCTGTGGGCGACGCTGCGCAACAACTGGCCGTGGAAGGTGGCGGCCCTGGCAGTGGCATTGGTCGTCTTCCTGACCATCCGCCAATCGACCAGCTATACGCAGACGTTGACCCTGCCAGTGGAACTGGAGATGGAAGAGGGCGCGACGGCCATCCCCAGCGTGGAGCCCGGGGTGGTGGACATCACCTTCCGCGGGTCCGAGGAGGCCATCCGCCAACTGTCGGTGCCGGGGGCCGAGCGGCCCCGCGTGCGGGTGCGCCCAGAGCGTCCACAAGACGGTAACAAAACACTGAACTTCCACCTGTCACGGAGCGATGTGTCATGCCCCGCCGGCTTGCGCGTGGCCTCCATCGAGCAGGCGGAGCTGACGGTGACCTTTTCGCCGCGCGAGGAGCGGACCTTCCGCGTGGCGAAGCCGGAGGTGATTGGCCTCCCGGCCTTCACCGAGGCCAAGGTCTACATCAAGCCCGAGGAGGTGCTGGTGTCGGGCCCGAGCGCGCTCTTTGAGGAGATAGACCCGCACCGGCCATTACGCACGGAGCTGATGGACGTGGCGAACCTCTCAAGCGACAAGACCGCAATGCTACGCGTGCTGCCGCCGGACGAACGTTCCGGCTGGACGGTGCACCCGGAGCGTGTGCGGGCGGAGGTCATCCTTCAACGCGAGAACGGCGCGCGGATCTTCACGGAGGTGCCGGTGCGCGTGTTGCAGTCGGCCTCCGGCGCACGCTATGTGCCGGACGCCACGACCGTGGAGGTGACGGCGCGGGGCATCAGCAGCGAGCTGGAGACCATCGACCCAGCCGGCGTGGTGGCGTTGGTGGCGGAGTGTCCGGACGGTCTGCCCTGCGAGCCACAGATTATTTTCCCGAGCTCCAATCGCGTGAACAGTGTGGTGGTGCGGCCTCCGCTGGTGCGGCTGTTGCCGGAACCCCAACCCCAGGAGTCTGAACCATGAGGCTTTCCAAAGGCCAGCGGAAGTGGTTTTGCGGCGCCATCATCTGTGTGGCGCTCGCCTTGCTTGCCGCCATCCTGGCCGACACGTTGCTGGCGCGTCTGCGCCCGACGCTTAACTTGAGCGCCTATTGCGGCGAGCCCACCGTCTCGGAACGGGGACGTACCACATTGACGGAGACCTCCGGCACCATCTCGGTGGCATGCGTGCTCCCCTCAGAATCGCCCGCCGCCGCGCCGGTCGGGCAGCTGTTGCGCAAGTTCGCGCAAGTCTCGCGCGAGGTCGCCGGCGCCACCATCGAGCTGGAATATGTCGACCCGCGCGAGGATGCCGGCACCGCGGCGCGCCTCATGGCGCAGGGCGCCGATGGCCCCGGCCTGCTGTTCCGCCAGGCCGGGCGGCGCGTCTTTGTCCCAGAGCGGGACCTGCTAGCCGCGCAAGGAGGCATCTATGACCCCGTTGAGGCAGAATCTGCCGTCACCGCCGCGCTGATGCGCCTGAGCGCCGAGGGCGTGACGGTGGGGTGGCTCACCGAAGGCGCCGCCGAGGGGCGGCCGGCCTATGCCGACACAGACCCCATGGACGGCTTCTCCGGCTTCCGTCGCGCCTTGGAGCGCGAGGGTATCCGAATTATTCCGGTCTCGCTCCAGCAGGCCGGGGAGATTCCGGAATCCGTCTCGGCCCTCCTCATCATGGGGCCGCACCACGACCTCTCCGCCGCCGAGCGGGTACGCCTGGAGGAGTGGCTGGATCGCGGCGGACGCCTGTTGTGCGCATTGCCGCCGGCGGGTGACGTTGGCCTGGCGCCGCTCTTGGAGCAATGGGGCATCCGTGTGGAGACGACCCCGCGCGTGCCTTCCCGCAACGGCGCGGATGGCACGGGGCTGGCCGACCGGCTGGCCGACAACCACCCCATCACCCGCGAGCTGACCGAGGGTGGCGCACAGGTCACCTTCGTCGCGCCGCGCGCCCTGCGGATGGTGGCCGCGGACCATGGCTCTGCCGCCGTCTCGCAGCCCAGCGACGCCTCGGCATCCACCCCGCGGGCGGTCTCGTCGGACCACGGCTCCGTCACGGTCACGCCGTTGGTCTCCATCGACACTCTGCCCACCGAGACCCTGCCCGACCGCGTGGCCACCGTGATGATGGCCGCAGAAAGCGGCAGCGGCATGGGCGCGGACTTGGCCTTCCATCGCGGCCGCGTGGTCGTGGTGGGCGAATCCGGCTTCGCCACCAATCGCTTCACCCGGGGGCACGCCTCGGCCAACCGCGACCTCGCCGTCAATGCCGTCCGGTGGCTGGTTGAATTGCCCGGCAGCGGCGCGAGCAGCGGCGCCGGTGTCTTGCGGGTGGGACAAGACTCGCGGGCCTGGCGGAAGGATTTCGCCATCGCCGTTCTCTTCGTGCCCGCAACGCTCTGTCTGCTTCTGTGGTTGGCGACAAGGAGGCGGGGATGAGATTCGGCCGCAACATCTTGATTCTGCTCGTGGTGGTCATCGCCTTGGCGGTGGCCCTGGTGGTCGAGCGCCGAATGCGCCCGGTCACCCCCCTTCCCGAGGGCATGCCGCTCTTCCCCGTCCAGACGGAGACCATCTCCGAAATCGTGTGGGAGGGCTCTGAGGAGGGCTCGACGGCCATCCGGATTCGCCGCGACGGCGAGTCTTGGCGCATGGAACGCCCCTACCCCGGCGTGCGGTGTGACGATGCCGCCGTCGCCGACCTGCTCGACGCACTCCAATCCCTGCGCGCGGGTGCCTATCTGGGGCCCATTGCGGACAGTGATTTCCGCGTGGCGCGCCACCTGACCGTCCGCACCACAGAGGCCTCCTATGCCCGCGGCTTCGGCGCCCCCCAACGCATGCCCCTGGCACAGACCCTGGCCGAGGTCAACGGCGCGCTGGTGACCGTCGATGCCGATGCCGTGGCCGCGTTGCTCGACCGTACGCCGGAATCCCTGCGGACGCGGACCCTGCTGCCACTCGCCCCAAGCCGCATCCGCGCGCTGGAGTGGCTTGCCCCGGGCTCCCCCCTCACGCGCCTCACCCACAAGTCCAACGGCCAGTGGGAGGTCTCGCAACCTTTCCGCTTCGAGGTCTCGAACGCCAAAGTCGCCGAGGTCCTCAACGCCTTGACCGCGGCGGACGCCATTGACGACTACTGCCTGCCCGAGACCGCCACCCCGCCCGACGGACGCCCCCCCGTCTCGGACAAGGAGTTGAGCGCGTGCGGATTGGACGATGAGAACGCGCTCCGCATCACCGTCCACGTGCAGGGCCGGGATGCCCCCATCACCCTGCGTTTCGGCCGCCCCAACCCAGACCCCAACCACCCCGGCACCGTCTTCTGTCTG
Organism: uncultured Kiritimatiellota bacterium; assembly: GCA_944389945.1. Lineage (GTDB taxonomy): Bacteria > Verrucomicrobiota > Kiritimatiellia > RFP12 > DVOR01 > Spyradenecus. The sequence continues at coordinate 48,313 of CALXOF010000001.1, read as the reverse complement.
CCCAACGACGCCGAGCCCACCGCCGTCGTCGCCGTCTCGGCGGATCTGCCCGACTACTTTGGCGCGAAGGGCCCCTTCGCACCGGACCTCGGCGACCTACAGATTCTCGGCGCGAACACCCAGGTCACGCGCCTCTCCGTCACGCGCCCGGACGCCCCGGATGCCGCCGTCGGGCTCTCCCTCCGCAACGACGCCTGGTTCCTCGACCGGCCCGCCGGCCAACGCGCCGACACCGCCGGCGTCAAGGCACTCCTGAAGGACCTCACCGCCCTGGCGGGCGCGCAGGCCGGCTCGGAGCGTCCCACCGGCAAGCCCAACTGCGTCATCGCGTTGGAGGGCCCGGATGGCGACATCTCCTTGGCGTGCTTCGGCGCACCCAACGGCGACACCCTCATCTGGCGCGCCGACCAATCCCGTCTCTACCGCGTCCGCGCGGAGGATTTCCCCGCACGTCTGCTGAGCCCCGGTCTGCGCCATGCCCTGGTCGACCGCACCGTCTTGGCCGTGCCCGCCACGCAAATCCGCCAGATTGACGTCAGCCGCCGCGACGGCGCCCACTGCGCAATTGCCCGCGGCGACATCGATACCTTCGCTTGGGAGACGCGCCTCCCCGCCGGCCTCTTTGCCGATATGGACATCGTCAACGCCTGGCTCGCCCGCCTCTCCGGACTCAAGGCTAAGCGCGTCCTGCGCGATGCCCCCGTCGCACTTAACGGCCTCAGCACCTACGGCCTCGACCCGCCCCTCCTCCGCCTCACGCTCGATTTTGACGCCTCCTCCGACGGCGCCCTCCGCCGCGTGCTGCTCATCGGCGACCGCGACCCCGCCACCGGCGCCGCACCCGCCCTCATCCAGGGCGGCCCCCTCCTCTACGAGCTCGCCCCGGAGGACGTCGACCTCTTCCTCCGCTGGCCCATGAAGGAGACCCCCAATGACTGACATCCCCCTGGACGCCATCGGCGAGGCCGCCTTCGTCACCGATGCTGACTTCCGCGTCATCGACTGCAACGCCCGCGCCATCGAGCTCTTCCGCGCCCCGAACCGCGAGGCCCTCATCGGCTTGACCGCGACCGACTTCCCCAACGACCACGACCTCTCCGCCGAGTTCCCCACCTATCTGCGCGAGCGCCTCACCGCTGTCCCCTTCGTCGTCCTGGAGAACTACGCCAAGCGTCTGGACGGCTCCACCTTCGTCGCTGAGACCATCCTCCATCGCCTAGAGGATGGTCGCGTCTTTGTCACCCTGCGCGACGTTTCCGTCCGCGTCGAGAGCCTCCACCGTCTGGAAGAAGCCAACGAGCGCCTCCGCGCCGCCGTCCGCGACCGCACCGAGTTCGTCTCCAACGTCTCCCACGAGCTCCGCACCCCGCTCACCTCCATGTCCTACGCTCTCACCAACATGACCCGCGGCCTCTGCGGCCCGCTCCCGGACAAAGCGAAGGACTACGTCGGGCGTCTCCAAGTCGATGTCAAGCGCCTCCTCACCACCGTCAACGACATCCTCGACCTCCGCCAGATGGAGAACGGCACCCTCACCCTGCGCAAATCCTGCGTCCCCCTCACCAAACTCTTCGGCGAGGTCGTCGACTCCCTCTCCATCCAGGCCCAGACCAAGCGCCAGACCCTCACCCTCGCCCCCGCGCCGAAGGAGATTTACGCCGAAGCCGACCGCCACAAAATCGAGCGCGTCTGCTTCAACATCCTCTCCAACGCCATCAAGTACACCCCCGAGGGCGGCGCCATCACCGTCTCCGTCACCGAGCAAGACGGCCAGGCCCTCCTCCGTGTCGACGACAACGGCATCGGCATCCCGCCCGAGGCCCTCCCCCGCGTCTCCCAACGCTACTTCCGCGTGGGCGACCAAGTCACCGGCACGGGCCTGGGCCTCTCCATCGTCCGCGAAATCGTCACCCTCCACGGCGGCAAACTCCACATCGAGTCCCCCGTTCCCGGCACCGACTGCGGCACCCGCGTCACCGCCACACTGCCCACCTGCCCCGGCCCACTCCAGGTCATCGTCTCCGGCGACGAGGCCCTCATCGAAGAGGTCTCCCGCGCGGCCGAGGACGTCGGCCTCAGCGTTCGCGTCGACCGCGAGGCCATCGACGTGCCCAAAGGCTGCGAAGGCGTCACCCCTGCACGCTTCCTCTTGGATGGTTCCCTCCCCGAGTCCTACCTCGGCGACCTCGTCTGCCAAATCCGCGGCGACGCCCGCCTCGCCCCGACCCCCATCCTTATCCTCTCGCCCGGCATGGAGCCCAGCCGCCGCGCCGAATATGGCCGCATGCGCGTCGAAGTCCGCCCCTGGCCCCAACCCCCCGACGCCCTCCGCGCCATCCTTCGGGATTAGGGGCGGCCCTGCCGACCCGGAGAACGGAGAACAGAGCGTGCAGGCGCGAAGCGCCAAACCTTCCACGGCCACGGAGAACAGAACGCGCGCAAGCGCGCGACCGGCGAAGCCGCTATGCATCGCTGCGCGGCACCCACAAAGGCACAAAGGCTCGCAAAGGACACAAAGTGAACGTTTGTGGAGACTGAGAAGCTTGGTTCACGGCCCCGTCCGTCGCGCGTTTACGCGCGCTCCTGCATCTCCTGAATCTCCTGTATCTCCTGCTGGTCCGTCCTTCTGGCACGTCGCAGACGTGCCGGGGGTGCAGGAAGAACTTCTCCCTGCTGGGGCGTGGGGCAGCGCCCCACACCCCTCCAATCAGCTAATCACCCATTCATCCAGTCCCCTTTGTGTCCTTTGTGGCTCTTTGTGTCCTTTGTGGTAAATCCACACTGGCAGTCCTGTCGGCGGTAGCCGGCCCCTAATCGGCTTTAATCTGCGTAATCGGCGGTTTCCCATTCTGGCAGTCCTTCACCCTTCGTGAACCTTCGTGGTTCTTCGTGCACCTTCGTGTCAGCCCCGCAGGGCAAACCTTCCACGCCCTCCCAGCGCCCTCGCCCGTTGCGCCCACTCACGCTCTCCTTCAGAATGTGCTACAATAACCTACATTGTTTCAACTCAAAAGGAATGCTTATGGCGAGTGACGACGCGATTGAGGTCAACGGCGTAGTGGTCAAGGTTTTGCCGGCCACGATGTATCGGGTGCGGCTGGAGAACGGCCACGAAGTGTTGGCCCATATCTCCGGTAAGATGCGCAAGTTCTTCATCAAGATTGCGACCGGCGACAAAGTGACGCTCGAGATCTCCCCCTACGATCTCACCAAGGGCCGCATCATCTACCGCCACAAGGCCTGACCTTGCGGGCGCCCCGCCTCCTCTTTTCTCTCTTCCTCTGCCTTTGGGCCCTCTGCCTGTGGGCGGCGGACATTGCTGTCGTCTATCCCGTGGACGCGGTGGCGCCCGGCGAGCGCGCCTACGCCAAAGCCCTCGCGGGCCACGTCCAGCGCTGGTATGGCGAATGCGGCGTGGAGACCGATCTGGTGGCGGACACAGCCTTTCGCGGGGGCGACGGCCACCGCGTGGCGGTGCTGGTGGATTGCTACACCCCCACCCCCGCCCTCCTGACGCAGGTCCGGCGCGGCATGGACGCCGGCACGCGCTTCGTGGTCTGCTACTCGGGCTCCGACGCCCTGGCACGCCTCTTCGGCTTGCGCACCGTGGGCTACCGCGCCGACGGCCCGCGCCGCGCGATGGACTTCCTGTCGAACCGCCCCAAAGGCGCGCCGACGCGTATCGTCCAGACCAGCGCCAACCGCTTTGAGGTCAAGCCCGCCAAGTCCGGCGCCGCCGCCCCCCTGGCCTGGTGGATCAACGACGCCGGCCGCCGCGCGGGCGTCGCCTGGTGGCGCACCCCTGCCGGACACTGCTGGATGACCCACATCCTCACCGGCGACGGCGATGAGGACGGCAAGCGCCGTCTCCTCCTGGCCATCGCCGCCGAGCAGATTCCCGGCGTGTGGACCGCCGCCGCCAACCGCGTCTTGGACGACGCCGCCAAGGAACTCCCCGCCCTCCGCACCCGCGTCCGCGCCCTCCCCGCGGGGTCGCCGCGCCGCATCGCCGCCCAACGCACCCTCGCCCTCGTCGAGGCGCAGCAGGAGTCCGCGCGCCAGGCCCTCCGCAAGGGCGGCGCCGACGCCTATCAGGCGGCCCGCGACTTCCGCGCCCTCACGGCCCGCGCCTACGCGCAGACCTTCTCCGCGCGCCCCGGCGAAACCATCGGCGTATGGGACCACTTCGCGCTCGGCCTCTGGCCCGGCGACTGGGATCGCACCGCACGCGAGCTCGCCGCCGCCGGCGTCACCGATGTCTACGTCAATGTCGCCGGCGCCGCCTTCGCGCTCTACCCCTCCAAGACCCTGCCGCGCAAAGGCCAGGACGACCTCTTGTCCGAGGCCCTCACCGCCTGCCACCGCCACGGCCTCCGCGTGCACGCCTGGATCCTCTGTTTCTCCTGCGAACGCGCCGCAAGCCCCGAGGCCGTGGCCGACTTCCGCCGCCGCGGTTGGACGCTCCAAGACGCCGCCGGCAAGGACCTCGGCTGGCTCGACCCCACCCACCCCGCCGTCCGCGCGCGCCTCCTCGCCGCCGTCAAAGAAATCGCCACGCGCTACGACGTCGACGGCATCCACCTGGACTTCATCCGCTTCCCCGGCCTGCCGCAAAGCCTCGGCCCGCGCACCAAGGCCCGCTTCGAGGCCGCCTGCGGCAAAGCCCCCAACTGGCCCGACTGCGTCTCCCGCCCCGGCGGCGCCCGCCGCGCGGACTTCCTTCGCTGGCGCGCCGACCAAATCGAAGCCGCCGTGCGCGACGTCCGCACCTGGCTCCGCGCCGAAAAACCCGCCATCGCCCTCTCCGCCGCTGTCTACGGCAAGTATCCCACATGCATCGACAGCGTGGGCCAAGACTGGCTCGGCTGGCTCCGCCGCGGCCTCCTCGACGCCGCCCTCCCCATGAACTACACCGAGGACGCCGCCAAACTCCGCGAGTGGCTCACCACCCAGACCGCCGACCGCGCCCTCGCCCGCCGCGTCGTCAGCGGCGTGGGCGTCACCGCCGCTGAGAGCACCCTCACCCCCTTCGAGACCCTCCGCCAGATCGACGCCGCCGCCAAGGCCGGCTGCCGCGGCTTCGCCCTCTTCGACCTCGACGAGACCCTCCGCACCGAGATTCTCCCCCTCCTCAAGGCAAGGAAAGCCCCATGACCCCCGCCGACACCCTCCTCTCCGCCCACACCCACGTCCAAGCCTGGCTCGCCGCCTGCCAACACACCGACGCCCTCATCGCCGAACCCGCCGACTGGCTCTGGACCTTCCGCCGCGACGCCCTCGGAGACGGCCTCCTGGAACTCTCCGACGTCCCCGACCGCCCCGGCGAAACCGCCACCCTCGCCCTCTCCCTCGCCCTCGACCTTCCCCCCGTCCGCACCCTTGATGACGCCCACGCCCTCCTCGGCGCCGCCGCCGAGCTTCCCCCCGGCGTCACCCTCGTGGAACAAGGCTTCGCCACCGACGACCACCCCCTCTTCGTCCTCATCCGCGTCCCCGCCTCCTCCGTCACCCCCGACACCCTCGCGTCCCTCTACTCCCGCCTCGCCAAAGCCAAGCACTTCCTGGAAGACGCGTGAGGGGCGGGGCCCCTCACGCGTCAGAGAACAGAGAACAGAGAACAGAGCGTGCAGGCGCGAAGCGCCAAACCTTCCACGGCCACAGAAACGCCCCTGCGGGGCGACCGGCGAAGCCGTGGCACATCGCTACGCGGCACCCACAAAGACACAAAGGTCCGCAAAGCTCTGCCAGAATAGGAAACCGCCGATTACGCCGATTGGAGCCGATTAGGGGCGTGCTACCGCACGCAAATGGGAAAGTCGTGCATCCCAAGCGGCGTAGCCGCCGTCCTATAGGTCCTATAGGTCCTATACGTCCTACCGCGTCGCCTATGTGGCACGTCGCAGACGTGCCGGGGGTGCAGGGAAAACTTCTCCCTGCCGGGGCGTGGGGCAGCGCCCCACACCCTTCCAATCACCCATTCATCCAGTCCCCTTTGTGTCCTTTGTGGCTCCTCGTGTCCTTTGTGGTAAATCCACGCTGGCAGTCCTGCCGGCGGTAGCCGGCCCCTAATCGGCTCCAATCGGCGTAATCGGCGGTTTCCTTATTCTGGCAGTCTCAGGCGTCGCGGTAGGACATATAGGACATGTAGGACGACTAGGACGGCGGCTAACGACGCTTGCACAGCGCCCTCACCCGTCGCGCGCTTGCCGCGCGTTCCAATCAGCCAATCAGCTAATCAGCCAATCAGCCACTTTACGCTTGACTTTCCACGCCGGGTGAAGTATTCTTTTCTTCATTCAATCGGGGCGTATCCACGCACAGGCGAGGCAACTCCCCGGACAACAGACAAGGAGTAACGAAATGTCCATCAAAGTTGGCATCAACGGGTTTGGCCGCATCGGCCGCATGGTCTTCCGCGCCGCCGTCGAGAACTTCAACGACATCGAGATCGTCGGCATCAACGACCTGCTCGACCCCGAGTACCTCGCCTACATGCTGAAGTACGATTCCGTCCATGGCAAGTTCAACCACGACATCAAGGTCGAGGGCAACACCATGTACGTCGACGGCAAGGCCATCCGCCTCACCGCCGAGAAGGATCCCGCCCAGCTCAAGTGGAACGAAGTCGGCGCCGAAGTCGTCGTCGAGTCCACCGGCCTCTTCCTCACCAAGGAGAAGGCTCAGCTCCACATCGACGCCGGTGCCAAGAAGGTCATCATGTCCGCCCCCTCCAAGGACGACACCCCCATGTTCGTCTACGGCGTCAATGACAAGACCTACGCCGGCCAGACCATCATCTCCAACGCCTCCTGCACCACCAACTGCCTGGCCCCCCTCGCCAAGGTCGTGCACGAGAAGTTCGGCATCAAGCGCGGCCTCATGACCACCGTCCACGCCGCCACCGCCACCCAGAAGACCGTCGACGGCCCCTCCAAGAAGGACTGGCGCGGCGGCCGCGGCATCCTCGAGAACATCATCCCCTCCTCGACCGGCGCCGCCAAGGCCGTGGGTAAGGTCCTCCCCGCCCTCAACGGCAAGCTCACCGGCATGTCCATGCGCGTCCCCACCTCCGACGTCTCCGTCGTGGACCTGACCTGCGAGCTCGAGAAGCCCGCCACCTACGAAGAGATCTGCGCCGCCATGAAGGAAGCCTCCGAAGGCGAGCTCAAGGGCATCCTCGGCTACACCGATGAGGCCGTCGTCTCCACCGACTTCCGTGGCGAGCCCTGCACCTCCACCTTCGACGCCAAGGCCGGCATCCAGCTGGATCCCACCTTCGTCAAGCTCGTCTCCTGGTACGACAACGAGTGGGGCTACTCCAACAAGGTCGTCGAGATGATTCGCGTCATCGCCAAGTAAGCGTCGCTGACTCGGCACAAAAGGCCCCCCATCCGGGGGCCTTTTTTTGTGCCGTCGCGCCGCTTACGGGGGCGCAAAGCGCCCCCGTAGAAGCTTGAAAGTTTGGAAGTTTAGAGGCTTGGAGGAGCCGCAGAGGTGAAAGCCCGGGCCGCCGCCCCTGGCGGCGATGAGACCGAACGCTGCGCGGCTATCACAAAGAACACGAAGGACCACAAAGAGACACCGTGCAGGCGCGAAGCGCCAAACCTTCCACGGCTAAGAGCACGACGCAGGGGAACCGCAGATTTCACAGATTTGTTGCAGATTAAGGGCGTGCTAGCGCACGCAGGACTGCTAGTGTGGATTTATCACAAAGGACACAAGGTCTCACAAAGGACACAAAGAAAGGCGACGCTGAAGGCGGGCCGTGCGTGCGCGCAAGGCGCACGTCCGGCCCGGGGGCCTGTAGGAGCATGGCGGGCTTCGTACGCCACGCTTTGGTTTTGGGGAGTCCTCCGGCGTAGCCCCGTCCTATAGGTCCTATATGTCCTATATGTCCTACCTCGTCGTCCTTCTGGCACGTCGCAGACGTGCCGGGGGTGCAGGGGCTATGGGAAGCTTGGAAGTTTAGAAGCTTGGAGGCTTGGAGGAGCCACAGAGGTTGAAGCCTGGACCGCCGCCCTTGGCGGCGATGAGACCGAGAAGCCCTGGCACACCACTCCACCCGTCGCCCCGCAGGGGCGTTCTGTTCTCCGTTCTCTGTGGCCGTGGAAGGTTTGGCGCTTCGCGCCTGCACGCTCCGTTCTCCGGGGCGCGTCAGCGCCCCTTGTCCTTCGTGCACCTTCGTGTCAGCCCCGCAGGGCAAACCTTCCACGCCCTCCCAGCGCCCTCACCCGTCGCGCGCTTGCCGCGCGTTCCGTTCTCCGTTCTCCGTTTTCCGTTCTCCTTTGTTATAATCTCCCCATGCATGCGCGGCTGACCGTCATCATTGTCGCTTGGAATCACCCCGAACTCCTCTCAGGGTGCTTGGCCGCCGTCCTGCGCCACCTGCCCGAAGCCCAAGTCCTCGTCGTCGACAACGCCAGCGAGCCCCCCCTCACCGTCCCCGACGGCGTCACCCTCCTCCGCGCCCCCCGCAACCTCGGCTTTGCCGGCGGCAACAACCTCGCCCTCCCCCATGCCGAAGGCGAACACATCCTCCTCCTCAACACCGACGTCACCCTCCCCGCCGCCGAACCCATCCGCATCCTCCAAGCCGCCCTCGACACCTACCCCCACCTCGCCGCCCTCCAGCCCACCCTCATCCTCCCCGACGGCACCCTCGACACCTGCGGCGAATACCTCACCCCGCTCGGCATCCTCTGGCACCAAGGCTACCGCCGCCCCCCCGGCCCACACGCCGAGCGCCCCCACCCCGTCCTCGCCGGCAAAGGCGCCTGCCTCCTCCTCCGCCGCGCCGCCATCGAGACCGCCGGCGGACTCTTCCGCCCCTCCTACTTCTGCTACGGCGAAGACATCGACCTCTGCCACCGCCTCTGGCTCGCCGGCTGGGAATGCTGGTACGTCCCCCCCCCGCCCGTCCCCCACGCCGAAGGCACCACCGCCCGCGCACTCCCCGGCCGCCGCGTCTGGCGCCGCTACCTCTCCAACCTCCTCTCCACCGCCTGCAGCCTCTGGGGACCCCGCCTCTGGCTCACCCGCGGACTCCCCTTCCTCCTCTGCGTCACCCTCTGCGCCCTCCGCCACGCCGTCCTTCCCCTCCCCCGACGCGACCCCATGCCCTTCCACCGCCGCCGTACGGAACGCGACCTCCTCCCCCGCGTCACCATTCGCCCCACCTGGCGCCACTACCTCGCCCTCGCCACCCGCCGCTTCGACCGCACCCCGCCACCTCCTCCCGCCCCAGGAAGGGCGGGAAGCTGATTGGCTGATTAGCTGATTGGAAGAATGGAAGATTGGAAGAATGTGGGGCGCTGCCCCACCCCCCGGCAGGGAGAAGTTCTCCCTGCACCCCCGGCACGTCTGCGACGTGCCAATAGGCATCGCGGTAGGACATATAGGACCTATAGGACGGCGGCTTCGCCGCTTTGTACAATGGCTTCGCCGGTCGCCCCAAAGGGGCGTTCTCTGTTCTCCGTGGCCGTGGAAGGTTTGGCGCTTCGCGCCTACACGCTCCGTTTTCCGTTCTCCAGGGGCGGCGTCAGCCGACCCTTAAGGGTTTCGGGTCGGACCACTATAGGGTCTCGACCCCGACCACTATAGTGGTTGACCTCCGACCACTATAGGGTCTCACCGCGGACCCTTAAGGGTTTCTCCAAGACCCCTTTTGAGGCCGGAGTCGCGAAGCCCCACAAGAGGCAAAAAAAGACTTGACGAAACGGGGGGGGGTAGACTATTATTTACTTCATCAGTATGGAATTGCTGATAAATCGCGACGTGGTTGCCGCGACACAGAAAGGATAGCAGGACATGAAACGTTGTCTTGGATTGATTGCGGCCCTTGGCCTGGCGACGGTTGCCTCCGCCGCGAATATGACCTGGAGCAGCACGACCGTCCCTGGCTCGCAGGAAATCTTCGGCTCGAGTGACGCGAAGGCCGACTTCGCCCTCGCCGTGAAGATCACGACGACCTTCTCCGGCCAGTCTCTCGAGAACTCCAGCATGGTGACCTTCGGGACCTCCACGCGAGATGACACTGCTGTCGGTCTCTTGGCCTATTCCGCCGCGAATGGCTTTGGCGCCCACTTCGACAGTACGACTTCTAACGCTACGACTTGGACGGACAACAATAGTTCGCTTGCGTCCGGCTCGCACATCGTGGTGATCAATGGCACCTGGGATTCCACCAACAACCGTTGGAACGTGACGCTCTATATCAACAATGGGACGACCCCAATTACGTTCAATGGCAACGCCAATCCCATCCTTGAGCCCACCGATGGCGCCCTCACGGCGACCTTCGCCAACAATGCCGCGTGGACCTTCAACGATGCGGCCACTTATGATGGCACCCTCACCACGGATGAGATCACCAAGCTGGTTGACGCGGGATCCGCGATTATGCCGACCAACATCCCTGAGCCGACCGCCCTGGCGTTGCTCGCCCTCGGCGTGGCCGGCGTGGCCCTCCGCCGCCGCGTGGCCTAAGCCCCCGCCCATCCCCCAAAAAGCCCCGCCCCCGCGGGGCTTTTTCTTTGCCATTCTCCGCTTGAAACCAACCTTCCAAGCCCCCAATCTTCCCTTGTTGCGCCTTGACACAATAAATAACACTTGCCCCCCCCGTCACTTGTGCTATCTTAATGGCGTTCCATGTGAATCGGGCAGATGTCCTGCCCCCCGTGGGACGAAGGACACACCCATGAAATGCGTACGTTTTGCCTTGGCTTGTGCCGCCGCCGGCCTCGCCCTCTCCGCCCAGGCTGTCACCATGCAGTGGCAAACCGGAGCCGAGAACAGCATCTACACCGATAAATACTTCGCCACGGAAGGTTCTACCTCCACCAAAACGCTCTCCTATGCCATGGTGGTGACCGCGAATGCGACGGCTGCCAGCACAGAACAAGCCGCCATCGCAGATCTCGGCCTCTGGGATGCCGGACACGCCTATGCCTATATGTATGGCTCCGGGAATGCCCTCAATGGCCATATCGGCGTGGAAAAGAAGGGTGGTTCTGAGACTGGCTGGGGAACCACAAGCAATACCCCAACCCTTTCGGTCGGTACGAAATACCTGCTCACCATCACGATTGAGCGCAACGCGAACAATCAAGCCACCATCACCGGCTACGCGAATGGTGTGCAGCTCTTCTCCGTCTTGGATACGAACACGTCCGAAAATATCATTGTCTCCACCTTCGCGAACGATGCCTGGACCATCAATGAGACGGCGGCCTATGAAGGCATCCTCACCCAAGAGGAGATTGATCGCATGGTCGCCCAGATGACCGCTGTCCTGCCGGAACCCGACCCGGATCCTTCCGTCCCCGAGCCGACGGCCTTGGCGTTGCTCGCCCTTGGCGTGGCCGGCGTGGCCCTCCGCCGCCGCGTGGCCTAAGCCCCCGCCAATCCCCAAAAAGCCCCGCTCCCGCGGGGCTTTTTCTTTGCCCACTCACCATTAATGAGAACCGCAAAGACGCAACTGTGGGCGCGAACCGCTTCGGGCTCCATCGGGCGCCCTGCGGCTTCGCCGCTGACCGCGCCCGCCGCCCTCCGTTTCGCGCCTTGCAACCTTTTCTAAAGAAGAAAAGCAGGGTGTGGGGCAACGCCCCTCCCCGAGAACCAAACTTCCAAGCCTCCAAACTTCCAAGCTTCCTCTAAATAACACTTGCCCCCCCCCTAAAGTTATGCTAATATGCAAACAGTCTTCAGGATTCCTTCCTGTAAGATAGGTGTACACACCGGAAAGTTGGGACATAGATGACACGCAAACTCCTCACCCTCGCTCTCGCCGCACTCGCCTTCGGCGCCACCCAAGCGGCAAACATCAACTGGGACAAGATCACCGGCCACGTTGACCTCGGCACAAAGACCAGTTCCGGTTCCATGACCGTCGGAACTGGCTCGAACCAGGTCAACCTTGGCTCCGGCTCATGGACCCTCTCCGCCGTCCTCAGCGCCGGAACAATCAACGCCTACACGAACGGTGGGCAGAAATACCCGTCGATCATTGGTGCCGCCTTCCAGGGTAACAGCCAGGCGATTCGGTTCAACGCCGACTGCGCGGACAAAAGCAGCGGCACGATTGGCTTTGGGGCCGCGAGCGACGCGCCGTCGGTGATTGGCGAACAAGTCACGCTCACCTCGAACTCGACCCATGAGTTTGTCCTCTCTTGGAACGGTAACAACACGCTGAGCTTCTACCTCGACGGCACCCTGTACGGCACGTACACCACCACCCAGTCGCTGACCCACATCGTCTGGGGGCAGCAGGGCACGAGCGATTCCGGCACCGATGTGCGGATGAACCTGTGGGACAATAATGCGGATACCTACACGATGGACATCGACTACGTGGCCGGGATGACCTACGACCAAGTGATTGCGGCCTCTGAAGCTTCCGACCCAGATCCCTCCGTCCCCGAGCCGACGGCGCTGGCGTTGCTCGCCCTGGGCGTGGCCGGCGTGGCCCTCCGCCGCCGCGTGGCCTAAGCCCCCGCCCAATCCCCAAAAAGCCCCGCCCCGCGGGGCTTTTTCTTTGGGACGCACTCCTCAGATGGCCCAACAGGAGATTCAGGAGATGCAGGAGATTCAGGACCGCCCGCAAGCGGGCGATGGACGAGGCGCTGTACAGGGCGGCGTAAGCCGCAAAAAGGCCAAGCCTCCAAGCCTCCAAACTTCTAAACTTCCAATTGCGCGTCCTGCGTGCGCCAGCACGCCCTTAATCTGCCCAAAATCTGTGAAATCTGCGGTTTCCTATTCTGGCAGTCCTGCCGGCGGTAGCCGGCCCCTAATCTGCTTTAATCTGCGTAATCGGCGGTTTTCCCATTCTGGCAGTCTTCAGCAAGACAATTGGTGTGCCCAGCCAAACTTCCAAACCTCCAAGCTTCCAAACTTCCAATCTAATCGGCGGTTTCTCTATTCTGGCAGTCCTGCGCTTGCCATGCAACGTCCGCTCTCATCGCCGCCAAGGGCGGCAGCCCGGGACTCAACCTCTGTGGCTCCTCCAAGCCTCCAAACTTCCAAGCCTCCAAACTTCCTCTTGAAAATCGGGCGCAAGCAAAGCGGAGGGAGATGTGCTATACTATTGTGCTTATGGATTTCTCTTTGGCATCTTGTGAGCTCTGCCCCCGCCGGTGCGGCGTCGATCGCGCGCACGGGCAGGTGGGGTATTGCGGGAGCGGCGCGTTGCCGCGGCTCTTCCGCTGGGGCCCGCATTTTGGGGAGGAACCACCGATTTCCGGGACGCGGGGGAGCGGGACGCTCTTCTTTTCGCATTGCACGATGCGGTGCGTCTATTGCCAGAACGCGAAGTGGAGCAGCGGCGGACTGGGCGAGGACATCCCGATCGCGGAGCTGACGGCGCGGATGCGCGCGTTGGCGGAGCAGGGGTGCCACAACTGGAACCTGGTGTCGCCCACGCCGTGGTTGCCGCAGATCGCGGAGGCGGCGGCGCCGCTCTTGGCCGAGGGCATCCGTTTGCCTTTCGTCTACAACACGTCGAGCTATGAGCGGACGGAGACGTTGGCGACCTTTCCGCAGCTGGCGGATGTGGCGTTGGCGGATCTGCGCTACGCGAAGTCCGCGACGGCGGCGGAGGGAAGCGGCGCGGCGGACTATGTGGACGCGGCGCGGCAGGCCATCCGTTGGTTCTGGGACCGCCTGGGGCCGTTGGAGCTGGACGACGAAGGCATCGCGCGGCGCGGCCTGATCGTGCGCATCCTCGTGTTGCCGGGGCGCGAGGATGAGGCGGCCGAGAGCCTGACGTGGCTGCGCAACGCGTTGGGCGCCGGGGTGGCGGTGAGCCTGATGGCGCAGTACAACCCCGTGGGCAAGGCCAAGGATTTGCCGGGGTGGAACCGCCGGGTGTCGCCGGAGGCCTTTGAGCCGCTGGCGGGGCTGGTGGAGGATTTGGGTTTCGAGCAGGGCTGGGTGCAGCCGTGCGAGGACGAGACCGCCGAACGGATGCTGGGCGACGACATGGCCGCCGGCTACGGTGAGGTGCGGTAGACTTTTTGACAGACTAACGACGAGCAACGACTTCATACCCTTCAGAAAGGAAGAGATCATGAGCGGACACAGTAAATGGGCCACCATCAAGCACGCCAAGGGCGCGGCTGACGCCAAGCGCGGCAAGATGTTCAGCCGTCTGGCCAAGGAAATCATGCTGGTGGCCAAAAGCGGCGGCGACCCGAACACCAACCCCTCCCTGCGCAACCTCATCGCGAAGGCCAAGGGCATCAACATGCCTAAGGACAACATCGACCGCGCCATCAAGAAGGGCACGGGCGAGCTCCAGGCCGAGGCCCTCGAGGAGATCACCTACGAAGGTTACGTCGGCACCGTGGGCCTGGTGGTCCAGGTCCTCACCGACAACAAGAACCGCGCCGCGGCCGAAATCCGCAACATCTTCAAGAAGAACAACTCCGAGCTCGGCCAGTCCGGCTCCGTGACGCGTAACTTCGAGCGCAAGGGCCAGATCCTCCTGCCCAAAGGCGACCTGAACGAGGACGACGTGATGATGTTGGCCCTCGACGCCGGCGCCGACGACGTGAACGCCGACGACGAAGGCTTCGAGATCCTCACCGCCCCCAACGCCTTCGCGGCCGTCTGCGACGCGCTCAACAAGGCCGGCATCGAGACCTCCGAGGCCGAGGTGAAGCTCATCCCCATGGCCACCACCCCCGTCACCGACGTGGCGCAGGCCAAGGCCCTCAACCGCTTCATCGCCGCCCTCGAGGACAATGAGGACGTCCAGAACGTCTATCACACCGCCGACTTCTCCGACGAGGTCGAGGCGGCCCTCGAAGCCGAGGAAGAGTAAGCCCCCGCACGCCGCACGGCCCGCCCCGCGCGGGCCCGCGGCACTCCCCCCAGCGCCCCCATGCCGGGGCGGCCGCACAACTTTTTGGGGCACGCATCACTTTTTGCTTGCGCGAAGGGCGGCGAATTTGGCATACTTTATCACTCATTCATCCGAATGATTGGATTGCAACACAACAGCGCCCATCCGCGGGGTAGCGACGCGCGGTGAGGCTTGGAGACTGAAGAATGGTCAAGATCAGATTGCGTAAGACCGGGTGCAACCGCGTGGCCACGTTCCGCGTGGTGGCCTGCGATTCGCGTAGCCCCCGTGACGGCAAGTTCCTGGAGATCCTGGGTTGGTACGACCCCCGCAAGACGGCGGACAAGTTCGGCCTGAACCTCGATCGCATCGCCTATTGGACGAGCCAGGGCGCCCAGGTCTCGGAGACCGTCGCCTCCCTCGTCAAGCAGGCGAAGAAGGCCGCCGCGGCCGCTCCCGTCGAGGCCTAAGCCGCCGGGAGGCCCACGGTGCCGCTGCGCATCGACGTGGTGACCATCTTCCCGGGGATGCTGGAAGGCTTCTTCGGGCAGAGCATCCTGCGTCGGGCCGCGGCCATGGGCGCCGCAGAGCTCCGGGCCATCGATCTGCGCGACTTCGCGCACGATGCCCGCGGCACGCTGGACGACAAGCCCTATGGCGGGGGCGCGGGCATGCTGATGAAGCCCGAGCCGATCTTTGAGGCCGTCGAAAGCCTCCGCCGCCCCGGCACACGCGTCATCGCGATGTCGCCCCAGGGCCGCCCCTTCCGGCAAGAGACCGCCCGGCGCCTGGCCAAAGAGAGCCACCTCGTCTTCCTTTGCGGACATTACGAAGGGATTGACGAGCGCGTGCTCGAGATTTTGGCCGACGAGCAGCTCAGCATCGGCGACTATGTGCTGACCAACGGCGCCCTGCCCGCCGCCGTCGTGACCGACGCGGTGGTGCGGCTCCTGCCCGGGGTGCTCGGCGGCGGCGAGGAAGCCACCGAGCATGAGTCCTTCGAGGAAGACGGACTCCTGGAACAGGCCCAGTACACCCGCCCGCCCGTCTGGCGCGGGCAGGCCGTCCCCCCGGCCCTCCTGCGCGGCGACCACGCACAAGCGGCCCGCTGGCGCAAAAACCAGATGCTTGACCGGACGGCCCGGCATCGACCAGATTTGAAGCAACGATAAGGACTACGGCAATGATTGCGAAAGCCTTGGAAAAAGTGAACGCCCTCACGGCGGAAAAGAACCCGAAGAAGTGCCCCGAGCTCCAGGTGGGCGACATCGTGCGCGTCTCCGTGCGCATTAAGGAAGGCGACAAGGAGCGCGTCCAGGTCTTCGCCGGCGACGTCATCGCCCGCGACGGCCGCGGCATCACCGAAACCTTCACCGTGCGCCGCATCTCCTTCGGCGTCGGCGTCGAAAAGGTCTTCCCCTTCGCCTCCCCCTCCATCGAAAAGATCGAGGTGACCGGCCACGCGAAGGTCCGCCGCGCCAAGCTCTACTACCTCCGCTCCCGCACGGGCAAGGCTGCCCGCCTGCGCGCCCTCTAAGCGCCGCCCGGCGGACTGTTGGCGGAACCAAGGGGACGCGCGTCCCTTTGGTTCTGTTTGCTTGTCTCTGGACCGCTTCGCCTGGCCATGCCGCGCGCGTTGGAGCTCTTGATTGTCCTGCTGACCGCGCCCCTGTGGGGGTGCCTGATGGGGGCCGTTGCCCTGGCGTTGCTGCCGGGGGGGCGGCCCTTGCTCTTTCGGCAGGTGCGCCCGGGCCTCCACGGCCGGCCCTTCACCATCCTGAAGTTCCGCACGATGCGCCCCGGGCCGGGCACGGACGCCGAGCGCGTCACCCGCGTGGGCCGCATCCTCCGCGCCACGAGCCTCGATGAACTGCCCGAGCTGATCAACGTCCTGCGCGGCGAGATGGCCCTGGTCGGCCCGCGGCCCCTCCTCATGCAATACCTCGCCGAGTACACCCCCGCCGAGCACCACCGCCACGACGTCCGCCCCGGCATCACCGGCTGGGCCCAGATCCATGGCCGAAACGCCATTGACCGCGCCGAGAAAATCCGCTATGATTTGGAATACGTCGCAAGGCGCTCCACCGCCTTCGACTTCCGCATCCTCTTCCTCACCCTCTTCCATCTGAAAGGGAACTGACATGCGACTGACCCTCCTCTTCGCCGCCGCCTTCGCCCTCGCCGCCGCCCTCCCCGCCCAGGAGGAGCTCTTCACCCCCACCGTCGCCGGCGTCCCCATCAACCGCCTCACCTTCACCGTCCTGCCGGGCAACAACCTGCAGACCGTCCAGGCCACCCTCAACGGCAAGCCCTGCGTCCTCCTCCTCGACACCGGCGCCAGCCACACCACGCTGGACCGCGACTTCCTCGCCAAGACCTTCCCGGACCTCCCCACCCAGCCCGTCGCCCTCGGCGGCGACACCAACGTCGAGACCGCCCCCCTCGCCTTCCCCATCCACTCCCTCAAGCTCGGCGAGACCGAGCTCAAGCGTTTTGTCGGCATGGCGCTTCCCCTCGGCCACCTCGCCCAGTCCGCCGGCACCCGCATCGACGGCATCCTGGGCATGAACGCCCTCGCCTACGCGCCCTTCCGCCTCTCCCTGCGCGACCGCGCCGTCACCTGGTATTCCTCCGTGCCCGACCTCACCGGCGCCACCGAGCTCCCCGTGCTCCAGACCCTCGGCGACAACTCCCTCCACCTCGTCGCCAGCCGCGCGGGCGACGCCCAGTCCACCACCTTCCCCGTCCTCCTCGACTCCGGCGCCTCCCTCACCTTCATGGACAGCGAGCGCTGGCCCGCCGCCGAAGGCGAAGCCGCCCTCACCACCACCGGCGTCAACGAAGCCGCCAACGTCTCCCTCCAGCGCGGCGCAAAAGACACCCTCCGCCTCGGCACCCACACCCTCACCCTCGAACCCCTCCTCCGCCCCGGCGAAGAACCCATCCTCGGCGCTGACAGCCTCCTCAAGATGAACGACCTCATCATCGACGCCAAAGCCCGCCGCGTCTGGCTCGCCCCGTGAGTAGGCGCTGACGCGCCCCGTGAGTAGGCGCTGACGCGCCCCACTATGCTATAATAAGGCCATGAAAGCGACACTTCTTTTGCTCGGACTCGCGGCGTTGGCGGTTTGCGGTTGCGTGAACCAAGACATCGCCGCGCGGCGTTCGGACATCCCCTGGAACCAACCCTCCCGCTCCGAGGCCACCGGGGCCCTCCCCTCCTCGCTCATCGATCAGTATGACTGACGCGGACTGGTTGGCGCGCGCCGCCGATTTGGCCGATGCGCAGGTCGGACGCACCGCGCCCAACCCCGCCGTCGGCGCCGTCTGCGTACGCGATGGACGTCTCCTGGGCGAAGGCGCGCACCTCCGCGCCGGCGGCCCCCACGCCGAGGTCAACTGCCTCAACAGTTGCACGGAAGACCCCGCCGGCGCCACCCTCTACGTCACCCTCGAGCCCTGCTCCACCACCGGCCGCACCCCACCCTGCTGCGACCTCATCCGCGCCAAACGCCTCGGCCGCGTCGTCATCGGGTGCCTCGACCCCAACCCACGCCACGCCGGCCGCGCCGTCGACCTCCTGCGCGAAGCCGGCATCGCCGTGGACGTCGCCGAAGGCCCCATCGCCGACCGTTGCCGCGCCCTCATCGCCCCCTTCGCCAAGGCCATCGTCACCGGCCTGCCCTACCTCCGCCTCAAACTCGCCCTGACCCTCGACGGCTATATCGCCGACGGCACACGCGCCGCCCGCTGGATCACCGGCCCCGAGGCCCGCGACTGGGTGCAACGCCTCCGCGCCCGCGTCGACGCCGTCATGGTCGGCGCCGGCACCGTCCGCGACGACCACCCCTCCCTCCAGCCCCACCTCCCCGATGCCCCCCGCAAATGGCGCGTCCTCGTCGACCGCCACACCTCCATCGAGCCCCGCGACCTCGATGACCGCACCCTCCTCGCCACCCGCGACCTAGGCTACACCGGCCACGACCTCGCCGCCCTGCTCCGCGCCCTCTGCGCCAAAGGCGTCAACGACGTCCTCTGCGAAGGCGGCGGCACCCTCGCCGGCGCCCTCCTCGATGCCGGCCTCGTCGACGAACTCCTCGTGATTTACGCCCCCAAGATCCTCGGCGACCCCGCCGCCGTCCGCGGCCTCGCCATCGCCCCCCGCCCCCTCTCCCGCGCCCTCACCCTCACCCCTCTCGACCGCCTCCCCCTCGGCCCCGACACCCTCCTCCGCTTCGTGTCGCAACGCCCCTGAGCGGGCCATGCTGCGGCGGGATTACGCGAGGAAGGCCCCGGCGTCAAGCAGGAAGTCTGTCAGAGCCACATTGCGGATGCCACGCTCGTCGTTCCGCACACCGACAAAGTCGTTACGGACGACAATCTTCGGGAAGTCGTCGCGGACAAGCTCCAAGGGGCGGTTCTCCGCAAAGCGCTTCTCCTCCGTGGGCATGGCGTAGGCGGACTGGACGTAGAGCCGACGGTTGCCGAGATTGGCTACGAAGTCGATCTCCCGCGAGACGCGCTTCCCGTCACGCCGCTCCTCCACCACGCCGACATCCACGGAGAATCCCTGCCGACGAAGCTCGTTGTAGACCGCGTTCTCCATCAGGTGGGGTTCCTCGAGTTGCCGGAACCCTAGCGCTGCGTTGCGCAGGCCGAGGTCCTCGCAATAGTATTTGGCCGGATAGGCGAGGTAGGTGTTTCCTTTGATGTCATAACGCAGGCTCTTGCTGAAACAAAAGGCGTTCTCCAGCGCGGTGAGATAGGATTGGACGGTGGTTGGCGAATGGTGCCCCCCCTTGCCAGAGACGGAAGTGAGCGTATCGGCGATGCGCTTGGGGTTTGTGAGGGAGCCGATGGTGGAGCAAAGCAGGTGGAGGATACGCTCGAGCAGCTCGGGGTGCGCCAATCTGTTGCGCTCCACGATGTCGCGCAGGTAAATCTCGGTAATGAGGTTGGAGAGATACGCCACCCGCTCCTCGTCGTCCTTAAACTCCAACCGCTTAGGCATCCCGCCATAGGTGAGGTAATCGTGTAGGGCCACTTGCTTATCTCCCCCGCCAATAGCCGCATAATATTCAGCGAAGGAAAGAGGATGCAGGCGAATGGGGTCTCCGCGCCCACGGAACTCGGTCGCGATGTCGTTGGAAAGCAACTTGGAGTTGCTGCCGGTGACGTACACGTCTAGGTTGGGAAGCGAGCGCAGATCATTGAGCGCGTCATAAAAGGTGATGGACGCTCCGCTGGGCAGCGCAGGATTGGGCACGCGTTCGGAAAGCTGAATCTCATCCACAAAGAGGAAATGGCGCGCCTCCGGGTTCGCCTCCGCCCATCCCCGCGCATAGGCCGCCAACTCCAGCGGATTGCGATACCGCAGGTTCTTGAGTTGATCCAGCTCGATGGAGAGGATGCAATTCTCCGGCGTACCGTTCTTGACCAAATAATCCCGGAAGAGGACATTCAGCAGAAACGATTTGCCGCACCGCCGGATACCGGTGATGATTTTGACTTGCCCATTCCATTGACGGTCAATGAGCTGTCGAAGATAAAAGTCGCGCTGGATGGCCATACACATCCTCCCTGCTAGGTCTGACAAGAGGAAGTGTACCAAAAAAAGAGGCCCTTTTCCCGCCTCCATTGAAAAGTAGCGGTAAAAAGGGCAAAAGTTTTCAATGAAAGAGCGAGCCTTCCCCCACTTTAGTGGGGGAAGGCTCGTTTTAAGGGGCTTGGAGAGGGTGAAACAAGGTTCTTACCTGCCCAAAAGGACCCTTTCATTGAAAAGTAGCGGTAAAAAGGGCAAAAGTTTTCAATGAGAGTGGAAGTTTGGAAGTTTAGAGGCTTGGAAGCTTGGAGGAGCCCCAGAGGTTGAGGCCCGGCCCGCCGCCCTTGGCGGCGATGAGACCGAGACCGCAAAGATTGCGTTTCCCCATTCTGGCAGTCCTGTCGGCGGTAGCCGACCCAAAAATCTGCTCTAATCTGCGAAATCTGCGGTTCCCCTACTCGCAGTCTCTGGCGATGTGGTAGGACGTATAGGACCAATAGGACGACTAGGGCGGCGGCTAACGCCGCTTGCACAGCACCCTCGTCCGTCGCGCGCTTGCCGCGCGTTCCGTTTTCCGTTCTCCGGGGCGGCCTCGCCGCCCCAAATATGGTATACTAGGCCCAGTCAATGAAAGGGATTCCCATGACCGACGACGAAGTGCTCGCAATCTTCAAGGAGACGAAGGCCCTGCTGGAGGGCCACTTCGAGCTCCGCTCCAAACTCCACTCCAACCGTTACTTCCAGTGCGCCGAGGTCCTGCGTTGGCCGCACCACGCCCAGACGCTCTGCTCCGAGCTCGTGCGCCGCATGAAGGCCGAGGCCGACATCGGCCCCGTTGACGGCGTCATCTCCCCCGCGCTGGGCGGCATCCTGGTCGGCCACGAGGTCGCCAAGGCCCTCGGCACGCAGTGCGTCTTCGCCGAGAAGAACGCCGAGGGCGCGCTCACCATGCGCCGCTTCAAGCTCCTCCCCGGCCAGCGCTACGTCGTCGCCGAAGACGTCATCACCCGCGGCGGCCGCGTCCAGGAGACCATCGACATCGTCAAGGCCGCCGGCGCCGAAGTCGCCGCCGTCCTCGTGCTAGTCGACCGTTCCGGCGGCAAGGCCAAGTTCCCCTATCCCACCTTCGCGCTCCTGCACATCGAGCCCGTAACCTGGGAACCCGCCGAGTGCCCCCTCTGCAAGGCCGGCGAACCCTTCGTCCATCCCGGTTCGTAAGGGGCGGCGTTGCCGCCCCAGAGAACAGAGAACGGAGAACAGATGCGTCCGGCAAGCGGGCGCCAAATTATTCCTCGGTCAGCATGGCAAAGCAAAGGCTGCAAACAGTAATGCACACGGCCTGACCGTCGCCCCGCAGGAGCGTTCTGTAGCCGTGGAAGGTTTGGCGCTTCGCGCCTGCACGCTCCGTTCTCTGTTCTCCGTTCTCCGTTCTCCGTTTTCCGTTCTCCCCACTCAACACCCCCGCTCCCACGGTTATGTCGGCAGTCACACTCCAACATCTGCGCAAGGTCTACCCCAATGGGGCCGTGGCCGTGGAGGACTTTGACCTCGCCGTGCGTGACGGGGAATTTCTGGTGCTCGTGGGGCCCTCGGGCTGCGGCAAGAGCACCACGTTGCGGATGGTCGCGGGACTGGAGACCATCACCGCCGGCACCGTCGCCATCGATGGGCGCATCGTCAACGACCTCCCTCCCAAAGACCGCGACATCGCGATGGTCTTTCAGAACTACGCGCTCTACCCCCACATGACCGTCCGCGAGAACATGGCCTTTGGCCTGCGCCTCCGCCACACCCCCAAGGCCGAGATCGCCACGCGCATCGCCGCCGCCGCCGAAACCCTCGGCCT
Source organism: uncultured Kiritimatiellota bacterium (assembly GCA_944389945.1). GTDB lineage: Bacteria > Verrucomicrobiota > Kiritimatiellia > RFP12 > DVOR01 > Spyradenecus. The sequence continues at coordinate 26,086 of CALXOF010000001.1, read as the reverse complement.
GACCGCGCTCCTCGACCGTCTGCCCAAACAGCTCTCCGGCGGCCAACGCCAACGCGTCGCCCTCGGCCGCGCCATCGTCCGTCAGCCCAAAGTCTTCCTCTTCGACGAACCCCTCTCCAACCTCGACGCCAAGATGCGCGTGGAGATGCGCCAAGAGATCCACCGCATCCACCTCCGCCTCGGCGCCACCATCCTCTACGTCACCCACGACCAAACCGAGGCCATGACCCTCGGCGACCGCATCGTCGTCATGGAGGCCGGCCGCATCCGCCAGATCGACGACCCCATCACCCTCTACAACCACCCCCGCAACCGCTTCTCCGCCGGCTTCATCGGCACCCCGCCGATGAACATCCTCCCCGCCCGCGCCGAAGTCGGCCGCCTCCGCACCCCCGCCGGCGACCTCCTCCCGCCCCCCGGCTGGCCCCTGCCCGACGCCCCGCGCGACGTCCTCTTCGGCATCCGCCCCGAGGCCCTCACCCTCCAAGACGCCCCCGCCCCGGGCGCCCTCCCCGCGACCGTCGACCTCGTTGAGCGCATGGGTGCCGAGGCCTACGCCCACCTCACCCCCGCCGGCTGCCCCCCCGTCATTGCCCGCATCCCCGCCGAAGCCCCCCTCCGCCACGGCGACCGCCGCTTCCTCCTGCCCGACTACACCCACGCCTGCCTCTTCGACCCTCTCTCCGGCGACAGGCTGTAAAGTTTTAACCGCAAAGACGCGAGGGTGGGCGCGAACCGCTTCGGGTTCCATCGGTCGCTCTGCGGCTTCGCCGCTGACCGCGACCGCCGCCCTCCGTTTCGCGCCTTGAGATAAGAAGTCAGGGTGTGGGGCGGAGCCCCACCAACAAAACCAAACTTCTAAGCCTCCAAGCCTCTAAACTTCCCAATTCCCCTTTTGATCGCCCTTCAAGGGCGCGATAGCGTGGAAATCCCAAGGGCGGCGCGACCAACGGGAGCGATGGAGCCCGCAGGGTTTCCACGCAAATCGTCTTCGCGGTAAAACTCAGGGCAGGACAAAGGGCCCTGAATTATGCTATCATTCTCCCAGTCACAACCCGAAAGGAACCCATCATGAAATACGTTTGCCAAGTCTGCGGCTACGTCTACGACCCCGCCGAGAACGACAACATCCCCTTCGAGCAGCTCCCCGATGACTGGGTCTGCCCCACCTGCGGCGTCGGCAAGTCCGACTTCGCCCCCGCGGAATAACCCCGCGCCAACTCACCCAAAGGGAGGCCCTCAGCCTCCCTTTTTTGTTGTCCTCACCCCCTCTCTGAGAGACCCTTAAGGGTTCGCCCTGAGACCCTATAGTGGTCCGAGGTCAACCACTATAGTGGTCGGGGTCGAGACCCTATAGTGGTCCGACCCGAAACCCTTAAGGGTCCAGAAACCACCCCCTAGGGTGGCCTTGCCGCCCCGGAGAACGGAGCAAAGGGCGGCCAGAGGGGAAACCGCGGATTTCGCAGATTTTGGGCAGATTAAGGGCGTGCTACCGCACGCAGGACGCACCAAGGAAGCTTGGAAGTTTAGAGGTTTGGAGGCTTGGCTTTTCGCGGCTTACGCCGCCTTGTACAGTGCCTCCACCGTCGCGCACTTGTGCGCGCTCCTGTATCTCCTGAACCTCCTGAATCTCCTGTGGAGCCTATGAGTCCTGGCATCGTGCACAAAGAAAGGCGCCCCGGGTGGGGCGCCTTGCAAAGGACCGAAGTCCGCTTAAGCCACGCGGCGGCGGAGGGCCACGCCGGCCACGCCAAGGGCGAGCAACGCCAGCGCCGTCGGCTCGGGGATGGTCTCCACCCGACCGACCTGCAACGACTCAATCGTGTACTGGAACTGGTCGTTGGCGTTCAGGTACGTGTCATTCGGATATCCGGCCTGCTGGCCCCAAGCCACGAGGTTCGGGTCGTAGGTCAGGGTGTAAGCGGTCGTGGCAATCTGGGTCCCATCCAGAGTCAGCGTCATATTCGTACCATCGTAGGCCAGAACAATCGTGTGCTTACCAGTGGTCAATGAGGACTCTGTCGTGATGGTGGTCGCGGTGCTCCCCGTGTCGCCGGCCTTCGTGTCAAGGCGGATGACGTTATCCCCCGCCATGTTGGCAGTGATGTTCGGCCGGTTCTCCGTAGAGGTTCCCAAGCTGAGAATCGCCGGCCACCAGTCACCGGTGATGGACGCCGGCACTTGGGTGACGTTGATGGTGAGGCTGACGGCGAAGCCCTTGGTGTGGCTAAGGCCGTTCTCGAGCGTCACCTGGCCGGTGGCGGCATTGTTGGTATTGACAGCTGTCCAGTTGTAATTTACAGCCTGGAGGGTGGTCGCCGCGACAGCGACGAGCGAGGCAAACAACAGTCGTTTCATGATTTCATCAATCCTTGAATTCCTTCGGGCGAGGTGTCCGAAAACACCATTATGCTAACATAACACAAGGGGGGGGCAAGTTTTATTTTTAATACCCGTGTTTTATTCCCCCTCCCCTCCCGAGGAATAGCTCCCCGCCGAACCGCAAAGACGCTATGGGGCGCGAACCGCTTCGGGCTCCATCGGTCGCTCTGCGGCTCCGCCGCTGACCGCGCCCGTCGCCCTCCGCTTCGCGCCTTGTCGCTTTCCCAAGAAAACCGCCCTCAGACGATGCGGTAGGAGGAATAGGACGGCGGCTGACGCCGCCCTGTACAGCGCCTTGCCCATCGCGCGCTTGCCGCGCGCTCTCTGTTCTCTGTTCTCCGTTTTCCGTTCTCCGGGGCGGCGCAAGCCGCCCCTTGTGCCCAGGCCCTTGCGCTCCTTCGTGTCTTCGTGGAGAAGCCAAGCTTCCAAACTTCCTCCGCTGGGGTGTGGGGCGGAGCCCCACCAACAAAGCCAAACTTCCAAGCCTCCAAGCTTCCAACCTTCCAATGTGCTACACTATTGTCATGAAAGCGAATCGCGAGCCCATCACAAGCGACCCGGAGGCCCAGGCGCAATGGGAGGCCGTCATCAAGGCCTTCGGCGCCGAAACCTTGCGCAAAGGCCAAGAGGCTCAGGCGCGGTTTGACGCGGAGCTCCGCCGCCGCATCTTCGCCGCCGTAGCAAGAGGCCGTGCCCGCTCATGAGCGCCCTCCGCCCCCGCTTGGTCGTCGTCGCCGGACCGAACGGTTCCGGCAAGACTTCCATTACCCATCAATTGCACGACCTGCGCCACAAATGGATGGTGGGGTGCGACTATATCAACCCCGACGACATCGCGGAACGAGAGTTGAATGGTTGGAACGACCAAGCATCCATATTGACTGCCGCACGCCTGGCCACAGAACGACGCGAGGCGTGTCTGCGCGAAGGACGCGACTTTGCCTTTGAAACCGTCTTCTCCACGCAAGAGAAGCTAGACTTCCTCTTCCGAGCCCACCAAGCCGGTTTTTTCATTCGTCTCTTCTTCGTGGGCACCGATTCGCCCACGATCAACGCCAAACGCGTAGCCGCGCGGTATTTGCAAGGCGGCCACGCTGTCCCCATCGACAAGATTGTCACCCGTTACGCACGCTCGATGGCCAATGCCGGAGAGGCCGCCACTTTCGTGGACCGTGCCTATTTCTACGACAACTCGACAGATGTCGCCCCGGGGGAGGAGCCCGATTGGGTCCCCCTCTTCCGCACCGTGGAGGGCCGCCTCGTTGCCAAATATCCCCGTCCCGAACACGCGTGGGCCGCAGATCTCTACGAAGCACTCTCCGCCCCCTCGTAAAACCGTCGTCGGAGAAACTGCAAAGACGCGATGAGGGCGCGAACCGTTTCGGGCTCCATCGGTCGCTCTGCGGCTCCGCCGCTGACCGCGACCGCCGCCCTCCGTTTCGCGCCTTGGCATTTCCTAAGAAATCACAGAAGCGCAAGGGATGGGGATAGGGAGAGAGGCCCGCAGGGCCGAACGGTGAAGTGCCCAAGCCCTTGCGCTCCTTTGTGTCTTCGTGGAAATGGGGCGTTCCGTTCTCCGGGGCGGCAAACGCCGCCCCTTGACTTTATGGAAGGGCTTGTGTTACTTTATGGATGTCAAGGCGAACGCGAACGTTCCCCTAGGCGTGCAACCACCCACCCCACCCCGCGCACGCCGTATTGTTCCGCGCCTTGGCCCGCCAGGGGCTGGGATGGAACGAGCGTGGTCGTTTGTGCGCACATTCAGACCGAATAGAGCCGTCCTCCCTCGACCCCTGGCTTTTTTGTGCCGGGCGCAAAAAAGTGCTTGCTTTGGGAGATAGGGGTGTGCTATCATATGCGACGTTTTCCGGTGGGTTACCAAAGTGGCCAACTGGGGCGGACTGTAAATCCGCTGGCTTTGCCTTCCTACGTTCGAATCGTAGACCCACCACCATTTTTCGCCCGTGGCTTCGGCCACGGGTTTTTTGTTTTCCCCACCCTGTTTCTCCACGAAAACACGAAGGGACGCAAGGGACTGGGCACTTCACCGTTCGGCCCAGCGGGCCTCTCTACCGTACCCATCCCTTGCGTCTCTGTCGGTTTCTTGGAAAAGCAAGCCAACAGGAGATGCAGGAGCGTCCCTACGGGGCGACTGACGAAACCGCCATCCAGTCATTCAATTTTGGCACGTCGCAGACGTGCCGGGGGTGCAGGGAGAACTTCTCCCTGCCGGGGTGTGGGGCAGCGCCCCACACCCCTCCAATCAACCAATCCCTTTGTGTCCTTCGTGTCCTTTGTGATTGAAAAACATTCTGGCAGTCCTGCGTGCGGGAGCACGTCGCCCGTCTCTGTGCCCCTCTGTCTTCTCTGTGAGCGCTGTATTCTTCGGAATCTGCGGTTCCTCCTGCCGCCTCAGAGAACCGTGAGACTGGGGGGCAAGAGGGTGAGGCGGACGGGGGTGGTGAAGGAGAAGAGGACGCGGAACTGGGTGGCGTCTTTGGGGACGGTGATGGTGTAGGCGGACTCGCGGAAGGTCTTGTATTCGTGCAGGTCGTCCTTGCGCTGGGTGCCGTTGGCGCGGAGGAAGAGGACGCGTGCGCTGTAGCGGAGGCCATCGGCGGGGACACCGGTCACGTTGAAGTCCAGGCGCAGGCGCTTGGCGCCTTTGGGGAGTTCGATGAGGTCGCTGGTCAGGGAACCGTTGGTGGTGACGCGCGGACGGGCGGGGGTGAGGACGTAGTTGTGGCCTTCAATCGCGCCGCCGGAGAGGGTCCAATCCACGAGTGGCGGGAGGAGGCCCATGTCCGGCGCGGGCTCGGCAGAAATGGCCGCGGTGGAGGCGACGGGCGAGGAAGTCGGGCGGCTATAGACAATCAAGACGACCACGCCCACCAACAAGAGGAGCGCCAAGACGGCCAGGAGCGTCCAGGCGGTATTGGGCAGGACTTTGCGGTGGCGGGGACGGAAGGGGCCTTTGAGGGGCGCGTCCGAGGCGCGGGAGGGGTTGAGGAAGGCCTGTTCCGCGCGGCGGCGACGGGCGGAGGGACTGAGGAACCAATAGTTGAGCGGGTTGTAGCCGTTGCGCACCAGGGCGAGGCGGTAGGGCGCGAGGTCGTAAGTCACGGCGCGGAAGGCGAGGAGGCCGGTGACGGTGTCGTAGAGCAGGTAGTCGGCGGTGAGGCGGTCGCCACGCGGGAAGCCGATGGAGCCGGGGTTGACCACGTAGCGCGCGCTGGGGCGCAGGAGGACGTCTTCCGGCGTCAGCTGGCGGATGACGCCCCCCTCCTCGGCGTAGATGCAGGGCAGGTGCGTGTGGCCGACGACCAAGAGGCGCTGGCCCGGCATGGCCGCCAGGCTGAGCGCTGCGTCTTCCTTCGTCTCCAGATAGTGGAATTGCTCGGGGGCCTCAAAGCTACCGTGGACACAGGCGAAGCCATCGCCCTCCAGGACATAGGGCAACGAGGCGAGCCACTCGCGGGCCTCGCCATCGAGGGCCAGGGCGGCGCGCTCGGCGGTCTCCCGCGCGAAGGCGTTGAAGCGCTTGGGGTCGAGCAGCCCGCAGGCGGCGGCGTCGTGGTTGCCCAGCACCGAGGCCGAGGCGACGGTGCGGACGCGCGCGACGCATTCAGCCGGCTCCGGGCCATAGCCCACCACGTCACCCAGGTTGATGAGGTGCGTGGCGCCATGCGCGCGGGCATCGTCAAGCGCGGCCTCCAGGGCGGGGAGGTTCGCGTGGATGTCCGAGAAGAAGGCGACGCGCATGAATCAGGACTGCGCGGGCTGGGCGGCTTGGATGGCCTTGATGAGCTTGCCGCGGCGTTCGGCCGAGGCGTCGGGCACGCCGCCGGGGCGGATGGTGCCCCAGAGCGGGACGGTCACGTTGCGGGTGTCGCCGCCGGTGGCCAGCCAGAAGCCGTCCGCCGAGGGGCCGGCGTCGATGGTGGTGAGGATGTTGGCATCGGCGGTGAAACGCGCCTGGGTGCTGGCGCCCCACTTCTGGCCGTCCCACGCCCAGAGGCGCGAGAAACGGGCCGTGCGGACGCCCGCCTTGCTCTTCACGTTGCGGTGGAAGTCCTCGAGGAAGGAATAGGGGCCGCGCAGGGTGGCCTTGTCGCCGCCGACCAGCGTGGAGAAGGTGGCCATGCGGAACCAATCGGACTTCGCCTCGTCCCACAGCCAACAGGTGTAGGCCGTGCGGAAGGGGCCGTCCGGCGCGCAAGAGACCGCGATGGGGATGGGCTGGCCGAGCTTCCAGGGCCAGAGCGTCATCGACCTGCCGCCCGTGCCCTCGCCGCCGAAGCGGCTGACTTCCACGCCCTCGCCGCCGTAAAGCACCTTGGTGCGCTTCTCCTCGTGTACCGCGTCGGGGTGCGCCTTGAAGTCAAAGGAATTGCTCGGCTCCCAGACCGAGAAGATGGCGATGTGCCGGCCATCGACCAGTTCCTGCACGCCGGCGTAGCCGCCGTCAAAACCCAAGAGGCAGAGATAGGAACCCGGCCAGAAACGGTCCGCCGTCGCCTCCAAATAGAAGACCTTCGCCGGCTCCGCGTAGCCCTGATGCTGCAGATGCACGCTCCGCGCCTGACGTTGCGCCTGTACCTCGCCGCTCTGTCCAAACGCCACTGCCGCGGTCACCGCGGCCACCATCGCCAGTACACTCTTCATGCGTGCCTCCTTTTTCTTGTTTACTTCACCATTATGCCACACTCCACCCCTCCGTGTCTTCCATTTCACCATCTTTTTTCCTCTGCCTACAGCAGGGGGCGGTGGGGCGCGCCCCACCGCCCCCTGCGGAGAACGGAAAACGGAGAACGGAACGCGCGGCAAGCGCGCGACCAATAGTGTCCGAGGAAAATAGAGACCGTAAAGACACCGTGAGGCACGAAATGCCTCTGGCTTCATTAGATGCGCTACAACTTCGCCGCAGATTGCGACCGCTCCCCTTTGTTTCACGCCATACACCCCTCGTTATTCCAAATGACAGGTCTGGGAGATGGCGTATCCTGAGGAGTTGGATGGGATTGCTTGTGATTTAGGGGAGATGAATGACAGGTCTTTAGCAAGGGTGCGTGGTGCAATCACCAAGCGTCCACGCGCTGACCGATCTTTGACAACTGAATGTAGCATTATTTATCGGGCTATTGAGCCTAACCCGATCTGCGACGAGCTTTCTATTCAGCCGGGCGCTCCAGCAGAACGCCCGTGGCTTCGTGGAAACAGGGAGCCTCAGGCCAACGGCTCGGCGACGGTGCCGGTGAGGCGGCGGGTTTGGCCGTCGAAGGAAAGGCCGATGAGGTGGACTTCCTTGCCGGAGTGGCGATAGGGCTCGGCGTAGCCTTTTTCTTTGATTTGGGCAAGGGCCTCTTGGGGCGTGCCATCGACTTTCAACTCGAAGACAAAGACGCGTTCGGGGGTCTCGGCGACCAAGTCTGCGCGGCCGTGGGACTGCCGGTCTTCGGCGGTGACACGGAAGAAGCCGCTGGAAGTCAGCAGAACGTAGAGGATACGCTGGAAGGAGAATTCCTGCACGCGTTTTTCTTTGGAGCCGTAAGTGAGATGGGCGTAGAGGTCGGAGAGGTTGCCGAAGAAGGTATCGAAGTCGGCCTGTTTCAAGGCCCGGCAGGTGGCGTTACGGTACTGATCCCCATCTTTCTCGGCGAATTTCTGAACGAGTTGCGAGTTGAAGGCGCGGCGGACCTCTTCGTCCGGGATGCCGAGGGTGAAGACACCGTCTTGGAAATCTTTGATGGTGAGGTAGCCGCTTTGGTAGAGCATGGCGATGGGAAGGATGTTCTTCAGCCCGCAAACGTCCAAATCCTCCTCGGAGATATCCTCAACGTTTTCGTAATCCTGTTCGGCGAGTTGGTTATTCGCGAAATAGTTGACGACGGTGGAGGTCGTGCCGGAACGGATCCAGGTGCCGACGAAGCGACGCTTCAATGCGCCAAGGGTTTGCCCAATGGCATAGGGATTGTAAACTTTATCCTCACAATCCGGAGAGAAACGGTAGCCGTTGAACCACCAGCGGAGTTTTTCGCGGTAATCTTCATAGGAGAGCCCCATGACCTCGGCATGGCGGTGCAGCGTCTTACTGAAGTTGGCCTCCAACTCCTCATCGGTGTAGCCGAGAAGCGTGGCATAGCGCTCGTCCATCGTGAGGTCGGTGAGATTGTTGAGGGCCGAGAAGACGGAGAGCTGAGTGAACCGCGTGACGCCGGTCATCAGCATGAAGCGGATGGCGCCGACATTGTTCTTGATTTGGATGTAGAAATCCGACAGTTCTTGCCGAATGGCTTCGGTCTTTTTGATATCGTTCAGTGCGTGGCCAACGGGCGCGTCGTACTCGTCGATGAGGATAACCACCGACTTCTGTTCCGAGGCTTCCGCCAGCGTGTTAATGGCTCGGCTGAAGTTGGCGCCGGGGAAGTCCGCTTCATTCCATGTACATCCGGCCTTGGTCAACGTCTCCTTGACGTAACTGCGAAAGTCAATCTTGAAGGTCTCGAGCGTCTCTACCTTGAGCCCCGCGAAATTGAAGTGGAGGATAGGATAAGATTTCCAGTCATAGTCCATCTTGTCGATGGCGAGGCCCTTGAAGAGGTCGCGCTCGCCGCGGAAGAGGCACTCCAAGGTGGAGAGCATCAGCGACTTGCCGAAGCGCCGCGGACGGGAGATGAAAAAGAAGGAATCTCGCCCGCGCGTGACAAGCGGATAGAGCACTGCTGTCTTGTCCACATAGCGATAGCCATCCTCCCGCATATTGCGGAAGTTATAGGTTCCCTGTGCAATTTTCTCTTCTTCCATGGCTCAGCTCCTTGCATACAGTATAACATAAGGGGCGCTGACGCGCCCCGGAGAACGGAAAACGAAGCGTGCAGCGGCGAAGCCGCAAACCTTCCACGGCTACGGAACGCGCAGTAAGCGCGACGGACAGACTGCCAGAATGGAGAAACCACAGATTCCTCAGATTCTGAGCAGATTAAGGGCGTGCTAGCGCACGCAGGACTGCCAGAATACTTGGAGAATCACGAGGCTCACACCGACGGGGCGCCGTATTTATTTTCCTTTGGGTCTCCCGGCATCATCATCACAATAAAACCAACGACCGCGATGACAAAGCTGATCATGCGCGACCACCCGCTTTCCACTGCGACAACCGTATCATCCGCGGCGCACAGCATCACACACACTTTAATGAGGCTTGCCACCAGCGCAACCGCCTCCGGCAAAATCAAGGCACCCGGAGCACCCATGTCGTGCAAGCGCCTCACCGATGTGGCGCATATCCCCCATATCCACGCAATTCCCAGAGGTATGCCAAAAGTGATCAAAAGCACGAACCTTTCTTCCTCGGAAGTCACTGCCAAAATTGCAATGACAGGAACGCCTAAAAGGCCCAGCAAGAGACTGGCACCAAACCAAGCGCGAGGGCTCATGCGCCCCTCAAACGAAAAGAGAAAACTCCCCGCAACGGCGTCTTCTTTGGCACTCGAAGGAGCGGTTGTCGAAGCGGATTACCCCTCCCCCCGCGCGGGCAGGGCGGGCTTTTCCTTCTCGAACTTTGCGGCCTTTAGCGCTATCGTGAAAGCGGTGCGCCACTCCCGCACTTGGAAGGTGTTGAGTTCCAAGCGGTCGATTCGCGCGATGTATTGCTTGCGAGCGGCCACGGTGAGGGCGCTACAACCGCTCTTTGGCAAGAGCGACACCAACTTTGTGAGGTCGGCGCGGACGTCCTCTGAGAGCACGGTGCGCGTCCCTTGCGGAAGGAACCAGGCATAGTCAAGCGGCGCGAGAATGCCTTCGTCCTTGAGGCGCAACGTCAAGCGATTGAGGGCCTTGAGGGTGCCATAGCGGCAATAGTCGCCCCAGAACGTCTCGACCTCCGCAACAGTGAGCTCACCCTGTGCCTCGCCCATCGCCATCCACGGCAGACAACGAGCCAAGAGAGCATTCATGCCATAAGGCGCATCCGGCGAGCCCCCAAGAGAAAGCCCCATCCCACCCCACTTCAGAAGCGCGCGCTCCATCTGCGTGGGGTTCGCTCCGAGCAAAAGAAGCGGATAGACGGTCGGGGAGGCCGGGTCTTGCCGCAACGCCTCCAACGCCTGTGAGACGGACTGGGACGGTTCACCGGAGGCCTCCACCATGCAAACCAAAAAGGTCACGCCCACCCCTGCAGCCGCCTTGCGGCAAGCAAGGACGTCTTCGGGAAGTGGGCGAAATGCAAAGGTGCAGACACGCGTCCCATTAATAAAAGAGAGCGTCTGCTTGCCCCTCTCGACATCTTCAGAGAAGTCCCAGAGCGCATGCCCCATGCACGCCTGTTTCAGCGCGGCCTGAATTGCCTTGCGTTGGGCGTCATCGCCACCCAAAAAGAGAATGTTACCGGAGTGGGCCATCATCAAGTCCTTTCATAACACAGAAAAGACTAGTATAGCTTACCCCCCCCCGAGTCAAGTCGCCCGGTCGTGCCCTGGAAAATGGGGACCCGTAAAGACGCAACTCTTGCAGGAAAGAGGGGGCGCTGTCGTTCTACCACGATGCAAAGGCGGCACAGGAGATTCAGGAGCGCCCCTGCGGGGCGACAAAGAAACTACAGGGCGCGGGGCGGAGCCCCATCAAGAAAGCCCGTGCAGGCGCAACGCGCCAAACCTTCCACGGTCAGCCTCTAAGCTTCCAATGAGCGTCCTGCGTGCGCTAGCACGCCCTTAATCTGCTCAAAATCTGTGAAATCTGCGGTTCCCTCCCGGGGCGGCACCGCCGCCCCACCAATCAGCTAATCAGCCAATCAGCTGAGCTTAGCGCGGAGCTTGGAGACGAGGGAGCGGGAGAAGGTGTCGCAGACGAAATCGGCGCCGGCGCAGCCTTCGAAGGCGACCATGGGGTCGGGCACGGCGGCGGCGCGGAGGCCCACGCGGAGCGCGGCGCGGACACTGGCGCCGCAGGCCATCAGGCCGAAGCATTGGCGCACGGGCAGGCCGAGCGCGACGATGGCGGCCTGGAGGGTCTCGGGCATGAGGCCGACGGCCAGGGGCTGGGGGTCGAGCACGGCAAGCGCACCGCCGGGGACGCCTTCGACCAGTTCATCAACGATGGGCTGGCGGAGGCGGGTGACGAGGGCGAGGCGGACGCCTTGCTTGGCGAAGGGGCGGAGGAAGGCGCGAACGCCGCGGACGGCCTGTTGGGCGTTTTGCTGGAGGAGGGCGGCGTAGGTGGCGGCGAGACGGCGCTCCACGTGCGCGACATCGACGCTAGCGGGCAGGAGGGCGCGGAGGGCGTCGCCGCTGGGCTTGCCGTAGAGGCGACGGACAAAGCGGAAGGGGTCGTCGTCGGGGAGGCCGTATTTGAGGAGGCGCTCGGAGAGGACTTCTGCGGGGAGAGCGAAGCCGCCGAGGAAGAGGGGGTCGAACTCGATGATGAGGGCAGGCATGGCGGGCTCCTAGGCGCGTCGGTCAAAACGCATCGAGAGGGTGCGCGAGACGCCCTTTTCGGGCATCGTCACGCCGTACACGATGTCCGAGCCGGCGATGGTGTGCTGGTTGTGGGTGATGATGAGGAACTGCGAGTGGACGAGGAAGTCCTTGAGTGCGTCGACGAAGCGGCCGATGTTGCTGTCGTCGAGGGCGGCATCGAGCTCGTCGAGGAGGCAGAAGGGTGCGGGCTTGATGAGGAAGATGGCGAAGAGGAGGGCGACGGCGGTCATGGTACGCTCGCCGCCGGAGAGCAGGCTGATGGTCTGCGGCTTCTTGCCGGGGGGACGGGCGATGATGTCGATGCCGCACTCGAGGGGGTCTTCGTCGTTCTCGAGGAGGGCGAGACGGGCCTCGCCGCCGTTGAAGAGGCGGGTGAACATCTCGCGGAAGTTGGCGTCGGCCCGCGCGAAGGTGTCGCGGAACATCTTGCCGGAGGTCTCGTTGATGGTCTTGATGAGGCCCAGAAGCTCGTCGCGCGAACGGGAGAGGTCGTCGGCCTGCGCCTGGTAGAAGGCGTGGCGCTCCTCCAGCTGCTTGTATTCGTCGATGGCCAGGAGGTTGACGGGGCCGATACGGTCGAGTGCGGCGCGGAGCTCGGCCAGGCGGGACTCGAGCGCGGCATCTTCGGGGGCCTCGCCCTCGGGCCACTCGGCGCAGGGTTCGTCGTTGAGCGTGCCGGGCTGGACGCCGTAGTCGCGCAGGAGGCGCTCCATGAGGGCTTGGTGGCGGGTACGGCCCTCGGCCATGGCGACCTCGGCCTTGGCCTTGGCCTCTTGGGCCTCCTGTAGGGTACGGCGCGCGCCGGCGCTGGCGGCCTCGAGGCGCTCGCGCAGGGCGTTGAGTTCCAGACGGTCGGCGCGGGCCTTCTCGATCTGGGCTTGCAGGGCGAGGGTCTCCTGTTCCATGCCGTCGAGGGAGGCGACGATGCGGGCGTTGTCGCCCTCCAGACGCTCGATGTTCGCCTGGCAGGAGGCCCCGGAGGCCTCGCGCTGGGCAATGGTCTCGCGCAACTCCTTGAGACGGGCCTCGCGGTCGCGCCGTTGGGCCAGGGCGTGCTCGCGGCGCTGGACGAAGCCGGCCATGCGGAAGCGCGCCTCGCTCAGACGCGTGCTAGCGGCGTCGACCTCGCCCTCGAGGGCGGGCATACGGGCGGTGGCCTCGCCGGCGGCGGCGGTCAGACGCTCGCGTTCGTCGGCCAGGCCGGCCAATCCCTGACGCGCCTCCTCGCAACCGGCGTCCTCACGGCCCAGGTCGGCCTCGGCTTCGGCCAAGCGTGCGGCCAATTCGGCGCGGCGAGCCTCGGCGGCGGAGGCGTCGCGCTCGGCGGCGACAAGGGCGCCCTCGGCCTGGTTGGCGGCGCGCTGGGCCTTCTCGAGGGTCCGCTGGGTCTCGCGCAACCGCGACCCCAAGGCCTCCATACGGGCCTGGGCATCGGCGATAGTGTGCTCCTCGGCCTGCTCGGCGCGCAAGAGTTCATCGGCCTGGGCGTCGAGTTCCTCGCACGCCAGGCGGCGCGCCAAGGGGTCTGCGCCATCGCCGACCGACCGCAGACCACCGCCTTCTTTATAATAGAGCGTCCCATCCAGAGAGACACACGCGCCCTCGGCGGAATCCCCCACGGACCATCCACCCAAGAGGCGCGCGGCAAGCCCCTCGAAACCGGGCTTGACGGGCACCTGCGCGGCAAGCGACCCCGCCGGTGCGGCGCCTTCCTGCGCCACGAGCACCTGGATGGATTCCTCGGGCCAACGCTCGGCCACCGTGTCCAAAATCCTGCGGGCCGTCTCCGGCGTGCGCACCACCCAAGCATGTGCCCAAGGCGCCAACACGGCCTCCACGGCGCGGCGCAACTCCACCGGCGGGTCCACAGCTTCGGCCAACGGCCCCAACACATCACCGGCCGAGAGGCCGAAGGGATTCTCGGGGTCCAAGAGACGGCGGCCCGCGTCGGGACGTTCGCCGGGAGCGGGACGGGAGAGCAGGTCGCGGCGGGCCTCGATGGCGGCGCGCTCCTGTCGGCTCTTGGCCTGACGGGCCTGGGCCTGGGCGATGTCGTCCGCCGCGAAGGAGCGGTCTTCGTCGATGGTGATGACGTCCTCGCGGGCCTCGTCAGCGGTCTGACGGTTGGACTCGGCCTCGGCGGCGGCGGCATCACGGGCGGCGGTACGTTCGTCGCGGAGGCGCTCGGCTTCGGCGACCTCGGCAGCCAGACGTTCGCGTTTGAGGAGACGTGCCTCGCGCCCGGCATCGGCCTTGGCCAGGGCCTGTTGCCAAGCCAGCTGACGGCGGTCGCAGTCGGCCAAGGCGTCGCGGGCCTCTTGGAGTTCGGCACGGGCGGCGTCGAGAGCGGCCTTGCGCGCGTCGAAGGCGTCCTGGGCGTCGTCCAAGAGGTTCTGAAGGGTCTCGCGCTCGTCCTCAAAGTCGTCGGGGTCGGGACCTTCGTCCTGCTCGCGCTCGCCCTCTTCCAAGCGTTTACGGGCGGCCTCGAGTTCAACGGCCTGACCTTCGGCCCAGGCGCGATATTCGGCGATACGCGCGAGGTTGGTCTGGATGATTTCCTGGGCGCGGGTGTGGCGTGCGGCGGAGGCAGCGGCCTCCTCGGAGAGCTTGGCGATGGCGTCCTCGCCGGCCTGGATACGGGCGTTGGCGGAGGCAATGGCGCGCTCACCGGCCTCAGCCTCGGCTTGGATGGAAAGAATCTTGTTTGCGGCCTCGGCCAGGGCCATACCTTGGGCGGCGATAGCCGCCTCGAGGGCGCCGGCCTGACGCTTGGCCAAGGCCAGGTCGATGCCGCGCAGCTCCGTGCGGAGGGTGCGAGCCTGTTCGGCTTTCTCGGCCTGACGTTGCAGTTGGTTGGCCTGACGGCGCAGTTCGCGCAGGATATCGGTGAGGCGGGTGAGGTTCTCTTCGGTCTGGCCGATTTTACGGAGGGCCTCGCGGCGGTCGGCGCGGAACTTGGTCACGCCGGCGGCCTCTTCGAAGACGGCGCGGCGATCCTCGGGACGCGAGGAGAGGATGGCATCAATTTGGCCTTGGGCCAAGACAGAGTAGCTCGTGGTACCCACGCCCGTGCCCATGAAGAGACGCTGAATGTCCTTCAGGCGGCAAGGGGTCTTATTCAGGAAGTAGGCGTTCGCGCCGTCGCGATAGGCGCGCCGCGTGATGGAGACCTCGTCAAACTCCGTCCCCAGGGCCTGTTCGCATTCGGCAAAGACGAGCGTCACCTCGGCCATACCCAAAGGCTTGCGCGCGTCTGTGCCGTTGAAGATGATGTCCTGCATCTTGGCGCAACGCAGGGCACTGGGGCGTTGCTCGCCGAGCACCCACCGAATCGCGTCCGAGACGTTGCTCTTGCCGCAGCCATTCGGCCCCACAATGGCAATCATCCCCGGCTCGAACGTGAGCCGCGTCTTGTCCGCGAAGCTTTTGAAGCCCTGAATCTCCAGCGCCTTTAGATACATCCCTCCTATTTTACCAAACTTCCCGCCGTTGGTTTTAGATCACAGAGACTCACAGAGTGGTTCACAGAGGAACACAGAGAACACGGTGCAAAGGGGAACCGCAGATTTCGCAGATTTTGGCAGATTTGGGGCCGGCTACCGCCGGCAGGACTGCCAGAATATTTTAAATCACAAAAGACACGAAGGCACATAAAGAAATTGGCTGATTGGCTGATTAGAAGGCTGTGGGGCGCTGCCCCACAGCCCGGCAGGGGTGGCAGGGGCACGCCCCTTCGTTCTCTTTGCACCCCCGGCACGTCTGCAACGTGCCCTAACTGAACAATAGAGGCTTCAGCGGTCGCTTTGTGGCTAAACGTCCGCTGACCGCTCCCTCCCGTCCATCGTCTTCGCGCTTGGGCCGTCTCTCAAGTATCTTCGGCGCAGGAAAGTGGGGCGCGGGAGTGCGCACGGATATGCGCCCGGCGTTGGCGCCCCTTCTTTCCTACAAGAGTCGCGTCTTTGCGGCCTATTTTCCCTGGACAGTATTGAGCGCAGTCTCCGGAAAAAGGCTTGGCCCGACACAAAAAAGGTCCTCGGCGGGGAGCCGAGGGCCTTTTGGGCAATCGCCTGGGGCTCACATGAAGAGGGAGAGCGGCCAGGGATAGTCGGACGTGGCGGCGGCGCCACCGACGGAAGTCTTGGCACCACGGTAATCGTAGACGCCGATACGCGGAGTGCCGGAGAG
Organism: uncultured Kiritimatiellota bacterium; assembly: GCA_944389945.1. Taxonomy (GTDB): domain Bacteria; phylum Verrucomicrobiota; class Kiritimatiellia; order RFP12; family DVOR01; genus Spyradenecus. Next base: position 10,046 of record CALXOF010000001.1, on the reverse strand, counting down.
ATCCTGAATGGACTCATAGGGCTTGACGCGGATGAGCTCCTTGGTCTTGTCGATGAGGACGGGGCGGTCTTCCTGAATCTTGACACCGGTGATGGTGGCCGGGAAGCCCTGCACCTGGCACTCGACGACGGAGGTGAAGAAGTAGTCGGTGATTTTGTAGGAGTAGGTCACGCCGAGGAGCGCGTCGGCCTTGTTGGCGGCGCAGGCCTCATAGGTGGCGGCGGCCTTGGCCTTGTAGATGGCGCGGTCGATGGGGAAGATGCCGGCGGTGAAGCCGGGGACCTCGGCGTACTTGGGCTCGCCGCTGGTGAAGACCCAGAAGATGACCTTGGCGGAGCCTTCGGCGGAGACCTTCTTGTCGGCGACCTGCCAATCGGTGTGGTATTCGGGGCCGGCCAACGCGCCGGGGTTGACGAGCGGCTGAGCGCCGCGCTCGGTGTAATAAGACGTGCAACCGGTGAGGGCAATGAGGCCCAACGCCGCGCAGGCGAACGGAGTGAGTTTCATGGTTGGTTTCTCCTTCCCTTTCCTACAGACACGGCGCGGCACGGAAAGGGGAATGCCACCCCGGGACTTACGTCCAAAACGGCTATACTCTAGCACACCTCCCCATCCCTGTCAAGTAAGCCCCCGCCAATACAATCCGGAAAAATGAAAGAACCGCAAAGAAGCAAATCTTGCAGGAAAGGTGGGGCGCTAACGCCGGGCGCACAGTCGTGCGCCCTCCCGCGCCCCACTTTCCTGCGCCAAAAGGAAATGAGGAAGTTTAGAAGCTTGGAGGCTTGGAAGTTTGGTTTTGTCGGGGAGGGGCTTTGCCCCACACCCCTCCTTCTCTCCTTCAAGCGCGAAGACGATGGGCGGGAAGGAGCGATCAGCGGGCGTTTAGCCCGCAAAGCGACCGGCGTTAGCCCATCTGGCTTCGCGCGCACCGGCGTTTTTGCGAAAAAGGAGGCTTGCCGATTTCCCCGGACACTACTGACCACACGCAGGACTGCCAAGGGGAGGCTTGAGCCGTCCCTAGAGAACCCTTAAGGGTTTCGACCTGGACCACTATAGGGTCTCGACCCCGACCACTATAGTGGTTGACCTCGGACCACTATAGGGTCTCAGGGCGGACCCTTAAGGGTTTCGCCGAGACCCTTTTGGCGGTGGAGGAAAAGTCGGTGGGGAAGAACAAAAAAGCCCCGGCGGTGCCGGGGCTTTTTGGTGTGTTTCGCCGCGTTTAGGGCTGGACGGTGGAGGACATGGTGTCGGAGGCGCTGGTGTTCATGGCGCCGGCACCCATGCGACCATCGGTGGCGGTCTTGAGGGGACGGCCGGCGGGATCGACGAGGCGGGCGGTGAGGAAGACGAGGAGGTTGCGCTTCTCGCTGTACTCACCGGTGGAGCGGAAGAGGAAGCCGATGAAGGGCAGGTCACCCAGAATCGGAATCTTATCCTCGAAGGAGTTGCGGTTCTCGGTGATCAAACCGCCCATGACCACGGTGGAGCCGTTGTAGACGGAGAGGGAGGTGTTGATCTCGCGGAAGTGGAACATGGGCTGAGGCATGGAGACCTGGTAGTACTCGACCTCGGCGGAGGTGACGACGCCACCGGTCATGCCGTACTGCACGTAGGGGACCTGCATGCCGTACTCGAAGTCGCCGAGATATTCCACGACCTTGGGGGCGACGGTGAGGTTGATCATCTGGCCTTCCTGGGAGACCTGCGGGATGACCTGGAGGGAGACACCGACATCCTGCTTCTCGAAGGACTGAGGCTCAACGGCGAACTTGACGGGCGGGGCCTGGACGGTGGTGCCGCCGTTGCCGATGCCCCAGTTGTTGTTGTTGTCGTTGTTGTCGTCGTTGTCGAGCTCGGTGACGTCGAACTCGGTGGGGTAAATCCACTCGGTCACGACGCGGATGAGGGCCTCTTCGTTCGGGCGGGCGAGCACCTTCGGGCTGGAGAGCATGTCGGTGTCGGTGCGCTGGGCGAGCATATGGAGGATGAGGGAGACATCCATCTGGCCGAAGACGGCGGAGAAGCCGAGGAACTCGTCGTTGGGGGCGAGGGTGGCGCCGCTCAAGTTGATGCGGTTGGCGTAGGTGGAGGAGTCACCGAGGAAGCGCATGCCGTTGTTGAAGGAGCCTCCGTGGATGGCAACGTTGCCATCGCCGGTACCGCTGATGGAGCCGGGACGGAAGACGTGGTCACCGGTGGCGCCGATGCCGCCCGCACCAGAACCGCCGGAGGGGTTGCCGGTGATGGCGCTGTCAGCCCAGTCGATGCCGGAACCGATGGTGCCGACGATGTCGCTATTGAGCTGCCACTCGAAGCCGAGGGAGTTGAGGTCTTCCTGGCTGACTTCGACGAAGCGAGCCTCAACCTCGATCTGATAGGGGGTGACGTTGAGCTCTTCGAGGATGCCTTCGAAGATGGCGAGGTTCTGGGCGGTGTTGGTGACGCGGAGCTTACCGATGGTGGGGAGGTAAACGATGCGCGCATCGCCCTCGAAGGGCACGCCGAGCTCCTGGAAGAAGCTCTTCAGCTGATCGGGGGTGGCGGAGCCGCCGCCGGAGGAGAGGGAGGCAGTGTCCATGCTACCCCAGTCGTCGCCGGAGGAGGAACCGAAGTCGGAGGAGGCCTGGAGGTCGGCCTGGACGCCGCTGACCTTGTCCATCAGGTCGCCCATGACGTTGTAGGTGCGGGTCTCCATCTCACCTTCAACGAAGGTGTTGGGAACGACGATGACGTTCTTGCCGCGGACGATGTACTTGGTGTTGGTGACCATGCAGACCATGTCGAGCGCCTCTTTGAGGGTGACCCAGGTGAGGCTGATGTTCTGGATGGGCGGCAGGCCGCTGGAGGCGGAAGTGTCGGTGGTGGCGAAGGGATCGGCCTCGACGTCGGCGGCGGGAGTGGGGGCGCCGGAGTTCATGTTCAGCACGAAGGAGAGGCCGCGCTCTTCCGGAGGAAGCTCGGGACGGTCATAGGTGCGGGACATCTCGGCGAACATCTGCACGGCGTCGGCGAGGGTGCTCGGCGGGCGAATGGAGAACTCGGGGAGGCGGATGTACTGGAGCTTGGCGATGACGGCCTGCTCGTCGCGCTGGCCCTGCTCGTCGACGGGGGCGGCGGTACCGGTGGAGACGGTGGGCGCGTAGAGCTCCTCGGAGTCACGGGCGAGAGCGCCGACAGGGGTCCAGTTGAAGGAGACCTGGTCGATCATCTCGGCGTGGGTGGAGGCCTGGAGCTGACGGTCGCGGCTATCTTTGCGCTTGGCGATGCGCTCGCGGAGGCTGATGGCATCCTCGTTGTTGGGGTCATCGCGGAGGATGAGGTCGAGCTGGTCGATGGCCTCTTTGTACTTGGCGAGGTGGTAGTAGACGGTGGCGCGCTTGTAACGCTCCATCACGTCGAGGCGGGCCTGCTGGTAATCCTCTTGAGCGAACTCGGGGAGAACGGGGGTGGGACGGATTTCCGGCGGACGATTGACCTCAGCGTTGATGGCGGCGATGAGGGCGGCGGCCTTGGGGTGACCTTCGCGCTGCACCTGCTGGGCGAGGTTGAGGGCGGCGCCGTAATCCTTGTCGTTGGCGAAGAGGGAGAAGGCCTGACGGTAGCGAGCCTCGCGGATGCCGCGGTCGCACTCATCCTTGAGGGGGAGGTTGGCCTCGAGCTCGCGGAAGTACTCCTTGGCGTCGGTGTACATCTTGATGGCGGCCTTGTAGTGATCCATGGCCTTGCCGGGCTCGGGCGGCGTGCTCATGATTTCACGGGCTCGGTTGAGGCAAGCCTTGGCGTGGTTGTCGAGGCCCAGATTCTTGAGGCGCATGAGCGCCTCGAGTTCGTTGAAAGCCTTGTCCTCTTCGGAGAGCTCAACGGCGGGGGCTTCGGCATCGACACCTGCCAGCAAAGCACCAGCCGCTTCGTCGGCTTGGGCGGCAGGCGCAGGCTCCTCAGCGGGAACCTCAGCGACTTCCTCGGCAGGAACTTCAGGCGCAGGCACCTCAGCGGGGATCTCGGCGACTTCCTCGGCGGGGACTTCGGGCGCGGGCTCCTCGACCACCTCAGCGACGGCCTCCTCAACGGGGGCGGGGGCGGGCACCTCAGGCGCGGGCTCCTCGGCCACCTCGGCGACTTCCTCGACAGGGGCGGGCACTTCGGGCTCGGCGGGGGTCTCGGCTTCATCGACGAGCGTGTCGAGGGCGGCATCCAACGCCTCCCCAGCCACTTCGTCGGCCGCTTCCACAACGGGCGCGGGCACGTCGTCCAAGACCTCTGGCGCGGGAGCCTCGGGAAGTTCGGCGACCTCGGGCTCGGCGGGGACCTCAGGGGCCGGCTCGGCCTGAGGCTCCTCCTGCTCGACGGCGGACTCTTCGGCGAGCAAATCGCTCAAGAGCGCATCGAGGTCATCTTCTTGCGCGTGGGCGCAGTAAGACGCCCCGGCGACCATCACGCCGACCATTGCATAGCGCACAAAGTGTGTCATAGCACGTGTTCTCCGCTTTTATTGGGCCTCGCCCAAATCCAAATCGTGATGTCAGTATAGCCCATCGCAACGATTATTTCAACTCAAAAACCGCATCGGGCTTATTTTTTCGCCAAGCCGGGTAACCCGGCGGTGGCGAAAAAATTGCTTTTTGCGGTTTTGCCCTTGGCGGCAAAGGTTGCGCGTGGGGCTACGACAACGGGCTGGAAGCCCGCAAAATCAAGGGTTGAGGTCATTTCTTCTGACCTCCCGAAGGCTGAGCCGCGGCCGGGGCCGGGGTGGGCTTGGCGGCCGCAGGCTTGGCGGCGGCCGCGACCGGCCCAGACTCGCCGACGACGACCTCGCGCTTATCCGCGCGATGCACCAGGGTGACGGTCTTGGCGTCGGGATTGATCTTCTTGACGACGTAGGTGTCGCTCTTGACGCGGTAGGTGCCGCCTTCGATGAGGGTGGCGGGCTCAACGCCGGAGAGCTCGCAGGAAAGCTCGACCTTCTGCTCGAGGAGGGGCTCGCCGGGCCAATCAGGGTTGTTCCTATCCCAGTGGGTGAGGGTGGCGGTCTTGCCATCGGAGTCGCGCTTGACAACGGCGGTGGAGACCTCAATCAGCTGCGTGGTGCCATGCGGACCAACCTTGATGGGCTTCTTGTCCACACGGTTGTAGCTGACGATAGAGAAACCGCTCTTGCCGATTGCGGAACTGGTCTCGATGACGCCCTTGCTCTTGTAGACGGGCTTGCCGGTCTTGGCGACGATGTTCGCGGTGCCGGGGGTGCCGTCTTCGGCGACGGAGACGAAGGTCACGCGGTAGGCCTGGTTCGGCTTGCCGTCGGCGCCCGTCTCATCGGGGAGGCGCATGGCGTTGATGATGCGCAGGGGGACCTTGGTGCCGGTGATTTCGCCCACGCGGAGGAAGCCATCGTAGGAGGGGTGGCTCTTGGGGTCGTTGGGGTCGGTCTTGGCCTGGTATTCCTGGATGTTGGTGAAGCCGTCGCTGTCGTTGTCGGCATCGGCGTCGGCGGGGTCGTTGGGGTCGAGCTTGTTGGCGGTCTCCCAGACATCGGGCAGGCCGTCTTCGTCGCTGTCGACGGTGGTGTAGTCGATCTTCTCCTTGACGGGCTGATCGGCACCGCAGATGGAGCACTTCTGCGCCTCGTCGCGGTCCTCGCCCTCGAAGGTGATGGGGCTGGCGCACTTGATGCAGAAGACGCGGCGCTCGGGGGTGAAGAGGTCGGGCTCCGCGGCGGAGGCGCGCACCTTGAGGGTGGAGGCACGATCGGGCTTGCCAACGGCGGCGATTGCCGCAGAGAGGGCGGAGAAGTCCTCGAGGGGCTTCACCTCGCTGTCCGGCGCGGCGACGCTGGTCTTGAATTTCTCCTCATCGTCCCTGGCCTTGATGCCGAAGACAACAAGGTAAATCAAGGAGATTGCGACGGCAGCCAAGACGCCGACAGCGATGAGGCGGTCGTATTGACGCAGGATGGGTGGAAGATCTTTGGCCATGGTCAGTTCCCTTCCTTCTCGGGTGCGGCCGCGCCGGCTTCAGGGGCCGTGGGAGCGTCGGGTGCTTCGTCAGCCTTGGGAGCTTCGACGGTGTAGACGTCGAAACGGAGGACAATCTGGAGAGGATCAGCGGTCTCGGGGTCGGAGACGAGGCGCTGGTCGACGGCGACACCCTCGAAGAGTCCGCGCTTGGCGAGCTCCTCGGCGCGCGCGGCATTCTCGGCAGAGGCCCGGGCGCGATTGAGCGCGGAGTCACGGATGGTGCGGCGCTTGCGAACGAGCTCTTCGGCCTTGGTCTCGACCAGGCTCTGGCTGGTGATGGAGAGGTCGGTGACGACGATGAAGAGGTCGTCGGCGGCGAAGTCGTTGAGGGTCTTGGCGATGGTGGCGTAGGGCGCACGGAAGGTGATGGCGTAGCTCTCACAGACCACGCCGTCGTCCTTGAGGGCCTTGGCGACCTTGGCAACGTCGACCGGTTTCGCAGTCTTCGCCGTTCCCTCACCATCCGCTTCCGCGGCGGCCTGGATGACCGGCAAGGGATAGGTGGACGTGGTCGCTTCCGCGGGCTCATTGCGGCGGGAGGAACGACGACGGCGGGTGGTGGTCTCTTCCTCTTCCTCGGCGGCGCCACCGTCAAAGCGCGTACGCTGGACATCGGTAATCAGAATGGTGCCGTTATCCACAAGGGTGTCACAAACGTGATAAATGGTGGCGAACTGGCGAGCCAAACGCGGGATGTTCGGTTTATCAGGCAACTTCTTATCTTTGATATAACGTTCAAAGGAGTAGTTCATCTCCTCCTGCAGATTCTGAGCGGTCTGCCCACGCACGCGCTGGGCAGTGGGAGTCTTCTGACGCCGATTAAGCTCATCAACGCGCGTACGAATGACCTCTTGGAAACCAGATTCCGATTTAGTGCTCTCACTAACGAACTCTTGGAAATTAGATTTCGAGGATGTCTGGCCTACGGAACGAGCAAGAACATCGTTGCCCTTAGCAAGGACCTTCTTGACCTCTGCAATTTGCGCTTCGGCGTTCTTGGCATCATCCTCGCGGACGCTGCGATTCGCCTCGGAGGGATAGGGCTTCGCACGGTTACCAGCCAGGAGTGCGGACATGTCCTTGTCGCGCTTCTTCTTGAGGTCGGCATTTTCGCCAACGGCGGAGAAGAGGAAGTAGGCGAGGGCAAGGACGATGATGCCGCAGACAGCGCCAACGGCGATGAGGAGTTGCTTTTGTTTCTGGTCCATCAGAGCTTACCTCCTACGCGTGCGACGATTCGAAGACGTCTTCGGCTGCGCTTTCTTGACGCCGGAGAGATTGGCAGTAATGTCAAAGGACGTCATCCACTCGGACTTCTTCACTTGACCTTGGGTTTGATCGACCTTGCCACTGCCTCCCTTGCGGTCGAGTACGATGTTATCCGTCTCAAAAACCTTGGTCTCGCCGACCTCAGCTTTGGCGAGGTTGGCAATGACGGTTTCGTCGATGGTCTTACCAGAGGCAGCAAAATCATCCTCGCTGTCACTCCAGACGGAGACGGAGAGGGTAATGCCCTGTAATGCGTTGCCCTCACGCTTGGGCACAAGCTTGGTGACCCACAACTTACCCTTGGCCGTGTTGTCCTTGCTGATGTTACCCTTGGCGGAGATTCCCGCTACGGAGTCGTCGACGGCGCGTACGATGTCACGCCAGGTGTCGCGGCTAGCGAGGAGTGTGCCGTAGGCGTCGGCCAGTTCCTTGACCTCCGTGGCCTTCTCGTCCGCGTCCGCGTACTTGCTCTTGAGATTGTTGTAGTCGGAAAGCTGGTTGCTGACTTCCTTGGACTGCTTCTCGTAGATTCCACCGAGCATGCCAACGTAGGCCAGCCAGATGCCCATGAAGACAATCACGCCGGCGGCGGAGATGGCGAAGAAGGGGATGCGCTTGCGGAAGGCCTTGCGCGCAACAATCTCGGGCGAGACCAGGCTGATTTCCACCGGGCAGGTGAGGCCGCGGCGCAGGGCCAGGCCCACGAGCACAGGGAGCGAGAAGGCATCCGAGCCGAACTGCTCGGCATCGACGTCGGTGGGATAGCCGACGGTCTGGAAGGGGTTGAGGAAGTCCACCTCCACCTGCAACTTCTCCTCGAAGAAGTTCTGCATGTAGGGGAGCTGGGACGAGGCGCCGGAGAGGAGGACGCGGACGGGCGCGGAGCCTTCCTGCTGGCTGCGGTAAAAGGCGATGGAGCGCGAGACTTCCGCGTTCAGGCGGGTCATCACGTTGCGGATGACCTTGGAGAGTCGGTCGACATCGGGGTCATCGACGGCGAAGGCACCGCCCTGGGCCACCAAACCCTGCGTGCACTTGAAGGTCTCGGCATCTTCCATCGAGAGGCCAAACTGCTTGGCAATCTCGGCGGTGATGGTGTGGCCGGCCACGGGGATGGTGCGATAGAAGATGCGCTCCTGCTCCACGAAGACCAGGTTGGTGCAGCGCGCGCCGATGTCCACCACCAGCGTGCAGCCCTCATCCTCGGGATAGTTGAAGCGGACGGCGTTGTAGAGCGCCACGGGCGCCACGTCCACCAGCTCGGGCTCGCACCCGGCGTTCAAAAGGCCCTTGGCGACGGCCTTGACGAGGTCGGAACGCGCGGCAACGATCATGACGTGCTGTTCGCCGGCGTCGGGCTGACCGATGAGCGCGTCGTCCCAGATGGCTTCGGAGAGCGGGAAAGGAACGTTCTGCTCGACCTCGAACTGGATTTGCTCGCGCATCTTGTCGTCGCCCTCGGCGAGGACCTTGACGAAGCGCGGGAAGGCCATCTGGCCCGAGAGCGCCACATAGATGCGGCCGGGATGGATGCCCGAGGCCGTCATCATGCCGCGCAGGGCCTGTTCCAGTTCCACCGAGAAGGTGTCGGGGCTCTCCGCCGCACCTTCGGGCAGCTCGCCGAAGGTGTAGCGCAGGAGGGCGGGCCCGCGCCCGGGCCGCACCTCGAACTCGGCCAACGCCAAGCGCGTGGCGCCGATGTTGAGTGTCAGAATCCGTTCCATAAATCTCTCTCGCGTCTCTGCCCCTGCGGGGCGGTGCGTCACTCAGCCTTGACCTGATCGTAGTACTGGTCGCCGGCCATCACGAAGGGGGTCATCGAACGGTCGCGCAGGATGCCTTCGCGACGGACAACGCTCTCAGAGAGGTTCTCGATGCGCTCCCACCAGGCCGCCATGCGGGGCTTGCCATCAGGACCGCGCTCCTGCATGATGTCGGCGAGCTTCTTGCCATCGATAGCGGCGTTGCCGACAATCTGCGTGGCGATATCACCCTGGCGCTCGCCGTTAACCTTGATTTCGACAGAGAAGACCATGGGGTCGCCGTAGATTGCGGTGGCGGCGGGGGGCACGCAGACCGCCGCGTAATGCTCACGGCCGGGGGTGATGGTGGTGTAGGTGATGGTCTCAGTGAAGAGGGAATAGAGTTGCTTGGGGTTGTCCCAGCCGATGGCGCCGCCGGCCTTCTTGGCGTTGCCGGCCACAGAGGCGGCAATCTTGGACTTCCTCATATCATAAAGGAGCGCGTAGGTGATTTCAACCTCGGGGATGGCGAGGATAGGCTTCTTGGCTCCGGTGGAATCGGTGCCGATGTTGGCCACCTCGTAGGCCACCTCGAAGTAGTGCCAGCCCTTCGCGTCGTCCTTGGCGTAATTGTCGGTGTGGTTGATTTTCTTCTTCCACTTCGCGTCGGTCTGCGGCGCCGCGGTGGTATAGTCGCTGTCGCCACCCACGCCCGTGATTTCACGGATGCGAATCAACTGGTTCGGCTGGGCCGAAGAGCCACCGCGGGAACGTCCCTGCGCATACGCGCCACCGGCGCACACCAGCGTCACCGCCAACAACATCCAAATCTTCATCGCCTGCTCCTTTCGGGATAAGCCTGGGCATCGCGCCCATTCACCAGATTGACTGCTTACAGTATACCGCGCCAACGCCCCCCACGTCAAGCCCTTTTTGGGGGGTGGGGAAAGTGTAGAATTAGGTCGTACGTTTTCTAAGGGTGGAAAGAGACGGCCCTCTGGGGGCCCCCCGGGGGGCC